>NZ_QKZK01000009.1:58423-163556 GCF_003254275.1 Breznakibacter xylanolyticus | reverse complement strand
ACGATCCGACATCAACTAAAGCCACATGGCATCAATAGCGGTTGGCGTGAGATCGTTCGTACCATGAACACCCAAAAAGCGGTGACCACATTGGCGCAAAATCAGCAGGATCAAGTAATCATGATTCGTCGATGCTCTGAGCCAAACCAAAATGTCCGCAAGCTTTACGATGCCCTAAAATACAAATACGCTCCCTTTACAAAGCGAAAATCTGTAGTACACAAATCGGAACTTGAAAATGAACAATTCATTGAAATACAGGCGATGGCTTTGGGATAGCTGCAAAGTGGGTTAAAAATCAATAACAATGTCGTTTAGTTCGTGACAATCGAATGACAAGAAGAATTTTAGACCGCAGACAGATAGATTTGACTGTGAAGACGAAGAAGACAGATCTAATTATCTTTCCTAATCTCATCATCTGTCTCATCGTCTTACATCTTCTTCTCTTAACTTAACGACATTGAAATCAATAATATGATTATCGATTCTCGATGGACAAATACGGAATGCGCTCGCACACGTTTTTGTAGGCAGGACGAATGATGCGCTTGCTCGAGAAAGTCACCTCCTCGATGCGATGGGCACACCAGCCGGCCACACGGGCAATGGCAAAGATGGGGGTGTAAATCTCCTCCGGAATCTCGAGGCACTGATACACAAACCCTGAATAAAAATCGACGTTGGCACTCACCACTTTGCCCACACCGCCTTTGTAACTGTAAAAGAGCTCGGGCGCCAAACGTTCCACAGCGTCGTAAAGTTTGAACTCCTCTTCGCGTCCCTTTTCGATGGCCAGCTCATGGGCTTTCTCTTTCAGGAGCACGGCACGCGGGTCGCTCTTGGTGTAGATGGCATGACCGATACCATAAATTTTACCGGTTTTATCGAAAGCCTCTTTGCGCAATATCTTGTTGAGGTAGTCGGCCACTTCCTGGTCGTCGCCCCAGTTTTTCACATTTTCTTTGATGTTTTCCATCATATCCACCACCTTCAGGTTGGCACCACCATGAAAGTCGCCCTTGAGCGACCCCAGTGCTGCCGCAATGGCCGCGTAGGTGTCGGTTTGCGCCGAGCTTACCAGGCGACAGGTGAAAGTGGAGTTGTTACCCCCGCCGTGTTCAGCATGGAGCACCAATGATAAATCGAGCAAATCGGCCTCAAGCTTAGAGTATTTGCTGCCCTTCATCATGTAAAGGAAGTTCTCGGCCAGGCTCAACTCGGGGTTGGGATGGCGAATGATGAGCGACTTATTTTGATACGAGTGTCGCATGCCATAATACGAATAGGCCACAAACACCGGAAACTTGGCGATGAGGCTAATCGATTGCATGATGAGATTCTCGGGCGAATAGTTTTCGGCCTCGTTGTCGGAAGCATACATACTCAGCACCGAGCGAGCCAGCATGTTCATGATGTTGCGTCCGCGAATGGAGAGAATCAGGTTTTTTGAGAAGAACGATGGCAACTCACGTTCGCGCGAAAGCAACGAAGTGAAATCGGTCAACTCGGAGCGGGTGGGCAACTTACCGGCGAGCAGCAAAAAGGCTGTCTCCTCAAAACCGTGACGATTTTCGTTTTGAAAGCCGTTGCAAAGATCCTTGATTTCGTAGCCGCGGTAATAGAGTTCCCCGTCTTTGGGCAACAACACCCCGTCGTCGGTTTTCTCGTAGCCCACCACATCGCCAATGCGAGTGAGCCCCACCAATACGCCGGAGAAATCGGCATTGCGCAATCCGCGCTTCACATTGAACTTGTCAAACAAGTTTTTATCGATATCACTGGCTGCGACGGCCGATTTGGCCAGGTAGTCAATAATTCTCATGTCGTCTCCCTCAAAAGTTGAATTGTTGTTGTAATCCCCAAACAGATCCATTATGACAATAATTTTAAAATGGCGTTATCTACTTTTTCAAAATCAAAACGATGGCTCAATCGCTCCATTTTTTGAGCTATCTGCGCGGTGCAGAGGTTCCCAATGCTTCCTTCGTGGGTATGGTTCACTTGCTTATCAGGGTTGAACATTCCTTGCTCAATGTCGCCCCCCACTTGCTTATAGGCGTCCCTGAAAGGAACTCCATTCAGCACCAGCTTGTTCACCTCTTCCACGCTGAAAAGATACAGATATTTGTCATCGTCGAGCAAATTTTCCATCACCTTGATGTTGTCGATGGCAAAAGTGGCCAGGTCGATGCAACTGATGAGCTCATCGAAAGCCGGGAGCAATATCTCCTTAATGATCTGCAGATCGCGAAAATAGCCCATGGGCAGGTTGGCGGTAATTTGACCGATTTCCTGCGGCAAAGCCTGAATGCGGTTGCACTTGGCCCGAATGAGTTCAAACACATCGGGGTTCTTCTTGTGCGGCATGATGCTCGACCCGGTGGTGAGTTCATCGGGCAACTTCAGAAAATTAAAATTTTGACTGGTGTACAGACAGCCATCCATGGCCATTTTGCCCACGGTGTATGCCACCGAAGCCAGGGCTGAAGCCACGTTTTTTTCGGTTTTGCCACGCCCCATCTGGGCATACACCACGTTATAATTCAAGTCAGCAAAACCAAGCAAATTGGTAGTCATTGTACGATCCAATGGGAATGACGAACCGTAACCGGCAGCAGCTCCCAGTGGGTTTTGATTGGTGATATTCCAGGCAGCCAACAACATCTCCATGTCGTCGGTAAGACTTTCGGCATAAGCACCAAACCACAGGCCAAACGACGAGGGCATGGCTATTTGCAAATGTGTGTAACCGGGCATCAGTTTGTTTTTGTGCGCCTCACTCTGCTTTTGCAACACGGCAAACAGGGCACCAACCGACTCCACCACCTCTTTGAGTTTATGACGGACAAAGAGCTTCACATCGAGCAACACCTGATCGTTGCGCGAGCGTCCGCTGTGTACTTTCTTTCCCATGTCGCCCAAGGCGCGGGTGAGCATCAGCTCCACCTGCGAGTGCACATCTTCAATGCCCTCTTCAATCACAAACGAACCATCTTGCGTGAGCGCGTAAATGCGCTTGAGCTCAGCCAAGAGTACAGGAAGCTCATCGGCCGCCAGCAAGCCCACTTTTTGCAGCATGGTGATGTGAGCCATGGTTCCCAACACGTCAAATGGTGCCAGGTACAAATCCATCTCGCGGTCTTTGCCCACCGTAAAGGCTTCTATACGATCGTTGACTTTTATGCCTTTATCCCAAAGTTTCATTCATTCTAAGTATTAAGATTTCAGTATCAAAACGCAAAAACGGAATTAGCCCCACAAACATCTAACACTGAACATATCATCAAATAATTATCAGCATGACATACAAAACTCATCATCGGATACGTTTGTCTGAAATCGTTTGAAAAAAATTTGCTCCCACCAGCCAACCAAAGAACGAATAACTGCTCCTCCGTCAACAGCTTAAAGCCCCGCAAATGTAGGTGATATGCGGCAAAATTCAAATGGGTTAACGCTTTTTAGGGTTTGGGAAGATAAAAAGATGGTTATCGACTCACGTCCCCTATTTTAACTCCAACCCGTTGAGCAATTGCCAGTAAATCTCAATGCCCTTTTCTATTTCCGAAATGAGGATGTACTCATCGGGGGTGTGCGAACGCGCCGAATCGCCCGGGCCTATCTTCAGAGTCGTGAATGGCATCAACCCCATGTCCGAAGAGGTCGGAGAGCCATAAGGCTTCAGCCCAAGGGTCAAGCCTCGTTTCACCACCGAATGACTCAGTGGGATGTTGGAACTATTGAGGCGAAACGAACGGGGTACCACTTCAAAGTCGACACTGTCGCGGGTTTTCTCGAACACTTCCACATTGGAATAACACTCATTAATGCGACAATCGACCACCATGTGGCATTTGTCGGGCACCACGTTGTGCTGGGTTCCGGCATTAATCATGGTCACGCTCATTTTCACGGGTCCTAACAAATCGGTGGCCTTGTCGAACGGATGATTACGAAACCACTCGATGGCCGCCAATGCCTTGTAAATGGCATTGACACCCTCATTACGAGCCGCATGCCCGGTTTGTCCGGCCACATAACAGTCGAGCACCAGCAAACCACGTTCAGCCACAGCCATATTCATACCTGTGGGTTCGCCAACAATGCCCAGATCGATAGTGCCCAACTCCTCCAAAATGGAACTGACACCATTGAGCCCCGACACTTCTTCTTCGGCCGTGATGGCCAACACCAGATTGTAGGCTTGCGGAACACTCCGGAGACGAAAAAATGTTTCGATGAGTGAGACCACCGAAGCACCGGCATCGTTACTCCCCAGGCCGGTAAGCTTATCGCCGTCAACAGCAGGCGTAAAAGGCTCGGCAGTCCAGTTGTTACCAGGCTTCACAGTGTCCAGGTGACTGTTGAGCAACAGCGTTGGCTTAGCTGCATCCCGCTCACTGCCCCACATCCACAAATTGTTACCCTTGCGGTTGGGACAAATGCCCCGTGAAACGAACCAGCCCTCAAGCATATCGGCCACCTCTTTTTCGTCACGGCTAAAGGACTGAATAGAAATCATCTGCTTTAACAAAGCGATGTACTGAGCCTCCGATGCTGCCATAGTATTTTTCTCCATCAAGGGATTAGGATTCAATGTCGTTATGTTAGTGCGATTCAAAAAGAGAAAAGATGATGATTAGACTAAAGACATATAGAATAAACTGAAGAGACGAAGAGAACGGAGCTAACTATCTTTCCTAATCTCATCATCTGTCTCATAGTCTTACGTCTTCTTCTCTTAACTTAACGACATTGAATTGGGATTAAAAAATTAAATCAATGCAGTGCCGCCTAAGTGACCACCTTTCATCCCCTCAATATTGGTGATGACCACCTTGCGTACACCGGCATCAATGGCTGCAAAACCGTTGTCGAGTTTGGGAATCATGCCTTCGACAATCACGCCATCGGCGGTGAGTTTTTGAAAAGCATTTTTATCGAGCATGGGGATCACCGACAATTCATCGTTTTGATCCATCATCACGCCCGGCTTCTCGAAGCAATACACCAGACTCACCTCAAAAACGGCAGCCAAAGCAGTTGCCAGCGCCGAAGCCATGGTGTCGGCATTGGTATTGAGCAACTGGCCGTTGCCGTCGTGGGTGATGGGCGCCACCACCGGAATCACGCCATCGGCAATGAGTTGGGCTATTTGTTGGGTTTGCACCGCGACCACATCCCCCACAAAACCGTAATCAACCTCACCACCGACCCGCTTTTTCGATCGAATCAAATCCATATCAGCGCCGGTGAGTCCCACGGCATTGCAACCGCGAGCTTGAAGCGATGCCACTATGGTTTTATTGACCAAACCTGCATATACCATGGTCACCACTTTGAGGGTTTCGGCATCGGTGACCCGACGACCTTTCACCATGGTGGTTTCAATGCCCAGGCGTTCCGATATTTTGGTAGCACTTCGGCCACCACCGTGAACCAACAATTTGAGTCCGGGCAACTGTACAAAATCGTTGAGCAATTCATTGAGCGATTCGGCCTCTTCGACCACTTTTCCGCCCACTTTGATGATGGTAAGTTGTTGCATCATGGATATGTTTTACAAGAAGTCATCTAAAATTCGACATGAAACGAAAAAGGAATTAAACGCAGAGACGCTAAGACGCGGAGGTGAATAATAAATATCACACCAACAATCGGGTGTATTCCTTAATATTTTTGGTGCGAACATAGACTCAGAAGATACCCCAGATTTATTCACACTATCAAAAAATTTAACATCCAAAAACTCAGCGACTCTGTGCCTTTGCGTTGAAAATTTCTAAATCGTCATTCGGGACAACCTCTCTACAAAAAATATGGACAATTAAATGGATTAAATCGACTCCAGCATCCGCTTAATGACCGTTTGAGCCGAGAAGACACGATTGGCAGCCTCCTGTATCACAATAGAATTAGGGCTTTCAATCACCCCATCGGTCACAATCATGTTACGACGCACAGGCAAGCAGTGCATGAATTTGGCATTGTTGGTCCAGGCCATGTGAGCCTCGTCAACAGTCCAACTGGTATCTTTGCTTAAAATCTGGCCATACTCGGTGTACGAAGCCCAGTTTTTGGCATAGATGAAATCGGCACCTTCAAAAGCCTTTTTTTGGTCATATTCAACGGTCACGCCCTCCATGAATTCGGGTGCCAGCTCATACCCCTTGGGATGCGTCACCACAAATTCCACATCGGCATTTTTCATCCACTCCACAAACGAGTTAGGAACGGCTTGCGGCAGCGCACGGGGGTGAGGCGCCCATGTCAGAACCACCTTGGGACGTGCTTTGGTCTTATGTTCTTCGATGGTAATTAAATCGGCAAACGACTGCAAAGGGTGGCGCGTGGCCGACTCAAGACTGATAACAGGCTTACCCGACAACTCAATGAACTGGTTGAGGATTTTCTCAGAATAGTCGTCCTCCTTATTCTCGAACTGAGCAAACGAACGCACCCCGATGATGTCGCAATACTGCCCAATGACAGGAACAGCCTCACGAATGTGCTCAGGCTTATCGCCATCCATCACCACCCCCAATTCCGACTCTAATTTCCAACCATCTTTGTTGATATCGAGCACCATCACATTCATGCCCAAATTCATGGCGGCCTTTTGCGTACTCAAACGCGTGCGAAGGCTCGAATTGAAAAATATCAAAACGATGGTTTTGTTTTTCCCAAGATGCTGATGAGCATAAGGATTCTGTTTCAACGACAACGCTTCTTTGACAGCAGCGTTCAAATCACCAATATCTTCGACTTTTAAAAAACGTTTCATGTAATACGTATCAAGATTTTAATTCATGTATCAAAACGACATTCATTGCCTTATGCTGGTCTCACCTGCCCGTTCCCCTTCACCAGCCACTTGTAACTGGTGAGTTCCCGCAATCCCATGGGGCCGCGGGCATGCAATTTTTGAGTGCTGATGCCGATTTCGGCACCCAATCCAAACTGAGCGCCGTCGGTGAAAGCAGTGGAAGCATTGGCATAAACAGCAGCCGCATCCACTTCGTTGAAGAAACGCTCAATGGCATGGGCATCTTCCGAAATGATGGCCTCGCTGTGCTTGGTGCTGTAACGGTAAATGTGCTCAAGCGCCTCATCGAGCGAATCGACGGTTTTGATGGACATGCGATAAGCCAGGAATTCTGTTCCGAAGGCGTCGGCACCGGCTTTCCGGAGCAGATCGGTTGGATAATGCCCGTCGAGCACGGCAAAGGAGGCATCATCAGCCAGCAATTCAACCTGTTTGTCGGCCATGAGTGATACCAGTTCAGCCAAATCGTTCAATCGCGAACGGTGAATAATCAGGCATTCCAATGCATTACAAACGCTCACGCGTCGTGTCTTGGCATTAAAAATGACTTTCTTGCCCAAAGCCACATCGCCTGTTGGGTCAAAAAAAGTATGCACCACTCCGGCACCGGTTTCAATCACCGGCACCCTCGACTGGTCGCGCACTGAGTTGATAAGTCCCTGTGAACCACGAGGAATGAGCACATCCACGTAGCCAACGGCATTCATCAACTCATCGGCCGCGTAACGATCGGGCGGTAACAGTTGCAATATTTCGGGGTTGATTTGATTCTTTTTCAGCACATCGTGAATGATGGCCACGATGGCCTGATTGGAATACCAGGCATCGCTCCCGCCCTTGAGCACACAAGCGTTGCCCGAACGGAAACACAATGCAAACACGTCGAAGGTGACGTTGGGACGAGCCTCGTAAATGACACCCACCACCCCCATGGCCACACGCACCTTATTTAGTTCCAATCCATTGGGCAGAATTCGCTGCTCCATACTTTCACCAATGGGGCAAGGCAAATTGGCCACATTACAAATGTCGGCAACGATGTCTTCGATGCGTTTTTCGCTCAACAGCAAACGATCGTATTTGGGATTGGCAGAATCCATTCGCTCCAAATCTTTTTGATTTTCAGACAGAATGGCAGCACAATTGGCAACGGCAGCATCGGCCAATTGCAACAACACGTTGCTCATGGTTTCGGGGCTGATTTTCACCAAATCACGCGAGGCTTCGCGAACCTTTTCAAATTGGGAAAGACACTTCATGGGACGAAATAAAGTATTAAGACACAAGTATCAAGACATAAAATTAATGGCACTTTGTTTCACTTCATGCAAAAAGATAATGCAGTTGATAAACAAAAAACTGAAATGTAATAAAGCACTTAATTTTTGGGGTAAAGGTACAAATAATCGTAATGAATGATCGGCTTATATTTCTTATCACCAAGGTGTTTATGCGCTTTATCAGCATCAAACTGAGCCCTGCCAATGCCGACGACCTCGCCATCAGGCGCCAGAATTCGAAGCAAATCTCCTTTTTTAAACTCACCATGGATGGCGGTCACCCCCGCCAGCAACAAGCTGGAGGCTTTGTGGCTGTGCAGTGCATCCACAGCCCCTTCGTTGATGGTCACTTCAGCCTTGGTGAAACCATCGGAATAAGCAATCCATTTTTTAATGGCATCGCGTTTTTCGCCGGGCAGAAAATGGGTATGCAACACGCTTTGCGGCTGATTGGCCAGCGTCTCCAAAATGCGGTCGCGACTACCGTTGGCAATGTGAACCGAGATACCCGACGACGCCGTCTTTTGCGCGATGCGACACTTGGTCAGCATTCCGCCACGGCCAAAATCCGACTTGGTGGTAGAGATGTACTGCGACATATCGTGCTCGGGATTTTCAATGCGTTCAATCACTTTGGCGTTGCCACTCTTGGGATCACCATCGTAAATGCCGTCCACATTGGTGAGGATAAACAGGGCATCGCAATCCATCATCGAAGCAATGAGTCCGGAAAGTTCATCGTTGTCGGTAAACATGAGCGCGGTCACCGACACAGCATCATTTTCGTTGATAATTGGAAGGATGTGATTATCGAGCAAAGCCGTGAGGCAGTTTTTCATATTCAGATAGTGCTCGCGCGTGCGAAAATCCTCCTTGGTGACCAAAACCTGAGCGATGGTCATGCCATGCTTCTCGAACAAGGCGGTGTAAAGATTGAGTAGCTTTACCTGCCCCACCGACGAGAGCACCTGACGAGCCGCCACAGTATCGGTCTTGGGAGGTAGTTTCACCATGCTCCGTCCCGAAGCCACAGCCCCGGAAGAGACGAGAATCACCTTTTTGCCTTCACGATGCAACTGCGCAATTTGATCAACCAAGTGGGCAATACGTTGCTCGTTGAGCATGCCGCCACCGGCAGCCAGCACATTCGACCCAATTTTTATAGTGATGGTTTGAAACACGGATAAGCTTATTTTGCGTTTTTAACTTTGTTGAATGCCGCCATCAATCCCTTAATAACCGACGACGTAAACCCTTTGTGTTCCATCTCGTTGAGTCCTTCGATGGTAATACCGCCGGGTGTGGTCACCCTATCAATTTCCGCTTCGGGATGATTACCGCTATGAGCAATGAGCTGAGCAGCCCCTTTGACGGTTTGTGTCACAATTTGTTGCGATAAAGCCGCGGTAAATCCCATCTGCACGCCGCCCTCCATTGAAGCACGAATGTAACGCATGGCATAGGCAATGCCACACGAAGCCAACACAGTAGCCGCAGCCATTTGCGCCTCGGGTATTAACAATGCGGTTCCCATTTGGTTAAACAAATCCATCACCAGAGCCTCGTGCTCTTTGGTGGCTTGAAATGATGATACAAAAGTCATGGATTCACCAATGGCAATGGCTGTGTTAGGCATCACGCAAAACACCGGAAGCACTTGGTTAAAATGGGCAGCAACCCTGGCCGATGTGATACCGGCAGCCAACGACACCACGATAGTACCCGGTGCCACATAAGGTGAAATTTCCTGAGCCACTTCGTCGATAAGATAGGGCTTCACGGCCAGCATCACCAATTGTGCGCCGGCGACAGCCTTGGGGTTATTGCTCTCGAACTCCACACCAAATTCCGACAGGTGCGAAATGGCGGAGAGGTTCCGACGAGTAATGGTTATATTGGAAGGAGAAACGCGATCGGCTGTGATTAAACCTTTGGCAATGGCACTCCCGAGGTTACCGCCACCGATGATGGCTATTTTGAGATTTTTCATGGTCATGGCTATTTAAAAATGCGAGTCGGGATTAACAATAAAACCCGCAGACAAATTTAGCATTTTCAGCCAATTACCGCAGGCTATTGTTTTTTGGGTTCCGTCTCAACAGTGATGTGTCCCCAATTTTCGCCCGACTTAATGCGATAGAGTTGCATCTCACTAATGCCAAATTGCTTAGCCAACATCTTCAGGCGCGTCTTACGATTGGGATCGTTCATCTTCATCTTCAATCGCATCACCTGCGTGGCCGTCAGCTTATGGCCCTGATCCGACAAGCGCCCTTTCTGCTTCTCGCGCGACTCTATCACCACCGGGTTTTCCTTTTGGTGAGCCAACATTTCGTGTTTGTCGGCCCACTTCAGGTTCTTATAAAAGTTATTTTTCTTATTGTAATCTAAATGAATCACATAAGTCTGATCGTCATTCTCCTTCGCAACAAAGAATTCGGCCACCAGCTTGTGCACGTAAAAGGTTTTCGATTTACCGTAAGGTCGCATGGGCAACGTAGAGTACCCCTGCAACACTCCACCTTTAATCAGATCCCCGTTTTCGATGCTATCGGAAAAACTGGCAATGCGTCCAAAATTGGAAACAGCATAACGCTTGCGCAAAGCACCTGCTTCAAATATCAATTCTTTCCACTCTTCATTCCAGAAAAATCGGATCATGACAATAAAAAATGTATTAGGAAGATTCAGAGACCTCACGCAGGGCAACCACAAACTCATCGGCCATCTGCTTGGTGAGGGTCAGGGGCGGCAATAACCTGATAACGTTAGTACCGGAGACACCCGTAAAAATACATTTTTTAAACAATAATTGCTTCCGGATATCTTGAATATTTTTTTCATAAGATAATCCAATCATCAACCCCAAGCCACGCACTTCCTTAATCGACTGATCCTGACGCAACAAATCCATCCAATAGTTCCCTACCTCATAAGCGTTAGCAATGAGATTTTCTTTTTCCATCACCTCTAAAACAGCCAAGGAGGCTGCACAAGCCAGGTAATTACCACCAAAAGTGGTTCCTAGCATACCGTGTTTGGCCTGAAAATGTGGCGCAATGAGCACGCCTCCCACCGGAAAACCGTTGGCAATGCCTTTGGCAACCGTCACCACATCGGGCTTAACATTGGTATACTGAAAGGCGAAAAACTTGCCGCTACGCCCGTAACCCGACTGAATCTCGTCGAGCACTAACACGGTTCCGTATTTTTTGCACAAATCGGCAACACCTTCCAAAAACGCACCATCGGGCACAATAATGCCCCCGATGCCCTGAATGCCTTCGATGATCACAGCCGCCACATCTTCCTTCTTTAACTCGTCGGCCAATCGGGTCAGATCGTTCAACGGCAAAATGGTCACCTGATGTCCTGCATTGACAGGTGCCACAATATTGGGATTGTCGGTAGCCGCTACAGCAGCCGATGTACGCCCGTGAAAACCTTTCTGAAACGAAATCACCCGACTGCGTCCGGTGTGGAAAGAAGCCAGCTTTAACGCATTCTCGTTAGCTTCGGCTCCCGAATTACACAAAAACAACGAATAATCATCCATTCCCGACATTTGCCCCAACTTGGCCGCAAATTCTTCCTGCATAGGGTTTTGCACAGAATTAGAATAAAATCCGATACGATTAAGCTGCTCAGTCAATCGATGAATGTAATGCGGATGGCTGTGCCCGATAGAAATCACAGCATGACCGCCATACAAATCGAGATATTTATTGCCGGCATCGTCCCACACATAACAGCCTTCGCCCTTGACGGGCGTTATATTGAAAAGCGGATAGACATCAAATAGTTTCACGGTAATTGAATTTTTAGGAGTTTGTGATCATCAACATTAAAAAGCAACCGGTTTCAAACGCAACCCTTCAGTTTCGTCAAAGCCGAACATCAGGTTCATGTTTTGAACCGCCTGCCCCGAAGCACCTTTTAAAAGATTATCAATCAAACTAATGACATGCAATTTATTGCCATGCTTCTCCACATACACCACGGCTTTATTGGTATTGACAACCTGTTTAAGGTCAGGATTTTTATCAACCACTACGGTAAAGAAATGCGATTGATAGAAATTTTTATACAACTCGCGCGCCTGCTCCTTGGTCAAATCACTTTCGAAATAAACCGATGCAATGATGCCGCGAGGAAAGTCGCCTCGAACAGGTACAAAATTGACGTACTCCGTAAAATCGGGCTGTAATTGACGAATGGTTTGCCCAATCTCGTTCAGATGCTGGTGAGAAAAAGCTTTGTAAACCGACATGTTATTGCTTCGCCAACTGAAATGCGTTGATGGGCTGGGTGCCTGTCCTGCTCCGGTTGAACCGGTGATGGCATGAATGTGCACCTCGCCCAATTGACCGGAAGCCGCCACCGGCAAAAAAGCCAACTGAATGGCGGTTGCAAAACAACCGGGATTGGCCACCCGCGAGGCATTTATAATCAGATCACGGTTTGTTTCAGGCAATCCGTACACAAAATCGTGAGAACCCGACATGCGGAAATCGGTACTCAAATCGACCACCTTCACTGTTGCCGGTACGTTATATTTGTTCATGAACTCAGCCGACTTGCCATGCCCCATGCACAGGAATATCACGTTCACGTTATCGAAAGAGGGCTCGGCACAAAACGTCAAATCGGTTTCGCCAACCAAATCGGTATGCACTTCGGCAACCGGATTCCCTGCATTGCTGGTGCTTTGCGCATAGGCAATGTTCACCCGCGGATGATTAATCAATATACGAATCAATTCACCGGCGGTGTAACCTGCGGCTCCTATAATTCCTGCTTGTATCATGGTGATTGAATTAGGATGGGAAATGTTTTAAAACAAGGGGAGACGCACAAATTGTGCGTCTCTATCATGTCCCTAAATCAAATTAATTATTCAATATCTAACTGCCCTTTGTTGACATGGTTGAAAATCTTCAACTGGTTGGCCAAAATGGTGGTGAACCCTTTCACATCGTCACCACTCCAGGCCTTGTTCACCTCGCCGTAATCGCCAAAACCCGACTTCATTAAATCGTGAGCTGACTCAATACCGCACACCTCAAAACGATAAGGGCGCAACTTCAGGAACACCTTACCTGTGACATTTTCCTGGCTGTGCTCCATAAACTTCTCGATGTCGCGCATCACCGGCTCCAGATATTGAGCTTCGTGCAGTAACATCCCGTACCAGTTGGCCAGCTGTTCCTTCCAATACATTTGCCATTTGGTGAGGGTGTGCTTTTCAAGGGTATGGTGCGCTTTCAGAATCATCAGCGGTGCAGCAGCCTCAAAACCCACGCGCCCTTTGATACCAATGATGGTATCGCCCACGTGCGTATCGCGACCGATGGCATAGCGATTTCCAATAGCCTCGATGGCCTGAATGGCTTCTACCGGATTGGCAAACACCTTTCCATTCACCGACTTAATTTCTCCCTTTACGAACTCAATGGTCATATCCTCTTCACCATCGGCCTGTAATTGGCTGGGATAAGCCGCATCGGGTAGCGACATGTGCGAAGTCAATGTCTCTTTCCCCCCCACACTGGTTCCCCAAAGACCTTTATTGATGGAATAAGCCATCTTAGTCCAATCGCGTTCAACACCTTGTTTTTTCAAATATTCAATTTCCTCATCACGCGAAAGGGTTAAGTCACGAATGGGGGTAATAATTTGAATCTCGGGCGCCAAAATCTGAAACGTCAGGTCAAAACGAACCTGGTCGTTACCGGCACCGGTACTACCATGCGCAATATATTTAGCACCAATCTCACGAGCATACTTGACGATGGCCAACGCTTGAAAAATACGTTCGGAACTCACCGAAAGCGGATAAGTATTATTTTTAAGAATGTTACCATAAATCATATAACGGATGCAGTTGCGATAATACACATCCGTTACATCAATGGTGGCATGCTTGGCAACCCCTAACTGATAAGCCTTTTCTTCAACGTTTTTCAGTTCTTCGGTTGAAAATCCGCCGGTATTGGCAATGGCCGAATACACTTCCAGGCCTTTCTCGATGGACAGATATTTCACACAAAAAGAGGTGTCTAATCCGCCACTGTAAGCTAAAACTACTTTTTCCTTCATGGTGATATGTTTCGAAATCGTTAATTACTAATAAAATGTCATTTAATTAATGATAACAGATTAAAAGAGAAGTAGATATCTATACGTCATACAGATAGATCAGACAGAGAAGACAGATCTAAAAATCTTTCCAAATCTCATCACCTGTCTCATCATTTCACTTCTTCTTCTCTTTATTAAAAGACATTGACTTACATAATCATAAAATTACTTGCGCAGTACAAACTGCTTAAATTTAAGCCATCGGCCAAAGACCGACATTTTCTTAGGTTCCTCAATCGTTTCGGCAGGCTTTTCTTTTTCCCACTTGGGATCGTAGAGCATACCGGTACACAGACAGTGCTTGCGATTGGTTCGCATCAAAATATCATAATTCACACAGCTTTGGCATCCTTTCCAAAAAGCCTCGTCATCGGTGAGTTCCGAAAAGGTCACGGGGCGATAACCCAGCTCCGAGTTAATTTTCATCACAGCCAAACCAGTGGTTAAACCAAAGATTTTTGCATCAGGAAACTTCTTGCGGCTCAGATCAAAAGCCATTTTTTTAATGCTCTTGGCCAAACCATGACCCCGATACTTTTCAACCACAATCAACCCCGAGTTGGCCACAAACTTGTCGTGTCCCCACGACTCGATGTAGCAGAAACCGGCAAACTCAGAGCCATCAAGCGCAATGATGGCCTTTCCCTCCTTCATCTTCATCGCCACATAATCGGGGGAACGCTTGGCAATACCGGTTCCGCGAATTTTGGCGGCATTGGCAATGGTTTCGAGAATAATATCCACATAAGGAAGATGTTCCTCGGTGGCAATCATTATTTTAAGGTTGACGCTCATTTTCGTAGAAATAGAAAATATTGAGATAATTAATAATGGTATCGGAATAATATTAAAATTCAATCAGAACAAACAATCACACCACCTTCGATCGAATGCCGGGCACAAACAACGACAACGCATTCACAACATCGGCCTTGGTAACCCCCTCACGAGAAATCAAAAGGATGGTATCGTCACCGGCAATGGTTCCCAAAATTTCGTACAATCCATGACTATCAATCACCGAAGCAATGCCATTGGCAAAGCCGGGTTTGGTTTTGATGACCGCCAAATTGCCCGAAAACTCCATCGATTCAATACCCGACACAGGAAACTCATCAACCGATAATTCTTCATTCACCTTAGAAGATGCCTCATGCAACGCATAAACATATCCAACCTGAGCATCAGGCACTTTAGCCACCTTCAAAAACTTCAAATCGCGCGACAACGTGGCCTGAGTAGTCACGTACCCACCCTTTTGAAGCAGAAACAGCAACTCCTCCTGGCTACTTACCTTTTGCGAGGAAATAATGTTTTTAATGGCCAACAACCTTTTTGACTTGATGTTCATGAGAAGGACTGTATATATATACAACGACGATGCAAAAATATTCATTTTTTGAATCCTCAAAATGTTTTTTCCAAAAAAGTTGTATTTTTGCCGTGATAAAAACGTGGGTAATCTGTTTAGAGACCACTTTTCCGCAGCTCAACCACCTATTATCAAAACAGTTACGCAAACATCCAACGAAAATTAAATACAATAAATACAGCCACAAGCGATGAAGAAAAACGTAAAGAAGGCCATTGTCCTGGGTTCGGGCGCGTTAAAAATTGGTGAGGCGGGAGAATTCGACTACTCGGGTTCACAGGCACTAAAAGCCCTCAAAGAAGAAGGCGTGTACACAGTGTTGATCAATCCCAACATTGCCACCATTCAAACATCGGAGAACATTGCCGATAAAATTTACTTCCTGCCTGTTACCCCATTTTTTGTTGAACAAGTCATCAAACGGGAACAGCCCGATGGTATTCTTCTTGCATTTGGGGGGCAAACCGCGTTGAACTGCGGGGTAAAGCTTTACGAAGGCGGCATCCTCGAAAAATACAACGTTGAAGTATTGGGCACACCGGTTCAATCGATCATCGACACCGAAGACCGCGAGATTTTCGCAAACAAACTGGCCGAAATTGACGTCAAAACGCCTCGAAGCTTTGCCGTTACATCCATTGAAGATGCCCTGAAAGCATCCGACAAAATCGGGTTCCCCATCATCGTGCGTGCCGCCTTTACGCTGGGTGGCATGGGTAGCGGATTCTGTTCGAACCGTGAAGAACTCATCATGCGTGCCGAAAATGCATTCTCGTATTCCAATCAAATTCTTGTTGAAGAATCACTTAAAGGCTGGAAAGAAGTGGAATACGAAGTGGTGCGTGATGCCTACAACAACTGCATCACAGTTTGTAACATGGAGAACTTCGACCCGCTCGGCATCCATACCGGCGAGAGTATCGTGGTGGCTCCCTCACAAACCCTTTCAAACTCCGAATATCACAAACTGCGCGAATTGGCCATCAAAATCATCCGTCACATTGGCGTGGTGGGCGAATGTAATGTGCAGTATGCATTGGATCCTTACTCCGAAGATTACCGCGTGATTGAGGTCAACGCCCGTTTATCACGCTCATCGGCTCTGGCATCAAAAGCAACCGGATACCCGCTGGCATTTGTGGCCGCCAAATTGGGTCTGGGTTACGGCCTGTTTGAACTGAAAAACTCCGTGACCAAAGTCACCTCCACCTTCTTTGAACCGGCATTGGACTACGTGGTTTGTAAAATCCCCCGTTGGGACTTGAACAAATTTACCGGCGTATCCAAACAAATCGGCTCAAGCATGAAAAGTGTGGGCGAAATCATGGCCATTGGCCGCACCTTTGAAGAAGCCATCCAAAAAGGCCTTCGCATGGTGGGACAAGGCGCACACGGTTTCGTGGCCAACCACCCGTTGAAAGACAAAGACATCAAAGAAGAACTCTCAGAACCAACTGACCAACGCGTATTTGCCATCTCAGATGCTATGCAGGCCGGCATGTCGGTTGAAGAAATTCACCAACTCACACGCATCGACCGCTGGTTCCTTGAGAAACTGAAAAATATCACCGACCTAAAATCACAACTGGCTGCTCACAACTCATTGGAAACGGTTCCAAACGAGATGCTGAAACAAGCCAAGATGATGGGTTACTCCGACTTCCAACTGGCTCGCCTGATTTTGAAAACTCCCGGCGAGGACATCGAAAACGGCCAGCTGAAAGTGCGCAAACACCGTATCGCGCAAGGGATCAAACCAGTGGTGAAACAAATTGACACCATGGCCGGCGAATTCCCTGCTAAAATCAACTACCTGTACGTCACCTACAACGGCAACGAGCAGGATGTGGAATTCCAACACGATAACAAATCGGTCATTGTACTAGGGTCAGGTGCCTACCGCATCGGCTCGAGTGTGGAATTCGACTGGTGTAGCGTGAATGCCCTCAACACGGTAAACGCATCGGGCTACCGCTCCATCATGATTAACTACAACCCCGAAACCGTCAGCACTGACTACGACGTGTGCAGCCGCCTCTACTTCGACGAGCTTACACTGGAACGCGTTCTCGACATCATCGACCTGGAGCAACCCAAAGGAGTGGTGGTTTCGATGGGAGGACAAATCCCCAACAACCTGGCCATGAAACTTCACCGCCAGAACGTGCCCATTTTGGGAACCTCACCCGTGGACATCGACCGCGCCGAAGACCGCCAAAAATTCTCATCCCTGCTCGACCAATTAAAAGTGGATCAGCCACGTTGGGCAAGCCTGACCACCATCGACGACATCTACAAATTTGTGGATGTGGTAGGATTCCCGGTGCTGGTGCGCCCTTCATACGTGCTCTCGGGTGCTGCCATGAACGTGGTAAGTAACCGCGAAGAGTTAGAACACTTCCTCAACCTGGCCACCAGTGTTTCGAAACAACACCCCGTGGTGGTTTCAGAATTCATTGAAGAAGCCAAAGAAATTGAAGTGGATGCCGTGGCCAAAGATGGTGAAGTGATTGCGTATGCCATTTCGGAACACATCGAGTTTGCCGGGGTTCACTCGGGCGATGCCACCATCGTATTCCCACCTCAAAAACTGTATGTCGAAACCATTCGCCGCGTGAAACGCATCACCCGCGAAATTGCCAAAGGGCTCAATATTTCGGGTCCTTTCAACATGCAGCTGCTGGCCAAGGACAACGACATCAAGGTAATTGAGTGTAACCTGCGTGCCTCACGAAGCTTCCCGTTTGTATCAAAGGTATTAAAAGTCAACCTGATAGACCTGGCCACCAAAGTGATGCTGGGCGAACCAGTGGAGAAACCCAACAAAAACCTCTTCGACCTGGATTGCGTGGGCATCAAAGCACCACAATTCTCGTTTGCCCGTCTGCAAAAGGCCGACCCGGTACTGGGTGTAGACATGGCTTCAACCGGAGAAGTGGGCTGTATTGCAGGCACCTACGACGAAGCAGTGCTTCAATCGATGCTTTCGGTGGGCTATCGCATCCCCAAGCAGAACATTCTGATTTCATCGGGTCCTGCCCGCTCAAAAGTAGAACTGCTCGAAAGCGCCCGATTGCTCAAACAAAAAGGATTCAACCTGTTTGCCACAGGAGGCACACATAAGTTCCTGACCGAAAACGGCATTGAAAACACCCTGCTGTACTGGCCCAACGAGGATAAACACCCCAACACGCTCGACTACATTCGGGATAAAAAACTCGATTTAGTGGTGAACATCCCCAAAAACCTGAGCCGCGAGGAGTTGAGCAATGGCTACACCATTCGCCGAAACGCGATTGACTTTAACATTCCGCTCATTACAAACGCACGACTGGCCAGTGCCTTCATCCACGCCTTCTGTAAAATGGGCATGGAAGACATTGCCATTAAGAGCTGGGAAGAATATAAATAACACTCGATGAGTGTGCAAAAAAAAAGCTGTCCGAAACCGGACAGCTTTTTTTTTGCCTCAAAACAGACAATAAAAACAAGTTCATTTAGCAACACCCCTCATTATGATGGGTTACTTTTTAAAAATAAAAAACACGGCTAAAATGAGAAATGCAAAACCAATGACGTGATTAAAACGAAACGTTTCGTTTTTAAAAAACACCAATGTAAAGATGGTGAACACAGTCAGCGAAATAACTTCTGCGATCACTTTTAGCTCGAACATACTAAAAGGGCCACCATAACCTTTATATCCCAATCGATTCGCCGGAACCTGCAGGAAATACTCAAACAGGGCAATCCCCCAGCTAATCATCACCACCCCCACAAAGCCCACGTGCTGAAACCACTTCAGATCCTTGAATTTCAAATGGCCATACCAGGCCAGGGTCATAAACATATTGCTGGCAATGAGCAACAGCACCGAAAACAAACCTTTCATCCTTATGTGATTATTATCGTTCGTTGGCGAGGAGATGCTTTGTCCTCTTTTTTAATGATGCCTCCCCATTATTAAGGAATAGCGCAGCAAATATACACACTGAAGGTATTGGATTGAATATCGAAATGGGAAAATCCGAACATCATAGAACCCTTCATGTACAAAAACACCTGCTTCCTCGAAAAGATCCATAAATAGCCAATGCCATCCTTTTATCATCTTTTCTACGCACACTCACCCATTTTTAAACGCCTTTCAAACATGTATTGATGCCATTTTCATAGTCATACCCCATTTTTAATGACGCATTGAAATTTTTTTCTGTTTTTTCACATCATTTATTCATCAAGTTAGTTCGTGATTCAAAAACTTTTCATAGTTTTGCAATACAAACTTACACATCGAAAGTTTTTCATTCTATTTCGTGTTAGTTTGAATTTTTTAAACAACTTCTACTTACAACATACAAGCCAAAAACAATCATTCACTAAAACCATACGAATATGAAAAGAGTATTTTTATCCTTCGCAGCCGCCATCGCATGCATGGCTACTTTCGCACAAGAATCAGAGGCGACCAGCCCATTCAGCATCTCGGCCGATGTGGTGAGCCGGTATGTATGGCGCGGATCTGAAATTGGAGGGTCACCCAATATCCAGCCCGGCTTATCATATAGCATTGGCGGATTAACAGCAGGAGCATGGGGGAGTTATGATTTCGACTTCTCAAAAACCACTGCAGCACCCGAATGTGATCTCTATTTAAGCTACGATTTTGAATTTGGCTTGGGATTCATCGCAACCGACTATTACAATCAAAGTTTCAGATATTTTGACTATGATGGTACAACCGGTGCTCACTCCATTGAATTAGGTTTAACCTATTCCATCGGCAACTTATCACTGGGTGCTTATAAATTCATCAACCAATCAGAAGCCACCTATGTGGAAGCCGCCTATGAATTTAAAAACGCGAAATTATTTGTAGGTGCCGGCGACAAATCGTACTACCTCAACTACACCGAAGACTTCAACATTTGCAACGTTGGTTTAACCGTTGGCAAAGAAGTACAACTGACCGAAACCTGGAAAGTCGCTCCTTACGCCTCATTTGTGGTGAACCCCAACAAAGAAGAAGCCTTTTTGGTACTGGGCATTACCCTGTAACAACACTACGATAGCACAGACTATGGGTGCATAAGTTCCACCCCGGCACATATAGTCGTTTGCAAGCCGAAAGCTGAGTTATCAATGATGTCAAAATCAAATTCAAAACATCCCAAACATCCCCCTTTAGTGGGGGGATTGAGGAGCTAAACTATAAACCGATGAAAAGAATTGAAGCAATCATCCGCAAAACCAAGTTTGACGAGGTGAAGCAAGCCCTTCACGAAGAAGGCATCGACTTTTTCACTTATTGGGACGCCCGGGGCGTAGGAACCGACCTTCAAGGCCGCATTTACCGGGGCGTGGTGTACGACACCAGCGTCATCGAAAGAACCATGATTTCGTTTGTGGTCCGGGATGTCAATCTGGATCGCTCGGTGAAAGCCATTTTGAGAGCAGCCTACACGGGCGAGGTTGGCGACGGACGCGTGTTCATCTCCACCATCGACCAGTCACTGCGCATCCGCACGGGCGACGAAGGCGATGAGTCATTATACGACAAGGAAACGGGTAAATAATCACACAAAGAGAAAAAAATGGAAACAGTAGATATCACAACAGTATTGGCCGAAACAGCCTTTTCGGTCGACACACTATGGGTCTTGATTGCGGCAATCTTGGTCTTTTTCATGCAGGCAGGCTTCGCGTTAGTGGAAGCCGGTTTTACCCGCGCTAAAAACACGGTCAACATATTGATGAAAAACCTCATGGACTTTTCAATCGGATCCATCACCTTCTTCATATTGGGTTTTGGCATCATGTTTGGCGAAGACATTGCCGGCTTCATCGGCACCCCCGATCTGTTTTTCAGCGGTGGTTTTGAGGGTGGCGTTCCGGGATTGGCATTCCTCTTTTTCCAAACGGTGTTTGCAGCCACTGCAGCCACCATTGTTTCAGGAGCCATGGCCGAACGAACGCACTTTATTTCGTACCTCGTGTTTAGTTTCATCATCACCCTGGTCATTTACCCAATCTCGGGTCACTGGATATGGGGAGGCGGATGGTTGTCACAATTAGAAATCCCGTTCCATGACTTTGCCGGATCAACAGTGGTGCACTCTCTGGGTGGATGGCTTGGACTGATGGGAGCCCTGATTCTAGGCCCCCGCATTGGCAAGTTCAACGGTAAAACCAACGCGATTCCCGGTCACAACCTCACCTTGGCAGCTCTGGGTGTCTTTATCCTGTGGATGGGCTGGTTTGGATTTAACCCCGGATCACAACTGGCCGCCCATGGCACAGACAACGCCAACGCCATAGCCCTGATATTCATGACCACCAACATTGCCGCCGCAGGTGGTACGGTCGGAACACTCATCACCGCATGGTTACGATTTGGAAAACCATCACTGTCATTAACTCTCAACGGCTCATTGGCTGGTTTGGTAGCCATCACTGCCGGTTGTGATGTGGTGAGCCCCGCAGGAGCTTTGTTGATTGGCTTGATGGCGGGTGTGCTGCTGGTATTCGCAGTTAGCTTTATCGAAAACACCCTCAAAATTGACGACCCCGTGGGTGCTTCATCGGTACACGGAATCTGCGGTGCTTTTGGAACCCTCATGGTAGGCTTCTTCTCAACCAGCGAAGGTTTGTTCTATGGACATGGCATTGGCTCACTCATTTCGCAGCTCATTGGTGTGGGCGCTGTTGCAGCCTGGGGCTTGGGAACCGGATTTATCCTGTTCACCGCACTGAAGAAAACTATTGGCCTGCGTGTCGACAAACGTGTTGAAACCGAAGGTCTCGATATTTACGAACATGGCGAAAATGCTTATAACTGATCTGAAACGTGCAACTTTTGTGATTCTTTAACGGCATCGCGCTATGATTGTAGAAGGGGCTTCCAATGGGTAGCCCCTTTTTTGTGCATTCTAAATAAGCAATAAAATAACGTCTTCGGGTTAATATTAGATCACTGCATAACCCTATTATTCAAAACACTTAACCACTTTTGTCAAATTCTAAATAACAACCATTGGGGATAATTTGTTTTTGAATATTGGACAAAAAAATTAGATTTGTGTGCAAAGGCATAGATATTTTCGCCAAAAAAAAACAGACAAACCCCTCACTCAACATGATTAAACATTTATCGTTCAGAATCAAGCTGATTCTGGCCTTTCTTATTGTGGCGCTATTTTTCATTGGCAGCAGTGCGTACAATTTATGGGTTCTCAACAAAAACCACCAATCCCTTAACCAAATTAACCAGGAAGAAATTCCCGAAGTCATCTACGCTTCGCAACTACAGGTCACCTGGCTGAAGGCTCGTTACCAATTGGTGCAATTTGTTGACTTACGCGACGAAAACAAACTACACAAAGGGTTTGAACTCATTGACTCAACCAACGAAATCATCCTCAAATGTTTTGAAATTGCTGAGAGCTCGGAACACAAAGAGGAACTTACAAAAAAATACAGCCATCTGGCTCAACTCATCAAGGATTACCGTTTTTTATTTCAACGCTACGTTGATTTCAGCAACAACCTGATAAACAACGGAGAAGTCAATAAAAGCAGAGAATCAATACACGCCCATCCGCAAGTTGCAGATCTCTTTGACCAAATTATCAGCGCCTCGGAGCAAATTGATCAAAACACCCAGAGCATTGCCATTCAAGCGTTAGAAGACACCAAAAATTCAAACATCGAAACGGAATCATCCATGATTGGTGCCGTGTCGGTTTTGTGGAGCACCCTCATCATTGCTTTTGCGGTTGGGATGCTGGTATCATTTCTGCTTTCAGCATCACTCAGCAAGGGCATCAACCGCAGCGTGACCATTGCCGAAGCCATTGCCGCCGGAGATTTATCACACGACGTGAGCCATGAAGACCTGTCGCGCGGTGACGAAATCGGTCGACTGAGCAAAGCGTTGGATAAGATGGGAAAGAAACTTAACGAAACCATCACGGGCATCACCGAAAGCACCCTTACCATCGCCCATGCCAGCCGTGAAATGAGCAATGCCTCACAACGCATCTCAACCGGCGCCAACGAACAGGCTTCGTCGGCCGAAGAGGTGTCGAGCGCCATGGAAGAGATGGCCGGCAGCATTAGCCAAAATGCCGAAAATGCCAACAAAACGCGTCACACCACGCATCAATCGACCGAAAGCATCACCAAGGGCAACCGCAGCGTGCAGGAAACCGTTGAGGCCATGGAGCAAATCGGCAACAAAATAAAAGTCATCAACAACATTGCGGCACAAACCAACATTCTGGCGCTGAATGCGGCCGTGGAAGCAGCTCGCGCCGGCGAACACGGGAAAGGATTTGCCGTAGTGGCACAGGAAGTCCGCAAACTGGCAGAGCTCTCCAAACATGCGGCCGACGACATCATGAAGGTATCGGCTCAGGGCATCCGTATCTCGCAGGAGGCCGGCGTGTTGCTCAACACCATCGTGCCCGACATTCAACAGTCGGCCGAACTGGTGGAAGAAATCGCCGCCTCGAGCCTTCAGCAAAAATCGGGTTCAGATCAAATCAATTACGCCATCGCCCAACTATCGCTCATCACTCAGCAAAATGCGGCCGATGCTGAGGAGATGGCAGGCACCTCGCAGGAGCTATCGGCACAAGCCGATCAACTCCGCCAAATGATCGCATTCTTCAAAACCAAATAATAGGTTCAGCTCAAAAAAAACGCCCCGTCTGAAGCATCAGACGGGGCGTTTCAATTGCAAACACTTATTTAATTGGCTATTATAGACTGTAACTTTTTGCGGGCAAACGAAATGCGGCTCTTCACCGTCCCGATGGGCAAATCAAGTTTTTCGGCGATCTCTTTATATTTATATCCATACACATGCATTTCGAAGGGCACGCGTAATTCTTTTTCGAGCCGCTGAATGGTATCGCGAAGCGTTCCCTCGTTCATAAACATCTCGGGCGTTTCGCGGGTAGAATGAAAATTACTCAGATAAGGCACTTCATCCATCGACGTATCTTTTTTGGAGGTACGAGCCTTGCGGCGATAGTCGTTGATAAAGGTGTTGCGCATAATCACGTGCATCCAGGCATTAAAATTGGTATTCTCGGCAAATTTATCCCTGAAATTCAAGGCTCGAATAATGGAATCCTGCAACAAATCCTTGGCATCATCCAAGTTATAGGTTAATGTCATCGCGTAACGCATAAGTTTGGGTTGAATATCGATGACCCGGCTGTTGAATTGTACTGCAGTCATGGCATTTGAGTTTTTGGGTTAAACATCATTTGAAAGGTGCAAATCCCGTGTTGGTTTATTTTGGTATTTGTTTACCTTTTTGCTTGTTCAAATATAGAGTGTTTTTTTTAAACACCAAACATCTGTTCATCATTTTCGTGTTATTTTTTAGTCAACCCACGTAAACAACTCTCTAACCGAACATTACAAACACATCACTCCGAAATAAAAAATCACACCAAGTGCAAAAAAATGTAAACACCCCCTCAACCAAATGACGAAAAAATTGTTTAATGAAACGGAGTGGCACAAATGGGGTGATTTATATATATTTATTGACCCATTCACAGCCACAAACCTGAACTTCACACCACGCACGATGACAACACAAAAAAGCACCATCCGGCGCATCTACGACTTTTACGCCGACGGATTTAAAACCCTGTCGCCATGGGCGCGCAACATGTGGGCCATCATTCTCATCAAGCTGTTCATCATGTTTGTCATATTTAAGCTGTTTTTTTTCCGCGACACGCTCAAAAACCGATTCCCCACCGACCAGGAGCGGTCGAATCACGTCATAGAACAAATTACCACACCTAAAAATCATCACAACAATGGAGCACATTGATTTCGCGCTGGTGAACTGGTCGCGGGCGCAGTTCGCGCTCACGGCCATGGTTCACTGGCTATTCGTCCCCCTCACCCTGGGTCTGGCATTCATCCTGGCCTTTATGGAAACGATGTATTACAAAACCCGCGACCCGGAATGGAAAACCATTACCAAGTTCTGGATGAAGCTCTTCGGTATCAACTTCGCCATTGGCGTGGCCACGGGCATCATTTTGGAATTTGAGTTTGGCACCAACTGGTCGAACTACTCATGGTTTGTGGGTGACATATTTGGAGCGCCACTGGCCATCGAAGGCATCATGGCTTTCTTTTTGGAGAGCACCTTTATTGCGGTGATGTTTTTTGGATGGAACAAGGTATCGCCACGTTTTCACCTCATCGCCACGTGGCTGACGGCCGTTGGAGCCAACCTGTCAGCTCTGTGGATATTGGTGGCCAACGCATGGATGCAGAACCCGCAAGGCATGCGCTTCAACCCCGACACAGCGCGCAACGAGATGGTGAATTTTTGGGATGTGCTGCTGTCAGAGACGGCCGCCAACAAATTCATACACACCACCACATCGGGATTTGTGCTGGCATCGGTGTTTGTGATTGGCATCAGCGCCTGGTTTTTACTCAAAAAAAGGCACCAACTGCTGGCACGCCGCAGCATGATTGTGGCCGGCACCTTTGGGGTGATTGCTTCGGTGATTCTCATCGGGTCGGGCGACACGTCGTCGCGCGAATTGTCACGCATACAGCCCATGAAGTTCGCGGCCATGGAGGCCCACCTCGACGGGGGAAGCGACGTGCCCCTGATTGCCATTGGGGTGCTGGGGCCTAACACCAGCCAACCCATCACACCCGACACGCAGGAGGACATGATATTTAAAATAGAAGTCCCCGCACTGCTGTCGCTGATGACCCATGGCGACCGCACCACCTACATTCCCGGCATCAAGGATTTGCTGTACGGCAATAAGGCGCAGGGCGTGATGCCGGCCGTTGAAAAAATAAAACTGGGCTACGAAGCCCAGCAAACACTGCGGGCATACAAAGATGCCCAACAGGCGGGCGACACACTGCAGGCACTACAGCTACGGTCGCGCTTTGAAGACCCGGCATGGATGCAAAGTACCTTTAAATATTTTGGATACGGCGCCTACTACGATGAAAACCCGGAGGTGCTGAAGCAAAATATCACCCGCCTGGTGCCCAACATTTCAATGACCTTTTACGCCTTTCACATCATGGTGGGGCTGGGATTTTGGTTTCTGATGCTGTTTGCACTGGTGCTGTGGTTCATTTACCGTCAGCAGATTGACCGCACCCGCTGGCTGCTATGGGCAGCCGTGTGGACCATCCCATTGGCCTATCTGGCCAGCGAATCGGGCTGGGTGGTGGCCGAAGTGGGACGCCAACCCTGGGTGATTCAGGATTTGATGAGCACCATGACTGCCGTATCGCACATCGACACCACCTCAGTGATGATTACCTTTTGGCTGTTTGCCATCACCTTTGCGGCACTGGTCACGGCCGAAATCCGCATCATGCTAAAACAAATTAAAAACGGACCTAACGATGGAGGACACTGACCATGTTTGAAACACTATCACACTTAACACTGCAACAATATTGGTGGTTCCTGATATCGCTATTGGGAGGTCTGCTGGTATTTTTGATGTTCGTGCAGGGCGGGCAAACGCTCTTTTTCACACTGAGCAAAACGCGCGACGAACGCACCATGCTCATCAACGCGCTGGGGCGCAAGTGGGAATTCACGTTCACCACGCTGGTGACGTTTGGCGGAGCCTTCTTCGCCTCGTTCCCGCTGTTTTACAGCACCAGCTTTGGCGGGGCTTACTGGGTGTGGATGATCATCCTGTTTGCCTTTGTGGTACAGGCCGTGTCGTATGAGTTCCGCAGCCGGCCCAACAACCTGTTGGGGGGGCGCACCTACGAGGTATTCCTGTTCATCAACGGGCTCATCGGCACCCTGTTTATAGGAACGGCGGTGGCCACCTTTTTCACGGGGTCACCCTTCATCGTCACCGACATGAACCACTCGAAGTGGCAGGCCGCCACACACGGGCTTGAACTGGCGCTGAACGTGCACAACCTCACGCTGGGGCTCACGGTATTTTTTCTGGCGCGCACGCTGGGGCTGCTCTATTTCATCAACAGCATCGACAGTCATGAACTCATTGATCGTTGCCGTCGCCACTTGTGGTACAACGCGGTGCCCTTTGTGGTGCTCTTTCTCACGTTTGTCACGTGGCTGATGCTGCGCGAGGGGTTTGCCGTGCATCCCACCACCAAAGAGGTAACCATGGAGGCCTTCAAATACTTCAACAACCTGCTGGCCATGCCGGTGGTGCTGGTGGTGTTTTTGGGCGGGGTGCTGGCGGTGTTGTACGGCATTGGCACCGGTCTGCTGAGCAGGAAAACGTCGGGCATTTGGTACGCGGGCGTGGGCACGGTGCTCACGGTGGTGGCGCTGTTCCTCATCGCGGGGCTCAACCACACCTCCTTTTACCCGTCGACGGTGGATCTGCAAAGTTCGTTGACCATCGAAAATGCGTCATCGAGCCACTTCACCCTCACGGCCATGAGTTACGTGTCGCTGTTCATCCCGGTGGTGCTGGGCTACATCTGGATTACCTGGCGATCGATCAACCGGAACAAGATTGACAGCAAAGAAATTCACTCCGACGATGTGCACGTGTATTAAGGGGGGCGGTTTCAATGTCGTTTAAGTAGAGCAATTCACAGAGTCAAAATAAACGCTGAGGCGCGTAGGCGCTGAGTTGGTTTGATAAATAGATTGCGTTTAAATATGAAAGCAGATAACTCAGCATTTAATCATCGTCCTCTACTTAACTAACAAAGAACTAACGCTGAGTTGCAGTGAGATAAGATGAGAACCAGTGAGGAGAAGAAGCCTCAGTGCCACTCGGTAAAAGAGTTATAATAGAAAGAGACAAGAAGATGATTAGACAAAAGACAGATAGATTAGACTGAAGAGACGAAGAGAACGGATATCAATGTGGTTTAGTTAACCCCAATGGGACTTCACTTAACGACATTGAACCATTCATTTACCATCATCCATAAAAAAACTAGAACCATGTCACATACCGCCGTATTTTTATTTTTCATGTCGTGGCCATTGAGCATTGTGGTGAGTTATTTTGCCGTGAGGCTGATGCTCAAATGGCTCGACAAGGGGTGAAGCCCCTCTCCAATAGGGAGCCTAGACTAAAAACAAGGGTGGCATTATCATCCGCCACAGCCATTCAATTTTGATTTATTTCGCAACACAGAAACCAAACCGCGTGGCCAGCCGGTTTGGTTTTTTTATTTTTGATGCGCTTGAATTTTTTAATCCAATTCTTCAACATGCCCGATGGGGATGGAGGGGATTTACAACAATACCAATCCATGAGAAACAAACAATTATTGACGGGACTATTCGCCCTGATGGCGCTGGCCGCAACGGCGCAAATGCCTAAAACCTTCATCACTCCCAAAAGTGCGGCTGCGGCGGGTTTCGATGCCAAACGACTGGCGCGCATCGACTCTCTGATTCCGGTGGCCATCAAGGCCGGCCTCCTGCCCAATGCCGTGACCTTTATCGCCCACAACGGCCAGATAGTGCATCACAAGGCCTACGGCTACCGCAACATCGAAGAACAAATTCCGCTTCAAAAGGATGACATTTTCCGCATGGCTTCGCAAACCAAAGCCATCACCAGCGTGGCGCTGATGACCCTGTTTGAAGAAGGTAAGTTTTTACTCGACGACCCCATTGAACGATACATCCCCGAATTTGCGCACCCGCAAGTGTTGGAAACATTTAACGAGGCCGACACCACCTACACCTCCCGCGATGCCAAACGATCCATCACCATTCGCCACCTGCTTACGCACACTTCGGGCATTCACTACGGCATATTGGGCGGCGGACAGGGCAGCATGATGTACGCCAAAGAACACATCCCGGCGGTGAACTCGCTCGAAAACATCACCTGCGAAGAAGTCGTGAAGCGCATCGCCAAAATGCCTTTGATGTTCGACCCGGGCGACAAGTACCAATATGGCATGAACACCGACGTGATTGGCTACCTCATTGAGGTGCTGTCGGGGAAAAAGCTGGATGTGTTCATCACCGAGCGGGTGCTCAGGCCGCTGGGCATGAACGACACTTACTTTTATTTGCCCCAAAGCGAGGCCAACCGCCTGGTGACCCTGTATTCATCGACCCCCAAAGGGATGGTGGTCAATAGCAACCCCTCGTACCAAACCTACCCGGTGAATGGCGCCAAAACCTTCCTGTCGGGCGGTGCCGGATTGTGCGGCCCCATTGAAGACTATGCCCGCTTTTGCCAAATGATGCTCAACCACGGCACCTTTAACGGGGCAAAGATATTGAGCCGCAAAACCGTTGACATGATGACCACCAACCACATCGGCACGCTGGCCATCAATGGCAAGGGCAACAAGTTTGGCCTTGGGTTCGAAATCATTAACCACCCCGGCGCCACCGGCACCCCCGTATCGCAAGATGCTTACCGCTGGGGCGGCATGTACTACACCGACTATGTCATAGACCCGGCCGAAAACCTCATCCTGCTGTTTTACACCAACGTGCAGCCCTACCGCGGCCCCGGCATTCACGAGACGTTCCGCAACCTGGTGTATCAGGCACTGGAATAGTAGATGAACCGGACATTCATCGACAAGCAAAACGATGCATCATAAAGAAAAGAAGAGATTAGACAGATAGAAAAGAGTGAGGAGACCGGTCTAAAAATCGTTTCTTAACTCATCATCTGCCTCCTCGTCATAAAGCCTTCTTTTCTTCACTAAACAGAAACACACCCCTCCCCCCTCCCCTTGCAGGAGACCGGGAGGGGCTTTTTATCATCCCCATGCGCACCCTCCACTTTTTAATTTTGATGATGCTGATGCCGGCCGTGCTTAGGGCCGAGAACCCCGCCACCCTCACCGTGACCCAGGTGGTGGATGGCGACACCTTTTGGGGCACCGATGCCGGGGGACAGCGCATCAAGGTGCGGCTTATTGGCGTAGATGCGCCCGAGTCGCGAAAAACGGGCCACAAGCCCGAGGGATTTTACGGCAAGGAGGCCAAGGCCTACCTCACCCGGCTGCTGATGAACCAGCGCGTGCGGCTGGCCTACGACAAATCAGCCCGCGATCGCTACGGGCGAACCCTGGCCTATGTGTATTTGGCAGACGGCACGTTTGTGAACGATTTGCTGGTGCAAAAGGGATACGCAAAGGCCATTTACTACAAACCCAACGGAAAATACCGGGAACAACTATCGCGCAGCTGCAAAAACGCCCAACAATCGGGTGCCGGCATGTGGCAGCAGCGCTGAAACACCCATCAACAAGGTGCCACAAGCCTGCGGGAGGATGGAAACGTCGGACGAAGGAGTTGTGCATCACTGCACAGCCATTTCGTCCCGGGACGAATGTATGATGCAGCCATGCACAAGCGTTTCGTCCCGGGACGAAAGTAAGATGTAACGATGCATAAGCATTTCGTCCCGGGACGAAAGTGTTCTGCACCATTACACGCCTGTTTCGTCCCGGGACGAAAAGTGCGTGTAATGATGCAACATCTCTTCGTCCCCGGACGATTACAGTATGCAGTTCTCTTAAATAGCTTCGTCGCAAGACGATGACGATATGCAAAGATTTTATATCTTTATGTCGCAAGACGATGGTGGTGTGCAATGATGCATCACGACATCGTCCGACCAAAATCACCTCAACCCCATGTTCGACTCATGACTCAACTCGAAAACCTTAAGCACGGACATCTAAAAAACGCCCAACACTGCAGCTTCCACTGTACCGTGGTGCAGAATCTCCAAAAAATAGAGGCAAAATATCTTCCCGATATCCCACGGTTGGCCAACTACATCGAATGGGTAGCTCGCGAAAAATGGCAACCCAAGCCATTAAGCACCCGTCACTATGCAGAGCAGCTGCAGCAGCTCCGACATCAACGCCAACAGCATTACCGGGGGCTGCATCACGCGTTGCAGTCGCACCTCAACGGCTTTGACGCCGACAAGCACGAGGCCGCACGCCTGTTTTTGCACGCCATCACCTATGCCGGTTATCGCAACAAACGACGGGGCGAATTGGACGAAAGCATCATGATGATTCTAATGGTAAAGCATGCCCGCGAAAAACTGGCCGACCACATGTCGCAACTGCAACTGGAGCCCTGGATGGATCACATCGACCAAATGAATCAGGAAATTGAACAGGTAAAAGACCTCCGGGAGCAACAACGCCTCAATTATCGTCCCCAATACACCACCCAACAATTGCGCCACGAGGTGGACGAGGGCTATCGCCAGGTGCGCAACTACCTGCATGCCCTGATGCTGCTCAACGGCCCCGAGCCTTACGAACATGCCGTGCGATGCATCAACACCGAAATTGACCGCCTGAAACTCATCATGGCACAGCGCAAAGGTCGCGCCCGCAAAAAACGGGAGAAACTCGAACAACAAGCACATCAAAACGTGAGCGTGAAAGCATCCATCGACATCGCTGAAGGCGAACATGAGTCGATGAACTAACACTACGTTGACAGATGAGAGTCAACAGTGACAGATACCCCGGCCTTAAGGCCGGGGTTAAGGATCAGCTCTAACATCAACCCCAGCCTTCAGGCTGGGGCTAAGGACTAACTCTGTGATGAACCCCAGCCTTCAGGCTGGGGCTTAGGATCATCCCTACTCCTAACCCCTCCCTTCAGGCTGTGGTTAAGGATCATCCCTACTCCCAACCCCAGCCTTCAGGCTGGGGCAGATCCCACGGAATGATCCTCGGGCTTTAGCCCTTCACAACACAAAACCCATACAGATTCACAAATTCATCGTACTCCTCCTGCCACGACTTTTTCCGGTGATGCGCTTCCTGGTTGGCAATGTAATCGCGTACTTTTTGAAGTTGCGACACACTCACCGAAACGGCAAAATATTCATCGGCCCACTCAAACTTATCACTCCCCACTGCCCCTGTTTTATTGACCCAATGCGACGACTCACCCTTGATCAACTGCATGACTTTGGACAACGATTGATCAGGATGCAGATTGATCAAACAGTGTAAATGATCCACATCGCCATTGATGCAATCGATATAAATCGACTTTGTCTTGGCGTTATGCCTGATGTGTTCGATAAGTATGATCTTCACATCCGGTGTCAAAAAAGGATATCGGCTTTTGGTGCCCCATACACAATGGAGCCAATTACGCACATATGACATATATTCATGAACTTATGGGCTAAAGCCCGGGTTAAGCTGTGACAGATGCCCCGGCCTGAAGGCCGGGGTTAGGAATGACGGTATCTATTTGCCGTATATCCCCAAACCTGAAGGTAAGGAAAAAAGGCTATGCCAAACAACAATCAGCTCTCCCATCAACCCCAGCCTTCAGGCTGGGGTCAAGGATCAGCTCTACTCCCAACCCCACCCTTCAGGCTGGGGGCAAGGATCAGCTCTTCCATCAACCCCAGCCTTCAGGCTGGGTCTAAGGATCATCCCTACTCCTAACCCCACCCTTCAGGCTGGGGCCAAAGATCATCTCTACTCCCAACCCCACCCTTCAGGCTGGGGGCAAGGATCATCCCTACTCTAACCCCAGCCTTCAGGCTGGGGCTAAGGATCATCTCTACTCTCAACCCCAGCCTTCAGGCTGGGGCGATCCCACGAAATGATCATCGGGCTTTAGCCCTTCACAACCCCAAACCCGTACAAATTCACACATTCATCATACTCCTCCTGCCACAGCTTTTTCCGAAGATGCGCTTGCTTGTTGGCCATATAGCCCCCTTTTTTTTTTGCATGTACATGCATCATCTCATGCTCATTTGAGAAAAAGAAAACAAGAATCCCTAAATATTCAAATATCTTTGGCCTTATCCAAAGTCTTGCATTACCGCATCATCTGTCTCATGGCCTGACATCTTCTTATCATAACAAAGCAACACTGCACTGACAACTCACATTTCTATCAACCCCTCCCATGCGCATCCTCCACACCTCCGACTGGCACCTGGGCAAACGCCTCGACACCCTCTCGCGCTTTGACGAGCAGGTGGCCGTGATGGACGAAATTGTCCGCCTGGCCGACACGCATCAGGTCGATGCCGTGCTGGTGGCCGGCGACCTGTTCGACACCATCAACCCACCCATCGAGGCCACCCACCTGCTGTACAAAACCCTCAAGCGCCTCACCCACGATGGCCGTCGCGCCGTGGTGGCCATCGCCGGCAACCACGACTCGCCCGACCGCATCGAAGCCCCCCACCCGCTGGCAGGCGAGTGCGGCATCGTTTTGGCCGGCTACCCCCACTCCACGGTGCCGGCGTTGGAAACCGACAACGGCGTGCGCATCACCCGTAGCCTGCCGGGATTTGTGGAACTGACCACCCCCGGGTGCGACCATCCGCTGCGACTGCTGCTCACCCCTTATGCCAACGAGATGCGGCTGCGCACCTGTCTGGGCGTCGACGACAAGGAGCAGGCGCTGCGCGAGGTGCTGCGATGCCATTGGCTCGACATGGCACAAACGCACTGCGATGCCCATGGGGTGAACGTGCTGATGACGCACCTGTTTATGATTCAGCAGGGCGCCCCATTGCCCGAGGAGCCCGACGACGAAAAACCCATTCTGTACGTAGGAGGCGCGCAACCTGTGTTCACCGCCGATGTGCCCCAAGGGGTGCAATACGTGGCGCTGGGGCACCTGCACCGCCGACAAACCATCGACACGGCGCCCTGCCCCGTGGTTTATTCGGGCAGCCCGCTGGCCTACAGCTTCAGCGAAGCCAATCAGGATAAATACGCAATGCTGGTGGATGTGCAACCGGGGGCGCAGGCCGTGGTCACCCCCCTGCCCCTCACATCGGGCAAACGCCTGCTGCGCCAACGCTTCACCAGCGTGGATGATGCCGTGGCCTGGCTGGCCGAGCATCAGCAGGTGTACGTGGAGCTCACCCTGGTGTCGGACACCTACCTGACGGCCGACGACCGCAAACGCCTTTACGCCGCCCATCCCCACATCGTCACCCTCATTCCCGAAGTGAGTCACCAAGCCCTCAACCCCACCGGTCAGCGCGCGGCCATCGACCCCGCCCAAAGCACCGATGCCCTGTTTATTGACTACTTCCGCTCGCGCAACAACGGGCAGGAACCCAATGAACAACTGATGGGACTGCTGCGAGAGGTGCTGGCGAAGGACGAATAAAAACCAACCGATTTTCCGTTTTTTTTTGTAGAGACAGGGCTTGCCCTGTCTCTACGACGCAACCCCAAACCAACAAAATGATTCCCATACAACTGACCCTGCGCGGCCTCTATTCGTACCGCCACACGCAAACCATCGACTTTGCCACCCTTACCAACGCCGGGCTGTTTGGCCTGTTTGGCGGCGTGGGCAGTGGCAAAAGCACCATTTTGGAAGCCATCACCTTTGCCCTATATGGCGAGAGCGAACGCCTCAACGCTCGCGACAGCCGCAACTACAACATGATGAACCTGAAGTCGAACGATCTGCTCATTGACTTCGAGTTTCGCGTGGGTCAGGAGCACCGTTACCGCTTTACCGTAACGGCACGTCGCAACGGCAAGAAGTTTGAAGAGGTGAAGTCGGTCGATCGTGCCGCCTACAAATACCTCGACGGCACCTGGATGCCCCTGTCGCACACCGATGGCGAGCAGGTCACAGGGTTGTCGTACAACAACTTCAGGCGCACCATTATCATCCCTCAGGGCAAGTTTCAGGAGTTTTTGCAACTCACCGGCAAGGAACGCACCGACATGCTCAAGCAGCTCTTCAACCTCGAACGGTTTGAACTCTCCGGCAGAGTGATGGCGCTGGAGAATGACAACAACGCCCTCCTTCAAAATCTACAGGGGCAAATGCAGGCCGTGGCAACCGTCACCCCCGAACAACTCATGCAGTTGCGCGCACAACAAACCGCCCTGGCCATCGAACTCAACACCCGCAAACAACAATCGGAGGCGCTGCAAAAACATGTCGCAGCCTGCGAACAACTCAAAAACCTGACGGAACGACAGCACATCCTCACCAAAGAACTCGACCAACTGCTGCAACAGGAGGGAAACATGACGTTGCTCAACAACGAACTTAAGGAGTATGAGCAGATGGTGTACCAGTTCCAATCGGACATTGATCAGCTGCGAAACCAGCGCGAAACCATTGCCCAATCGGCGAAACAATTGGCAACCCTGCAGGGCGACATCGAAAAAAACAAAACCCGCCACACCCTCGTGGTGCAGCAACACGCCGAACTGCTGCCCCGTTACGACAAACGCGACGAACTGCTGCGTCAGGCTGACGAATTGGCCAAGCTCATTGACATTCGCAACCATCAACAACGGCTCACCGAACTGGCTCAACGCACCGCCAAAGGTCAGGATGCCCTCACCAACAAGGTTGAACAACTTAGCAGCCTCAAGACCGAGCGCCAGCAACTGCATCAGGCTCATCAGGCCACCCGCGCCTCGCAGCCCGACATGCACCTGCTCACGGCCGCCCGCGAGTGGTTTACCCATCATCGCCTTTACGCGCAGGCGGTAACCGACATTGAACAACAATTGACACAGGCTGATGAGTCGAGCCGCAACCTGACGGAGCAGATGCACGCCTTATTACAACAAACGTTTCCCGACCACAAGCCATCCGAAACACATCCCGAGACAGCCTTCAACCATTGCATCGACCAGGAAAAACAACGCATCGCCCTCCAACAGCAACAACGCACCGAAGCACGTACCCATCTGCAGGTGCAACAGCAACTCAACCAATACGCCACCGCGCTCGAAGATGGCGCCCCCTGCCCGCTGTGCGGCGCAACCCAACACCCTCACATCCCCGATGCCAAAGACGTGTCGCAACAATTGGCACAGCTCACCCGGGAAATGAACGATGTCGATGCCCGCCTCAAAACCCTGCTGACCGTTGAAAAACAGATGGCCGGACTAACGGCCTCGGCACTGGCATCGCAAAAACAGCACGACCTGTTGGCCGCTCAACTGGCCGCCGCCCGCCAAAAACTGCAACAACACCAAACGGCTCACCAATGGCCGGCCTATCCCAGAGAAAATGAAAAGGCTTTGGAAGATGCCTTCGAACAGGCACGCCTATTGACCAAGCTCATCGAAGAGCAGGCCACCCGCCTGGCAGCACTCGACAAAGCCATTGAAAAATCGGAACAGGAAAAAGAGAAATATGCCGAAGCCATCGCCCAACTTGCCCAACAGCAGGTGCAGCTCACCACCCTCATCGAAACCCTGTCGGGGCAGATAATGTTGGTCGATGCAGCAACGATGGGTCACCTATCATCGCAAGAATTGTCTGCCCGTGCCGAGGATTTAAAACATCAACACGCGCAATTGACTGAACAGTATAAAGCGCTTGACACGCAAAAGATCGAACTCGAAAAAACCCGCCACAGCATAACGGGGCAACTGGAAGCCACCCAACAGCAGTTCGCCGCCCTAACCCGACAGCAGCAGCAAACCGAGGCTCGCATCGCTGATAAGCTGCAGCAACATCCCGGCACCACCCTGTTGCAGGTCGAAGCGGTGCTGCAAAAGCAACTCGACGTGGCTGCCAGCCGCCAGCGCATCGACCATTGGCATCGCGAGGTGGCCACTCACCGCGAACTCGTCCGCCAAACACGCCTCGACATTGGCGACCGCCATTACAATGCGGCAGAACACGCCGCCCTTGTGACCCAACAGGACACCCTCACCCGCCAACTGGAGGAACAAAACCGCCAACTGGGCACGATCACCACACAAATTGCCCAAACAGAAACGCATTTGGCCAAACAAGGTACACTGCGGCAGGAAATCGACCGATTAGAAAAGCGTGCCACCAACCTGGCCACACTCAAAAACCTGTTTCGGGGCAGCGGCTTCGTCAACTATGTCTCGACCGTGTACCTGCAAAACCTGGCCGACCGTGCCAACGAACGCTTCTTTCACCTCACCCGCCAGCGCCTGGCACTGGAACTGGCGAGTGACAACACCTTTGTGGTGCGCGACTACATGAATGAGGGCAAAACCCGCAGCGTCAAAACCCTCTCGGGCGGACAGACCTTTCAGGCCGCCCTCTCATTGGCGTTGGCGCTGGCCGACAGCATTCAGCACAAAACGCCCGGCTCCGAAAACTTCTTCTTCCTCGACGAAGGCTTTGGCACCCTCGACAAGGAGGCGCTCAACATGGTGTTCGACACCCTCAAATCGCTACGCAAAGAAAATCGCATCGTAGGCGTGATCTCACACGTCGAAGAGATGCAGCAGGAAATCGACACCTATCTGCTGGTGACCAACCTCGAGGAAACGGGCAGTGTGGTAAAGGAAAGCTGGGGCTGATGGCGAAAACAGACGAGTTTAAAACAGCCTAGACATTTGACTAAAAAAATTCATCAAGGCTGATTTGTCTTAAAAAACAATATTTCTCCCAACCATCCAGGTTTTATCGACCTGAATGGTTTCAGCATAAAAAACAACATCCCACTATTACTATTCCTTAAAACTCAACAACAGATTAATCACCCCCGGAAATCAATTTGGACAAATAACTGACTATATTTGCGGCGCAAAATATATAACGATATAGCACAATGATTTCAGTTGACGGATTGACGGTTGAGTTTGGAGGGACGACTTTATTTAAGGACATTTCGTTTGCCATTAACGAAAAGGACAGAATCGCCCTGATGGGCAAAAACGGAGCAGGCAAATCGACCATGCTGAAAATCATTGCCGGGGAACGCGCTCCCTCGGCCGGACGTATTTCGGCGCCCAAAGACTCGGTGATTGCCTACCTGCCCCAGCACCTGCTCACCGAAAACAACCGCACCGTGTTTGAAGAAACGTCGCAGGCTTTTGCCCGCATCTTTGAAATGCAGCACGAAATAGAAGCCCTCAACAACGAACTCTCTACCCGCACCGACTACGAATCGGACAGCTATTACGCCCTCATTGAACGGGTCTCGACCCTGAGTGAGAAGTTTTACGCCATTGAGGACATCAACTACGAAGCCGAAGTGGAAAAAATACTTTTGGGACTGGGATTCAAACGCGAGGACTTTGCCAAACCCACCACCGATTTCAGCGGGGGATGGCGCATGCGCATCGAGCTGGCCAAAATTCTGCTTCAAAAGCCCGACCTCATTTTATTGGATGAGCCCACCAACCACCTCGACATCGAGTCCATCCAGTGGCTCGAGGACTTCCTCATCAACAGCGCCAAGGCGGTAATGGTCATCTCGCACGACCGCGCTTTTGTGGACAACATCACCAACCGCACCATCGAGGTGACCATGGGTCGCATATATGATTACAAGGTGAACTACACCAAATATCTGGAACTGCGTCAGGAGCGCCGCGAACAGCAACAGCGCCAGTACGAAGACCAGCAAAAGATGATTGCCGACAACAAGGATTTCATCGAACGCTTTAAAGGAACCTACTCCAAAACCAACCAGGTGCAAAGCCGCGTGCGTATGCTCGAAAAGCTCGAACTGGTGGAGGTGGACGAAGAGGATAACTCGGCTCTGAAACTGCGATTCCCACCCTCGCCCCGGTCGGGCAGCTACCCTGTGATTCTCGAAAGCGTGGGCAAAACCTACGACCAGCACGTGGTGTTTAAAGATGCCTCCATCACCATTGCCCGTGGCGAAAAAGTAGCCTTTGTGGGACGCAACGGCGAAGGAAAATCCACGCTGGTAAAGTGCATCATGAAAGAGATTGACCACGAGGGGAAACTCACCGTGGGTCACAATGTGCAAATCGGTTACTTTGCCCAAAACCAGGCAGCCATGCTCGACGGCGAAGCCACGGTATTCCAAACCATCGACGATGTGGCCGTGGGCGAAATCCGCACCAAAATCAAAGATATCCTGGGCGCCTTTATGTTTAGCGGCGACGACATTCAAAAAAAGGTCAAAGTGCTCTCTGGAGGCGAACGCACCCGCCTGGCCATGATCAAGTTGTTGCTCGAGCCGGTGAACCTGCTCATCCTCGATGAGCCCACCAACCACCTCGACCTCAAAACCAAAGACATCCTCAAGAGCGCCCTCAACGATTATGATGGCACCCTCATTTTGGTGTCGCACGACCGCGACTTCCTCGACGGTCTGGCACACAAAGTCTTTGAATTTGGCAACCAAAAAGTCAAAGAACACCTCGAAGACATCAAAGGTTTCCTGGCCAAGAAAAAGATGGAGAACCTGCGCGAGATTGAGCGGGCTGGGAAAAACTAATGACTGCCACCAACACATCAAAAAACCCCGAAACCTTTATTTAAATGCTTCGGGGTTTCGTGTCTCATCCAACGATTGATTGAAAAACGAACTCCAACGTCTTGCATCTTGATACTTGCGTCTTGATACTTGAAATCACCCATCAAAACCGTTCCGTAAAATCCTCCAGTTCCTCATCGGCCACCACTTCGTCACGTCCTTTCACCAATCCCTTGAATTCGTCGCCAATGCTGCGCAGCTTCTCCATTTGAATCTGATTCGATTGCCTTATCATCTCAGCGGCTTCACCGGTGAGCCGGTTGGTTTGCGCAAAGTGAGGCAAAGCGGTTTCAATTTTTTGGCAGATGTCAACAAAGAGCTGTTCAATCAGCTTGAGGCGAGGCTTTATTTTCTCGGTCTCATCCGATGACTGCTCCGAGAGTTTGCGCACCTCTCCGGCCACAATATTAAAGCCCCGCCCGGCCTCGCCGGCACGGGCAGCCTCAATGGCCGCGTTAATGGCCAGAATATCGGTCTTATCGGCAATGGTGGCAATGGATTGGGCAATGGCATCAAACTCGTCCAATAATTGTTTATCCTTATCAATGCGGCCATTGAGCGTCGTAAAATCGTTTTGCATCATCACGCTCATCCGCGAGAGATCCTGCATCATTTGGTGAATGGCATCGTTAAACTGTGTCATCTGACCGATGGCATTGCTAAGGTTCACGGCCACATCGGTAATAACGGTGCCTTTGTAATGGTGGCAATTCTCTTTACGGTTGAGCCCGTTGAAAATGGCGATGGCCATGTCACGACAATTCCCATAACCACAGGAAGCACAGTTAATCAAATCCTCATCGGAGAACTTTTTCATGTCGGCATATACCTTCGCCAGCTGGTTATCGTCGGGAATCCTGAGTCGATTGAGCGACGAACGATCCACGTATTGTCGTTCATAAAGACCCTCTTGCCAGTAATCGTTGAGCACCACCGAATACTCTCGCTCGGTCGCCAGGGCATCCTGCCGGTACTCGTGCTTGAGAGCCTCGCTACGATGTCGCACCAACGCTTCCAAATGATCAACAGAAGCATGACGCGATGGGGTTCCCGGGCCACCATTGCAGCCCATGTGGCAATTCAAACAATCGACCAACAGAGGAGCATTGCCTTGCTGAATTTCGTCGTGCAAACGATTGAAATAGGGGTAAATCATCTCCCGCCCCTCAATTTTTCGGGCTAAGTTTTCGATGCCGGGCATTTCACGCCGGGCCGTCTCCAGCAAGCCTCCGGGCGAAGAAAACAGCACAGCTCGCTCAGCCGGCGGGTTATCGTAAACGACATCGGGAAACGAATCGAGCTGAAGGTGGTTAAAGTCCATCACTTGTTGAAGCGATGCCATGGTGACATTGTAATCGCCAATGCCTACGGCATCGAACTCGCGCCGCTTGGCGATGCAGGGCGACAACACGGCAATTTGGTGATGAGCATATTGCGGGTAGTAGGTTCGAATCATCTTCATGGTGTGTACCATGGGACTATCAGCCGGCGCCAAATAAGGAATGAGCTCGGGACGATACACTTCCACATAAGTCACCAACACCGGGCAGGGCTGAGCAATGATGCATTGGGGATGCTCCGTTTTTAAATGATGCAGATACGATTTCACCGTGAGCTCGGCTCCAAAACTCACATCGAACACGGCTTAACCCCCAGTTTTTTGAGCAGGGCATTAATTTTGAGATAACGGTTGGGGAAATTAGCAGCCACAGCGGGAGCCACCACGGCCACCATGGGAGTCTTTGCCTTGAGAGCATCAAAAAACGCCTCGCTATCATCCACAAAATAACGCGCTTCGTGCGTGCAGGCATCGATGCAATTGCCACAGGCCAGGCACAAATCGGCATTGATGCTCACATGATCGCTACTGCCATCGTTACAAAACTTAACGGGGCACACCGCAATGCATGCATGACAATTGACGCATTTATCGGCATCGACCCTTACAATTTCTTTCAATTGACGTTCCATCCGGGTAAGGTTTAGGGGCTCAACAACCGGCTATGCAGGGCATGAACATCAAAAAAATAATCAGCACGAACACACGTCATTCTCCGGCCATTCAAGCGGAAATCAAGTACGTACAAACGCCTCACAATGTCAACCCCATTAAAGTGGGGTCATACCCGCCCTATTCGTCATTATGCAACACCCCCAAAAGACCCGCATCGAGAGGAACCGCGTCCTTACCAAATGATGGCCGACAAGGCAAATCCATAAGCCAAAAACAAAGACCGGATATTCCCTTTACTTTCACTCTCAGACCACACTCGCTCACCGGTATCAACATTGACACTCTCCATGCGAGCTACCTGCCAATCGACATTGCTATAACCACTTTCGATAAAAAATTTGGCACTAACCGTTTGACTGATGATACGGCGCAAAGCCAGCCCCCCGTTAAGCATCCACGACTGCCCGGGATTGAACTCGGCCACCTCCATGCGCTCGCCAAACAACTTTTGATAATCTGGTTTAACACTAACAAAATGCTTCCCCTTAAACCCTTGTGCATATCCAATATTCACTTTACCCATCAGCGCCCACTTCTCATTGAGGGGATAATCGGCATAAGGCCCCACACAAACCGCCTTCACACCAAGCGCTTGCGTTTCGGCACCATCGGAAATCAACAAAAACCGATTGCTCACGGCCTCCAGCCCTTTTTCCTTAAAGGGAAAATTGGAGACCATAAACTGCCCGCCAACCCCAAAGTATCGGTTCCAAAACCACGCCCCCTCCATACCGGTCACAAAACCCCTGCCGGTAAACTGACACTCCTGTCCATTAATTGAATTGCTGAGTGCATGCGCCATCCCTAGTTTCATTTCAATAAATGAGGGTCGATAATTATTGCTCACAAATCCGTTTTTTACTGGAGCCCCATTCAACCCCCAATTGCCGTGCAGCTTCTCGGCCAGCCAATAACCCAGTTCGGTAGAGAGAATGCCGATGCCGGCTCCAGCCAGCACATCCGAAATCCAATGACGATTATTGAGTTGACGACCCATGCCCGTGCCCAACGCCATGGAGTAGGCAAAAACACTGTACATGGGATCGCGATACGTGCCGTACTCTTTGTGCAAGGCCGTAGCCCCCACGAAGGCTGTGGCTGTGTGCCCCGACGGAAAAGAGTTATCGGTGGTATTATCGGGACGCATCACGTGGGTGTTATATTTGAGTACATTCACAAAAGCAATCATCAGCAAATTACTATAGGCCATATTCACAGCAGCTCTTGAGAGCGTATGCCGCCCTTTGACGCCTGCCAAATTGAGCCCCACCACCCCCAATGTGGGTACGTGCTGCAAAAAATCATCGTAATGGTTTTCAAAATCGTTTACATAGCGGTTTCGGCTCTCCCTATAATCCTCCCGATAGGGCCACGACAGGGCGCTTCCCGCGAAAAACAACGCCGGCACCACAGCCGAACGTACTGCCCGACATTGCTGCCAACATCCCTTTGCAGCATCATCCCTCACCATGACCGACGCAAGCGGCACCATTGATGAATCCAAACGAACACTAACATCGCTCTCTCGGGTGAACGCCAAATGCAACGAAGACAAACGGAATACATCAAATTCACCATCGCTCAGCACCTTGCAACACACCGACTGACACAAGCACACACAGACGACACTACACAAAAACCATCTCCACATTAACACAACTACACAAATTATTGAATTATTTAAGATGCAAACTTAACAAAACCTCTAAAACCAACCTTGATTTCAGTTTAAGTTTTTGCAAAATAACGGGTCAACCCAATCATAATACTTGTCAAGCTTGACTTTTCGGTGTTTTTAACTAAATTTGAATCACCTCGCCTCTCAAAACTAAACCAACCGAAAATGATCATACAGGAAGTCAACACCACGAGCCTTAAAGAAACATTCCTCAACCTGGTGGACATCATTTATAAGAGCGACCCCAATTACATCCGTCCTTTGGATGTGATGATTGACGAAATATTTAATCCAACCACCAATCCATTGTTTGCCAACGGCGAAGCCACTCGTTTTGTCCTTTTTGATGCAGCAATGCACCCCATCGGGAGAATAGCGGCCTTCATCAACCGCAACAAAGCCTATGGCTACGAACAACCGACCGGTGGCATAGGCTTTTTTGAATGCATCAACGAACCATCAGCCGCCACACGCCTTTTCGACACGGCCAAAGCTTGGTTAGCGCAACGAGGCATGCAAGCCATGGATGGCCCCATCAACTTTGGTGAAAACGATAATTTTTGGGGTTTACTGGTCGACGGCTTCACGCCACCCGGTTTTGGAATGCCATACAACCCGCCTTATTACAGACAACTGTTTGAAGAATACGGCTTCCAGCCCTATTACGAACAAATCACCAGCCATCTGAACCTAAAAAAACCATTCCCGGAACGTTTCTGGAAAATCGCCGAACGCGTGATGGCAAAACCGGAACTCACCTTCCGTCATTTTACATGGAAAGAAGCCCCCCGGTTTGCGGACGATTTCATCAACATCTACAACGATGCCTGGCAGTTTCACGAAAATTTCACCCCCATGCAACCGGCTTACCTGCACGCCACGCTACAAAAAGCCAAACCTTTTTTGCGGGAAAATTTCATTTGGTACGCCTATTGGCAAGGGGAACCCATCGGTTTTTTGGTGATGTTTCCCGACGCCAATCAAATCATCCGCCACCTCAATGGCAAAATGGGGTTCCTCAACAAGCTGCGCTTCTTGTGGTATCGCCACATGCAACCCCTCACCCGGGCTCGCGTCACAGTGCTGGGGGTCAAACCTCACTATCAGCGAATGGGCATTGAGTCAGCACTGTTTCGTCAGTTTAAAGACGTGGTGGCACAGCATCCTTCACTGTCGCAACTGGAGCTGTCGTGGGTAGGCGACTTCAATCCCAAAATGCGAGCATTGATGGAAGCCATGGAGGCCGACTTCGGCAAAAGGCACATCACATGGCGATATCTATTTGAAAACCAAAAACAAGCTCACCGATCCCCCATCATCCCCATGGGCAAGCCCACAAACACCCATCGCTGAGCCAACCCACTCACCATGACGACACTACCGAACCCCTTTAGACCAAAAATTTAACCTTTTTCTGTTGCAAGATTCATTTTTATCTATACCTTTGCAGTCCGAAAATTATTGAAACAGACAAAAAAATCAAGATAATGAAACAGGGAATTCATCCGGCCAACTACAGATTGGTCGCATTTAAAGACATGTCGAACGGAGAGGTTTTCATTTCACGTTCTACTGTAAACACAAAAGATACAGAAGTAGTTGACGGCGTAGAGTATCCGGTTGTAAAACTCGAAATCTCAAACACCTCGCACCCCTTCTTCACCGGTAAGATGAAACTGGTTGACACTGCCGGTCGCGTAGACAAGTTCATGAACCGCTACCAAAAACACTTCGACAATCGCAAATAATTGCTGTCGAACCAACCTAATACAAAAAAAGCTTCGGATAATCCGGGGCTTTTTTTGATTAATGACATTTTCAACCCACTTTGCAATAACATTTGGTCGGGAATGATGTTTCACATTACTAAGTATCACCCCGCCGGCTCACGACCGCAATGCACCCGGATGCCCATGGACATGAATAACTTTTTACTGCCCCCCGAAGATCTCGACAACGAAGAATCAAACAACGAAGGCATGATTCCCATCATTGGCGAAGACCTGATGATGAATAACGACGACGTCCCCATGCCCGAAACGTTGCCCATCTTACCGCTGCGCAACACGGTGCTGTTTCCAGGCGTAATTATGCCCATTACCCTCGGACGCCAAAAATCATTACGCCTGATTCGCGACCTGCAAGATGCCAAAGGCTACTTTGGCGCAGTGGCACAGCGCGATGCCCGCGAAGACAACCCCGACTTCCGCTCCCTTTACGACGTGGGCACCATGGCTAAAATCATCAAAGTCCTCGAAATGCCCGACGGCACCACCTCGGTCATCATACAGGGTAAAAAAAGATTTGTCATGACCTACCCCGTCAGCTCGGATCCCTATCTGGTTGCCGACGTGATGGAACTCACCGACATAGAACCCACCGAAGAACAACAACGTGAATACGAAGCCGTGGCCGGATCCATCAAGGACATGGCCTTGCGCATCATCAAAACATCGGCCAACTATCCGCCGGAAGCCATTTTCTCAATCAAAAACATCGAAAGCCGCGACTTCCTCATCAATTTCGTGTGCTCAAACACCGATGCAACCATTCCCGAAAAGCAAAACCTCCTTGGCACCAACGAATTGCTCAAACGAGGCATGGACTTATTGGAAATGCTCGTCAAGGAACTGCAACTGCTGGAACTTAAAAAAGACATTCAGTCGAAGGTGAAGGTGGACATCGACCAACAGCAACGCGAATATTTGCTTCAGCAACAAATTAAAACCATCCAAAACGAACTGGGTGGCAACCCGGCCGAACAGGAAGCTGAAGAACTACGAAAAAAAGCCGCTACAAAAAACTGGGGTGCCGAACTCAACGAAATATTCGAGAAAGAAATCGGGAAGCTTCAACGCATCAACCCCATGACAGGTGAATTTTCGGTGCAACTCACCTACCTGCAAACGCTCACCGAACTGCCCTGGAACGAATACACCACCGACAACTTCGACCTGAAACAGGCCCGACGCATCCTGGATCGCGACCACCATGGTCTCGACAAAGTGAAAGAACGCATCTTGGAACACCTGGCCGTACTCAAACTCAAGGGCGACCTCAAATCACCCATCCTATGTCTGACGGGCCCTCCGGGTGTGGGCAAAACCTCACTGGGACGCTCGGTGGCCGAAGCCCTAGGGCGCCAATATGTGCGCATGTCACTGGGGGGGCTGCACGACGAAGCCGAGATACGCGGACACCGCCGCACCTACATCGGAGCCATGCCCGGACGCATCATCCAAAACATCAAAAAAGCCGGTGCTGCCAACCCCGTTTTCATTCTCGACGAGATTGACAAAATCAGCAACAGCTTTCATGGCGATCCGGCTTCAGCATTGCTCGAAGTGCTCGACCCCGAGCAAAACGAAACCTTCCACGACAACTACCTCGACATCGACTTCGACCTGTCGAAGGTGATGTTCATCGCCACAGCCAACTCGCTCTCGACCATCTCTCCTCCCCTGCTCGACCGCATGGAAGTGATTGAAGTAAGCAGCTATTTACTAGAAGAGAAGATAGAAATATCACGCAACCATCTGCTGCCCAAAGCCATGGAAAACCATGGCATTACCCCGGGCACTTTCACCATCAGCAAGCCGGTACTGGCCGCCATTATTGACGGGTACACCCGCGAGGCCGGCGTTCGAGAACTCGACAAAGTACTCTCGCGCATCTGCCGAAAAATCGCCCTCAAAATTGCCACCGACGTGCCAATTAAAAAAAGCGTAACTACCGAAGCCATTAAGGAATTGTTGGGTGCCCCTCGATTCAATAAGGACAAATGGCTCAGCAACGACTTTGCCGGGGTGGTCACCGGCCTGGCATGGACGGCCGCCGGTGGCGAAATTCTGTTTGTGGAAAGTAGTATCAGCAAAGGCAACGGCAAACTCACCCTCACCGGTAACCTGGGCGAAGTGATGAAGGAGTCGGCCATGATTGCACTCGAATACCTTCGTGCGCACGCCGAATTACTAAACCTACCGATTGAAGCATTTGATAACGCCAACGTGCACATTCACGTCCCCGAAGGCGCCATCCCCAAAGACGGCCCCTCGGCAGGCATCACCATGGCCACATCCATTGCATCGGCCATTACCAAACGCAAAGTGCGCGAAAAACTAGCCATGACAGGCGAGATTACCCTGAGGGGCAAAGTATTACCGGTGGGTGGCATTCGCGAAAAGATACTGGCCGCCAAACGTGCCGGTATCACCACCGTGCTGCTCTGCGAAGAAAACCGCAAAGACGTGAATGAAATAAAACCAATCTACATCGAGGGACTGGAAATCATTTACTTCAATACCATTCAGGACGTTTTAAAAACTGCACTGCTTGACGAAAAAGCATGACAACAGACCATAAAAAAAGACCCGAAATTCACTCGGGTCTTTTTTTATATCGTTTATATCAATGATTTTTTCAACAAACAGGAGTCAAATAAGCCGCTTCAAACTCCTCTATAAGTTCCTCCATCTCGGACGGCAAACGACACAATGTTTTTCGCACCAACGACTTAGGAATGTGATTATAATAAGCCTGGGCAATACCACCGGTAATAGAAGCAATGGTATGGGTGGGGCCACCCAACCAAACGGCTTTGCGAATGGCATCTTCAAAATCGCTGCTGGCCAAAAAAGCCACCATGGCAGCCGGAACCGGCGTGGGCAAATCGTCAGAGGTTTGACTCAACATCAATTTCACTTCTTCGAGCGTCTGGTCGAGCTTATAATTAAATATCTCCTCGATAAGCTGCTTAATTTCCGACTTTGACTTACCCTGCTTGGCAAGAAAAATACTCCCGGCCACCGCTTTGGAGGCTTCAATACGAATTTGCGTATTGTGAGTAATGACCGTAGACATCTCGGCCTGGCGCAATGCCTCATCGAGCGAAGGAGATGCAAAGCCAATGGGACTGATGCGACGGGCAGCACCATCCCCCTCACTCACATAAGTGGCCTTATTCTCCGACAAAGCCCACTCAAGAAATCGTGGGCGATAACCGGCTTTGGGATAACGTTGCACCCAATCCTTGAGCGTATCGCCATAGGCTTTGTTGTGCAAAATAGCATCCGCTGTCGACAGCGTGGTGATGGTGTTGTCTGTATATGCCGATAAAGGCTTGAGTAATTGAAAATCCTGTGCGTCAGGCTGGTTGTTTTCAAAAGCAGAACCGATAATATCACCGATAATTGCACCTCTCATAAAAAACCGATTAACAGAATGATGTGACAATGGCCTTTCTCTGCTGTTGGCCTTTAAAATCAGGGGGTAAAGGTGGCTTTTTTTTCAATGATTGCAAAATTTTTAAACACTATTCACACCCACTTAACATTGACATGCAGGTTCATTTATGGTTAGTATGGACGCTTACGAATAAACATCCCGTCACCTGAAACACGAAACCATGAAGCTCCTGAATAAACGTTTGGTCAATCCAACAAATTTTTCAAATTTTACCGTTTGTATATACGAAGAGAAACATGAAAAAAATAGCAATCTTCCCCGGATCGTTCGACCCCTTCACCATTGGCCACGAAAATGTGGTTCGCCGCTCGCTCGATCTTTTTGACGAAATAGTGGTGGCAGTGGGCTACAACTCCAACAAAGCCGATTTTTTCCCGGTGGAGATGCGGGTCGACTGGATTAAAGATGTATTCTCAAACGCCCCCCGAATCCGGGTGGACAAATATGAAGGATTGACGGTCGATTATGCCAAAACCATCGGAGCTACCCACCTGCTACGGGGAATCCGCACCTCGGCCGACTTTGAATACGAACGAGCCATCGCTCAGGTAAACCGAGCCATGACCGGCATCGACACCGTATTTCTGCTCACCACGCCCGAACACACCCCCGTTAACTCATCCATCGTGCGTGACATCATCAAACATGGGGGCGATGCTTCCAAATTTCTACCCGAAAAGATAAAAATCGACCCGTCACTATTAAACCGATAAATGTCAGGAAACAAACGACTCATCCGAAATACCTTAACACTCCGGGTCGGCAGTCTATTATTGGCCGCCGGAATTTGGTGTTGGTGCATCACGGCATGGGGAGCAACACCCGACAGCGTGCGCATCACCGGAAATGCTCCCGACTATGCCGGGATGACGCTGATAATAGAAACGGTGTCGCACCCCCTATTGCGTGAACAAGAAGAGCTGACCCGTCTGACAATCAATGAAGACGGGAACTACAGCGGGGCATTTGCCATCGATGAAACCACGCAATGCACCATCGACCTGGGACATTACCGTGGGGCCTTTTATGCACAACCCGGACAACATTACCAATTGGCTCTTCCGCCCTACAAACCCCGTCCCGAAGCCGAACGATTCAACCCATTTTTTGAGCCGGAAATCATCCTGCTTGGCGTACTGACGCCCGATGCGCAAGATTTCAACGAACGCATCAACGATTATGAAATCGACTTTGAGGCTCACTACAACGCCTACGCCATGACGTTGTTCAACCAACACAACAGCCCACTGGCCAAACGTGTTTGCGAGCAACTCGACTCCATTCATCCGTCGGGGAGCGACAGTTTCTTTATCGCGCACAAACACTTCAGAGCGTCACGCCTTTACGCATTGGCCATGCGCCGACTCAAACGCCAGCACATCAACCGATTTTTCAGTAACGAACCGGTGCGATACCGCATGCCGGCTTATTGGGATAGTTTCAACGAGACGTTTAAGGACTTTTTTGCTTACTATTTCCAAAGCCCTTCGGGCAAACGCTTCCGCATGGCGTTTAATGAAGGAGCGCCATACGACAGCTTGTCGTTGATTATGAAAAACGACACCTTGTTTACGCGCGACGACTTGCGGGAAACCGTGATGATCCGCGCCTTGTACGATGCATATTACACGGGAATTTACGACGAGAAACGCATCAATGACCTGCTCACTCAAATGACAGAACGTGCCCAATGCCACCAAACACGTCACTTGGCGCGACGCATCATCGACCGTATTAACCGCCTAAAAACCGGCACCATCGCGCCACCACTCGAAGCGCTCAATACAAATGGCAAAATCATTTCACTGGCCGATTTCCGGGGAAAATTCGTGTATCTCAACTTTATGCACACCCAAAACTACGCCTGTAAAAAGCAGCTGCAAGCGCTGGCCGCCATTGCCCGCGAACTGAAACGCGACCTGGTGGTGCTGACTGTTTTGGCCGACGAAAACGACCAGCCGGCCTTTGACTACATGCTGAAAAACAATTTTAAGTGGGAAGTGCTTCATTTTGGAGGCAACGGCCGAATTCTGTCGGACTACAACATCAAGGCCATGCCCATGTACTACCTCATTGACCCCGACGGAAACTTAGCCTTATCACCGGCGCCGGCGCCCGAAGAAAACTTCGCGGAACGTTTTATAGAAGTGCAACGCAACTACAAAAACAACAAAACCAGAATGACCCCCGATAAACAAAGATCCATATTCGACATGTAACCATTTTGATTTAAACACCCCCATATAAAAGCCCCCTCATGACATTTCACAATGCATGAGGGGGCTTTTTACATCTACAACAAAACACAGATTTACAGGGTGAAAAACCAAATCAATCCACCACACACCCCATCCCAACACCCCCTTGAGAACAAAAAAACCACAACATTATCAACAAACACCCCATTCGAAAACGGCCATGTTGTAATTTCACTATATTTGCAGCCCTAAGATAATAGATTAAAACTTAAAAACAGATATTACTTTAAATTCATCACCATAATCAACAAAGGCGTTACCACCTTTATGGTACTGGCCACAAGCCTTGTGATGCTCATGACACCGGGGCTGGCATTTTTTTATGGCGGATTAGGCAACAAGAAGAACATTCTCAACATCATGATGCAAAGTTTTGTATCGCTGGGGCTAACCACCATTCTGTGGTTTACCTTCGGTTACTCACTTTGCTTTAGCGGAACCGTAGCCGAAGGCACCGATTTTTTCGGCATTTTAGAAAATTTCGACAAAGCCTTTTTGAATGGCATTACCCACGACACCATCATGCCGGGAAAAGCTTTTCCTGAATACGTATTTTTTGCCTATCAAATGATGTTTGCCATCATCACCCCATCGCTCATTACCGGAGCATTCATCAACCGGGTCACCTTTAAATCGTATGTGTTTTTCCTGATTTTTTGGCAAATATTCGTTTACTATCCCTTTGTACACATGATTTGGGGCGGAGGCATCCTGCAAGAGTGGGGAGTTCTTGACTTTGCAGGTGGAATTGTGGTGCATGCCACAGCCGGATTTGCAGCCCTGGTGGCCACCATTTATGTGGGCAAACGAAAAGAAGGAGCTCACAAACCCAACAACATACCATTGGTTGCCATCGGAACGGCACTGCTGTGGTTCGGCTGGTATGGTTTTAACGCCGGCAGCGAACTGGACATGAACGGCATTACGGTATCAGCATTTATCAATACCGATGTGTCGGCCTCATTTGCTGCCATCACCTGGCTACTGATAGAATGGAACACCGGCGCCAAAAAACCGACCTTCATCGGGCTGATGACCGGTGCCGTAGCCGGATTGGCCACCATTACCCCCGCTGCAGGTTATGTCACCGTGGGAACGGCATGTATCATCGGCATCCTCGCCGCTGTGGTTTGTTATTTTGCAGTTGAGTTTAAAAATTACATGAAATGGGATGATGCCCTTGATGTTTGGGGCGTTCATGGCATGGGGGGCGTCTTTGGAACCATCCTCATGGGTCTGGTGGCCAGCCACGCCATCAACCCATCCATTCAGGATGGAGTATTACTTGGGGGCGACTGGTCTCTCTTCGGCGAAGAAATCACCGCTTTGATATTGGCAATTGTGTGGGCCAGCGCATTTACATGGGTCACGCTCATCATCATCAATCGTTTCACCAAGGTTAAAGTGAGTGAAGAAGTGGAAAGAGCCGGCTTGGACATTCACATGCATGGCGAAATTGCAAGGGTGATATAGAAAGCTTTTTCAATGTCATTTCGTTTGTGATACTCAAAAAAAGACAAGTAGAATTACAGACGAAAGACAAACAAAGCAGACTTTAGAGACAATGAGCCTTTAACCAAACAATCTTCAGCATTCTCGCTAACTAACTAAATAACAATCAATAAAACGCTTACTCACCGTCCACTTTCAACAACCGGACATCAAGCAAAATAAAAATGCCCCGATTACTCGGGGCATTTTCATTTCCAAAAAAGAACTATGAAAAAAGTAGAAAACAAAGAAAAATGCTGCAAACATTAAAACTCACCCCCCTCGTTCATGATATCTTCACCACCATTGCGGTTGGTCATCCGCTTGGGCATGTAATTATTGAAACGATAGGTGAGGGTCATCGACACCAGAGGGGCTTTCATTCCCCATTTTGACCAGGTGTAGAAATTCTCGCCTTCGGTGGTGCTAATGCGCTTACCGGTGGCAAACAAATCGCGTGCTTGCACCACAGCCGATAATTTACGCTTAAATAAATCAACCCGATAAGCGGCATCAAAACTATAATAACCATGCACTTCGCCCTGAGCCGTTGCGGTGGGGCTATTAAACTGTCCATTGAATTGCAACTGATGCAAGCGGGCGACTTTAAAGGTGTTGTTCAGGCGGGCACCCCAGTTAAAAGTCTGATTCGAGAAATCTTTGCCGCCGGCACTGCCGGTAACTTCGTAATTATAAAGGTTACCCATCAGGTTCACTTCCCACCATTTTAACTGGCGCAGGTTAATGCTCAGCTCCAACCCGGTGGAGTAATCTTTACCAACGTTAAAAGGTTGCCCCATGAGGATGTTTCCGGAAGGATCGCCCTCCCACTGACGCTGTAGGTTTTCAACCTTGTTGTGGGTGACGCGGTGATAAGCTTCGAACGACACAAAGGCATTCTCAAACTGCTTCACGTACCCCAGTTCGTATGAGTCGATGAACTCGGGCTCCAGATCGGCATTCCCCTGACGCACGTAATAGGCATTCACCCAGGTAATAAAAGGCTCAAGCATCCATCCGTGCGTACGCTGAATGCGGCGCGAATAGCCCCCCATCAACTGCTGCTCCCATGGCAACTGCAACGACAAGTGCAATGTAGGATAAAGATCAAAACGGTCGAGCTCAAACTGCTGTGCCGACAAATTACTGGAGATGGTTCGTCGGGTAGTTTCACCCCGTAAGCCGGCCTGATAACCAAACTTTCGCCACATGCCGGCATACATCGCATAAAGACCATGAATTTGTTGTTCGCCTTCGGTATTATTACCATATTGAGCATTTGGCACCCATGCCCCGGAAAGCAAATCCCAGTTCTCGAGAGCTGTTTCGTCACTCTCCGACTCCCATCGCCCCTGATAACCCGCTTCGAGTTTGTTGGTCTCGGAAAATGGAAGGGTGTAATCAATTTTCAACTCAGCACGATCACCGGGGCCATCCTCAAGATTGCGTCGTTTTTCAAGCAATGTCCCGTCGCTGGTTTTTTCGTTTGACGACTCTTCGGTGGCATCGCGATGACTTATATTGAATTGCGTGCTCACCTGATGTCCCTTTTGTGCAAACTGACGCACATAAGTACCATTTAATGCATAAAATTGCCCCTGGCGATGCCAATTCTCCAAACTGGAATAACGATTGTCAAGACCGGCATCGTTAAACTCATGAAACGACTGTGGTGATTCCATGATCATATCGCGCCCGCCCATACGAGCCGAAAGAGTCATGCTGTTTTTGGGGTTAAAATCAACCTCAACACCCCCCCGGAGCCCCCACATGCGCATATCGCGCTCGCCCTCACCTTTGGAAATCAAATAATTGGTTTGATCACCCACCACCGATCGGCGCTCGTTTTCATTCTCACCGGGAAACACACGACGGTTATAGTCTCCGCCAAAAATGTAATTCACCTTTTTATGTCGATAATTAAGCAACGCATCGCCCCCATACGTTCCATACATGCCGGCGTTGACAGCAGCCTGCCCGCTTACTCCCAATAATTTATTCTTTTTGGTGATCACATTAATAATCCCTGCCGTACCATCGGGCTCAAACTTCACGGATGGGTTTGTAATGATTTCGATGTTATCGATGGCACTGGCCGGAATTTGGCGCAGGGCATCACTGGCATCGAGAATGGATGGTTTGCCATCGATGAGCACGGTAAAGCCGCCACTGCCACGCAGCGACACATTGCCTTCGACATCGACCTTCACCGATGGCACATTTTCGAGCACCTCAATGGCCGTCATGGAGGCCGCCGTGGCCTGCCCCGACACATTCACCACTTTTTTGTCGATCTTATACTCAAACTGTTTCCGTTCGGCCACCACTTCCACTTCATTCAACTTTTCAGTATTGGCGGCCAGGCGAACGGTCCCCAGGTTATGCGACGGCTTATCATTGGTGACCGATAGATTTTCAACCCGATGTGCATCGTAGCCCATAAATGAGAGTTGCAAATGATACACCCCCCAATTGAGTCCACTCACCTTAAAAACCCCTTTGACATCGGTTACCGTACCGGTCACCACGTTATTTTGCGCATCGTACACCGCAATGGTGGCATATTCAATAGGCTCTCCCGAATTGGCATCAATCACCAAACCTCTGATGGTTCCGGTTTTATCATCGTCCACAGCAGCCGACATTATTCCATGTAAGCTCAACAACAGGAACATTGCGAGCCATTTCATCTGTTTAATCTTCATTTACTTTGTTTTTTTCGCTTTGGTTGTAGCAAGATAGACGATGCATCCGCAATAATCCTTCTCTGGCAATGGGTCAAAAACGACAAATAACTGCCACAAAACAGCCATCCAACACCATATCAATGGGATAGAAAAACACCTTTAACAAAGCATTAACAAAACAGAAACACACCACTCAATTCGCTGGCAACGTAAAACCAAAAACAGAACCTTTCCCCGGCTCACTATAGACAAAGATGTGCCCCCCCATGAGTTCGACCAACGCTTTGGCAATGTTCAGACCTAACCCCACACCACCATGCTGGCTCACAAACTTGGTATCGACCATGCGAAAGCGTTCGAACACCATTTGTTGCTGCTCGGGAGCAATCCCAATGCCGGTGTCCTTCACATACAGCACCACCGAACGCGCATCAGCCGCATACACCCAATCGGGACGTTCATCGGCACGGCCATACCCGATTTCAATATGCCCCGACTCGGTGTATTTGACCGCATTGGTAATAAAATTCACCATCACCTGCATGACACGAAACCCGTCATTGGTAAGGTAACGACAGGCCGGATTGGTGTGACAATGCACATAAATGTGTTCCTTGCCCCGTATCCGAAGAAACGAAACAGCCTGAGTCTGCAACTTCTCAAAAATCGGCTCCAGGTCGATGGGCTGAGGATGGATGACCATGGAATTGGAGTCGATGAGCGAAATATCGAGCAGGTCGTTGACCAATTGCGACAACAAATCAGAGTTGGTGCGAATGATCTCGACATACTCGCCCACGTGCGCCTCCGGGGCTTCGACCGAAAGCAGTTCGGAGAAGCCGCAAATGGCATTGAGCGGCGTGCGCAACTCGTGCGACACATTGGCCAAAAATGCCCCTTTGAGCCGATCGGCCTCCAACGCTTTGTCCATGGACTGCGCCATCATTTCGCGAGCATGACGCTGCATGGCATTGTACCGAATCAGAAACACAATCACCACCACCAAAAACACAATCACCAAGGCATTCCAAAACACCAGCTTGCGATACTTCACCCAAAACGACTCAGGCTGATTAATCACCCGGCTCCACTTGGGCAACAGATCGGGGTCGATGTTGTAAATCTCCATCTTTGAATAATCGTAAATACCACTAAGAGGAGGCGTGTTAATGCGGTTCTCAATGTGTTTGCCCGTCAATCGTTTTTCAATCAGATGAGCACAATAAATGCCATGATCCACGCCCTTGGTAAAATTGCCCCCCAGTGCTCCGCTCACATTATTGATATAATTAGAAAAAACAGGTATGCGGGCGTTTTCGAACACCAGCCGTGCCGCTTCCCAATCATCGATGAAGTGCCCCGTCCCATCAACGCTTACCCCAGCATAATAAACAATGCCCTTACCGCCCAACTGCTTCATCAGGTCGGGCAATGTTTCTAAATAGACAGAATCGACCGCCACCAACCGGTAGTTGGGATATGCGGTCAGGGTTCGCCTTGCGTTTTCGCGATAAACCACGCCGGTATTGGTGCGATCGGAAAAGTAATACAATGTATCAAAATCGGGATAGATACTGCGGATAATCTCGAACGACTCCACAAACATGTCGGGCTCATACACCCCATACAAATCGAGCGCTTCAAGAGGGTAGTCATGGGGATTAGAGATGCCGCCAAACACCACCAGCACATCCTTAAACAACGTCTCATCTTTGTGTTTCAGCACCAAATCAAGCGCCGAATTATCAAGCGCCACCACCAAGTCGAACTTCTGCCCCTTGTATTTCGTCAACAGATAGGGGTAAAACACCTCCTCGGCCTGTTGGTGCGATTGCCGCTTAGCATCCATGTGCTCAACCCTGATATCGAAACTGTCGCGCCGCGCAAAATACCCCACAATGCCGCTGGTGACCTCATCGCTCCACGAAAACCCCACGTGATAGGAGTTGAGACACAACACCCGATATGGATTCGCGGGTTTGTCGGCCACTACCGTCTCGGGCAGCAGCATCAGCATCATCATCAAAACAACAAACATATACTTCATGCCAGGCATTATTTCCTGTAAGTTACAATGATTTTTGACCGATGTCTACTCAACATACTGTGGCACCCATAAAAAAAACCACCATGCAGCCGCACAGTGGTTTTTTATAGTAATGATAATGAAATTGGAGAAAGACGTTTACGAAACGCCTTCTGCACCAAACTCCATCAAATAAGCCTTAATAAACCCGTCGATGTCACCATCCATCACTGCATTCACGTTCGAAGTTTGAAAGTTGGTGCGATGGTCTTTCACGCGGCGGTCGTCGAACACGTAGCTGCGGATTTGCGAGCCCCATTCGATTTTCTTTTTGCCGGCTTCCACAATGGCCACGGCAGCACGACGTTTCTCGAGCTCCAGTTCGTAGAGTTGCGACTTGAGCAGGCGAATGGCGTTGTCCTTGTTGCCAAACTGCGATCGGCTCTCGGTGTTTTCAATCACAATCTCGTCGGGCTGGTTGGTCACCGGGTTGATGAACTTGTAGTGCAGACGCACACCGGTCTCCACCTTGTTCACGTTCTGCCCGCCGGCACCCGACGAACGGAAGGTGTCCCACGACAACATGCCGGGATTGACTTCAATTTCGATGGTGTCGTCCACCAGGGGCACCACGTACACCGAGGTAAACGAGGTCATGCGCTTGCCCTGGGCGTTGAAAGGCGACACGCGCACCAAACGATGCACGCCATTTTCGCTTTTTAGGTAACCATAAGCCATCTCGCCCTCAATTTGCATGGTCACGGTTTTGAGACCGGCCTCATCGCCATCCTGATAGTTGGTGGTTTCGCAACGGTAGCCCTGACGTTCGCACCAGCGCTGATACATGCGAAACAGCATCTGAGCCCAGTCCTGCGCCTCGGTACCACCGGCACCGGCCACAATTTTAATCACGGCGCCCAGCTTGTCCTCCTCACGACGCAACATATTTTTGAGCTCCAGATCTTCGACCATGGCAAGGGTTTCGGCATATTGAGCATCCACCTCTTCTTCCGAAGCCTCACCGGCTTTGTGGAAGTCGAAAATCACTTGCAGGTCGTCAACGGCTTGGGCAATTTTGGTGTGGCCCGACACCCACGATTTCAGTTCGCGAAGGCGTTTCATCAGCGCCTCGGCTTTTTTGGCATCGTCCCAAAAGCCCGGGGCTTGTGAACGCGTCTCTTCTTCTTCTATTTCAATCTTCTTGCGGTCGATGTCAAAGGTACCCCCTCAACGCCTGCTCCCGCTCAACAAGGTCTTTCACCTGGTCAATAGTAATCATAGCGTGTTAATTCTTTAAATGAGCCGCAAAAATAACGAAATAATCGGATGTAGATGTCCTAAAGGGAATCTCGACGGGAAGAAAGACAAGAAGACAGTTAGATATTCAATGTCGTTTAGTTAGTGACAAGCGATTAAAAGACAAGAAGAATTTTAGACCGCAGACAGATAGATGAGACTGTAAAGACGAAGAAGACAGATCTAAATATCTTTCCTTATCTCATCATCTGTCTCACAATCTTGCGTCTTCTTCTCTTAACTTAACGACATTGGTTAGATATTAGACAGATAGAAGAGACGAGGAGATTTGAACACCTGTCTTGGCATCTCACATCTCCATATCTGATGATGATAACATCACATGCATCACCGCAGCAAATATTTCATCGTCCCTGCTTGCGCACCTTGGCGCTGCAATAAGCAGCCACGTAATCGGCGGCTTTGGAGTAGCCCAGTTCAACGGCGCGCTGCCAATCCACACAAGCCCTTTCGCTCATGCCCATGTTGTAAAAAGCCACTCCCCTGTTAAAGTAGGCATACCGGTCGAGGGGATCTTTCACCAAAGCCACATCGAAGTCGCGGGTCGCAGCACGGTAGTCGTTCAATGCCAAATAAATGGTTCCGCGAATGGTGCAGGCGCCCGGCAGGTTGGGGTCGAGCAGGATGGCCCGCGAGAGGTCGCCCAGCGCCGTCTGATTGTTCTCGGCATGTTGCAACACCAGCCGGGCGCGCTCGTAATAGCCGTCGGCATAGGTGGTATCGACACGGATGGCGGCCGTGAAATCGTCGAAGGCAGCTTGCTTATCGCCTTTGAGCAACACGCGCGCCCGTCCGCGCTCCACCAGCGCGTAGGCAAAGTCGGATTTCACGGCCAGCGATCGGGTGAACGACGATTGGGCTTCGGCATATTTTTTCTCGCGCATCAGGTGCACCCCTTCGAGATAATAAAGAAGATAGTCGTTGGGATTGAGCTGACTCAACAGGGTGAAATCCTCACGGCTGCCAAAGTTGTTTTTATACATAAATCGGACGTGCCCCCGCAAGGCATAAGCCACCCCGTCGCGCGGAAACAGTTTGAGGTGACGGGAGAAGTAACGGGCCGACTCGGGATAATCGACCAACGAGAGGTAGTACATGGCCGCATTCAGGTCGGGGGAGAGACGGTCGCGCAAGGCCTGACTCTGGCGCATTTGACGGGTGGCTTTGTTGACGGTGAACCACAACGAGTCGTTCATAAACAAGATATTTTGCACCAGAGAAGGACGGGTGTCGTCCCAGGCATTGACCACCCCCACGCACTGGCCGCGCACGTTCACCACGGGTGCCCCAAAGGAACGCTCGCTGATGCCGGAACGCACCCTGGCCTGCCGCTTGAGATAAAACTGGTGACTCACCCGCCCCAGTTGCACGGCATCGAAACCGCCATCGAGTTCAAGGGGATGGCTGTACACGAGCACATCCTGATTCTCGACAAACATCTCGCGCGAGGGCAGCAAATAAGTAAAGGTGTGATTCCGGGGGTTGGCCACCCGCACCATGGCCATGTTGGCAAACGCATGCGCCTGCAGGATGCGGTTCACCACATAGGTGCGACCCGAGCGAAGCTCAACGGTCACCGAATCGCCATAATAAAAGAGCGATGCCGGCAGCAGGGCAAGGCCATCGGCACTGATGAAAAACCCGGCACCCTCATCCACCAGTTGGCCGCCCAGCACATAGGCACGTGCTGCCACCACAGCCTTCTCGGTTTGGTTGATGACCTCGAGCAACTGCTGCCCCGATGCCCCCACGCACATCCACATCAAAAGCCCCATTGCCCACCCGCGCAGGCAACAACTCCAGGCCAACCGACATCTACCGACAGATAAAGCGAACATGCGCACAATGGTTTATGCACATCAATTTAAAGAAAAAGATGATTGAGAGGATGGAAAAAAGTGGAGGGGGGCGTGGGAAAGTGGAGGAGTTTAAGAGTGGAGAAGTGGAAGAGTGGAGAAGTGGAGAAGTGGAAGAGTGGAGGGAGATGGCAGGCATTTCACTCACATTCGGGAGGAGAAACATCTTCCCATAGGCGTGGGAAACATCTTCCCATGAGCGTGGGAAACATTTTTAACCGAGGGGATAAAGCGTCCTTACTAAGTGTTTGGAGCAAGGGGTATCACAGAGGCACTCAGAGAAGACACGGAGTTCCACAGAGTTTTCAATAAACACAGAGGCGCGAAGGCGCTGAGTTGGTTTGAATATGTAGATTGCGTTTAAATATGAAAGCAGATAACTCAGCATTTAATCATCTTCCTCAACTTAACAAACCAAGAACTGACGCTGAGTTTCAGTGAGATAAGATGAGAACCAGTGAGGAGAAAGAGCCACAGTGCCACAGTGCCACTCGGTAAAAGAGTTATATAGTAGTCACAGAGTTTTTTGAAGTTGTGTTGTGCGATTGTGATACAAAAGAGTTATAGAGTAGTGGCCTTTTTTTTACTTAAACATCAACCATTCGAACCAAGGCGTTCGATCCGTGCGAAACGGGGCTGTGCGATCGCCCACCAGCCGGCTGAGAGGTCATCAATCACCCGGCTGTGCGATCGTCGAACACGAGGCTGAAAGGTCATCGATCGCCACCCGGGCAACCGTGCCGCCGCCATCGGCTCTTTCGAACGAGAGGCGGCCGCCATGCATGGCCACAAACTCGCGGCACAGGCGCAGCCCCAGTCCGGCACCCACCTCGTTGAGCAAGCCCGGTTGCGAGATGACCTCTCCGGCGATGCCTTCGTGCAACAGCGCCTCGGGCAACCCCGGGCCGTTGTCGGCAATGACCACCTCCACCCCGCTGCCGATACGGCACAGGGACACGCGGATGTGTCCGCCCGGAGGGGTGAACTTCACCGCGTTCGAGAGCAGGTTGCGAAACACACAGGCCATCAGGTCGGCATCGGCCGTGATGCCCACATGGGGCAACAAGGCCACCGACACCGTGAGTCCGCGGGGCTCCCACACGTGACTGAAAAGCGACAGCACGCCACCCAGCAATTCATCCACACGCAGGGGAGCCATGTGCGGCTCGATGCGGTTGAGCTGCGAACGCGACCAGTACAGCAGGTTATCCATGAGGTGATAGACGTTTTGCGCCGACTCGTTGAGCGATGCCATGGAGCGTTGCAACTTGTCGGGCGACATGCTCGCGTGACTTCGCGAGAGCATGCCGGTGAGGTTCTTGAACCAAAAGAGCGGGTTGCGCAGCTCGTGCGAGATGATGGAAAAGAGTTTGTCCTTGTCGCGCAGCACCCGGTTGAGGCGATCGTTCACCTGCGTGAGTTCCTGGTTTTGCTGCTGCACCCTGTCGTTGAGCGCCGTCAACCGCCGGTGTGCTTTCTCCCTGAACCGAAGACGTGAATAAATGATCCAGCACACCACCGACACCAGCAGCACGGCCACCACGGCAAAGGCCATCATCCAGCGATTGCGGCGCATCTCCACGGCAGCCATCTGCAAATCTTTTCGCAACAGGCGGTTCACGTTCTCCTGCCGCTCAAAGTCGAAGTCGAGCATCACCGCCGACACCTGGCGGTTGGTTTCCACGTTGAGACGTTGCCGCTCGGCATCGAGCAGATGCACATGATAGTTCAGCGCCCCTGCCATGTCGCCCATATCGACGGCCGCCAGATACATCCCCTGATAAACGTTGGCCAGCCAGTCGTGAAACCCCGATGCGTCAATGGTGCCCAGCGCCTTCCGATAGGTGACAATGGCCTGGCGGGGCAGACGCACGGCACGATAGTAGTCGCCCAACGCCAGCAAGGTCTCGGCCATGCCCAGGCGATAGCCCGACTGCCTCGCGATGTGGCCCGCTCGTAGCAACACCTCATGCGCCAAGCTGTGTTGATGCTGTTGCAGATGCAACTGCCCCAGGCTGGTAAGCGTTTTGACCATGCCCTTCATGTAGCCCGAGTGCTCGAACTGCGCCAATGCCTGATTGAAGCAAATCTCAGCACTGTCGGTGCGTTGCAACGCCAGATAACACTTCCCCAGGTTGATATACGACTGCCCCACCTCATCGGGCACAGCCGGCAACCGCCGATACGCCAATGCCTGACGGTGGTAGCCCAGGGCACGCACGGGATCGTTGGTCAGCAAATAATAACTGCCCAAATGGTTGCACACATCGCCGGTCAGCAAGGGATTGTTGAGCAAAGCACACTGGCGGTAGGCTTCCAGATAATGGTCGATGGCCAGCCGTTTGTTGCCTTCCACCAGGGCATTCTTGCCCATGCTCAGCAACACCGACACCAGCAGGCGATGGTCGCCCGAGGCCACGGCCTGCTGACGAGCCAGGTAAAAACAGTGCTGCGAGCGCACAAAATCGCCCTTCACGCGCCACACCTTGCCCCTGAGCCACTGCATCCATCCCTGCAACAACGAGTCGTGCGCCACCACGGGCAACGCCGCCAGTGAATCAACGAGGTGAAGACACCGTGGATGATGCGCCTGATAATAGGCCCCCATGGCCAACTCGAAGCAGGCCTGCGCACGAATGCCCGCGGGCACCCCCGGCGCCCTCCACAACGAATCGAACAGGAGAGCCGCCCGTTGCCCATCGCCCGTGAGGTACCACGCCTTGCCCATCAACAGACGGAGCGAATCGGCCTCGGCGGCAGGCAACAAATCGGCCTGAGCTGTCATGGCCACCACTTGGCGCGGCGAGACATATAATAATGAATCGGCACAGTGCAACAAGATGCTTTTGGCGACAGGACGCTTGCCGGGTTGACAGGCCGTGAGCAACACCAGCAACGGCAACGTCCATCTAACGAATAAAACCATGCTGAAGGGCATAACGGGTGAGTTCGGTGTTTTGCACAAAGCCCATCTTTTTGAGGATGTTGTTGCGATGGTTACTCACCGTGTTTTTAGAGATGTTGAGCTTAAGGGCAATCTCGGTCTTGCGTGCCCCCATGGCCAGGAGGGTAAACACCTGAAACTCGCGATCCGAGAGTTCCTCATGGGGCTTGTGTGCCACCACATCGCGATTGAGTGCCGCCTCAATGAGCAGTTGCGACTGACGCGGGGTGAGGTAACGTCCGGTGGTGGCCACCTGTCGAAGCGCCCCCACCAGGTCGGCCGTGGGGGTCTCCTTATTAATGTATGCCGATGCCCCGATGGAGAGCATGCGCATGGCAAAGGCCTCGTCGGCATTCATCGAAAAGATGACCACGGGCAGGTGCGGGTAAGTGGCACGAATCTCCTTGAGCACGTCGGCCGTGTCGCGCCCCGGCATCATCATATCGAGCACCACCATGTGGTAAGGGCGCAGCGAGAGTTGGTAAAGCAGGTCGTCGCCCGAGACGGCTTCCCCCACGATGCGCAGGTCGGGGGTTTCGTCGAGCATCAACTGAAGCCCCAGACGCACCACGGCATGGTCGTCGGCAATGATGATTGAATAGATGATCGGTTCCATAGATACGTTGTTCGTTGCCACAAAACTACCCCTGCAACATCACCCCCATCCTAAGGCAGTGTAAAGACAATATTAATTTGCAGGCAATGAGGTTATGCTTTTCTTAACCAACTGCCGCCACCCATCCACATCTACATCACAAACAAACACTTGCAAGCAGTAGTCAAAAGTACCATCGGGCAACCACCCATGCGACTATTGGGCAGCGGCGGGTGTGCCGGTACTTTTGTGGCGTTGCAAAACCACACACATGTTTCGAACCATTATCGCATTATTGACACTCATGATTGTCTCGGCCGCACAGGGTGCCGAAATCAAAGGCACCGTGAAAGACGGACAAACAGGGGAACTGCTCACGGGCTGCACCTTTTACGTGCATGAACTGCAAACGGGCACCATCAGCGGGCTCGACGGGTCGTACCGCCTCAACGGTCTCAAGGCCGGTCGCTACACCCTCACCTGCGTGTTCATCAAAAAAGGCAACCCCGACAATGGCGGACTGCCCCACCACGCCGCCTCCGACAGCCAAACCCTGTTGCGCGACGAGTCGATGCACCGAATCTACCTGATTGGCATACGATATCAGTTATAGATTTCAGTTCATCTAAGAGCGAAACGTTCAATCAAAAAGATCAACGACAAACACATTGATGAAGTGCAAAAGTACAAGAGTGCAAGAGTACCATCATTTCGCATTACTCAACCAACATAAATATGAACCATTCCCAAGTCCACCGTTTGGGGGATGAGGGGACTAATTCTTAAACAAATGAAAATGATCAAACTGATTCCGGCCTTCATGATGGCCCTGCTGGCCTTAACGGCCTGTGAAAAGAACGACAGCGACCAACCCAATGACGCAACCCTGAGCGGCGGCGAAGTGTCGGGGGTGTGGGAAAAAGGAAGCACCATCACCGTCAACGGCCATCTGGTGATTCCGGCGGGCAAATCGCTCACCATCGAAGAAGGCGTCACCGTGTTGATGAACGACACCACGCTGGGGCAAGAAATCCTGGTGTACGGCAATCTCTATTGCAAAGGCACCCAGGCCAACCCCGTCACCATTACCGTTCCCGAGGAACTGCGTCGCGAGGGCAGCTTTCCGCGCCTGTGGGGCGGCATCATCTGCGCCGCTTCGTGCCAGGAGCTGCTGATGGAGTACACCCACATGGCCTACACCGGCTACGTCACCACCGAGACCTCTCCATCGGTCATTGCCGGACTCTTTAAGGCCGAAGCCGGAGAAGGGCTTCCCGCCGTGAACTTCCGCAACGAGACCAACGGCAAGCTGGTGATTCGCCATTGCACCTTCAACAATCTGGGCGAAGACGGACTCTACCTGGAAGGCGGCAACTACATCATTGAGCACAACACCTTTTACACCAACGGCGAAACAGGCGGCGATGCCGTGAACCTCAAGTCGGGTTCCATTGCCGATATCAGCTACAACCTGATGTACAGCCCCAACACCAACGCCTTTAAACTGTCGAACTCGGGCGATCGCACCCCGCAGTGTGCCCCGGTGTTGTACAACAACACCATTGTGAACTGCGGCTGGCGTCGTCCCAAAGTGAAAGGCGGCGGCATTTGGCTCGAAGCGGGCGTAAACGCACTGGCGTATAACAACCTGCACGTCAACCGCCGCTTTGCTGTCAAGTTTGACGAAGCCGACGAGCGCTCAGTGTACGACTACAACTATTACTACGGTTATACCCAGGAGTGTGTCGATAACTTTCAACCCGGGGTGCCCGATGTGGTTCGCGGCGCTCACGATGTGGCAGGTACCAAGGCCGGGGAGAACGACCCCATGCTGGTGAACTACCCACTCTCGAACTCTCAAACAGCAACAGACTTCAGCACCGACTGGGACTTCCACCTCAAAGCCAGCTCACCCGCCCTTACCGGAGCCACCACCAACTTCACCCGTCATTTTGGCACCAACGGACTTACCCTCAACGGCGTGACCTACCAATCATCAGCTCCCGCCACCCACTTTGGAGCCTTCGGGCAGAAGTAAGACTCTGAAACCATCAACGCAGAGGCGCTAAGACGCAGAAAGAACACTTTGCGCCTCTGCAACTTCTACTAAACTCTTTTGAGTTATCTGATTTCTCATTTAAACGCGACGTATCACCTATAAGCTCAGCGTCTTCGCATCTCTGCGTTGAATAACAACCCAATCATTCATGTAATCAAGACGGCGCAACGACTATCATTTTATTAACATCATCATCTTCCCATTTATGCACACTCGAAGCACCTCCACTCCCTTGCGGAAAATCATTCTGCTGACCCTCGCCCTCACGCTGACACCCGGCATGTTGTTACAAGCACAGTCAGATGCCGAAGCCCGCGAGGATTCCCTCAAGATGGCCGAAGCCCTGCACCTGCAATCGCAAATTACCTTTCAGGTGACAGCCACAGGCGAAACTCGCCCCGTGAAAACCAACCTCGATGACGATGCGGCCGACGACCCCGCCATTTGGGTTCATCCGCGACGTCCGGGCAAGAGCCTCATTTTGGGAACCAACAAAAAAGCGGGGCTGTACGTGTACGACATGAAAGGGCGCATTAAACAATTCATGCCCACGGGACGAATCAACAATGTGGATGTACGCAACGGTTTCCGGCACCAAGGACGGGAGATGGCACTGGTGGCTGCCAGCAACCGCACCCTCAATGCCATTTCACTCTACCTCATCGACCCGCGCACGGGCATCATGACCGATACGGTGGCCAACATCCCCTCGGGGGTAGATGAAGTGTACGGCTTGTGCACCTATCACAACCGTCAAACCAACCGTTTCTATGCCATTGTGAACGGCAAAAACGGCGTAGTGGAACAATGGGAGATAACTTCAAACGACAATGACATCACATGGAGCCTCACCAAACAGTTCGCAGCCAACTCACAACCCGAAGGCATGGCCGCCGACGATCGTACCGGCCTCCTTTACCTGGGCGTGGAAGACGAAGGCATTTATGTGGTGAACCTGAACGATCCCCAACCCCAACTAACCCTGCTGCCTCAAAGCACAAGCGAGACCCCAGCCATCCGCTACGACATTGAAGGCCTGGCCTTATTCAACCACGCTGCACACACCTATTTGGTGGCCTCGATACAGGGCAACTTTTCGTATGCTGTGTTCAACGTCACAGGGCAGCCACGTTACGTGGGAAGCTTTGTGGTGAAACCGGGCTGCATCGACGGCATTGAAGAGACCGACGGACTGGACATCACCACCCGCTCGTGCGGCGGCAAATACAAACAAGGTATGTTTGTGGCTCAGGATGGATTCAACACCAACGGCACGAAGGCCGAAAGCCAGAACTTCAAAATGGTTCCCGTGAGCAAGATCCTGCCGTTGTTGAAGTAACCGGCACCGAATGGTCTCTATTACCCGATAAACATCCAAACCTTCAAGGTCTTGTAGACCTTGAAGGTTTAAGAAAGAAACACAGCACACCCAATAACCACTTCACTCATCATCACAACACCATATATGTTTACACCCACCCCATCCTTCTTGTTGCACCTGACCCAACGACTGTTATTGGCAGCACTGCTCACCATGGGATTGCCGGCCATGGGACAACCCGTTGTAATTACCCCGGTAGATGCCCAAGCCCTTTCCTCGCTCAAGGGGTACACCAACTTTATCATTGCCAATGACCTGGGTCGCAATGGCTACTACGACCAGAAACCCATCGCCGAGACCATGGGCGAAGTGGTGGCCTTGACCGGTGCTGACTTTGTAGCCGCCCCGGGCGACGTGCATCACTTCATGGGAGTGCAGTCGGTGAACGATCCCCTATGGATGACCAACTATGAACAGGTGTACAGCCATCCCGAGCTGATGCTCCCCTGGCATCCTACGCTGGGCAACCATGAGTACGAAGGCAATACACAAGCCGTGCTCGACTACAGCAAGGTGAGCCGCCGCTGGCAGATGCCGGCAACCTACTATGCCAAAACGCTTATCATCAACGACACCACTCAGGCATTGCTACTGTTCATCAACACCGTGCCCCTCATCGACAAATACCGCCAATCACCCGAATATCCCGATGCGGCCAAAGAGAACATGCAAAAACAACTGGATTGGATCGATACCCAACTGCACAACTCGCATGCCCAATGGAAAATTGTACTGGGCCACCACCCCGTGTACGCATCCACCAACAAAGACCAAAACGAACAAACCGACCTGCAGGCACGACTCCAACCCATCCTTGAGAAACATCACGCCGACTTTTACATCTGCGGCCACATTCACAACTTCCAGCACATCCGCCGCCCCGACTCGGGCATCGACTATGTGGTGAACACCTCGGCTTCGCTCTCGCGCAAAGTCATCCCCTCCGACCAGATACTCTCCGGCAGTTCCGAATCGGGATTCCTGGTTTGCTCCATCCAAACGGCTCGCACCACCATCACACTCATTGACAAAGCGGGAAGAATCGTTTATCAATACCATCGACAGAAATAACGCCCCGCAATGTCATCCCCCCAAGGCAGACAATGCCTTGGGGGTTCCCCAAAAGACTGGCTTAACACTCCCGTGATAAAAGCGAAACCTAACCTTCACGCACACTTCATGTCGAACAATTGACATTTCAGTTCATTTGTATCAATCAACACCACACAATCACCATTAAAACTGAAATGAAAATGAGAAACTTTACTACGACAACCAAGGGATGGCTGCTGGCCTTAGCCCTGATGGCATCCACCGCCGCCACTCAGGCACAAACCACGGTGTTTGAGGAGAATTTTAATGAAGTAACCCAAGGAAACAGCACAAGCACAAGTGGCTCCAATACCGCATGGACAGGTAATGACAACTTTACATCTGTGACGAATGCATACGAAGCTGACAAAGCCATCAAATTAGGCGCTAGCTCAAAAACAGGTTCAATCACAACTAAAGAACTTGACTTAAGCACAAACAATGGAGCCTTCAAGGTTGAATTTGATGTAAAAGGATGGACAAAAGTAGAAGGAGATATTAAAGTTAGTATCGTCGGCACTACCACTGCAGAAAGTTTGACTTATTCATCAACGATGTCTTCAGTATCATTTGAATCCAAAGAAGTCATCTTCAATACGGGAGGAACAAGTGCTTGTCAAATCATGATCGAAACAACAGCTAAAAGGGCATTTATTGACAACATCAAGATTTCCACATTAGCAACAACTACCAATCCTAATCTGTCAGTATCTAATCTATTGTCATTCGGAACACTTTTGGCAGGAGAAAGCAAAACTACCAACCTCAACCTCAAAGCCGCCAACCTCACCGGCGATCTGACTGCCAACCTGACCTCATCGACCTTTAGCATCCCCAACACCACCATCGCCCAAAGTACGGCACAATCGAACGAAGGCTTTGACCTACCTGTCACTTTCGCCCCTGCAGCCAAGGGCGCCCACACGGCCACACTGACTCTGTCGGGCGGCGGCCTGACACAAGACGTGACCGTAACGCTCACCGGCAACGCCTATGAGGTGAAAAACATGGCCAGCGTATCAGCCTTGCGCAACGAATGGACCGGCACCGAAGACCAATACACCCGCTACCTCCTCGAGGGGCAGGCACTTGTGACCTACGCATCGGGAAAAAACATGTACGTGCAGGACAACCATGCAGGCATCCTCATCTACGACAAAAACAGCGACATTGCACCCGCCGGCGCCGCCTTGGGCGATCTGGTATCGGGCATGACAGGAACACTGAAACTGTATGGCGGATTGCTGGAACTGGAGATAAACCAACCCGGCCTCACCATTCATTCCAATGCGAACGCGGTATCACCATTGGAAATCACAGCCGACGAGTTTGTCAACAACTTCGCCTCTTATGAGTCGCGTTTGGTACACATTCAAAACGTCAACTTCACCACAGCCGACGGCACGACCACCTTTACTGCCAAGGCACAGAATTTAGATGTGACCTACGGCGACCGGTCGTTTGTGGTACGCACCATGGCCGGTGCCGGGTTCGAGAGCCACACCATCCCGGAAAAAGCTCATGTGACGGGTCTGGCCATTCAATACAACGCCACTTTGCAACTATCGCCGCGCACACCGGGCGACCTCAACACCACCTTAATGGGTGTGACACACAAAACAATACCGCCAACATCGAGGTGGTCAATGGTGCCATAGTGGCCGAGGGCATTACAGGAACCTTGTCAATTTATAACATGCAGGGTCATCTGGTGCGCACAGTGCCAGCCGATGGCCAGCGAGTGACCATCGAGTTGCCTCATGGGATTTACATCGTTAAAACCCATCTGAACACTTTGCGTTTCGTGCTCTAGTAATTATAGTTTTTCATGCTGCGAATCCCATGTCGGTCAGGCTTGCCTGCCGCATGGGATTTATTTTTTTCACACCACACGGTTTTGCAGATCAGACATCATGCCTCCCAAGGACAGCAAATGTAAACAGACCGTTAAGCACCCACCCATTCGAACGAACAAGACCAATGTTTTAACAAATACATAGGCATGATCTCGCCCGGGAACGCAACACATGACACCTCACATCCAACCACATACACAACCGCAACCCCCTTTAGGTCTGTTTTGCTATGTTGACAATTCCTTAATGTGGGCTTACCACCGGCATAACGGCGACACACTAAGTTTGTTATCGCCATCACCCAGGGCATGTACGCCCTGGCATTCGGCATCCCTACCGAACCAGCTTTATCGCCACATCCAGGCAGTGTAATCATGAGCCTGTAATCACAAACCAGAAACAATCCGGCCTGCGACATGAGACAAATCATGCAAAACGCCACGCATTTACCTGACCATAACATTTGTAAAGACATGCAGCACTAAAAAAGCTTCATAGTGCTGCCAAATAAAAAAACAAAACCACCCCATGTCCCCCATTGGGGAATTAGGGGGCTTAATCACAAACGTATGAAACATCTGTACCTGCTTCTTTGGAGCCTTCCCTTGCTGACCTGGGCACAAATACCACAAAACTACTACCTGAATGCCGATGGCAAAACAGGTGACGAACTCAAGGCTGCCCTTTACAACATTATTAAAGGACACACGACCTATCCCTATACGTCATCGAGTACCGATACCTGGGACATCCTGAAGGAGAGTGATCGTGATCCGGACAATGCCGAAAACGTCATATTGCTCTATTCAGCCTTGAGCGTGAATGCCGCACAGGAATACAACAGCGCCAAAGGCTGGACGCGCGAACATGTGTGGGCCAAATCACGCGGCGATTTTGGCACATCACAAGGTGCCGGCACCGACTGCCATCATCTGCGTCCCGAAAACGACAACATCAACAGCACACGCTCTAATCTCTATTTCGACGAGGGTGGATCGGTGGTGAAATACAACAATGTGGCCACCGGGTGCTACAAAAATTCCGCACGTTACACTTTCGAACCCCGCGATGCCGTGAAGGGTGATGTGGCACGCATGATCCTATACATGGCCGTGCGGTATGAAGGCAAAAATGGCGAACCGGATCTGGAACTCACCGAAAGCATCTTTGGCGATGGGGATAAACAACCCTTCATGGGTGTGAAGTCCACCTTGCTCAAATGCCATGCCCAGGATGCGGTGGACGATTTTGAACGCAACCGTAACGAGGTGGTGTACAAATACCAGAAAAACCGAAACCCCTTCATCGATCATCCCGAGTTTGCCACCGCCATTGGGGGCATTCCGGCAGGCCTCACCAACAAGCAGGCTGCTTCATACGGCGTGTCACTCACAGCAGGTATGCTCAACATCACGACCAACACACCAATTTTCCGTGTTGAGATACGCACCATCACCGGCCAACTGCTTTGGAACGCCACTTACCATGGCGAAACGGAACTATCCATCGATGCCATAAATATCCCCAATGGCATTGCCCTGGTGGTCATCAACGGCGAAAAGGCAGTGAAAATCATCAAATAACAGCACGTCACACGAAGCATAACCAGCAAAGAGGACAAAACTCAGGCTAACACATCTGATATACCGGAATGATCGACGCTATGCCTTTGTGTCTCTTTGATTCATTAATCACTTGACACTAATTACCTATACACGATTCGTTCACACTCCCATTCATCCGTAACTCCCATGAAACACATCATCCTGTTTTATCTCCTGCTCACTACCTGTGCTCCCCTTGTAGCCCGCAAACCTAAGGTAGCCCCCCATCCCGTTACCATTCAGATTGCCGTTACCAGCGATGTGCACGGCACCATCCTCCCCTGGGACTTTATCAACAACCGCCCCGACGAAGGGTCATTGAGCCGGGTGAGCACCTATGCCCGCCACATGCGCGCCAATGCCGACACCGCCTTTATCCTGCTCGACAATGGCGATATTTTGCAGGGTCAGCCCGTGATGGACTACTACAACCAGGTAAAAACCGACACCCTGCACATCTGCGCCCAGGTGATGAACCAACTTCAATACGACGCCGCCACAGTGGGCAATCACGATATTGAATGCGGCCATGCGGTTTACGACCGCCTGCGCACCGAATTTCAATTCCCATGGCTGGCCGGCAATGTGATAGACACAGTTACCAACTCCCCTTTCTTCCAACCTTACACCCTCATTGAACGCCAGGGCAAGCGCATTGCCATCATCGGCATCACCACCCCCGGTGTGCCGGAGTGGCTCCCTTACTCACTATGGTCGGGACTGCGTTTCGAAGACATGATTGAAACGGCGACCCGACTCGTGCAAGAAGTAAAGGACAAACATCGCCCCGATGCCATTGTGGGACTCTTTCACTCAGGTATAGATGCCACCTATGGCGGACAAAAAGAAACGGACCGTTTCAACCATAATGCCTCTCTGCTCATTGCCCGCAAGGTCGAAGGGTTTGATGTGGTGATATGCGGACACGACCACAAGCCGGTCAATTATTCCATTACCAACGACTTTAAACAGCAGGTGACCATTGTCAACCCGGGAAGCCACTCCCGTTATTTGGGTGTGGTCAACCTGACGATATCCACCACCGGCAATCAAGCCACAAGTAAACTGGTGAGCCTGAAAAACCTGCCCGACGACCCGACATTCAATCAGGCCTTCGCCCCTCACATCCATGAAGTAAAGACCTACCTAAGCCGACGTATCGGACATTTGGCCACTCCACTCAACATCAATGATGCCCTGTTTGGCGATTGCGACTTTCTCGACCTCATCCATCGGGTACAACTGCACCATTCGGGCGCCGACATCTCCATGGCCGAACCCATGGCCTTGAACGTGAAAGCCGATACCGGTGTCATCTGCCTCAACGACCTGTTCAAGATTTATAAATACAGCAACACGCTCTACACCTTGTCGCTCACGGGTAACGAAGTGGATCGTTTTCTGGAATATGCCGCCACCAACTGGTTCAACCAGATGAAGAGTCCAGGCGATGCTCTGCTCAACATCACGGCCGAAAACCGATTGTCGGCCAATGCCTACAACCTGTCTTCGGCCGAGGGAATCTGTTACACGGTGGATGTGACCCGACCGGCCGGCGATCGGGTCACCATCACGCAGATGACCGACGGACGCCCTTTTGACCCCCTTACAACCTACAAGGTGGCCATGAGTTCATACCGGGCCAATGGCGGGGGCGGGCATCTCACACAGGGCGTTGGGCTCAGCAGTGATGAACTGGCCAAACGGGTGGTGAGCACATCAAAAGAGGACTACCGCGATTTGCTCATGCATTACATAGAACAACAAGACACCCTGGGGACGATGACCAACCACAATTGGCACATCGAACCGGCCACGTGGGTAGATGCGGCACGGAAAAAGGATGCCACACGGTTAAAATTGAAATGACCCCGTGGTGCGGGCACCGTAGAGGCAGGGCATGCCCTGCCTCTACGAAACCCACAAACCCAACACATCCAAAAATAAAATAACAACAACAAATAAAAACCAATAATCAATGATGAAACAATTTGTATTGCTAACCCTGCTGGCCATATCCTTACCAGGGCTGGCACAACGCAACCTCAAGGGCAAGATTGTGGATGCCGACACCAATGAGCCCCTCATTGGTGCAGCCGTGATGATTGACGGAACCACCAATGGCGTCATTACCGGGTTTGACGGTTCGTTCAACCTCGACACCGATGCCAAAACCACGACCCTACTGCTCAAATACATTGGCTACAAAGACAAGACCCACAAAGTCAGCGAGAACGATGCCGACAATCTGGGCACCATCCGCATCGCGCCCGACGCCATCGGACTGGGCGAAGTATCGGTAACAGCCTCGGTGGGAGTCACCCGCAAAACCCCCATTGCCATGAGCACCCTTACACCCAAGTTGATTGAAGAGAAGCTGGGTACCCAGGAATTCCCCGAGATCTTTAAGTCCACTCCCGGCGTGTGGGCGACGAAAGGCCCCGGGGGGTATGGCGATTCCAAAATCAATATGCGCGGGTTCCAGTCGGCCAACGTGGCCGTGCTCATCAATGGTGTCCCGATGAATGACATGGAGTGGGGCGGATTGTACTGGAGCAACTGGGCCGGCCTGTCGGACGTGATTCGCACCACCCAAACCCAGCGTGGTGTTGGCGCATCTAAAGTCTCAGCCCCGTCAGTGGGTGGCTCCATCAACATCGTGACCACTACCACCGAAGCCAAAAAAGGCGGTGCCATTTCCTATGGCGTGGGTAGCGATGGTTACAACAAGATGCTTTTCAATGTCTCCACCGGACTCAACGAGAATGGTTGGGCATTAACCCTGCTGGGCGCTAAAACATGGGGCGAAGGCTACGTGCAAGGCACCGAATTCCTGAGCTACAACTACTTCGCGAGTATCGCCAAGATCATCAACGATCGTCACCAAATCTCACTCACCGCCTTTGGCTCGCCTCAGGAACATTACCAACGCAGCAGCTACGACGGGCTCACCATCGAAGGGTGGCAACAGGTGAAGAACTACATGAAGGGCGACAATCCTTATAAATACAACCCCACCTATGGCTTCGGACTCCATGGCGAGCGCAAAACCTCGTCGTACAACCAGTACCATAAGCCCCAAATCTCCATTAATCACCAGTGGCAAATCAACGACAAAAGCAGTCTGAGCACGGCTCTTTACACCTCTATTGGACGCGGTAGCGGCTACAGCGGACAAGGAGCCACCAGCACCTACTCGGGATACTGGTACGGCAGCTCCAATGGCGTCTTAAACACCACCTTCCGCAATTCCGATGGCACCTTTGCCTACGACCAGATTTATCACCTGAACGCCGCCAGCCAAACCGGTTCCCTGATGGCCATGTCCAAATCGATTAACGCACACAACTGGTATGGTTTGCTCTCGACCTATAACACAACCGTGGCCGATTATTTCGACATCACTGCAGGAATCGACATGCGCTACAATAAAGGACAACACACCAATGAGCTCATTGACTTGTATGGAGCCGACTACTATATTGACCGTTATCGTGCCAGCGTTTCATCGGCCAATCATGCACAGGCCGGCACCGATGAATTTAATTATAAAAAACTGCAAGTGGGCGATGTGGTGTACCGCGACTATGACGGCTATGTAATGCAGGAAGGCGGGTTTGGGCAAGTGGAATACAATCGGGGCAAGATAAGTGCCTTTGCTGCCGGATCACTCTCAAACACCAGCTACTGGCGTTACGACCGCTTTTATTACGACAAGGACAACGCAAAGTCAGAGACCTTGAGCTTCATTGGCTACACCGCCAAAGGGGGTGCCAATTACAACCTGACCGACCATCACAACGTGTTTGCCAACGTGGGTTATATCAGCCGTGCGCCTTTTTTCTCGGGTGGTGCCTTTTTATCGTCAACGGTGAGCAATGCTACCAACCCGGATGCCGTCAATGAAAAAATCTTTTCGGTAGAAGCCGGATATGGCTTCCGTACCTCATGGATGGATATAAAGCTGAACGCTTACCGCACCGAATGGCGCGACAAAAGCATGACCAAGTCATTCGACATCAGCGAAAACGGCATCGTAATTGATCGTGCTTCAGTGAACATGACCGGGGTAAACGCCCTGCATCAGGGCATTGAGGTGGAATTGGCTTCACAACCACTCAAATGGCTTGAGCTAACCGCCATGTTCTCATATGGCGACTGGACCTGGAACAACAATGCCACCGGGTACTTTTATAACAATGGCGGGCAACCGCTGGCCGACACCAAGGGAACCATAGCCTCGGGCATACAGGCCGCCGACCATGCCTCCATCAAGCTTAACATGAAGGGCGTGGAAGTGGGCGGTTCGGCGCAAACCACCGCTGCCGCCGGTGCCAAAATCAAATTCACCAAGGATCTACGCATGGGCATCGACTATAACTTTGCCGCCCGCAACTATGCCGACTGGAGTGTGAGCAGCAGCGACCTGGTTGGCAACGCCGAAAAAACCTATGTCACACCATGGAAAATCCCTTCTTTCAGCACCGTGGATATGAATGCCAGTTACTCGTTTGATCTGGGTAGTACCCGCGCCACTTTCTCAGGCAACGTGGAAAATTTGCTCAATCAGGAATACATTGCCGAAGCTTACGATGGCGGCACGCACAACTGGGATTCGGCCTATCGCGTGTTTTATGGCTTTGGACGCACCTACTCGGTTCGCTTAAAAGTATCGTTCTGATTTTTAACCCCTCTTTATATCAACCCTTGGGGCGTAACAACCCCGGGGGTTCACCAATGAATCAATAATTAATACAGATGAGTATGATTAAGAAATATATCCTTCCGTCGATGATGGCACTGGCTGTATTGGCCACCTCATGCGACTATAACGAAGAAAACTTCGAGGGCTTTAATAATCTGGCGCAACCCTCAGATATCAAAACCATTGATTACACCCTGGCTGACGCCGACTATGCCGTTGTTGCAGCTGCTTCGACCAACAAAGCGCTGGCCGAAGCAGCTGGTGTAACCACTGAATTGAGCAATCTAAAAACCACCAAGTTATTTTCAGCAACCCTGCCGGCTTCAACTTACCTGCCTGTCATTCTGAAGAACACCTATCGCACGGCCGATGACGGATCGACCGTGAAGGTGACCTATAACTATAATCAAGGCCGTGCAGCCGATGTGGCCAACTATGAAAAAACAGTGCGCACTCTCACCGCTGATGACTATAAAAACGTCAATGCCACCGTGGGACTGGCCAAATCGTTCTTCCCGGCAGAAGCACCGGGCACACACCTGCCTGTCATCCTAAAAAATGTGTACCCCAATGCCGCTAAAAACGACATCTGCCTGGTGTACTACAATAACACAATCAATGCCCCCGAATCGGGCTATGCCACGATGTGGGAAGAAACCTTTGACAATGAAGAAAACATCACCTTCAATACGTTCTCACTAGAAGGAGACAAAGCATGGGGCGCCAGCTATTACAACCCCGACAATTTCATGAAGATGTCGGGTTACCAGCAGGTGAACAACGACTGGCTCATTTCACCCGCCATCGACCTGTCGGCCATGACAAGCCCGGCCTTAAAAGTGCGCCAAACAGCCAAGTACGTGAACGGTCAGTGGGATCAAATTACCATCAATATCAGCACCGACTTTGACGGCAACAACCCCGCTTCAGCCACTTGGACAACCCTCACCCCCACCACCAAGCCCACCGGCAGGGACTATGTATTTGTGGAAACTGAAAATCTGGACTTATCGGCCTGGCAGGGACAAAAAATTTATATTGGCTTTCACTACCAGTCGAATTTGGCCAACGCAGCCACTTGGGAAATTGATCACGTGAAGGTGCTCTCACTTGGCGTCACGGCGACCGGTGTGTCGGAGCAGGGCGCCTACTACCAGTATTCGGGCTCCAAATGGGCGCCCATGACCAACGCCTATGCCTTGAGTGTGGATGACTATCTGGCTATGGGCATCACCAACAAAAACTTTAGCAGTTCTATGGCTCCGGCCAACTATTTACCACAGTTCCTTTCCTCAAAATATCCCTATGCACAGGAAGGCAACAAGATGATGATTGGATACAAATACTATTCATCAAGCACCAAGACAGTCACCTATCTGGCCGATGCCTATACCTTTACCTCGGGTAAATGGAGCAAGAATAATGAAACAATTACCGTCACCGATCAGTTTGTTCGTGCCAATGGCGTATGGGTGTACAATCCCAGCGTGGTACTCAGCCTTGTGCCGGTGAAAAACGATCCCATTTCAACAGCTTATTACCAGGCTGCGACTGACTGGGTGTGGGAAAACATCGACCAGGCACAGCTGGGCATCAGCGCTAAAGGACAAGGATATGTGAGCAGTTATGGCAATAACGAACTTTACGCCGGCACATCGGCCTACTACAACAACATCGACATGCGCCCCTCGGCTGCACGAACTCAATATGCAGCCGGCTATGAAGGAAAGAGCGATGCCGAAGTCACCACCATGATGACCGAGCGCCTGCGAACAGTTATGGCGCATGCATTGACCAAGATGAACCCCGATGCCGAGCCGATAGAAGGGGTTGAGGTAACCTACACCCTCAAAGTGGCCATCTATACCGGCAATTCTGTAACGGCGCCCACCCATACAATGGTATATAAAGTAATTGGCAAAGGTCAGTTTGAGTGGGTGAGTGGCCCCACTGCCATTCAGTAATCAACATTGCAAAACACAACACCCCCATCAGGCACAGTACCCGACGGGGGTGTTTTCATTTTCCAACAAGCCCCAAAACAAAAAAAGCCCCGCATTTCTGCGGGGCTTTGTGCTTGGGTGAAAGACCGGGTTCGAACCGGCGACCCCTAGAACCACAATCTAGTGCTCTAACCAGCTGAGCTACATTCACCATTTCTCTAAAGCGTTGCAAAGATAGAAATAATTCATTTCATCCAACAAATCCGAATGCATTTTTTTTGCACGAATGTGCATTTTTTCAACCCCAACATTCCCCCTACAAACAAATAGCTCTGATTATAAAGCACAAAACATGCCCACACAAATTTGCTTTTTTAGTGGATAAATACGCCGAAGGATGGTAATTTTGCCATCCTCACCAGAGAACACACATGATGTCACTACTCAATACACCCAAACAGACGACCACCTCGCGCTTTTTCGCACCCAACCCGGAGGTGGATCAACACATCGAACAACTCCTAAAAGTCATTGACCTGCGTAAAAACGGCGAAACTGTCGACCAGCAAAAGCAGCGCGGCATCAGTTACCGCCTCAGCTATGGCGCCGCCCTGGCTCACATCAAGGAACTGGCTCGCGACATAGCCCCCTGCAACGAACTGGCTGTGCGGCTATGGTACCGTCAAATCAGGGAAACCATGATACTCGCAACACTGGTGGCCGATCCGCTCAGCCTTGCCCCCAACGAAGCCCTGCAATGGTGCGACCTCATCGCCAACCCCGAACTAGCCGAACAAATGGCCATTAACTTGCTTGGAAAGATGCCCAAGCTCCCGGAAATCGCACCACAGCTACTCGCGTCATCCGACGGTAACATACGTGCCACGGCCCTCTTGGCATTGGGATGGAGCTTGCGCAACAACATCTTGACATCAACCAACATTTTAAATATATTACCCAACCTCATCCCAACTTCAAAGGAGACCTCTGCCATTGAAAAACGAGGCATCTCACACCTGATAAGACAATTGGCACGCTCGGGCAACGATGGCATACAACAGGCCACTCGGTGGTTACAACAAGCCACAGATGCCAATATAGACGGATGGGCAAACACCATCGAGGAGGTACGCACCGAACTGGCGTGGCTCAACGAAAGCAAATAACACACGAGCATCATGACAGAAAACTCGCAAATAGAACTGGCCTACAACTTTGTACAATACACCAACCGCAACGTCTTCCTCACCGGGAAAGCCGGTACGGGCAAGACCACCTTTTTGCGACGTCTGCGCCATGACGCACTCAAACGAATGGTGGTGGTGGCTCCCACGGGCGTAGCCGCCATCAACGCGGGGGGCGTTACCATTCACTCCATGTTTCAGCTCCCCTTTGGCCCCATCGTACCAGGCATGGCTCTGAACGAGAGCTACAACCGTCGATTCTCAAAAGAAAAAATCAACATCATTCGAAGCATGGAGTTGCTGGTGATAGATGAAATCAGCATGGTGCGCGCCGACTTGCTCGACGGCATCGACACCGTGCTGCGCACCTACCGCAACCGAACCCTCCCCTTTGGCGGCGTGCAACTGCTCATGATTGGCGATCTGCAACAGCTGGCGCCCGTGGCCAAGGAGGACGAATGGGCGCTTCTGAAAACACATTACTCCACTCCATTTTTCTTTGCCAGCAAAGCCCTGCAACAAACGGCCAGCGTCAACATCGAACTCAAGCACATCTACCGCCAAAGCGACCCCGAATTCATCGACCTGCTGAACCGCGTGCGCAACCGACAAATGGATGCCGCCACCGTTGCGCGCCTCAACCAACGCTACATTCCCGGCTTTGCCGATCAGATACACGAAGGATACATCATCCTCACCACCCACAATCACTCGGCCAAAGCCATCAACGAACGGCAATTGCAAAACCTCTCCACCCGCCCTCACCTGTTCCGGGCAGAAGTGAAGGGTGACTTCCCCGAATACAACTACCCTACCGATGGTGAGTTGCGCCTCAAGCTTGGGGCTCAGGTCATGTTTGTAAAAAACGACCCCTCACCCGAAAAACGATATTACAACGGCAAAATCGGTATCCTGGAGAAAATCATCGACGACACGCTATTTGTGCGCTGTGACAACGAAGAACCCATTGCCGTGACACAACAAAAGTGGAGCAACATCAAGTACAGCATCGATGCCGAAAGTCAGGAAATTACCGAAACCGAAACCGGCACTTTCACCCAGTACCCCCTTAAAACGGCCTGGGCCATCACCATCCACAAAAGTCAGGGTCTCACGTTCGAAAAAGCCATCATCGACGCCGGCGCCTCCTTTGCCCACGGCCAGGTTTACGTGGCTCTGAGTCGATGCAAAACGCTCGAAGGAATGGTGCTCAGCAGCCCCATTTCACCGGCAAGTCTGCATGCCGACACTAGCGTGCAATCCTTCACACAACAGGTTGAACAAAACCAGCCCGACCAACAACAGTTGGTCGAAGCTCGCATCAACTACCAACACCAGTTACTGTTCGAACTCTTTAACCTCGCCACCCTGACAAACCGCCTCACCTATTTGCACCGTCAAACAGGTGAACATGCCAATGCCCTGCACGGCAGCCTCACTACTTCAATCGGCACCATGCTCAGCGAATTCCGCAACGACATTCTGCCTGTGGCCGACAAGTTTACCAACCAAATCAGACAATACACCAACATTGTTCCTGACATCACCCAAAACGAACCCTTACAGGAACGCATTCGCAAAGCCACCTCCTGGTTTGCCGATAAAATGACCACATCGCTCGAAAAACCATTAAAAAGCACCTCGGTCATCAGCGACAACAAAACCATCAAAAAGCAAGTTGGCGAAGCTTTTACCCGCTTTGCAGAAGAACTGAATATAAAGATGGCCTGTTTTAAAGCCAGCACCCATGGTTTCGACATCAAGACCTACCTCGACGCCAAAGGCAGGGCTGCCATCGCCCCAACGGAAATCACGGCCTCTACCGCCCGGAAAAGCAACGACAGCGACGAAGCCGCCTCACTCACCATTGAACATCCCAAGCTCTATGCCCGCCTCAAAACCTGGCGCAATCATAAGGCCGAAGAACTCAATGCACCCGTTTATGTGGTTTTGCCTACGGCCACCATGGCCGAGATATGCAACAAACTGCCCCTTTACATGCCCGAACTTAAAAACATCAAAGGCCTAGGTAAAAAGAAAATTGCCGACTACGGCCCGGCCATCATGGAAATGGTGATGGCCTACCGAAAAGAAAACAACATTGAAACGGCCGAAATCATCCCCATGGGCATCGACGAAGAAAAAAAAGAACCCAAAATCCCCACCCATGAGCTTAGCTACCAAATGTTACGACAGGGAATGTCCATCAACGACATTGCCCAAAACAGAGGCATGGTGCCCGCCACCATCGAAGGTCATCTGAGTCGCTATGTCGAAAACGGGCAACTGGAACTCACCGAAATCATGGAACCCTCAAAAATTGACACCATCAGCGAATATCTTCAAAACAACCGCATGACAAGTCTCTCCGACACAAAAAACGCACTGGGCGAAACGGTTTCATACGGAGAAATCAAACTGGTACAGAGTTACCTAAAGTTACAATCCGAAGCATAAAAAAGAGGGCAACCCATCACAGGCGCCCTCTTTTCCCTACAATTAACCCTTTCCTATAAAAAACCCAATCCTAATATTATTCGGCGTATCTGAATTTATCAGAAATTGCCATCAGTTCATCCAAAGACAATTCGGCCAACTCACTCACGGGGAGCTGTAATATCTCCTCATTGCTCATCGACTTATAATCCTTGCGTTCCCCGGCGTTGAGCGTCAACAAACCACCTGCGACTACCAAAACAACGCCAATCACTGCTGCTTTTAAAATGCTTTTCCGATTCATTGCAATTTGATATTTAAGTATCTGCATAATTGAACGTCTATTCAAGTAAAAGGTTACTGATTTGTGATGTTTTTCACAAAATTCACATCTTTTCACAATCACCACAAATATAACCCCTTGACATTCAACAACAAACAAAAATACCTCCCCTTCACACAAGTTATTGATATTCTCACCAACAACTTGTAATTTACTCAATCAAGTGATGATCAATTCCTCCTCACCAAAACTAACACCATGACAAAAAAACAGCTCTCCCTGGCTCTTGCATTTATCTTAATACCACTATTCAGCCCGGCGCAAGACTCTACCAAAGTATCTTTTGACGGCGGTTTCGATATGGTGAGCCGATATATTTGGCGCGGCTTACAATTCAGCGACTCACCCAACCTTCAACCCTACGCCACCTTCTCGTATGGTGGTTTATCGCTGATGGGATGGGCATCATACGCCACCGGCAAAAACTATGCTGAGATTGACCTTTATCTCTCCTACAGCACCAAAGGCCTAACCCTGTCGATAAACGATTATTACAACGAAGACGAGACCAACCTCTCTGCCACCAACTGGACTGAATGGCGCAAAGACTATACCGGCCATCTGGTAGAAGCCTGCCTCACCTACACCACCCCAAGCGACAAGCATCCCATCACCATCACCGCCAGCACCTTCATCTTTGGTTACGACCGCGATGACGAAGGCCAGCAACTCTACTCCACATATTTTGAAGCAGCCTACCCTTTCATCATCAACGACTATAACCTTTCGGCCTTTGCCGGAGCAACCCTCACCGACAACGGCTTTTATGCCTCAAATACGGGATTTGTAAACGTAGGAATACAAGCGGAAAAGGATATCCGCATCACCGAACAATTTTCGGTACCGCTCAACCTGTCCATCGTTCACAACCCCCAAAACGATGACTCCTTTTTCGTGGTTAAGCTCTCCTTTTAAAAGACAAACATTTCACTGGCAAACATCTCAATAAAAACGCTCATTGGGAGAAAGCCATTATTTCGGATTTCTATTTTTCATCGCCCACTAACGACATCTGTTATGAAACAAATCCATCAACACACCTTCTCGCTGAGGATGAAAACAGGAATCCTCATTGCATTGGCAATCCTAATTACCGTTGCAGCCATAATAATTATCAGCACCATTCAAACCCGCCGCATCGCCATTACCACGGCCAAAGAACGAGCCGTAGCCACAGCCGAAGATATAGCCGGTGACATTCGCCACATCCTCAACTCGGCCATGGAAGGGTCGCGACACTTTGCCCATACAATGGCTTCGCAAAGCATTGGCAATGGCAAAGGACAATTAAAAAGAACCGAATACACAGCAATTGCACAAGAAGTTCTCTTTTCAAACAGTAACTTTCTGGGACTGACCATCGCCTTCGAACCCAATGCCTACGACGGAAACGACATTGCATGGATGGACGCTCCGGCTCACGATGCCACCGGAAGGTTTCTTTCGTATTACACCAAAGCCGGAAACGAACTGAGCATTGACGTCCTCATCGACTACCAAACGGCCGAAATGGCGCCCTGGTACTGGGAACCGATGAAAATAAAAACCGACTTCCTCACCGAACCCGTCATCTACCCGGTGCAAGGAGTGGATGTGATGATGATCTCCTGCATGACTCCCATTCTACTCAAGGGGAAACCCATTGGGGTAACCGGCATCGACTACCCCATCAATTTCGTTCAACAACTGGTGGCTGAGAGAGATTCTGCAAACAAAGATTTTCAGCTCAGCATCGTGTCAAACAAAGGCATATATGTAGCCAACCGCCTTGAACCCACCAAAGTGGGACACCCCATTACCGAAGGAGACACCATGAAAACCATCCAAACATCAATCCAACAAGGGAAAATGAGCATTACCGAGAATGCCGAAACGCTTGAAATTGCCGTCCCCCTGGTCGTGGGCAAAACCATTTATCCCTGGCAGGTTCGTTATTCCATCCCCATGTCGGTGGTCACAGCCGAAGCTCGCAACTTACTATGGCGCTTGTTATTTGCCTCAACCATCATCTGCTTATTGATGGTGACTGCCGGCGTTTACTACATCAACCGTTTGATTCAACCACTGGGCAGCATGGCCACCATGGCCTCTAAGATGGCCGATGGCGACCTGACCTACAGTCAGGAAATCAAAGTATCAAACGACGAAATCGGCAAATTGTACCATGCATTTTCAGAGATGCGGCAAAAACTCACCGGCATCATTCAGCAAATCATCGAAGGTGCCGACCACATTCTCATTGCCAGCAAACAACTGACCACGGCCAGCATTCAGGTGTCGCAGGGAGCTTCGGAACAAGCTTCGTCGGCCGAAGAAATTTCATCGACCATCGAACAAATGACCTCCAACATCGACCAAAACAGCAACAACGCCCGTGAAACCGAACGCATCTCGGAAGAAGCCAACGAAGGAATGTTGCTTGTACAGGAACAGTCATCTAAAGCACTGGAAGCCAACCGCGTGATTGCATCCAAAATATCGGTCATCAACAACATTGCACTGCAAACCAACCTTCTGGCGCTTAACGCAGCCGTAGAAGCTGCCCGAGCCGGCGATGCCGGTAAAGGATTTGCAGTGGTGGCCGGCGAAGTCCGAAAACTGGCCGAAGGCAGCCGCAACGCCGCCCACGAAATCGTGAAACTGGCCAAAGAAAGTTTCACGATGACCGAAGCTGCTCAAAACAAGGTATTGGACATCCTTCCTCGCGTTGATGAAACCACCCGACTGGTTAAAGAGATTTCAGTTTCATCGGCCGAACAGAGTGCCGGCACCAACCAAGTGAGCCGAGCCATTCAGGACTTTAACCACGTCATTCAGCAAAATGCTGCTGCAAGCGAGGAAATGGCCTCAAACGCCGAAGAACTCTCAGCTCAGGCCGAAAGCCTCAAGGGTATCATCGGGTTCTTCAAGACCTCCACCAATGATGCTTCGGCTGATTCACACACCTTTGACTCGGTATGATATAAAAAAGGCTATTTCGGAAAACAGTCTCTATTACAAGCATCCTGTTCTCCGAAATAGCCCAAAAAAGTTTATGCAAAACTGCAAACCTAATCTTACTTGTGCCGCTTCTTCAATTCACGCGCTAAATCCTCAATACGATACCCCTTGTACGTCAGCAGCACAATGAGATGATAAAGCAAATCTGCTCCCTCGTACAGGAAGTTTTCATCATCATTGGCCATGGCGCCAATGATGGTCTCAACAGCCTCTTCGCCTACCTTTTGAGCAATTTTACGAGTCCCTTTATTAAACAATGAAGTGGTATAAGACCCCTCAGGCATCTCCTGCTTGCGCTTGTCGATGAAATCCTGCAAATGCTTTAAAAACAAGAGATCATCCACCTCATTGACTTCATTCCAGCAGGTGTCGGAGCCGGTGTGGCAAGTGGGTCCTACGGGATTCACCTTAATGAGCAACGTATCATCGTCGCAATCGGAAGCCATGGACACCAAGTTCAGGAAATGCCCCGACTCTTCGCCCTTGGTCCATAGTCGTTTCTTGGATCGACTAAAAAAGGTCACTTTGCCTTCTTTCTGTGTCTTGTCTAGAGCATCCTGATTCATATAACCAAGCATCAGCACTTTTCCGGTGCTATTGTCCTGTATGATGGCCGGCACAAGGCCGTCGGGTGATTTTGTAAAATCGACTTTCATGATGTATTATTTTTTTGATATTGCTGTCAATTCAATCCTGCGTTCCAACATCAAATCACATTCGAATAAAGTCAGACACCGAAGAATGGAATTGCCCACAAGTAAATGCTATAGTTAATTAAATAAAACAAACCGACACTTAACGTATCACAATTCCCTCGCCCTTGAGATACTGCTTGAGTTGCGGAATTGGAATCTCATTATAATGAAAGATACTGGCCGCCAGACCTGCATCGGCCTTGCCAATGGTGAAGACATCTTTAAAATGCTCCATCTTGCCGGCTCCGCCCGAAGCAATAACAGGAATGGAGAGCTCGGTACTAATGCGTGCCAAGGCCTCGTTGGCAAACCCCTGCTTCACGCCGTCGTGATCCATACTGGTAAACAGAATCTCACCGGCTCCCCGGCTTTCTGCCTCACGAGCCCAGGTGAAAAGGCGTTTATCGGTAGGGATTCGTCCCCCATTGACAGTCACCACCCAGTCATCGCCTTGCGGTTCCTTTTTAGCATCAATGGCTACCACCACAAACTGGCTACCGAAATTTCGCGCCATATCGTCAATGAGTTGCGGGTTACGCACGGCCGAGGAGTTGATGCTGATTTTATCGGCACCGGCATTGAGCAACGCCTCGGCGTCCTTCAGCTCACTAATGCCACCTCCAACGGTAAACGGGATGTTGATGTGGCGAGCGATGCGATGCACCAAATCCACAAACGTCTTTCGCCCCTCGTGACTGGCAGTAATATCGAGAAACACCAACTCATCGGCGCCTTGCTCGGCATACATGGCCGCCAACTCCACAGGATCGCCCACTGTTTTGATTTCCAAAAACTTGATCCCCTTCACAGTCATGCCATCCTTGATATCCAGACAAGGGATGATTCGTTTTGCCAACATCTTTATTTATGTTATCCTATTAAAACATCAATACGTATGGAAACGTTCAATTTCGGCCATGGAAATGCGCCCTTCATAAATGGCCTTTCCAAAAATGACCGCCGGCACACCGGCCTGATGCAATTTCTCAATGTCGTCCATGCTGCTCACGCCGCCGCTGGCAATGAGAAACAACGATGGAAAACGCGCTTGAATTTCTTCGTATAATTCGAGCGAAGGTCCTTCCAGCATGCCATCTTTACTGATATCGGTACAAATGGTTTGGGTGATGCCCTTGGCCATATAGTCTTCTAAAAAGGGGAACAGCTCCAAATTTGATGTCTCCAGCCAACCTGAAACAGCGATTTTCCGATCCTTGACATCCGACCCCAAAATGATTTTTCCGGAACCATACTTCTGAACCCACCCAGTGAACTCATCGGGATTTTTTACAGCGATGCTCCCACCGGTCACCATACTGGCGCCACTCTCGAAGGCAATGCGCAGGTCTTCGCTCGTTTTCAAGCCACCGCCAAAATCAATCACCAAACCGGTTTTGGAAGCAATGGTTTCCAAAACTTTGTGATTAATAATGCGACCAGCCTTGGCGCCATCCAAATCAACAAGATGCAACCGTTGTATGCCATGCGCTTCAAATTCAAGCGCCACCTCAAGGGGGTTCTCGTTGTAAATCTTTTTCGTGTCGTAATCGCCCTTACTCAATCGGACGCATTTGCCGTCAATCAAATCGATGGCGGGAATTAGTTGAATCATCTCTTATAGTGCCTAAGTACCTTAGCGATATAGTGCCTAAGTACGTTAATTTAATCTTTTTGAGACTTTATGAAGGCAGATAAAATTCGCTCAACCTCCCTTGTCTGTTCATATAGCCTCTGAAATACCTCATCATCGATAAACATCAAATTCCGTCCAATTTCAACCTGCGTCTGCAATTCAAATATTGAACCCATCGCAATTTGAGAAAATCGAATCAATTCAGCTTTTGAGTTACGCTCAAATCCCTCAGCGATATTTGAAGGAATCGACACTGTCGCTCGACGCATCTGATTGGTGAGTCCATAAACTTCGTCCTTTGGAAAATTCCTTGAAACATCATAAACCATTGTCACCAATACCATCGACATTTGCCAAGCAATCAAATCTCTATACGTCTTCATCACTCTGGCACTTTGTTACTTTGCAACTTTGTCACTTCTCTTGCAACATCACATCTTCAAAAAGTTGGCCAACATCTTCTCACCCACTTTCCCGCTTTTTTCGGGATGAAACTGGGTGGCAAAAAAGTTGTCGCGCTGAAGAGCTGAACTGTAGGGCAACAAATAATCGGTGGTAGCAGCTGTGTCGTTGCCTTTGGCCACGTAATAGCTGTGCACAAAGTAAACATATTCACCTTCGAGCGAAGCATCAAACAAGTCGCTGCGCAAATCGTAAATGCGATTCCACCCCATCTGCGGCACTTTTAGGTTTTCGGGATTGGGACTGGGCAACTGAAACTTACGCACCGGCTCATCAAAAATACCCAGGCAATCAACATCGCCTTCCTCTGAATGGCTTCCCATGAGCTGCATGCCCAAGCAGATACCCAACACCGGCTGACGAAGTTCCTTAATTAACGCACCCAAACCGGTGTCGTTCAGATACTTCATGGTGTTACTGGCCTCGCCCACGCCGGGAAAAATCACTTTGTCGGCCTTGCGAATCAACTCCGGGTCGGCCGTGATGAGCCCCTCATGCCCCAAACGCACCAAGGCATTGTTCACCGAACGAATGTTGCCGGCATTATACTTGACGATGACGATGTTTTGTTTTGTCGATGACATAAATTCAGAAATATCGGACAACCCGGCCTCAATTAATTAAAAATCACAGTTCGGTTGTTATAAACCAACGTTTTGCGCTCAATATGTGCCTTCACGGCACGCGAAAGAACGATTTTTTCAATATCACGCCCCTTTTGTACTAAACGATCGATGCTGTCGTGATGGCTAATGCGCGACACGCCCTGATCAATGATAGGCCCGGCGTCCAAGTCGGATGTCACATAGTGACTGGTAGCACCTATGAGTTTCACACCCCGTGCATGTGCCGCATGATAAGGCTTGGCTCCTGCAAAAGCGGGCAAAAACGAGTGGTGTATGTTGATGATGCGTTCGGGGTAGTGGTTCACAAAATTCTCAGACAGCACCTGCATGTAACGCGCCAGCACCACAAAGTCAACGCCACGTTCTCGAAGTACATCCAGTTCCTTTTGCTCCTGTTCGGCTTTGTTGGCTGCCGTCACCGGAATGTGTATGAAATCGATGCCAAACTTGCGCACATCTTCTTCCAAATCGGTGTGGTTACTGATCACCAAGGGAATCTCAACCTTATACTCACCGCTGCGATAGCGCGACAACAAGTCGTACAAGCAGTGCGACATTTTGGAGACAAAAATAGCCATGCGTGGAATCTCGTCCGAAAAGTCGATGCGCCAGGTCATTTTACATGGCGTGGCAATGGCAAACTCAAAAGCAGGCGCAATCTGCTCGCGCGTGAGCGCAAAACCATCGAGTTCCCACTCAATGCGCATAAAAAAACGCTTATCGTCGCGGTCGGTGTGCTGATCGAGTGCCACAACGTTACCGTTATTGCGATGAATAAAGTCGGTTACACGCGCCACAATGCCCCGTTGATCCGGACAATGAATGCGAATGATGGCTGTTTCGCTATGTGATTGATTCATGGTTGTTCGTAAATTGAGATGCAAAAATAGCAATATTGTATTGAAAAACACCATCAAAACTCAGAGACACAAAGATGATAGAGGTTTTCAATCGCACCTCCACATCTTTGTGTCTCTCAAAATCTAAATCAGCTTAGCCTCGTTTAATGTTATTTACAAACGTTTCGATATCCGATTCAAGATTTGGGGATTCCCCAATCATTTTCACAAAAGCACTGCCCACAATGGCTCCGGAAGCATGCTTGCAGGTTTGCAAAAATGATTCACGGTCGCTGATGCCAAAACCGATCAGCGTGGGATTCTTCAGTTTCATGGCGTTGATGCGCTCAAAATAGGCAATCTGCTCGGGTGCCAACCCCTTTTTGGCTCCGGTAACAGCTGCCGACGACACCATGTAGATGAAGCTGTTGGTATTTTCGTCAATCAGGCGAATGCGCGACTCGGGCGTCTGTGGCGTGATCAGGTTGATATTGGCCACCCCCGCACCATCGAACGTAGGCTTGTAATCATCAAGATACTCATTAAAAGGCAAATCGGGGATAATCACACCATCCACCCCAACTTCGGCACACTTGGCGATAAACGCTTCGATGCCGTACTTATGCACCGGATTCACATACCCCATCAACACCAAAGGAATGGTCACACTTTTGCGAATATGAACCAGTTGCTCAAAAAGCACTTTTATGGTCATACCATTGTTAAGCGCCACCAGACTACTGGCCTGAATGGTCGGACCATCGGCCAAAGGATCGCTAAAAGGCATCCCAATCTCCACCAGGTCAACACCCGATTTCTCGAGCGCCTGCAGGATGCGAACCGTATCGTTGAGTGTGGGGTAACCGGCCGTAAAATAAACCGAAAGAATATCTTTTTTTTGCTGAAAAAGCTGTTGAATGCGATTTGTCATAACGAACGTTTTTTGCGGATGAGCAAACACTGATTCACTCCCCGCTGAAATTCATAAGGTACATTAATAATTTGCGTATGGCAGCGCTCCTTTCGTAACGTTTTCACCACCTCACGCAAATGGGGCGACACCTCCCCATTAAGATCACACAAGGGAAAGATGCGCACCTCGGTCGCTACTCGCAACAATTCACGAATGGCATCGATGTGAAAACCGGCATCAAACACCTTGCTATACAAGAACAACAAGTGCGAACAAACGGCCACATCAAACGACTCATCGGCAAAGGGTAACTGCGGCAACGATGCTGCCACGTATCGCCCATCGTGACGCCCCTGATCGTAATCGGCCAGGAAATGCTGAGCCGACTCTCCCCGCGATTGCGATAACCGCTCGGGAGAACCATGCATATCCCATCGATACAAATGTCGGGCAGCACTCACCTGCGCAATGATGCCGGGTAACGCAGACTCCACGCGTTCTGCCAAATCTGCCCTACAGAGTTCGTAAAGCGGATCCACAGATACCACCCTGCGACCACGAACCGTCATTTCGGCATTGAACGACGCGGGGCCGGCTCCACAATCAAGGTATGTGACCGTATCCCGCATCGACCATAAGTTAAACATCAGTTCATACTCCCGAATATTGCGCCCTAGGGGAATGGTTCCTTCCAGTTGTATGGATGGTTGCGCGGCAGAAGGTATTGACATCGTCTGGTTTTGATGAATATACACAAAGTAAGACGGCGCCCGCTGAGGGGTGTCGATTATAATTGAAAGCGTTTCATATATGTTTCCATATCCTTATCGCCACGACCCGACACGGTGATGACCACTTTATCGGATGGCTGAAAGGTCATTTTACGCAGAGCGGACAAAGCGTGGGCCGACTCAAGCGCAGGAATGATGCCTTCGAGGCGGGTCAATTCAAGGGCAGCATCCAAAGCATCCTGATCAGTGGCCGACAAAAAGATGGCACGCCCGGTGTCCTTCAAATGAGCATGTTGGGGGCCAATACCGGGATAATCGAGACCGGCCGAAATGGAGTAAGGCTCCACAATTTGCCCATCTTCGTCCTGAATCAGATACGTTTTGCTCCCATGAATGATGCCCACATCACCCAAAGCAATGGTTGCTGCCGTTTCGCCCGAATCGACGCCCATTCCGGCGGCCTCAACAGCCACCAAACGCACACCTTCTTCATCGAGAAAATGGTAAAACGTGCCGGCTGCGTTACTACCGCCTCCCACGCACGCAATGACGTAATCGGGATTGGGGGTCCCGGTTTTCTCCAACATTTGCTCACGAATCTCATGACTGATAACAGCCTGTAAACGAGCCACCATATCGGGATAAGGATGCGGCCCCACCACAGAACCAATGAGGTAAAATGTATCGGTGGGGTTGCAAATCCAGTCGCGCAAAGCCTCGTTGGTGGCATCTTTGAGCGTTTTGCTACCAGAAAGTGCAGGTCGTACTTCGGCACCCAACATCTTCATACGCGCCACGTTGGGCGCCTGACGCTGAATGTCCACCTCACCCATGTACACCACGCACTGCATCCCCATCAGGGCGCAAGCCGTGGCAGTGGCCACACCATGTTGGCCGGCACCGGTTTCGGCAATGATGCGGTTTTTGCCCATTTTTTTGGCAATCAGAATCTGACCAATGGCATTGTTGATTTTGTGAGCCCCGGTGTGATTGAGATCTTCGCGCTTGAGATAAACATTGGTATGATATTTCTCCGACAACCGCTTGGCGTAATAAAGGGGCGACGGGCGTCCCACGTAATCCTTCAACAGGCTTTTGTACTCATCCTGAAACGCTTGGGAATTGATAATCGGAAGATATCGTTCATTAAGGTCGTCGATGTTGGGTTGCAACATCTCGGGGATATATGCCCCACCGAACTTCCCGTAGCGGCCTCGCTGGTCTGCGTGATATTTAGACATGATAATAGGGTAAAATATTAATAAAATGATGGTGAAGGCGACGGCAAAATTAAATGATAATCGCCCCCGTTATACATTCACAATAAGATATCTCGGTGTCGGTCAATAATTTTGAAAGAGGATAAATAAGACTGTCTTACTTTCACACATTCACCTGATAGTCAACCACCAGCTCATCACCGGCAACACCACGAATACCCCAGTTATGACGTGGAGTTTCGATGAAGATGATCTCCAAATCGGTTGCATCTACCCCCAATAGGGCATTGAACCGTTGGTACATCAGTCGATAAAACATCTTTTTGGCATCGACACTTCGCCCTTCAAACAGGTGTATTTCCACAATCACATAACGGTCAGAACGACCGGCAGGATAAATGAAATCACACGGTTGCATGGGAAAAAAGCGATGAAACCGCTTGTCGGCAGGAAATTTCAAGGCCTCGGTCACGCATGAATGAATCACATCGGATATTTCGGTTCGATGGTCATCCAATGCCTTGGCCAACCCATAAATTTTCACCTGTCCCATGATGTCTGTTTTATTTGATCAAAAAAACGCTTCAACTTATCCACGTCCTTCACCCCGGGAGATACCTCAAAACGGCTGTTCACATCCACGGCATGAATATCGAGATGTGTCAACGCGCGGATAGCCGCCACGTCATCCTCACCAATGCCCCCGCTCAAAAACACGGGTTTGGCATTGTTATAATTTTTCAGAATGTCCCAATTGAACTTCACCCCACTGCCGCCATGCTGCGGAGTTTTGGTGTCGAAAAGGAAATAATCAACCGCATCGACGTAAGGTTCCAGCACCGAAAAATCGAACTGCTCGTCAATGGCAAAAGCCTTGATAACCGTCAGCCCTAAGGAGCGGTGCAGCCAGCATTCACCGGGGGTTTCCTTGCCATGCAGCTGCACGGCATCGAGCTTGTGATGAAAGATGATCTCGCGCATATCGGCAAAATCGGCATCCACAAACACCCCCACCTTTTTGGCGCCCGTCACCAATGCCGACACTTCAACAGGGAAATCGCCCCCCACGTATCGCAATGAAGGCGGATAAAAGATAAAACCGACATAATCGGGGTTAAGCGCTAATAGCTGCCGAATATTATCGGCGTCGCGCATGCCGCACACTTTAATTTTCATCACATAAAAATTTTAATAAACACTAAAACACAAAGGTGCTTATAGTTATATAACTTTTTCGCTGGCGCGGATTTGTAATCGTACTCACAATCGGATAATAGGCCGGCATGAGGCTGAAACCTTTCAGGTCTTGAAGACCTGAAAGGTTTGAAACAACGTGCCCATTTAACCTACATGACGATCACAATGCAGAATCAACACATCTCTGCGTCATGGCGTCTCTGCGTTCGAACCTATCTCAACTTAGCGCTGAATTCAACACAGGCCTTACCCGGATCTGCTTCGCGCATAAAATTCTCACCAATGAGAAACCCCTGAAAACCATGAGAACGCAGATAGCGAATATCTTCGACGGTATAAATGCCGCTCTCGCTGATTTTCACAGTATCGGCAGGCATGTATGAAGCCAGCTTGACACTGTTTTCGAGGCTCACTTCAAAGGTCTTGAGGTCGCGATTGTTCACCCCCACAATATCCACATAATGATTCACCAGGTCAAGTTCTTCGCGGTTGTGGACCTCCATGAGCACGTCCATGCCCATGGCTTTGGCCAGGGAGCCCAGTTCGCGGGCACGGGCATCGGTGAGCACGGCGGCAATCAGCAAAATGGCGCTTGCCCCCATCGACTTGGCTTCATACACCTGATAAGTGTCAATCATAAAATCCTTGCGAAGAATGGGGATCTCCACCGAGTCGCGCCCCAGCGACAAATCGGCATAACAGCCGCCAAAAAAATCAGTATCGGTAAGGATGGAAATGCCCGAAGCACCGGCAGCCTCGTAACCACGAGTCACATCGGGCACCAGAGCGGTGTCGTTAATGATGCCCTTGGAGGGCGATTGGCGCTTAAACTCAGCAATGATACCGGTCTTGGCGGGGTCTTGCAAAAAGGCCTTGAGCGAGGGGCAATCCAGCTCAAAATACTTGGAATCCTCTAAATCTTTGATGGAGACTGCCGCCTTGGCAGCTGCCACTTCCTCTTTTTTGCGGGCAATGATTTTATCGAGTATGGTCATGTCTTATTGATTATCCAATTCATTAAAGGCTTCACAGCCTTGCAGGTTTCATAAATACTATGCTTCAATCAAGCGTTTGAGAGCCAACTTGGCCTTGCCACTCATGAGCGACTCGCGTGCCATCTCCAAACAAATGTCCATTTCCTTTTCGGCATGCACACAATGAATGGCCATAGAGGCATTGGCCAATACCACATTGTTTTGGGCGTCGGTTCCGTTGCCATCCAACACAGTGGTAAAAATGGCAGCCGCTTCGGGAATGGTGTTTCCGCCAAAAATATCTTCCTGACGCAGCGTCTTCATGTTCAAATCAGCAGCCGTCATCAGGCGCTCGCCCGAACGAAAGATGGCCTTAAAGGGACTGGTTAGCGACACCTCATCGTAACCATCAAGACTGTGCAAAATAGCATAGTTTTTAGTGGTTTGCTGGTAGATGTAGTTGTACATCCGCGCCAGCTCCAAACTAAACACCCCCACCAACTGGTTTTGCGGAAAAGAGGGATTCACCATTGGCCCCAGCATATTGAAGAACGTCTTCACCCCCAACTCTTTGCGAATAGGCGCAATGCTCTTCATGGCCGGATTGAACAGCGGCGCATGCAAAAAGCAAATACCGGCCTGATCAATCTGGCGATTCAATGTATCGCGATCCCCGGTAAACCGGTACCCCATGTACTCCATCACATTCGACGACCCGCACGACGAGGAAACCCCGTAATTGCCGTGCTTGACCACTTTCACGCCCGCACCGGCCACCACCAGTGAGGCCAGTGTAGAAATGTTGAACGTATTTTTCCCATCCCCACCTGTGCCGCACATGTCAATGGTGTTGAAATCGCTCATATCCACACGCAGGCACATTTCCAACAGCGCATCGCGAAACCCGGAAAGCTCCTCTACGGTCACGTTTCGCATCAGATAAACCGTCATAAAGGCCACCACCTCCGACTTGTTGTACTTCTCTCCGGCAATGTCCATGAGCACCCGGCAGGCTTCATCGCGCCCAAGGGTATCGTAATTAAACAGCCGTTTCAATATGGGTTGCAACATAGCTTATTATTTTTAAAATCGAGTCCCCCATCTCCCAACGGGAGTAACCGGAGGCAAACTCAATAGATAATTTCCTACAAGAATAAACAGTCCTCATCGCAGTAGCACACTAAAGCATCCACCGCAAAGAGATAAATTAAAAATCAATGCATCAACCAATTCTTTATCATATCCTTACCATGCTCCGTAAGGATACTCTCGGGGTGAAATTGCACACCGCGCACGTCATAATCGCGGTGCATCAGCCCCATGATTTGCCCCTCGGCATCGCGGATGGTGATGAGCAACTCGGCGGGCAAGTCTTCTTCATTTACCACCCACGAGTGGTAACGACCGGCCATAAAAGTATCGGGAAGCCCGTCAAACAGATATTCATCGCGGTTGATGATCGTTACCGGCGTGGCCACCCCGTGAAACACCCGATTGAGGTTTCGAATGCTGCCCCCAAACACTTCGCCAATGGCCTGACAACCCAGGCACACTCCAAAAATACTTTTAGAAGGACCATACGTGGCAATCACTTGCTTCAGAAGACCGGCTTCGTCGGGCACTCCGGGACCGGGCGAAAGGATGATTTTATCGTATTCACCCACCTTTTCGATGGATATTTCGTCGTTGCGAAACACATCCACCTTGTCGTTTACCAATTCTTCGACATAATGCACAATGTTGTAGGTAAACGAATCGTAATTATCTAAGACTAATATTTTCATGGTTCAAAAAAAAGAAGCCCCTCCAACCTCCCCGGAGGGGAAGCTTTGGGATGTTAATAATAAGTTTCGATGGTCATAAGCCCCTCCTTTGGAGGGGTTGGGGAGGCTTTTAAAACTCGGCAGCCATTTCAACCGCTTTTTTCAAAGCTCCCAGCTTGTTGTTCACCTCATTGAGTTCGCTCTCCTCATCAGACTGCGACACCACCCCGGCACCGGCCTGATAAAACAGGGTGTTGTTTTTACTCAAAAACGTGCGAATGGTGATGGCCTGATTAAAATTCCCATCAAAGCCTAAATAACCGATGCACCCGCCATAAAAACTACGGTGCTGATTTTCGTAGGCATCAATGAGTTCCATGGCCTTAAATTTGGGCGCTCCAGAAAGTGTTCCGGCTGGAAACGTGTCGGCCATGATGCGACAGGTGTTTGAACCTGCCTTGAGCTGTCCCTTTACATCGCTCACCAGGTGAAGCACATGCGAGTAATACTGAACCTCTTTAAACGTATGCACCTTCACCTGGTTGCAATTGCGGCTCAAATCGTTGCGTGCCAGATCGACCAACATCACGTGCTCGGCATTTTCCTTGGGATCGAGGCTGAGCTTCACAGCCAACTCTTTATCCTTGAGGTCATCACCGGTACGTTTAAAGGTTCCCGCAATGGGGTTAATGGTGGCCACGCCGTCGTCAATCACAAGCTGAGCCTCGGGCGATGAACCAAAGATTTTGTAATCGCCATAATCGAAAAAGAAGAGATAAGGCGATGGATTGATGTTGCGCAAAGCACGATACACATTAAATTCATCACCTGTAAACCCGCGTGAGAACTGACGCGAGAGCACAATCTGAAACACATCGCCCTTAAAGCAATGCTCTTTACCCTTCTTCACCATCTCGATAAACTGCTCATTGGTGACGTTGGATTTCTCCTCTGTGGAAGGAACAAACTTAAAATCGGGGTTGTTGGGATTGTGCAACACGTTCATCACCCAGCGAAACTGCGACTCATGCCCGTTGTGCAGATTCTCGATTAAATACATCTGATTGGTAAAATGATTGATGGCGATGGTATTGCGATAAAAGACGTAACGCAAATCGGGAATGCTATATTCATCCTTACGTGGGGTTTTCAGACGAATGGTTTCGAAATACTGCACCGCATCGTAAGCCGAATATCCGAATAAACCATTGATTTTTACTGGCAAATGGTTGTTCTGAACCTGAAACGAGCGAACATACCCATCGAGGAGCATGGGAACTTCCTGCGGCGATGCAGGCACAAACGTTTCGGCCTCCTCGCCGGGCATCTGCCGCGTCACGGTGCCATTTTGCACTTTAAACTCGCCGTCGGCCTGAAAACAAATGAACGACATGGAATTTCGATTCCCATGATAATCAGAACTCTCCAATAAAATGGTATTGGGATAAATGTCACGCATTTTCATGTAAATGCTCACCGGCGTAATGACATCGGACACTCCGGGCGACAATTTGGTACACAAGGGGTTAATTTGAACAATCTTCATATCGTTAGTTTTTTATGTGCTTGGGTTTAAAATCAAAAAAGGCCTGCCGATGTTATCGGCAAGCCTTTTTGTATCTTATTGTTGAGGTACGTGGCGTCGCTTCACATCCGGGTTTGGAATGAATTGCTGTGCCACCACCAAATATTGTTCATCAATGTTTTCATTGTTTATTTTTCGATGTTGCAAGTTTAGAAAAAGCTTTTTAATTATCAAATAACATGAATGACTTTTTTTCAACCAACCACAAAAACGCACACCTTTTAATGAGCAACTCATCCAAAAACAGAATTGCCCCGACCAAAGCCGGGGCAACTCATATCAACGTGTTATAACAAGAAAACTTACTTCTTCAGGAATGCATCCACATTTTCGGCAGCACGACGTCCGTTGTTGATGGATGTTACCACCAGGCTCGCGCCCGAAGCGGCATCTCCGGCAGCAAATACCTTGGCCACGCTGGTTTGATATTGAGCATCGATTTTCACGTTACCGCGGCCATCTTTCTCAAGACCCAACTCAGCCACCAAGCCTTCGTGAATGGGATGCACAAAGCCCATGGAGAGCAATACCAAATCCACATCCAGAATGCGGTTCGAGCCGGCTTTTTCGCTCATCACCCACTGGCCGTTGTCGCCTTTGCTCCACTCCACGTCCACCAGTTCAACCTGCTTGAGCACGCCGTTTTCGCCAATGAAGCGCTTGGTCGACACATTCCATTCGCGGGCGCAACCTTCTTCGTGCGACGAGGAAGTTTTGAGCACCGTGGGCCAGTAAGGCCAAGGATTGTTAGCAGCACGCTCAACGGGAGGTTTGGGCAAAATCTCAATCTGCATCACGCTCTTGGCCTTTTGACGGTTCGAGGTTCCAACACAATCACTACCGGTATCACCACCCCCAATCACCAATACATTTTTGCCTTTGGCATTGATGCGTTCTTCGGCGCTGAATTCATCGCCACGCACCACTTTATTTTGCTGCTTGAGGAATTCCATGGCAAAATAAACCCCTTTCAAATCGCGGCCTTCAACAGGTAAATCGCGAGGTTTCATGGCTCCGATGGTCACCACCACAGCATCGAAGTTCTTTAACAACTCCTCGCCTTTCACATCAACACCCACATGGCAGTTGGTTTTAAACTCAATGCCCTCCTGCACGAAGAGATTGATTCGGCGGTCGATGACCTTTTTATTCAGTTTGAAATCAGGAATGCCGTAACGGAGCAAACCGCCCACCACATCGTCCTTCTCAAACACGGTCACCGAATGCCCCATTTGATTAAGCACATCGGCAGCCGACAAACCGGCAGGTCCACCACCAATCACAGCCACCTTTTTACCGGTGCGCACTTGGGGAATGCGGGGTACAATGTAACCCAGTTCAAAGGCCTTCTCCACAGTGGCCGCTTCATTCTCGCGAATGGTCACCCCTTCGTGATGAATGGCCAGCACACACGATTTCTCACAGGGATGCGGACACACGCGACCCGTAAACTCGGGAAAACTGTTGGTCGAATGCAAAATTTCACTGGCCAGCTTGTAGTTGCCACGATACAAGGCATCCTGCCACTCGGGAATTTTACTGCCCACGGGACATGCCCAGTGGCAAAACGGAATCCCGCAATCCATGCATCGCGACGCCTGTTCGCGACGGTCGTTATCATTCAGGGTCTGCTCTACTTCACCGTAATCGTCAATGCGCTCACTCACCGGACGATAGCCACCTTCTTTGCGGCCTAATTTCATAAAACCTTTAGGATCTCCCATGATTCTATATTTTTTAGTAGCAAGACGTTAGTAGCAAGCATCAAGACACAAAATAATCTTGACACCTGACACTTGATACTTACGCCATGATACTTGACACAAAATTCATTGTTAACACTCAATAAAACTACTCTCTGATATAAGGCGCATCTTCGGTTTCACGAAGTTTCTGCTCCAATTCCTTAATTTTTTGTTCCTGCAACACCTTTTTGTATTCAAAAGGAATCACTTTCACAAACTTGGGCAGATACATACTCCAGTTCACCAAAATTTCCTGAGCCTTCGAGCTGGTGGTATGCAGCAGGTGCTTGTGCAACATCTCCTGAAGCTCATGCACGTCGGCCGAATCTTCTACTTTAGAGAGTTCAACCAAGCCCTGGTTGCAATAGTAATCGAAGTTACCGGCTTCGTCGAGCACATAGGCAATACCGCCACTCATACCCGCCGCGAAGTTACGACCCGTCTTACCAATCACCACCACACGACCGCCGGTCATGTATTCACAACAGTGGTCACCCACGCCTTCTACAACAGCAGTTGCACCAGAGTTACGCACGGCAAAACGCTCACCGGCCACACCTCGCACATACACACTACCACTGGTGGCACCATACAATAGCGTGTTACCCACAATGATGTTATCCTCGGGCTTGAACGTTGAACCAACCGGAGGCACCACAATGATTTTACCACCACTGAGGCCTTTACCCAGGTAGTCGTTGGCATCACCTTCCAAACGGAAAGTCACCCCTTTCACCAGGAAGGCACCGAAACTCTGGCCTGCGGAACCGTAGAAGTTGCAGTTCACCGTATTATTGGGCAAACCCGCTTCGCCATATTTTTTAGAGATCACACCCGAAAGCATCGCACCCACGGTACGATCGGTGTTGCCGATATTCTTGGCCATCCATACTTTGGTTTGGCTATCGATGGCATCTTTGGACATTTTGATGAGCTCATGATCCATCACATCCTCAATTTTGTGCTTTTGAGTCGTGGTGTTGATGAGCGGATATTTTTTGCCCTCTTCGGGGAAGTGGAGCAAACGAGCCATGTTGATGCCCTGGGTTTTCCAGTTACCCACGGTAGGATCCTGTTCGAGCAACTCGGTACGGCCAATGATGTCGTCGAGCTTGGTGTAACCCATCTGAGCCAGGTACTCGCGAACTTCGCGGGCAATGAAACGGAAGAAATTCACCACATACTCGTGACGACCAATGAAACGCTTGCGCAACGCCTCGTCCTGAGTGGCCACACCGGCCGGACAGGTATTGAGGTGACACTTACGCATCATGATACAACCCAGTGTAATGAGGGCGCTGGTAGCAAAACCAAACTCCTCGCCACCCAGGATGGCCATCTTAATCACATCCAAACCGGTTTTAAGCTGACCGTCAGTCTGAATTTTCACTCGACCGCGCAGGTTATTCATCACCAGCGTTTGCTGAGTTTCGGAGAGACCAATTTCAACCGGCATCCCGGCGTGTTTAATAGAACTGATGGGGCTGGCACCCGTACCTCCTTCGGTACCGCTGATCACAATCAGGTCGGCATAAGCTTTGGCCACACCGGCCGCAACGGTTCCCACACCGGTTTCCGACACCAGTTTCACGCTGATGCGAGCCGTCGGGTTGGTACATTTGAGGTCGAAGATGAGCTGCGCCAAATCTTCAATAGAATAAATATCGTGGTGAGGAGGGGGTGAAATCAGGGTAATGCCGGGCGTTGAATTACGCAAACGGGCAATGATTTTATCCACCTTGAAACCGGGCAACTGACCACCTTCGCCGGGCTTGGCACCCTGAGCAATCTTGATCTGAAGCTCATCGGCATTCACCAAATAATTGTTGGTCACACCAAAACGACCCGACGCAATCTGCTTGATGGCACTGCGGGCATTGGTTTTGAAACGCTCGGCATCCTCGCCACCTTCACCGGTATTGCTACGGCCGCCAATGCTGTTCATGGCCATGGCCAGTGCCTCGTGCGCCTCCTTAGAGATAGAACCATACGACATGGCGCCGGTCACGAAACGTTTCATGATGGCCTCTTCGGGCTCCACCTGGCTGATGTCGATGGGCTGACGACCCTCTTTCAAACGGAAGAAACCACGAATAAACAGAGGCGTTTGGTTATCTTCGTTCACGCGTTTCGAAAACTCCTTGAACTTGGCATAGTCGTTTTGCGACGAAGCCCATTGCAGCAACCCAATGGTTTCGGGGTTCCAGCCGTGCTTTTCGCCATACTTGCGGAAGGCATAAGCCCCCTGAGTCTCCAGGAAGCTGCTCCACGACTGACCAGAGAACGCCGCCTTATGGAAGATGGCCGCCTCGGCAGCAATCTCGTCAAAGCCAACGCCTTCGATTTTCGACGACGTACCGGCAAAATATTTCCCAATCACATCGCTGGCAATCCCAACGGCCTCGAACATTTGAGCACCATGGTAACTGCGCAGGGTACTGATACCCATTTTCGACATCACTTTCAGCAAGCCTTTGTCGATAGATTTGATATAGTTATAACGCGCCTCTTTGTAATCGACTTTAATGTCGCCTTTTTTCACCATCTCGTCAATCACGGCAAAAGCGCCGTAAGGATTGATGACGCTGGCACCATAACCCAGCAACAGGGCAAAGTGCATCACCTCGCGGGCTTCGGCTGTCTCAACAATGATGCCCACCTGCATGCGCTTCTTGGCACGAATCAAATGGTGGTGCACTGCCGACACGGCCAGCAATGAAGGCACTGCAGCCATGTTTTCCGAAATCTCGCGATCGGAAAGGATGATATAGTTACTTTGGTTGTCAACCGCCTGCTCGGCCAACTGGCACATGTGCTCCAGCGCACTTTCGAGCCCCTTGCCACCCTGCGCAACAGGGAACAACATGGGGATGATGGCATGCTTGAACTCATCGCGGCGATAGTCCTTGATTTTGCCCAAATCGGTATTGGTGATGATGGGGCTCTCGAACTTCACCGACTTGCAGTGCGAGGGTTGTTCAACGAGAATATTTTTCGATACCGACCCGATGTAGTTGGTCAACGCCATCACTAAGCCCTCACGAATGGGGTCGATGGGCGGGTTGGTCACCTGAGCAAACAACTGACGGAAATAGCTAAACAAGCGCTGTGGCTTTTCAGAAAAAGCGGCAATGGGGGTATCGTTCCCCATCGAACCCACCGGCTCCTGAGCCGTTTCGGCCATGGGAGCAATGATGGTATTGAAGTCCTCGCGGCCATAACCAAAGGCTTTCAGGTATGTCTCGAAGTTTTCGCCCAGGGCTGCATCCACGTTTTGCTTGGCTTCGATGTCCTGCAGTTTGATGCGGTTCTCTTTGAGCCAGTTTTCGTAAGGATGCTGACGCGACAACTGCGCTTTGATTTCCTCATCGGGGATGATGATGCCAAGCTGAGTGTCAACGAGCAACAATTTACCGGGACGAAGACGACCTTTTTCACGAATCTCTTCGGCGGCAAATGTTTGAACACCCACCTCAGAACCCATCACAATCATGTCGTTTTTGGTGATGATGTAACGCGAAGGACGCAACCCGTTGCGGTCGAGCGTGCCACCAATGTAACGGCCATCGGAAAAAACGATAGACGCCGGACCATCCCAAGGCTCCATGATGGACGAGTGGAACTCATAATAGGCCTTGAGGCTTTGCGGAATGGGGTTCTTGCTGTTCCAGCTCTCGGGAATAAGCATGGTGAGCGCGTGGGGCAGCGTGCGGCCGGTGAGGAACAAAAACTCGAGCACGTTATCGAGCGAAGCCGAGTCACTTTTGTTGGGTTCGATAATGGGGAAAATCTTGGCCAAATCGTCACCAAACAGGTCGCTCTGCAGCAAACCTTCACGAGCTTGCATCCACAGGCGGTTCCCCTTCACGGTGTTAATTTCACCGTTGTGCGCCATGATACGGAACGGCTGCGCCAAATCCCACGTGGGGAAAGTATTGGTACTGAAACGCGAGTGCACCAGGGCGATGGCACTCTTGAGTTTCGGATTTTGCAAATCGAGGTAATACTGTCCCACCTGATCGGGGGTCAACATCCCTTTGTAAATAAAAATCTTGGATGACAAGCTGGGAATGTAAAAACACTCCTTGTCGGCAATGGCACTGTTGCGCACTTCCGACTCGGTGAGCTTGCGCGTGATATAGAGCTTGCGCTCAAGCGTATCCTGCTCATAATTGCCCTTAACAAACACCTGACGAATCGTCGGCTCGGTGCGACCGGCAATCTCGCCAATCACGGTACTGTCGACCGGCACATCGCGAAAACCGATCAGTTCGAGACCCTCGTTCACAATGTGTTTACTCAGGATATCCTGACAAGCAGCTGCGTCTTTCTCACCCTTAGGCAAGAACAACAACCCGGTGGCATATTGCCCGGGCGCAGGGAGATTAAACCCAAACGAAGCACAGAGTTCGTGGGGCACTTGCATGAGAATACCGGCACCGTCACCCGACTTATTGTCCGAACTCTCCGCGCCACGATGGGTCATGTTAACCAGCACTTCTAACCCGCGCTGTACAATGTCGTGCGTTTTGACCCCTTTGATATTGGCTACAAACCCAATCCCACAGTTGTCGTGCTCATTCGCAGGGTCGTATAACCCCTGCGGTTTTGGAAATCTCTTCTGTATCATATCACGTCCTTTAAAAAGAATTTTTTCTGAAAACCCCGATTTATTTCACAACAAACCCACCAAGCCGTCTCATCATTTTCGACGAGAACAACAAGGTATCAATATATTAAGATCACATCCGTTAGTCAAATTATTCCTCCCGCGAAGCTTCCCCCTTTTCAGCACCAGAACAGTGCCTAACAGTTTAAAACCACATCGCTCAATTTGATAACAATTGAGAATGCAAAGTTAGTTTTTCTATTTCATTATACTACACCAACATCCAACACCAACTTGAATTTTAACATTTTTTTGAGCCCCTCAAATATCAATATCTAACCAATTAACGCTATTCATTATGAATTTCTAACAATTCCGTCACATCTGTTGAAAATCAAAAACCAACATTCAGACTCAGAGAAAGAATAAACGCAGAGACGCGAAGGCGCTGAGCATTTTTTAGAAAACACAGAGTCAAAATAAACGCTGAGGCGCGAAGGCGCTGAGTTGGTATGATTAATAGATTGCGTTTAAATATGAAAGCAGGTAACTCAGCATTTAATCATCGTCCTC
>NZ_QKZK01000009.1:47835-58393 GCF_003254275.1 Breznakibacter xylanolyticus | reverse complement strand
GAACTAAGAAATAACGCTGAGTTGCAGTGAGATAAGATGAGAACCAGTGAGGAGAAGAAGCCTCAGTGCCACTCGGTAAAAGAGTTATATAGTAGGCACGGTGACTCAGAGTTTTTTTGAGAGGGAGATAATAATGTAGTCATTGATATGTCTCCTCCACTCTTAAACTCCTCCACTTCTCCACTCCTCCACTCCTCCCCTTAATATTCCCTTAACAATTCCATCACACAGAGGTGACGGTTTGGTAACACACCCGTAACGCCCAAGGCACGGGGGAGGCTTAGCTTTGTGTTGTGAATAGAAACCAAAAACATAAATATTCAAACATGGAAGCAAAACAGATTTTACTAGGTGCATCGCTGATGCTGTTGGCCGCTTGCGGTGGCCAGACCTCGAAAAACAATGATGCCGCACTGACCGGCAACGTGAAAATTGACGGTTCAAGTACCGTGTATCCCATCACCGAAGCCATTGCCGAAGAGTACCGTGTGGTGGCACCCAACGTAAAAGTGACCGTGGGCGTGTCGGGCACCGGCGGCGGGTTTAAGAAATTCAGCCGAGGCGAAACCGACATCAACGACGCCTCGCGCCCCATCAAAACGTCGGAAGCCGAAGCCTGCAGAGGCAACAACATTGAATACGTGTCGCTGATGATCGCCTACGACGGCCTGGCCGTGGTGGTCAACCCCCAGAACGACTGGGTAGATTACTTCACCGTGGAAGAACTTAAAAAGATTTGGGAACCATCGGCCGAAGGCAAAATCATGAAATGGAGCGACATTCGCCCCAAGTGGCCCAACGAACGCATCAACCTGTACGGCCCTGATGCCGCATCGGGCACCTACGATTACTTTACCGAAGCCGTGGTGGGCGAAAGCGGCAAGAGCCGTGGCGACTTCACCAACAGCTCCGACGATAACGTGCTGGTACAAGGCATTGCCACCGACAAATACTCACTGGGATTTTTCGGACTGGCCTACTACGAAGAAAATATGAGCAAGCTCAAAGTCATTGGCGTGGACAACGGGAAAGGGGTGGTCATTCCATCGTTTGAATCGGTTTCTAACAGTTCGTATACCCCCCTTTCCCGTCCCGTCTTCATCTACGTGAGCAAGGCAGCCGCCCAGCGCCCCGAGGTGAAGGGCTTCGTGAACTTTTACATCGACAAAGCAGGGTCTATTTCGAAGGACGTGGGTTATGTGTCGCTTCCGGCCGAACTGTACACCAAGGCCAAAGAAGAATTTGGCACATTTACCCGATAACTGAACCGACCAAAAGAAGCCCCGACACCCGTGGAGGCTTCTTTTGTCTTTTAGACGACACGCCATGTCAAAAAAAATCACCGAACGGTTCATCGAGGGCGGTCTCAAGCTGAGCGCCTCCCTCACCATCCTCACCACCATCGGCATCCTTTGGGTGCTGCTGAGCGAGTCGTTCATCTTCTTTGAGGAGGTGTCGATTGTGGAGTTTTTTACCGAAACACGGTGGACGCCCCTGTTCGAGAGCAAGCACTTTGGCATCATGCCCCTGCTGACGGGCACACTGCTCACCACGGCCATTGCCATCGCAGTGGCCTTGCCGGTGGGGCTCACCATTGCCGTGTACCTGTCGGAATACGCACGGCCGGGCTTTCGCAAGAGCGTGAAGCCCATGCTGGATATTCTGGCCGCCGTGCCCACGGTGGTGTACGGTTACTTTGCCCTGATGACGGTGACGCCGGCCCTGCAGGCCATCATACCCGGACTGTCGGGCTTCAACTCGCTGTCGGCAGGCATTGTGATGGGCATCATGATCATCCCCCTCATCTCATCCATGAGCGAAGATGCCATGCAGGCCGTGCCGCGCTCGCTGCGCGAAGCCTCCTTTGGCATGGGCGCCACCCGCTTTCAGACCTCCTTTAAGGTGATTATGCCGGCAGCCTTTTCGGGCATCGTGGTGTCGGTGATACTGGCCATTTCGCGGGCCATTGGCGAAACCATGATTGTGGCCATCGCCGCCGGTCAGCAACCGCGTCTCACCTTCGACCCCACCGTGGCCATCGAAACCATCACCACCTACATTGTGCAGGTGAGCCTGGGCGATGTGGCGCACGGGTCGGTAGAGTACCGCACCATCTTTGCCGCAGGCATCACCCTGTTTGTCTTCACCTTTGCGCTGAACACCATCAGCTTTTGGCTGAAAAAACGATTCAGAGAGAATTATGAATAACGCCACAGACACCCTCATACCGGCGCCGCGCACGCGTGTGACCGATCTCACCCAACGGAGCCACACGGCCCGGCGCAACCACCTCATCGACCAGACCTTTAAATATCTGGGGGTGGCCGCCACCTTTATCGGCCTCATTGTGCTGGCCTATTTCATCATCGACATTGCCATCGACGGCATCGGGCGCATCGACTGGGATTTTCTCACCAGCCTGCCCTCGCGCAAGGCCGAAAAGGCCGGTATTTTGCCCGCCTGGGCCGGTTCGGCCTGGATATTGGCGCTCACGGCCATCATTTCACTGCCGCTGGGCGTGGCCGCCGGCGTGTACTTTGAAGAGTACGCCAAAGAGAGCCGCATGAACCACCTGCTGGAAGTGAACATTGCCAACCTGGCCGGCGTGCCATCGATCATCTATGGCATTTTGGGGCTCGAAGTGTTTGGACGACTGATGGGCTTTGGCGAGAGCCTGCTGGCCGGTGCCTTTACCCTGGCGCTGCTCATCCTGCCCATCATCATTGTGGCCACCCGCGAAGCCATCAAGGCCGTGCCCTCAACGCTGCGCGAAGCCTCCTACGGACTGGGCGCCACCAAGTGGCAAACCATTAAATGGCAAGTGTTGCCGGCCGCCTCGGGAGGTATCCTCACGGGCACCATCCTGTCGCTGTCGCGCGCGGTGGGCGAAACAGCCCCCCTCATTGTCATTGGCGCACTGGCATACGTGCCCTTTGTACCCTCGGGCCCCATGGATCAGTTCACGGTGTTGCCCATGCAAATCTTCAACTGGACCTCGCGCCCTCAGGCCGCCTTCCTGACCAATGCCGCAGCGGCCATCATTGTGTTGCTGCTCATCACCTTTATCATGAACGGGATTGCAATTTATTTACGAAACCGATGGCAAAAAAACCTCAAATGATGACAACCGAATTTTTAATTGATACCCACGGCACGCCCCGCGTCAAGCTGGATGCGCCCGTGTACCGTGCCAGCGAAGCCGCCTCGGCCTATGATGCCCGCGTCAAACCGCAAAGCACCTTTAAGCTGCACACCACCGACCTGAACGTTTACTATGGCGACCACCACGTGCTCAAAAACATCAACATGGGCATCGAAAGCAACGCCATTACGGCGCTCATTGGCCCGTCGGGTTGTGGCAAGTCCACCTACCTGCGCCTGTTTAACCGCATGAACGACTACATCGACACGTTTCACATGAGCGGGCAGGTGCTGCTGGGCGACAAAAACATTTACGACAAAGATGTGGCCACCGAAGAGCTGCGCAAGCTGGTGGGCATGGTGTTTCAAAAGCCCAATCCCTTTCCCAAGTCGATTTACGACAACGTGGTGTACGGCCTCAAAATACAGGGCATCAACAAAAAAAGCACCCTCGACGAGGCGGTGGAACGCGCCCTGCGCCAGTCGGCCCTGTGGGACGAAGTGAAGCACGACCTCAAAAAGAGCGCCCTGTCGCTCTCGGGCGGACAGCAGCAGCGCCTGTGCATTGCCCGCACGCTGGCCGTGCAGCCCGACGTGATTTTGATGGATGAACCCACCTCGGCCCTCGACCCCATTGCCTCGGCCAAAATTGAAGACCTGATGGTGGAACTCAAAAAGGAATACACCATTGTCATTGTCACCCACAACATGCAGCAGGCATCGCGCGTGAGCGACAACTGCGCCTTTTTTTACATGGGCGACCTGGTGGAATATTCCGACACCAAAAGCATGTTTACCCATCCGCAAAAAACGCAGACCCAGAACTATGTCACGGGGCGATTTGGGTGATGAAGAAAGGAACAAAGTAGAAAAGTAGCAAAGCGGCAAAGTAGCAAAGCGGCAAAGCAGGAAAGCAGGAAAGCAGGAAAGTAAGAGAGTGCAAGAGTGAGTGAGTCCGTTAAAGTCTTGATACTTGTGTCTCACATCTTGCATCTTGATCCTCATTTCTCAGGCACTTTGCCACTCTATACCTTTGCCGCTAAAAAAACGAAAGCAATGAAACAACTCGAAAAAGAACTTAAAATACTACGCCAAAACATCATTGAAATGATGCTATTGGTGAGCAACCAGCTCGAGAAGGCCTGCGAGGCCTTCGACACGGGCAATAAGGAACTGGCCATGGAAGTGGTGGCCAACGAGCGCCGCATCAACGCTTATGAGCTGAAGCTCGATGCCGACTGCGAAAACATTCTGGCGCTGCACAACCCCGTGGCCGCCGACCTGCGTTTTGTGATGGCCGGCTACAACATCATTTCGACCCTGGAGCGTATTGCCGACAACGCCGACGGCATTGCCCGTTACGTGGTAGAGATGAACGGCGCCATCCCTCCCAAGGCCAAGGAGGCCATCCGCTTTGAGGAGATGAAATGCACGGCCCTCATCATGCTCGATGATGCCATAGATGCCTTTGAGGAGGAGTCGCCCGCCAAGGCGCACGGCATTCCCGGAAAGGATTTGCTGCTAAACGACATCAACATTCAATCGGCCAACGCCATGGTGCTGCTCCTTAAAGAATATCCGCAGGACGTGAAAAACCTCCTCTTCCTCTTCTCCACCATCAAAAAGCTGGAACGCATTGGCGACCTCACCAAAAACATCGCCGAGGAAGTGATCTTTTTTATCGAAGCCAAAGTGGTGAAACACCTGGCTCATAACGCCGGGTAAGAAACCGGGTAAAGCCCCCTTCGCTAGCGCGGATCTGTGATCCGTGCTCAAACATAAAACGGCACTGATGACAAATCAGCGCCAGCGAGGGAGGCTCCTTAAGGCTTAAGCTTTCACGTTGCGCACGTGCACATCCATTTGCGGAAAGGGGATGTTGAGGTCGTAATCCTTAAAGCGTTTGTACACCTTTTCGTTCATCAAAAAGAACACATCCCAATAGTCGGGACCGTTCACCCACACGCGCACGGCAAAATTCACCGAGCTGCCGCCCAACTCCACCAGGCCAATAAAAGGCTCGGGATCGGTCAGAATGCGCACGTCTTCGGCGATAAAATCGTTCATGGCGCGTTTAAAATTCTCCATGTCATCGCCATAAGCAATGCCAAATTTGAAATCGACGCGGCGCAGCGGCTCGCGCGAATAATTGATGAGCGACCCCGTTGACAACGGCCCGTTGGGGATGATGACCACTTTTTTGTCGGCCGTGTTGAGCAGGGTGGTAAAGATGGTAATCTCCTTCACCGACCCCAAATATCCTTGCGCCTCAATAAAGTCGCCCACGTTAAAGGGGCGAAAGATGAGGATGATGACCCCGCCGGCAAAGTTCTGCAACGTGCCCGACAGCGCCATACCCACAGCCAAACCGGCCGCCCCCAGGATGGCAATGAACGAAGTCATTTGAATGCCCACCATGCCCATCACGCTAATGACCACCAACACTTTGATAATGGTGCCGGTGAGGCTTTTCAGGAAAGGAATGAGTGAGGCATCCACATGCCGCCGCTCAAGCAGTTTGCCCATGCCGCGCGTGAGCATGTTGGCCACCCATAGCCCCACCACCAGCACAATGAGGGCACCAATGAGGCGTGGGCCAAATTCAAAAGCCAAATCGACCAGTTTAGTCAGATAAGTTTCTACCAAATTTAAATGTTCTGTTACAGCCATTTTGAAATTATTTTAAAGTTAAACATTGTGTTATTCTTCGCTAGCGCGGATGTGTGATCAATGGCACTGATACATCAGCGCAAACAACGCCACCACGATGAAGATGCCTACAATAAAAGTAGCCTGCTCGTGGGTTCGCTTCACCTCATGGGCATCCACCACCTCCATCCGGTCGATGTCATGGGCGGGGGGCGTGGGTGCCAGGCCGTGCTCGTCGGACTGCACGCACACCTCGTCATCGTCAATCAGGCGATACTTCACCACCGTGTTGGGCAGCAACCGATGGGTTTGCGGATGCAACAACGGCTTGACCTCCCAGCCGGGAAAACGTCCGGGCGAATACACCTCAATGCCTTGGTCGTTGAGAATGCGGCAACAGGCCTCTTGGGTCGTTTCATCGTCAACGGACAGCCCCCAGGTCACCTCATTGCCCTGCTCCGACATGAGCACCGCCCCGGTAAACTGCGACTCGTCGGGAAAAGGCAGCATGCCGTTTTCGTCGGTCATCACATACACCAGCCGGCCGTCGGACAGGGTGACTTTCACCACCTGATCGCGAAAATCGGGGGTGTCGAACAAATCGCCCAACTCAATATAGCTCCAATCGGGAAACATCATTTCGCTGTAAACCAGCTCCTGCTCAATGAGCGGGCGTTTGAGCCGGCTTTCAATCATCGTCTGCATATCAGTCATCATAAGGGTTTGAAAAAATGAACTGTAAAAATGCCAAAAAATATCGGGTCACCCGCTCGGATTATCAAAATATTTTGCTTATTTCGAATCAACATTTTTTTACAACCCGGTCAAAAGTGGGATTGAAGAATTGAAAGTGAGGAAAGACCGCCGCTAACCATAGTTGCTGACCCATATTTTTTTGCGGCAACCGAGCAGCACATGTTGGCGCCCTGCCGACAAGTAGCGGCAACCGAGTAACTAATGTTGGCGCCCTGCCGACAAGTGTCGGCAAGGAAGTAACAGATGTTGAAACATTGCCGCCGGTTTGCGACAGCCCGCCAACAGGTGTAGATTGGCTACCGCAGAAATGCGGCACCCGGGCAACATAAATGATAACTGACATCAATCACTAAATATGCAAAGAGCAGGTATGGATGCTCAAAACCAACCGATCATGATGCCATACCAAATGATCTTTTCTTTAATTCTTTTTTTATGACGAAAGTAAAACGATTACGAATGGAAAATCTGAAAAACGAGCCCCATTTTCACTTCCACAGCGATGTGAATAAAGTGCTCGGGAAACACGACACCAAGGCGCTCAACCTCGAAACCGCCGCGTTGCATTACAGCAATTTGCTGCCGCTGGAAAACGAAGCCATCCAGCTCATGCTCAAAAGCACCTACACCCAGCGCCTGGCCACCGCCGACCAAACGCGCGACATCACCGAGAATGGATTTGAAATGTCGGTGAAAAGCAACCTGATGCACTTTGACCCCGAAAAAGCGCTGGCCGCCCAACGCCTGTGGACATTTTTGCAAACCAAAGGCAACGTGACAAAAAAGGACTACAACACCGAAACCATCGACATCAACAACATTGTGACCGAGATGCGTGGCAAAAGTGCCCCCGATGTGGCTCTGCTTAACCTCACCGAGTGGGTGGACAAGCTGGATGCCGACAACCGCGCCTTTACAGCGCTCAAGGACGATCGCGAGTTTGAGGACAGCGAAAAAACCAACCTGCGCATGAAACAGGTGCGCCCGCAACTCGACAAGGCCTTCCGCGCCCTGGCCGACCGCATCGACGCCCTGGTGCTGCTCAACGGCCCCTCGGCCTATCAAGCGCTGGTGAATCAAATCAACACGCTGGTCGAAAAGTACGACCTCACCATGCAACAGCATCTGGGTCGCGTGCAGGCCTCCGAGACCACCCCTCCGGCTCCCCCCGCGCGCTGATGCCACACCCCATTGATGTTCAGGATGCAAAACCTTTTCGGCCCACGCCGGAAAGGTTTTTTTGTACCCCGCCACTGCCACTTTGGTGGCATGGCACCTGAAAGGATAAACAGCCCTTGGGCACAACTGACACAAATGGTACAATCGTGCCGGAACAAATAAACGACCCACGAGCTTGATCGCCACACCATAAACAGACAGCTCGGACATGCCTGAAGCTTACACCCTAAACAATATCGCTATAAACAAAAGAAAAACAGTTGAGGGTTACTAACGTTCACAACGTTAATCCTCCAACAATTCCAAACCGAGATGAAGGATCATTAACACGCAGTAAAATTCCACCATCCCAAATCAGCCAAAGTTGCCCTCACAAAACGAAGAGCAACAATTATATTTATATTACATTTGAGCGTTACTGATAAATCAGAATTGATTACTTCTAATACCCAACATGATGATGAAAATTTTTACTCCCCTCACCACCCTTGTGGTGCTGTTTTTGACACTGGGCTTTTCGGCCAAAGCGGGCAGCTACACGCTGACGCTGAATGATGTCTATTTTGACGAAACGACCGGCTCGATTTATGGTTGTAAAAATATAGCAGAGAAAGAGATTGAAATTCCCGCCAGTTTTTATGTTGGAGGTAAAGACGTTGAAGTAATAACAATTAGCAATTCGGCATTTAACAACCATGCTTTCACCTCTATAGTCATCCCCGAGGGGATCACTACAATTGGGAACAATACGTTTAACAACAACGCCCTTACCTCAATCACCATCCCTGGTAGTGTGACTGCAATTGGCGAAAGAGCTTTTGCCAACAACAAGCTATCATCTATCACCATCCCAGTCAGTGTCACCTCAATTGGCGGTGGGGCTTTCAATAACAATGTCATCAATCAAGTCAATGGCCAAACTTCTGACGGCTTTATTTATGCCCGAAACAGTGACGGCAGTGACAACAAAACCACCATCGCATCCTATGGAGGAGCCGTCAAATCGATTGACTTTATCCCCGACAATGTGACCACCATTGGCCAATTGGCATTTTATGACAATGCACTTACGTCGGTTGTCATCCCTGCCAATGTAACTACCATTGGTGATAATGCATTTGAGAAAAACGCATTGACAACGATAACCATTCCCAACAATGTCACATCGATTGGTGGTTATGCATTTGCCAACAACTCCCTAACGACTCTCAACATCTCCAATAGTGTCATTTCAATAGGGCGAGGTGCATTTAATCACAATTTACTCGCCCAAAAAAACGGCAATGCCTTTAATGGCCTTGTTTATGCAAGAAACAACGACGGCAGTGATGACCTCTCCACCATCATATCGTATGGCGGGACTTCTAAAACCATCGACTTTATTCCATCCGATGTCACGACCATTAAAAGCTATGCATTTACAGAAAATGCCATCGAATCGGTGACTTTCCCCAGCAAACTAACCTCTATTGAAGAATGGGCGTTTGCAGCCAATAAAATTGGTACCGTGACTCTGCCCAATAGTGTAACCACCATTGGGGAATATGCGTTTGCATTCAATCAAACAATTGCCTCGGTGACCCTTCCCGATAACATTACCACCATTGAAGAATGGGCTTTTGGCGACAATGCCCTAACCTCTATCAATCTTCCCAACCACATCACCTACATTGGCAAATCTGCATTGGCGAGCAATAAACTTACTTCATTGACCATCCCCAACAGTGTGACCGTTATTGATGACAATGCTTTTTTCAACAATGCACTAACTTCGGTCACCATCCCCAACAGTGTGACTTCAATTGGAAAGAGTGCATTTGAAGACAACCTCCTCACTTCGGTCACCATCCCCACCAGCATTACCTCAATTAAAGATTTCACATTTTCACATAACGCCCTTACCTCGGTCACCATCCCTAACAGTGTCACCTCAATTGGCATTTGGGCGTTTTGTCAAAATGCGCTGTCATCGGTAACCATTCCCAATAGTGTTTTATCAATTGGCAGATATGCTTTCTATTACAACAACCTCACTTCATATGCACTCCCTGCTCATCCCAATTTAAACAGTTATGGATGGATGGACGAAAACAGTGCTTCGTACAATGGTGGCGATAACGTCAGTAATTTAGATATCAGCTACAACATTCCCGGTGCATACCCCATTTTTTATGAATTAAGAGATGGTGAAAATACACCAAGCAACCCCATTGCATATCACAAAGACGCCGGAGTTGCCACCTTTAGCGATGCCACCCGCCCAGGTTACACCTTTATGGGCTGGTACAATGCCAATAACGAAAAAGTGACCACCATTGCATCAGGCACCGAAGCGAATGTGGTGCTGTATGCCCAATGGGGTGTGGCAAGCAACGTGGATGAGGCAACCCCACCACGCCTCACCCTCTTTCCCAATCCTGCCACCTCGTTCATCACCATCAACCATGCCGAGGGGCAAATGCTCTCCATCTACGCCATGACTGGCACCCTGATGATGCAAACACCCATCGTTAGCGAATCAAAAACCATTACAGTAAACCATTTGCCACAGGGAACCTATGTCGCTAAAATTGGAAATGAAACGTTACATCTGATGATAAAACGATAAAATTCCACCCTCAATAATATTAAAGCCCCCTCGTTCATATCGAATCAGGGGGCTTTGTTGTTATTCTCGGCATTATTCCCTTGTCTTAATCGACTGTAAAAAGAAGAAAAAATAGCTAGACTGAAACTTCCGAAAAAACCAACCTGCGCATGAAACAGGTGCGCCCGCAACTCGACAAGGCCTTCCGCGCCCTGGCCGACCGCATCGACGCCCTGGTGCTGCTCA
>NZ_QKZK01000009.1:0-47670 GCF_003254275.1 Breznakibacter xylanolyticus | reverse complement strand
AAACCTTTTCGGCCCACGCCGGAAAGGTTTTTTTGTATCCCGCCACTGCCACTTTGGTGGCATGGCACCTGAAAGGATAAACAGCCCTTGGGCACCCCCCAAAACCCCCCATTGGTATGGCTGACCACTTCGGCAAACTTCGTAACATTGCCATTGAAGATTGTTCATGCTTTTATAGTTTCGGGTTTCAGGTTCATCAGTAACCTGAAACCTGAAACTTAAAAAACCCAAACTTTAAACCTTAAACTTATATCCTTACACGTTACAATGAAAACCTTACCCCTGAACCTTACCCACTGCCACTTCGACGACCATTACCGCTTTCACAGCACCATGGTAGAGCTGATTGAAAAGCACATCCCCCGCCACATTGGCGCTCCCGCCGCCTGGTCGGACTACACCGCCCTGCTGTTGCTGGCTCACGAAGCCATTATGAAAGCGCATAGCCACGATGCCTACCGCCGACTGGCCGATGCCGACTTTCAGCGCGAGCTCATCTTCACCAGTCTGCTCGAGATGGTGGCCGCCCTCACCCGCCACTTCGACCCCGAAAAAAGGGCTACCGCGCAACTGGCGCACAAACTGCTGCTGCGCTGCCAAAAGGCCGCCCAAAAGGGCTACCACCACGAGACCCGCGCCATCGACCACCTGCTGACTATGACCCGCGACAACCATGCTCGCCTGTTTGAACAATTGCAACTCACCGACTGGATGACCGAGCTCAACCACAAAAACATGGCCTTCGCCCACATCATGGAGCACCACTGCCCCGAAAACCTGTCGCAGGCCGACATCCGCATCAAACAGGTGCGTCCCCTGCTCGACGCTGCCTTTGCCCGGCTGTGCGAGCACATTCAGGCCCGCATCCTCTTCGACAATTGCCCCAAATGCCTGGTGCTGCTCAACACCATTCGCGAACAAATGCGCGACTTCGCCCCCCGCCACGACTCCTCGGCACCATCGGCCTCACGCCCCCAAAAAACGGCTGTGCATTGTGTGAACTGAGGGAAGAAAGCATCAGAGCAACTAAGTGCCAAAGCCAATAAAATCAAAGGCGCTGAACAGCCGGGGAGTCCCGACGGTTCAGCGCCTTTATGATAGTCATATTTAAACGCTGAGGCGCAAAGAGGCAGAGATTTGAATGATGTCAGATGACTAAAAGTCGCTTCATAAACAAATAAACTCAGCGTCTTGGCGTCTCAGCGTTTCAATCATCCCCATCATCAGGGCAACACCACCTTGCGCACCTGTGTTCCGGTGCGGGTGGTCACCTTCACCAGGCACAGTCGATGCCCGAGTGGCACGGTCAGCTCCGTTTCGTCACCACTCACGGCTCCTTGCCCGGCCAGCAATTGCCCGGTGATGCCATGCACCACCACCTCCAGAATTTCGGCATCGGCCTTGATGCCAATGCGCTGACCACGCATGCCGTACACCTCCACCCCGCCCTGCTGGCGATTGTTGACCGCCAACGGGATGGTTTCAATATTGGGAGCCACCAAATCATCAACCCCGTCGCCAATGTAAAAACCCAAATGAGGCGGCTGATTGTAGGCCACATTTTGCCAGGCAACAGCCAGACGATACACAGGGTCGTGCATGAGGGTAAACAAACGATGATCGGTAGGAATCACCGTGGTAAAGATGTTGATTTTTGAAGGATCATTGGCGTTGTATAGAATCACCTCCTCGCGCCAGTCGCCCAGGATATCGGCACTCAGGCAGGGCGTTTTTTTGGTGCTGTTGCACGATGCCGAGCTCACCAAATTGCCAAAATTGATGAGGGTAGATGATGTTTTCGAAATGGAATTCCACTTACCAATGGCCACCCCGTCGAGCAACTCGTCCTGAAGATCGCCATCCCAATACACCCTAAAGTTCACCGACCCCGGCTTGGCATTGGCAATCACCTCGCCGGTGCACGAATACAACACATCGTTGACCCACGCCTCAAAGCCGCGATGCGCCCCATCAATATCGGCCGACACGCCCCGGCCAACGTCGGTGCCGGTCTTCACTCCCCAAAGCACTTCACCCGTAGCGGCGTCGTGCATCTCGTAGCCGTAAGCGGCCGAGGTTTCTTCGTGCACGCAAAACACCTCGAGCCCGGGACGATCGGGATTCAAATCGGACAGATGCATGGCATCGCCATGACCCAACCCGGTGCGATACATAAAAGCGCCGTTGTCGTTGATGGCACAAGCGCCATAGATGATTTCGTCTTTGCCGTCGGCATCTACATCGGCCACGCTCAGGTTGTGGTTCCCTTGCCCGTAGGCTCCCGTACCCGACGACGAGGCCACGTAATCCCACCGCTTTACCAGTTGCTTGTTGACGACATCAAATGCACTCAAACAGGTTTTGGCATAATAGCCGCGCCCCATCACCACGCTGGGGTTCACCCCGTCGAGGTAGGCCACACAAGCCAGATAGCGCTCGCTGCGATTGCCGTAACTGTCACCCCACGACGAAATGGAACTACGCACAGGGGCAAAGGCAACACTGTGCAACCCGGCGCCCGTCGTGCCATCGAAAAGCGTCAGATACTCCGGCCCGGTGAGCACAGTGCCCACCATCGTCGATCCGCTGATTTTGGTAGGATCGAGATTGCGATAATCGGCATTGGGGGCATCAGAACCCATGAGCACATTCTTGCCCTGACCATCGACAGTGCCGGGAGCGGTTTTCATCACCACTTCGGCTTTGCCATCGCCATCGTAGTCGGCCACCATGATTTGCGTGTAATGAGCTCCGGCGCGAATGTTACGCCCCAGGTCGATGCGCCACAATTGCGTCCCATTCAACTCGTAGGCATCCACATACACATTTCCGGTAATGCCGTACTGCGAGTTGTCGTGCGAATTGGACGGATCCCACTTCACGATGAGCTCATATTGGCCATCGCCGTCCACATCGCCCACCATGCAATCGTTGGGGGTGTAGGTGTAATTCTGCCCGTCAGGATACGAAGTCCCCGCCTTCCCCACATTGCCCGACGCATTGGGAGGTGTGACGCCCGCGGCAGGGCGGTTCAGCTGCAAGGTTTTGTATTGCGATGCCCAAGGGGTCACCGGCTGCGAAATGTTTTGTATCTGGCCTTCGAGCACGGCTTCAACGGTGTACGAACTCAGCGTGGTTCCCGAGGCATCCACCAAATTCGTGGCTCCCGAAAAGGGAGAACCCGACAACAGTTGTCCATTGCGATAAACATTAAACTGCATGTCCATCGACTCATCGCCCAACAGACGCCAGCTCAGAAACACGCCATTGGTAACTTTCACGGCCACCACGCCTCTATCGAGACTCTCCATCTTTCGCTGCCCTGCAAGCGACAAGGCCATGCACAGCAACACGGCCATCGTTACCAATCGATTTGTGTAGTTTTTTTCCATATTTAAAAATTTAGCCCCCTCATCCCCCCAAAGGGGTAAGCTGAGATGTTTTGTATTAATTCCCGTTCGCTTTTCTATTCTCGTGCACATTCTTTATGAAGGAAAGCGACCGCATTGCGACACACTTATTTTCAGATATTGTCATTTATTAACACAAAACTACATGAATCCACTGCGAAAGAGGTGGACAAATTGATTCAAATACCACGACAATCGTACATCTTGCAGAATAAGGGCAGGCGAAAAGAACCTCGCCCCACACACAAAAGGCGCTGAACAGCCGGGGAGTTCCGACGGTTCAGCGCCTTTATGATAGTCATATTTAAACGCTGAGGCGCAAAGAGGCAGAGATTTGAATGATGTCAGATGACTAAAAGTCGATTCCTAAACAGATAAACTCAGCGTCTTGGCGTCTCAGCGTTTAATCCCCCAAACGTCTTACAACACCCCCTTGGTGCTGGGCAGTTGATTGCTCATGGGGTCTTTGCGAATGGCCATTTTGATGGCACGCGCCAGGGCTTTAAAGATGCCTTCGATCTTGTGATGTTCGTTGGCTCCCTCGGCCTTGATGTTGAGGTTACTCAACGACGCATCGCTAAAGCTCTTGAAGAAGTGCAGAAACATCTCGGTGGGCATGTCACCCACCTTCTCACGCTTAAAGTCGGCTTCCCACACCAGCCAGGGACGCCCGCCAAAGTCGAGTGCCACCGATGCCAGACAGTCGTCCATGGGCAGGGCAAAACCATAACGCTCAATGCCGCGTTTGTCGCCCAGCGCCTTACGAAAGGCCTCGCCCAATGCCAACGCCGTGTCCTCAATGGTGTGGTGCTCGTCGACGTGCAAGTCGCCGTCTACCCGAATGGTGAGGTTACACCCCGAGTGACGTCCAATCTGCTCGAGCATGTGGTCGAAAAAACTCAACCCGGTGTGAATGTCGCACTTGCCGGTGCCGTCGAGGTCAATTTCTACGCGAATCCGGGTCTCGGCCGTGTTGCGCTCCACCACCGCCGTGCGGTCGCTGCGAAACAAAAAGGCAGCCACCTCACTCCAATGGGGTGTGATGAGGGCGCACACGTCGGCAAAACCGGCGCCCGCCACCATATCGGTTCCCTCGTCAACAGGTTTGAGCAAAATGGCTTTGCAACCAAGGTTCTTGGCCAGCTCCACATCGGTGAGCCGATCGCCAATGACAAACGAGCCGGACAAGTCGTAGGTCTCACCAAAGTATTGAGTAAGCATGCCCGTGCGCGGCTTGCGCGTGGGGGCATTGTCGGCCGGCATCGTTGGGTCGATGTGCACGGCATCAAAACGGATGCCCTCGCCCTCGAGCGCCTGCATCATTTTATTTTGCGCCGGCCAAAAAGTCTCCTCGGGAAACGAAGCCGTCCCCAACCCGTCCTGATTGGTCACCATCACCAGTTGATAGCTCAGGTGCGTGGCCACGCGCGAAAGGTTTTGAAACACGCCGGGGTAAAAGGCCAGCTTCTCCAGGCTGTCCACCTGAAAATCGACCGGAGGCTCGAGTATCAGCGTGCCATCGCGGTCGATGAATAGTATTTTTTGTTTGGTTTGCATAGTTCTATCATACTTGGCTGCACGAAATTGATGCAGCGCAATCAACACTCCATTTAATTTATTGGGATAAAACAACCAGCCTCCTTCTTAGGCGATTTCAATTCCATGCTCTAAGATTTCACTCATAAATCCGGCATCATCAAAATCCCGTTCGATGAGAATCGGCTCAATGCGGTCGTCAACTTCTCGTCGCAGCTTCCAAAGCAAAGGGGTCACCGAAAAGAAATCACCATCCACATGCTTCACAACAATGGCAACATCAATATCGCTATCTTCCCGGTTCGTATTCTTGGCATATGAACCAAAAAGATATACCTTTTCAAATTGCATATGCTGTTTTAGCAACGAGCTGTATTGGGTTACTTTACCTATAGCTTCTCTTTTATCCATTGCTGCAATTCTTTAGTTCTACATATCAATTCAATGCATTTAGCATCACTCAAACTCCTCAGCAATCTTTCTTTATGAGAAGGATAACGTGCCTCAATATTGAGAGGTTCAATCTGGTCAATAAATTCCTTTTGCACATCTGTAAACAACTCATAGAAACCACCCTTCTTAGCTAAGTAAGACAAACTATGAGAAACGGGACAACATCAGGACTCATCTTGGCAAAATAGGCTTTAAAAGCTTTTTCGATGGTTTGATGGCACATAAATCCAACATATAAATATCGCTTACTCATCAGCATGGCTTCTGCTGTTTCAAGATCATAATCCGACAAATCAATCCAATATTTAATTTTGGCATTCATCTTTTAATCGTTGATCAAATCTATTACAAACAGATAATCTTTCAGCAGATATTCTACGCTCGTCACTTCTGGCACAACACTCATGATGACAACAAAGATACGACATCCAACCCCCAATAAGAATTGAATTCCTCGCTCAAGTTATTTCACACCCGTCATCCATCCATTAGCCTCCAGCCAGGTCTTCAAATAACCGGTCCAGTAAGCAACCGGACGCTTAGGGTCGAAACCGAAACCATGGCCGCCCATGGGCAGAATCACCTTGGTGACGTTGCCGCCCCTGGCAAACAAGTTACCGGCATAGCGCTCGGTGTTGGCCACCGGCACGGCCTTGTCGTCGATGGCGTGAACCATGAGCGTCACCGGCGTTTGTGCCGACACTTGCAGGTCGGTGGAGAAACGGGCCACCATCGCCTCATCGGGCTCCTTGCCCAACAGATTGTCGCGGCTGCCCCGATGCGTCACCAACGTATCCATCGAAATAACGGGATACATCAGCACCGAGAAATCGGGGCGCACATCGGCCGGTTTCAACTGCTTGTTGACAGGTTCCGAAAACATGGTAGAGACCGACGAAGCCAAATGCCCGCCCGCCGAAAAGCCAATGATGCCCACCCGCGAGGCGTCCACGCCAAACTCGGCAGCCCGCGAACGCACCAGGTAAATGGCCTGCTGACCATCCATCAGAGGCACTAACGCAGCGTCATTCACCAGCTCACGATCGGGCAGGCGATATTTGAGCACAAAGGCTTCGAAGCCCTGCCGGGCAAACCACTCGGCGGCCAGATATCCCTCGTGATCGATGGCTTCGCGAATGTAGCCGCCACCGGGCACAATGACAATGGCCGGCCGGAGCGAATCGACACCATTCACAGCCTTGTAATGCAACAGCTCGGGCCGTGTCACCTTCGACACGCGGTTATTCACATTCACTTCAGCCACCTGCACATTGGCTTTATTGCCGGGCACTTCTCCGTCCCACAAAGCGATGCGCCGGTACTGACCCCATGCGGTTGTCATCATCGCTAAAAAGATTAAAATAAAAGCGTTCTTCATCCCTTCAGAAAAATTAAAGGCGATGACCAATCCGATGTCTCACATCTGCCGGCCATCGCCAATAAGGTTAACTCAATATTTTTTGAGCGCATCAAGCAACTGACGATTCTCGTCGGGCGATCCCACCGTGATGCGCAGGCATCCCTCGCACAAGGCCACCGACGAACGGTCGCGGATGATGATTTTATGACCCACCAGATATTGATAGATCTTACGGGGTTCCTCAGTCTTCACCAACAAAAAGTTGGAATCCGAAGGATACTGCTTCTTTACAAAAGGCAGCTTGGCCAACTCGGCCGAAAGCACCTCACGCTCGTTGAGCAACAGCTTCACCCAATTCTCCATCTCCGACACACTGTCGAGCAACTCCAGGGCTGTCTGTTGGGTCAGAATATTGAGGTTGTAGGGATACTTAATTTTACTGAGCACCTGCACCAGCTCGGGCGAAGCAAAAGCCATTCCCAAACGCAATCCGGCCATGCCCCATGCCTTCGAAAAGGTTTGCAGAATCACCAGATTGGGAAATTCGGCCAGTCGGGGCAGGAAACTTTTACCGGGAGCGAAGTCGATGTAGGCTTCATCCAGCACCACCATTCCTTTAAACCCTTTGAGGATGGCCTCAATGTCTGCAATATGAAAACAATTGCCGGTGGGGTTATTGGGCGAACAGAGAAACAACAGTTTGGTGTTGTCATCAGCCGCCGCCAGCAAAGCAGGCACATCCATCTGATAATCGGCAGTGAGCAACACCTTACGCACCTCAATGTTGTTGATATCGGCAGCAACCTGATACATCCCGTATGTAGGGTCAATGGACACCACATTGTCGACCCCCGGCTCGCAAAAGGCACGATACATCAGATCGATGGGTTCATCGCTACCATTGCCCAGAAAAATACAGCCCGGCTCAACGCCCTTGATGGCTGCAATTTTGGCCTTCAACACACGCTGACGCGGGTCGGGATAACGGTTGTAGGGCGAATTAAAGGGATTTTCGTTGGCATCGAGAAACACCCCCTCGTCACCGGTGTACTCGTCGCGAGCTGATGAATAAGGTTTTAATCGAGCGATATTGGGTCGTAAAAGTTTTTCGAAATAGTTCATAAGTTGTCATTTAAAATTTCAACATCAGCATGAAAACCTTAGCTGTTCAGGCGCAGGGTCACGGCATTTTTATGAGCTTCGAGCAGCTCGGCAGCGGCCATGGTTTCAATCACAGGCCCCAACTTCATGAGACCATCGCGGGTAATCTCCTGAAACGTAATTTTACGAATGTAGCTATCGAGGTTTACGCCCGAATAAGCCGTGGCATATCCGTGAGTGGGCAACGTGTGATTGGTGCCGGAGGCGTAATCGCCGGCACTTTCGGGCGTGTAGTTGCCCATAAACACCGAACCGGCATTAACAATGCGCTCGGCCACCCGATGCACATCCTTCACACTCAATATCAGGTGCTCAGGTGCATAGGCATTGCTCAGCGCCACCATTTCTTCAACAGTATCGAGCAATATGGCACGACTGTGAGTCAATGCCTTGGTGGCGGCCTCCTCGCGGGGCAAACGCGCCACTTGTACCTTTACCTCAGCCATCACATTATTGAGCATATCCTCGCTGTTGGTCACCAAAATCACCTGGCTGTCGGCACCATGCTCGGCCTGCGACAACAGGTCGGAAGCCACAAAGGCGGCATTGGCTGAGTTGTCGGCCATCACCAGCACCTCCGAAGGGCCTGCCGGCATGTCAATGGCCACATCGCGCAAGCTTACCAATTGCTTGGCTGCCGTAACGTAACGGTTACCGGGGCCAAAGATTTTATACACCTTGGGAATGCTTTCGGTTCCGTAAGCCATAGCACCTACGGCCTGAATGCCCCCGACCTTAAACACCTTGTGAACCCCCACCAGCGAAGCGGTGTAAAGAATGGCAGGATGAATATTCCCCTCCTTATCGGGCGGGGTGCACAACACAATTTCCTTACAACCGGCAATTTTAGCCGGCACAGCCAGCATCAACACCGTTGAAAACAGAGGTGCTGTTCCTCCCGGAATATAAAGGCCAACCTTTTCGATGCCCACGCTTTTTTGCCAACAGGTCACACCGGGCTGTGTTACAATTTTTTTTACCGCAAGATGTTGAGCCGAATGAAACTTCTCCACATTGTGCCGGGCGGTGATAATGGCTTGCTTAAGCTCGTTGGACACGGCCATGCAGGCACGGTCAATCTCCTCTTGCGACACTTGCACAACCTGGGCATCGTATCCGTCAAATTTGGCAGTATAACGACGCACGGCCGCATCGCCATCGGTACGGATATGATTGAGTACCTCCTGAACCATGCCAAACAAGTCGGACACATCAATATTGGGACGGCGAAGCAATTCGCTCCACTGATCCACAGCGGGTCTGATGGATATTTGCATAAATGCCTTTTAAAGAATCATTTTTTCGATGGGAACCACCAAGATGCCTTCAGCACCGGCTTCTTTCAGTTTACCGATGACATCCCAAAATTGCTTGTCGCCAATTACAGAATGAATAGAGCTCCATCCCTCTTGAGCCAAAGGCAATACAGTGGGGCTTTTCATGCCTGGCAGCACCTTCACAATTTCAGCAACTTTGTCGTTGGGCGCGTTCAGCAAGATATACTTGTTCGATTTGGCAGCATTCACCGAATTGATACGGAAAATAATCTCATCAAGCAGGGCTTGTTTATCGGCTGAAATACCGGGCGCAGCCACCAACAAGGCTTCCGATTTCATCACCACTTCCACCTCCTTAAGGTGGTTGGCCACCAAGGTACTTCCGGAACTTACAATATCAAAAATGGCATCGGCCAACCCAATACCAGGTGCAATTTCTACTGACCCGGCAATTTCATGAATCTCGGCATTGATGTTTTTCTCATTAAAAAAGTTCCGAAGAATCACCGGATATGAGGTGGCCACTTTTTTGCCGTTGAACCAACCTAAATCGGTATAGTTCTCCTCCTTAGGGATGGCCAACGAAATGCGACACTTGCTAAAGCCTAAACGTTTGGCAATGGTGAGTTCATATTGCTTTTCCTGATACTCATTTTCACCAACAATTCCGATATCGGCCACATTGTTGGCTACAGTCTGTGGTATATCATCATCGCGCAAAAACAACACTTCGATAGGAAAGTCGGCACATGTGGCCACCAATTTTCCGCTGCCAACATTAAACTTGATTCCTGCTTCTTTGAGCAATGCCATTGAATCTTCGTTCAAACGGCCTTTCTTCTGCAATGCAATTCGTAACATATCGTTTTCTTTTAGTTATTTCCCTCTCGTGACAATAAAAAAGGCCTACCCAAATGGATAAGCCCTGATACATATCTTTCACAAACAGACACAATCAAACCACCTACCCTATATGGCGTAAGACAAGATGGTGATGATGATGTGTGTTAGTGTTCATTTGTTTTATATTCAAATCATTTGCAAAATTAAAAGGATAATTCAAAGTCACAAAAAATATCCCTGATTTTTTAACTTCGTCCTTCAGGAAAAGCTTCCTTCACACATTTTTCATATAAAACAACATCATAGATAAAGAGTTTGCATTACATTCGCCATTCAATCCAATTAACAAAGCAATGACACGATTCATCCCTAATTTCATCACCCTCCTCAACCTCCTTTGCGGTGTTTTTGCAGTCTTTATGGCCATTCATGGCCACTGGGAAACGGCTGCATATCTCATCTTTTTCGGTGCGCTATTTGACTTTGCCGATGGATTTGCAGCACGCGCCCTGAAAGCCTACAGCGAAATCGGCAAACAACTCGACTCCCTGGCCGACCTCATTAGCTTTGGTTTTGCACCGGCTGCCATCTGGTCAAACATGATGTACAGTCTCAAATTTGCCAGCACCAACCAATCGTTCTTCAACATGAGCCTCATCAACCAGATTATCGTGATGTCCCCGTTCATCCTGGTGGCATTTGCGGCTCTAAGACTGGCAAAGTTCAATGTCGACACTCGGCAAAGTGAAAACTTTCTGGGACTTACCACCACTGCAACGGGTATTTTCACGGCATCATTCGTGCTATTATTGAAAAGCCCATCGGCAACGGCACTTCAAAACATCCTGTCGCCAACATTTATCATCATTGCCATTGCCATTTTCAGTTCACTATTGGTAAGCGAAATACCCATGTTTTCTCTAAAATTCAAAACCTACGGATGGCAAGGCAATGCACCACGATACACTCTATTAATTGCAGGACTCATTCTTATAGGAATTCTGGGCTGGGGAGGCATCTCCATCCTGATTTTACTGTACATCCTCTTCTCGATTGTCGCTAATATGACACAAAAAAATTAACACACAAACCCCATACAAAAACAGACCGCCTATTTACACAGGACGGTCTGTTTTTATTTCATAATGCATTGCCACAAGCACTATCAAAACCATTTCTTCCGTTTAAATAAAAACACGCCAATCCCCGACAACATTACCGAAATAATAATAATCAACCCAAAACTCCACGATTGTTCTTCAAGCCCGTTCCGGACATTCATTCCAAACAAACTGGCAATTAACGTGGGAATCATCAAAATAATTGACACCAATGTCAACTGTTTCATAATCACGTTCAGGTTATTGGAGATCACCGAAGCATACGCATCCATCATCCCGCTCAAAATGTTACTATAGGTATTGGTGGTTTCCTGAGCTTGTTTTAACTCAATTTCAACGTCTTCAACCAAGTCGGCATCAAACGTATCCCGATGCGATTTAAGGTTTCGCAACTTGTGTAAAAGGATATCGTTCCCTTTGAGGGAAGTGATAAAAAACTCAAGTGATTTTTCGAGCTTGAGCAAGGTCTGCAAATCCTCGTTGCGAATAGATCGTTCCAACTCCTTCTCAGCCTCCTTAATGCGCATATTTACCTGTTTTAGGTACTTCTGGTACCACACAGAAGCCGACAATAACAATCGAAAAGCTAAATCGTATCGGGTATGAATATCAAATGCTTTCCGCTTAGTGTAAAGAATAAAGTCATCAATCAAATCGGTCTTAAAATGGCAAACCGACACCACCACTTCGTCTTTAAATATTAAACCTAAAGGGACTGTTGAATAAGGAACACCACTATCAACATTGCGACAAGGAATCCGAATCACAATCAAATGCCATCCATCCTCCTCTTCAATGCGCGGTCGCTCATCAACGTCCTCAATATCATTTAAAAAAGCTTCCGGAACCTGATAACGATTGAGCAACAACTCACGATCCTCATCACCTGGGCACTCCACATTAATCCAACACCCTGGCTCCCACTGGGCAACAGTGTGCAAACCCCGATTGCTCACATAATAACCAATCATACTCCACCTCCCAACGCTTTATCAGAGCATCAGAAGATGCCCTTGTGATTAATCTATTTCCGGGTGATAATCATCCATTTGAATTACACTTAAAAATCGTTTGCGAAATTAGAAAATTGTGTGACATACCAAACCATCCAAAAACAAAAAAGGGAGAGCCCAAAGCCCTCCCTTAAAATTATTTCAATCATTAACTATCAGCTATTTTTTTCCACTTTACGTGTACTATAACTGATTTTCAATGCTTGAGCCTGACGCAATGCTTGCTTAATATCGGTGATAACGCCCATTGGACAATCAAAATCGGCCTTAATGGATGTTGTCATCTTAGGACGGTCACTCTCTTTCATTGCTTCTCGCTCAGAAGCGATATAGCTTTGAATATCATTCACCGTCGCAAAAGCATCATTCAACTGGATTCGAGGCTCAGTACCAAACATGCTCTGATACTGTTTTAACGGTACACCCACATAAATGTAAGTAACCAATGACTTTTTCTCCAGTTTTTCTACTTCTGTCGCCTCCGGAGTCCGAATCTGAACTTTAAACGTCACTTCTTTCATCGTGGTACTCACCATAAAGAAGAACAACAACATAAAGATGATATCAGGCAAAGAAGCGGTACTGATGGGAGCCATTCTGCCCCCCTTTTTTTTCTTAAACTTCGCCATATCTCAATTTTTAGTGCCTACGTTTTTAGGTTCTGCTTCGGAAATACGCTGAGGATAGACTTCACGAACGGCCTTTTGCTGCTCTTCATCCAAGTCGGCATAACCCTTCCCAAACTTGCGTTTTGACAATTCATCACGCAACTCATTATAGGCTGCCTGCAATTCGTTTTGAACTGACAAATAAGCCTGATATTGCGTATTTCGGTCATTTTGCAAGGAAATAATACCCTTGCTTACCGGATAAAGTCCAAAAAAGTCAATCTGTTGATCTTTCTTCTCTGAAAGGTTTTCCTTGTTGAACGGATTCTCAATAAACTCCTTGGTTGCTCGTTTCAACTCCTTAATATCCATATATTGGTTTTCAACCAACAACTGGTTATTACTATTCAACAAAACCACGAAAACATTTCGCTCATTCACCGGGGGTGGCGCCTCTGTTTCAGGAGGAAGAGGAGGTGGCAACATACGTGCCAAGCCCGCATCTGTCCCCATAGTAGTGGTGATGAGGAAGAAGATCAACAACAGGAAGGCGATGTCGGCCATAGATCCCGCGTTGATTTCCGGTGCTGCTCTTTTTGCCATAATTGATTTAAATTTTTAACAGGTAAAACCCGAATTATTTAAAGTTCTTTGAAATTTCTGCAAACAGGATAGTTGCCAATGTGACACCAAACAAGATATAGAACACATACAAGCCCACATCCGTGAGGATTAACATCGAAGGTACATTATCAGAACCTTCGTAACCAATGATCTTCAAAGGCGTGCCATCAGCCATCATGCGCGCCACCCCAATCACTGCAGCAACAATCACCAAATTAATGGCGGTGCGTTTTGCGTTGGCCGGGTTGGTCACAACATGGAAAATTTCAAAAAGAATCAATATGCCAAGAGTCGCACCAACAAGAACGTAGGTGAAATTCATCAGTGTATCCAGATATACTGGCGTTTCGTTTGTATCACCTTCAACGGAACCGCCTACCAACGTCAAGACTGTGAACACTACGGTCAACAGCAGGACGATATACATCGTTACACTGGCTATTTTGGTGATTTTCTTCATTGTCTGATTAGTTTTTCATTTTGAATTTTACAATAATATCCAACAGAGAGATAGAAGCATCTTCCATGGTGTTAACGATACCGTCAACTTTGCTAAGGATATAGTTGTAGAATACCTGAAGAATGATCGCAACGATCAAACCGAATACTGTGGTGATCAAAGCCACTTTAATACCACCGGCAACAGCAGTAGGAGAAATGTCACCCATAGCCTGGATGCTGTCGAAAGCCTGGATCATACCGATTACAGTCCCCAAGAACCCGAGCATAGGAGCCAAGGCAATAAAGAGTGAAATCCAAGTCAATCCTTTTTCTAAAAGACCCATTTGAACAGAACCGTAAGATACAACTGATTTTTCAACCACGTCTACACCTTCGTCGTAACGATCCAAACCTTGGTAAAAGATAGAGGCAACAGGACCACGAGTGTTGCGGCATACTTCCTTAGCAGCTTCTACACCACCATTGTTCAAAGCATTTTCGATGTTCAACAACAGTTTCTTAGTGTTTGATGTTGACAAGTTCAAATAAATAACGCGCTCAATACAGATCGCCAAACCTAAAATCAAACACAACAAGATGGGGATCATCCAGCCCACACCACCTTCAACGAATTTGATTTTAAGAGACTTGTGAAGACCCACAGGAGCTTCATCAGTGGCAGCAGCAGCATCCACAGCAGGTGCAGCGGCTTCTTCTACCTGTGCGGGTGCTTCTGTTTGAGCTGCTTCAGGCTCTTGAGCACTGACAGGAGCAGTTCCTAAATAAAGCATGCCAATAACAGCAAATAATGCAAATAGCTTTTTCATAACCATTCAAAAATTTGATTTGTATTAGTTTGTTAATACTTAAAATTAATTCTCTGTTTATTGTTTATTTAAAAGAATTACGATTGGAAATCCGAACAACAAAATTAAAAAAGATTCGTTAAAAACCTTGCGTTTTGAGGACTGCAAATTACAAAAAAAAAGTCAATTACAAATTTTGAAGCATGTTATTTACCGTTCTCACACTAAGTCAATAAATATTTGCCTATCAATGCATTAACTCAAGCCGCCCACACTTCCCCAAACACAAAATGGCACATGCCCCAATCAAACGATTCACAAAAAACTGTTTAATATTTGATGGTGAATTTTAAAAAAGATTAAGCCCTCATCTCCCCATCTGCCCAAAAACATCCCGGGTGTTTTGCGCCATCACTTCACTCAATTCACTCATTGACAAACCCAAAGCCAATGCAACCCGCTCAGCCACGCGAAGCAAATAAACCGGTTCGTTGCGCCGTCCCCGATGCGGCACAGGAGCCAAATAAGGTGCATCGGTCTCCAACAGGAACAACGACGCGTCGAAGCGTGAAATCACATCAGCGAGCTGAGAATTTTTAAATGTCACCACCCCGTTAATGCCAGCCTTGAATGTCCCATATTGAGCAACCTTTTGCAACTCATCCACGCCACCGCTAAAGCTGTGAAAAACCCCGCGGAGTCGGGAAGTGTGGCATCGATCAAGCACCGCAAAAACCTCAGGAAAAGCATCCCGGCAATGTATCACAATGGGCAAATCAAGATCGATGGCCCAACGAATTTGCTGTTCAAACACTTCAATTTGTTCATTTATAAACGTCTTATCCCAATATAAATCAACGCCAATCTCACCCACTGCCACATAAGCACGACGCTTCAGCCAACCATCAACCACCGCCAATGCGTCCTGCCAATGGCTGTTGACCGAAGTGGGATGAAGTCCCATCATGGCTTTACAACATGCATAGCGCTGTTCGGCCTGATGCATGCGATCGATGGTAGAGATATCCACATTGGGCATCAGGATGTGCTGAATACCTGACTCAATGGCGCGTGCCACCACATTGTCACGGTCATCATCAAAAGCATCTAAATATATGTGCGAATGGGTATCGATCCAACTCATGATTCATTTTTCAACAAAAATAGAAAGATGAACCAAATGACACCCCGATGAGGGAATAAAAAATCACACAATGCCTTGTGCCATCATGGCCTCAGCGACTTTAATAAATGCACCCACATTGGCTCCCTTCACATAATCCACGCGTCCATCGGGCATTTTACCATGAAGCAAGCAGGTGCGATGGATGTTGCGCATGATATGAAGCAAACGGGCATCAACCTCCTCACGACTCCAGCTCAAGCGCATGCTGTTTTGGGACATCTCAAGCCCCGATGTGGCAACACCCCCGGCATTAACGGCTTTTCCAGGGGCAAACAACAAATGGCGATTGGCCAGCGTCACGGCCTGAGCCGTACAACCCATATTAGAGACCTCGGCAATCAAACGACATCCATTTTGAATGAGCTGCTTCACGTCCGCTTCGTCCATCTCGTTTTGAATGGCACAGGGCATGGCAATATCTACAGGCAATTCCCAAGGCTTGCGGCCTTCAACATATTTGACACGAAAACGCTCGGCAAAGGGGCGAATCACATCCTGATTAGATGCACGCAACTCGAGCATATACGCTACTTGTTCATCGGTGATCCCATCGGGCACATGCACGTAACCATCAGGCCCTGAAAGAGCAACCACCCTGGCACCCAATTGCGTAGCCTTAAGCGCTACCCCCCAGGCCACGTTGCCAAACCCGGAGATGGCCAGTCGTTTGCCTCGCAACTCCTCTCCCACTTCGGCCAACATCTCACGCACAAAATAAACGGCTCCAAAACCGGTGGCTTCCGGCCGAATGAGACTTCCACCATAGTCAAGCCCCTTACCGGTGAGCACCCCGGTAAAGTGATTTCGCAATTTTTTATACATCCCAAACAGGTAGCCGATTTCGCGAGCCCCACGCCAATATCACCGGCCGGAACATCTGTATCAGCCCCGATATGACGAAACAACTCGCACATAAAAGATTGACAGAAACGCATGATTTCCCCATCGGAACGTCCCCGAACGCTAAAATCGGAGCCCCCCTTTCCTCCGCCCATCGGTAGTGAGGTCAGGCTATTTTTGAATGTTTGTTCAAAACCCAAAAACTTCAAACTCCCCAGCGACACACTGGAATGAAAGCGCAAACCACCCTTGTAAGGCCCAATGGCAGAATTGAATTGCACCCGATAGCCTCGATTAACTTGCACCTGCCCGGCATCATCGACCCAACACACGCGAAATGAAACAATTCGCTCAGGCTCAACCATGCGATGAAGCAAACGGGCTTGAACATATCGCGGATTGGACACATAAGCCTCCCAAACCGATGTCACCACTTCTTCAACAGCTTGTATAAATTCCGGCTCATGGGGATTTCGCAGCCGAACCATCTCCAAAAATTCGCTCATCGTTTGCATATCCTATGGAATTATTGAGACTGCCCATAAACGCCACAGACAATCTCGGTTTGCAAACCATAAGTTAAGAAAAACCATCATTTACACCAACGCTTCATACAATATCTCGACAGGGTGCTGCACCTGCCTGGCGGTATGGTGTAAGATATGCGAACGACAGGAAGTGCCGGCAGCAGCCACCAACACCCCCACAGGTGTTGAACGCACAGCGGGAAACAAACGAAGCTCCCCAATGCGCTGCGCCAAATCGGCATGCTCGGCCTCGTAACCAAACGAACCAGCCATGCCGCAACAACCTGATGAAATGGCTTCGGCAGTATAATTAACAGGAAACGACAACACCTTACCTGTCACAGAAGCATCACTCAACGCCTTTTGATAACAATGTACGTGATAACGCACGTGACGAACGCTATCCGTAAAAGATGACTGCTGTATTCGCCCGGCCGCCATCTCGCGCCACAGAAATTCCTCTATTGTCAACGCATGTTGCGCCAATGACTGGGCCGAATTAACCAAATCACTCCCCACCAAATCGGGATATTCATCGCGAAAAGTCAACACGGCCGATGGCTCCACCCCTACCAGAGGCATCTCATCGGAGACAAGAGAGGACAAGAGCTGAACATTTTTCCGTGCCACCCGGCGGGCATCAGGCAAAAATCCCTTTGACAAAAAAGTTCGCCCACTCTCGACATGCTTGGGCATCTCAACACGATAGCCCAGCCGCTGCAACAAAGCAATGGCCTTCATCCCAATGGCTGCATCGGAATAATTGGTAAACTCATCGGCAAAAAAGGCCACTCGGCGTCCATCGGGCACAAACCGCTCATCACGAAACCAATGACGCAAGGTGCGGGAACCCAAACGTGGCAATGAAACATCAGCATCCAAGCCAAGGACTCCTGCCAACCACGAAGCCATCAACTGGTTTCCCACCATCCAATTATAAAACCAGGGCAATAAGGATACCGGCTTCATCCATTGAGGCTGATAGGCAAACACACGCTCGCGCAATGTTGAGCCATACTTTTGACGATACCAATTCAAAAATTCAGCCTTGAGTTTGGCCATATCCACATTAGAAGGGCACTCAGCCTTACACGCCTTGCACGACAAACAAAAATCGAGTGCTTCGAGAACTACCGCCATCCCCTGCTTATCGATAGACAGAGAACCGGTAAAAAAATGCCGCAACAGATTGGCTCTTGCACGTGTCGAGTCCTTCTCGTTTCGCAACGCCATAAACGAAGGACACATCACGCCGCCCATCAGGCTACTCTTACGACAATCGGCCGAACCGTTGCAACGTTCAGCCCCTTGAACCCAGCCCCCGGATTCACTCCAATCAAAAACAGATTCGGGCAGTGCCACTTCTGCCATCCGGTAACGCAAACATGCATCCATGGACGGGGCATCGACAATTTTACCTGGATTGAAAAGATTGACAGGGTCAAAGACCGACTTCAAACGGCGTAACAATTCATAAACACGTTCACCCACCATCAAGGGAATAAACTCGCCCCGAAGCCGCCCATCGCCATGCTCACCACTCAACGAACCCCGAAAATGTTTCACAATGTGAGCAGTGTCCAATGCAATGTTACGAAACATCTGCACATCGCCCGGTTGTTTCATGTTCAACACCGGACGAAGATGCAACTCGCCACTGCCAATATGCCCATAATAAACACATGACTTCCCATATCGTTGCAACATTGCAGAAATTGAATCGAGATAATCACCCATCTCCTGCACCCGCACGGCAGTATCTTCGATGACCGGCACGGGCAGTTCATCACCCGGCATATTTGACAAAACGCCCAGCCCGGCCTTTCGTAAATCCCATACTCGCCGGATGTCTAACCCGGTCAATAATGGATAAGCGTAACCAAGACGTTGTTGCTGTAATGCATCGACCAAACGATGTGACTGCACCTGCACATCCTCAGGACTATCGCCACGCATTTCGACCAACAACAGAGCATGAGGGTCACCTTCAATAAAAAACCGATTTTGACGCTGAACGATATTTTCGCGCGTTAAATCAAGAACTTTTTTATCCATTAATTCAACGGCCACAGGCGAAAACGTCAATGCCACCAGGTTTGCGTCAACAGCCTGACGCAACGAATGAAGATGCACACACAACAGCCCACAAGCCAAGGGAGGCAGTGGCACCAACGACAATTTCAGCCTTGACATCACCATCAACGTCCCCTCGGAACCGGCAATTAATGGTGCCAAATTAATGTGCCCCGTCTCACGGATTTGACGGCACACCACATCGAGAGCATAACCGGTATTGCGCCGATGAATGTCGGGATGCGGATATTCACGCCAAATTTCATCGAGCATATCCCGGTCAGCCATCAATTCTCTAAAAAAACGATAGATGTCCCCTTCGAGGGTCTCACTCTTACATTTTGACTCCCACTCGCCATGCGACAAGGATTTGAAAACCACCTCCTCGCCATTTGATAAAAAGCCATGCACCTCGAGCAAATGATCGCGTGTGCTGCCATACACCAATGAATGACTGCCGCAGGAATTATTACCCACCATTCCGCCCATGGTGCACCGATTAGAGGTAGATGTTTCAGGGCCGAAAAACAAGCCATGAGGTTTAACGGCCAAATTCAACTCATCAAGCACCACGCCGGGTTCAACCATCACCCATTGTTCGGGGACATTCACCTCGAGCACCTTATTCAAAAAAGTCGACACATCCACCACAACGCCACCACCCACAACCTGCCCGGCCAACGAAGTCCCGGCGCCACGAAGAATGACAGGCAAGCGATGACGTCGCACAAACGACACCAACAGGCTTAAGTCCTGCACATCGCGCGGCCGCACCACTGCCATTGGTATTTCTTGATAAGCCGATGCATCGGTGCTATAAATCAATCGGGTGGAAATATCCTCATACACATCGCCCTTTAGCAGGCGACGCAATTCGGCCACAATGGCCGGCGGAAGTGTGGTCATGGCGAACAGTTTATCCATTCAAAGATAATGGTTTGACAATGCAAACAAGCATGCCTTAAAACGAAATGACGCCAACGGGTGATCCGCTGGCGTCATTCATCTATCATATCATGTAACAATTACTTCACTTCCCATACATCGCCCGAAAACACCAAATCCTTAAACGACTTGATTTTCGATTTAGCTTGTACTGCTTCAATCTGCTCAACCAACTCGGCATTGTATGTCGCATAAGGCACCGCGCGAATCACGCCCATGGCCACCGGATAGTCGGGATATTCCATATTGGCCAATTTGAGATGCAACGATGGATCGGGATTCATGGCATCGTGAACCAAAATATCCTTTTCAGTAATCCCATTATCGCCCAATTTCACCACTTTCAGATTCAAACCATCCAACATCAAGCCCTTGTCGTTGTCCTTGCCAAACAACATCGGTTGACCATGACGAAGCACAATGGTACGCTCCTCTTTAAAACCCTTTTCGGTGAGGACTTCGTGAGTTCGATCGTTATAAATCACGCAGTTTTGAAGCACTTCAACCACCGAAGCACCACTAAATTTTGCAGCTTCTTTGAGCACTTCAACGGTCAGCTTCAGCTCCTTGTCAATGGTACGCGCGAAAAAATGCCCGCGAGCACCAATGGTAAGCTCTCCGGGACGGAACGGATTCTCAATGGTTCCAAAGGGAGAGGTTTTTGACACAAACCCTTTTTTTGAAGTGGGAGAATACTGACCCTTTGTCAACCCATAAATTTGGTTATTAAAGAGAATAATATTAAGGTCGATATTACGTCGAACGGCATGAATAAAATGATTGCCCCCAATGGCCAAAGCATCTCCATCACCGGTAATTTGCCAAACTTTCAACTCTGGATTGGCAATTTTCACACCGGTAGCCACCGCTGAAGCACGGCCATGAATGGTGTGAAAACCATAGGCATTCATATAATAAGGAAAACGCGACGAACAGCCAATACCGGATATCACTGCGACTTCTTCTTGCGAATACCCCAGCTCGGCCATGGCCTTCTGCACCGAATTCAATATGGCGTGGTCTCCACATCCGGGACACCATTTTACACTTTGGTTACTTTTAAAATCGGTATATGTCAATGCTGATGCCTCCTGCATCATCGTTTTTTCAGTCATGGCTTAATCCTCCAACATTTTTTTAAAATTATCAACCAATTCGGCACTTGTAAATGGCAAGCCCTGAACCTTATTAAACTGAGCATATTGAATATCGGGGAATTTCATACGCAGATACCCGGCCAACTGCCCCAGGTTGAGTTCACATACCACGATTTTTTTATAACGTTTCAGCACCTCGTAGGTATTTAACGGCATCGGGTTAATGTAATGAAAGTGAGCCTGAGCCACACGATAGCCTTGTTCATTGAGCCTGGCCACGGCGGTATGCAAATGACCAAAGGTTCCACCCCATCCAATCACCAACAAGTCAGCATCTTCATTGCCCAATATTTCGAGAGGAGGCAGCGAGTCTGCGATTTTCTGAACTTTAGCTTCGCGGGTATCCACCATTTTTTGGTGATTTGGCCCATCGTGCGACAAGGCACCTGTGAAATAATCCTTCTCCAAGCCACCAATTCGATGTTGCAAACCGGGAGTTCCAGGAACAGCCCAACCACGCACCAAGCTCTCAGCATCGCGCGCATAAGCATACCATCCATCCTTTTTTTGATGAACCAAAGGCGGCACAATAGCAGGAAACTCACTTAAATCGGGGATTCGCCAAGGCTGCGTGCCATTGGCCAAAAATCCATCGGTAAGCAAAATCACGGGCGTCATGTGTTCAACAGCAATTTTTGCAGCCATATAGGCATAATCAAAACAATTGACGGGCGTGCTGGCAACTATTACCACAGCAGGACTCTCACCGTTACGTCCATAAAGTGCCTGAAACAAGTCACTTTGCTCAGTCTTAGTGGGCAATCCGGTAGAAGGCCCCCCACGCTGTACATCAACAATCACCAGAGGCAATTCGGCCATCACAGCCAAACCAATGGCTTCGGCCTTTAAGGCGAAACCCGGCCCCGAAGTCGTAGTCAGAGCCAATCGTCCTGCAAAGGATGCACCCAAAGCCGAACATATACCGGCAATTTCATCCTCAGCCTGAAACACTTTAACGCCCAAATCCTTACGCCCACTCAATTCCTGCAAAATTTCAGTGGCAGGCGTAATGGGATAAGACCCCAAAAACAACTCGAGACCACTTTTTTCGGCAGCAGCGATAAACCCCCAAGCCACGGCAGTGTTTCCGTTAAGGTTGCGGTAAAATCCTTTCTCAATATCGGCAGGCTGAATGTGGTACGAAGGTGTCACAGCCTCAAGAATCATCCCATAATCGTAACCATCCTGTAACACTTTAAGGTTGGCATCAACAATTTGAGGTTTCTTGGCAAATTTATTTCGAATATATGTTTGCGTATATTCCAGCGGGCGGTTAAACAACCAGCACACCAAACCGAGGGCAAACATATTTTTACTTCGCAAAATACTTTTGGCATCCAATCCCATCTCCTTCAAGCTCTCCTTGGTCAGCGATGTGATAGGAACCTTTATTACATAATAGTCCCCCAGATGCTCTTCAGCAAGAGGATCTTCAGTTTGATATCCCGCCTTTACAATACTCTTTTCGTCAAAACTGTCAATATCAACAATCAAAATACCACCGGGTTTCATAAACTTACCATTGGCTTTTAATGCCGCAGGATTCATGGCAACCAGCACATCAGTCTGATCTCCTGGCGTATGCACATCGCCGCTACCAATGTGAACCTGAAAACCCGACACCCCGCCAATGGTTCCTTGCGGGGCACGTATTTCAGATGGAAAATCGGGAAATGTAGAAATGTCGTTTCCATAAACGGCCGACGTGTTCGAAAAAAGCGAGCCGGTGAGCTGCATACCATCACCCGAATCGCCCGAAAAACGCACCACAACCTCTTCGCGTTCAATAACTTTTGTCTTCTGCATCATGGTCAAATACATTAATTCGGCTATACACCGAATGAGCCGACACTAACGCAAGAACCGTTAGCACCGACCACATATTGATTTAGAAAAAAATTGAATTCTGTACCGCCTCAAAAAAAGCAGCACAAATATAGGAAACTATCTCCTGGTATAAAGGTGTGAATCAAGGCTTACAGAAGCAACCAACCATCTTGCATGAATGAATATTCACAAATGATGGATAAAAATCCACACTCTAACACCTGAATGTTTGATAATTACGAAAAACGACGACATAAAAATTCAATAAAAAAGGCAACTCTAATTTTGAATAATTCCAAATTAGAAACAAACAAAAAACGAGAATCGGCAACCAAAAATCCTCAAACATTGTTTCATCATCAAAGGCATCCTTATCTTTGCAACCATAATCAGAGACAATAACATCATCATGGCACTCATCAAATCAGTCAGAGGGTTCACCCCAAAAATCGGCAACAATGTTTACCTTGCCGAAAACGCCACCATCATTGGCGATGTAGAAATTGGCGACGACTGCTCCATTTGGTTCAACGCAGTTCTGAGGGGCGATGTCAACTCCATCAAAATTGGAAATAAAGTGAATATCCAGGACGGAGCAGTCTTGCATACGCTGTATCAAAAATCAACCATCGAGATTGGCGACAATGTCTCCATCGGGCACAACGTCTGCATACATGGTGCGAAAATCGAATCAAACGCGCTCATCGGTATCGGTGCCACCATTTTGGATCATGCCGTGATTGGATCAAATTCCATCATCGCAGCCAATTCACTGGTTCTCACGGGCACCATTGTCGAACCCGGTAGTGTGTACGCCGGCGTTCCCGCAAAAAAAGTAAAGGACATTGAACCCGGGCAAACGAAAGAGATGATTGAAAAAATATCGAACAACTACCTGATGTATGCCGGATGGTATAAAGAATCATAATTATCAAACCGTAGTACTACAATGCCCGTTTGCTCAATTGCTGACGGGCTTTTTTATTACAATCCAACATGACGTACTTCAACCGATTGATTGAGGAAAAGCGCTGCAGCTAAACTGAATTTCTGGGTGCTTTCGGTGGTAAAAAATTGTACCTGCCCTTGCTTAAGACATTTGGCATCCATGTCGGGATGCCGATGCAAATAATCGACCAAGCTAGCTGCCACAATATCGCCTTGCGATAAAACAGTCACTTTAGAAGGCAAATATTGACGTATTTTATCGATCAATAACGGGTAATGGGTACAACCCAAAATTAACGTATCAATTTGCTCATCCCGCTGCATCAACTGCATCAAATGCCTCTGCACAAAATAATCGGCACCGGGAGAATGGGCTTCCCCATTTTCGACCAATGGCACCCACATGGGACACGCTTCCTGCACAACCGTCATGTGAGGATAGAGCTTTTTGATTTCGAGAGGATACGAATCGGACATCACCGTCCCTACGGTTCCAACCACGCCCACATGCCCGGTTGATGTATACTGCGACACAGCTTCAACACTGGGACGAATCACCCCCAATACACGCCGCGTAACATCAATGCGGGGAAGATCTTTCTGTTGAATGGTTCGTAACGCTTTTGCGGAGGCTGTATTACAAGCCAGAATGACCAAATGACATCCCATGTCGAACAACTTTTCGACGGCCTGAAGCGTGTACTCATATACCACCTCAAACGAACGGTTGCCATAGGGAGTGCGAGCATTATCACCCAAGTAGATAAAATCGTAATTCGGCATTTGCTCCATGAGACTCTTAAGCACGGTGAGCCCACCATACCCCGAATCAAAAACGCCAATAGCTCCTTGTGGTTGCCCCATCTTACTATAAATAAAAAAAAGGGAGCCCAATGGGTCCCCTCTTGTGAATAATATGAATCAACTAATTATTTGATATCTAACTTAGCTTTCACCAACGGTGCACAATCAATACTTTTATCGGAATGATAAATCACCACACGCGAACTCACATCAAAAATATAAATCAATCCATTTTCAGCACCTACTGCATCAATGGCCTTTTGAACTTTCTCAATAATGGGTTGTAACAACTCCTGCTCTTTCTTTTGCAAGTTTTGTTGAGCCAGCATGTTAAAATTCTTAATGCGTTGATCGTAATCCTGAATCTCTTTCTCCTTAGTGGCACGAATCAACTCATCCATGGTTTCGCGTTGCTCGAGGTACTCGGTGTACTTCTTCTCCAAATCTTCAGTCATCACCTTCAGGTTATTTTGAAGATCTGTGGCTTGTTTTTGCAAAGCCTGATCGGCTGCAATTTTATCAGGCAACTGAGTGATGAGTCCTTGCACATCAATATGTCCAAACTTTAAATCCTGAGCCGAAAGGGCTCCTGCAACACAAAACAATGCAACCAGCAATGAATATTTTAAAAACTTCATATCTATTTCTTTACAAGATTATTTACTTAATACCCAACTTTGACTTAACCAAAGGAGCCACATCTTCGCTCTTCTCGGAATGATAAACGGCCAATCCTGCCTTTTCTTCAAAAATGAAAATAAAACCATTCTCTTCACCCACAGCTTTTATGGCGTCCTCAACTTTTTTAATCAAGGGTGTTTTCAACTCCTGTTCCTTAGCCTGAAGTTGTTGCTGAGCCTGAGAATAATAGGTCTGAACCCGCTGATTCATTTCCATGAGCGCCTTTTCGCGCTCACTACGCACGTCTGCACTCAAAGTTTTTGCTTCCTCCATGTACTTCTGCTGATCGTTGCGAAGTTGCTCTTGCATAGTGGTCAGTTGCGACTCATACTTTTTATACTCAGCATCCATTTGCGTTTCAACATTAGCCAATTCAGGCAGTGCGGAAAATAAAGCTTCCGAATCGATATGGCCAAACTTTAATTTTTGCTGAGCTTGAACAGTCAAACCGGCAGCCAGCAAACACAACACGACAATGCGATTTAATTTCATAAATTTCAAATAGATAATAACAATTGGGCCAACTGCCTAATTTTTGAGTGATACAAACATATAAAATTAAACGATAAAACCAATCACAGTCCCATCTGTTTGATCACTTCATCACTGATATCGATTTTGGGATCAGTAAAAAGAACGCCTACATTGGAGGCTTTATCAAACACCGCCGAGAGTCCCTTTTCGTTCGAAACAGCCGAAATGGCCGAGTAAATGTCATCCTGAATGGGCTTAATGAGCGCCTCTCGCTTTTTAAACAACTCGCCCTGGTTGCCAAAATATTTTTGCTGTAACTGTTTGGCTTGCTTTTCCTTTTCTACAATTTCGTTTTCGCGCTTGGCTTTCATCTCGGGCGAAAGAAACACACTCTCAGTTTGATAGCTTTTATACAACGCACTCACATCTTGAAAAGATTTTTCGACCTCCTGCTGCCATTTTTGAGAAGCCACATTGAGCTGTTCCTGAGCAGCTTCGTAAGCAGGCACCCGCTTAAGAATATAATCGGTATCAACAAACGCAAATTTTTGTGCGTCAACAGACCACGACGTCAGAAACAACACCAGCATCACAGCCAGCTTCACACCCACCAAACCAACGATCCTGCGTTGACCGGCAAATGATTTCATCCTTTGGTTGAAGAATTGATTCATCTGTTTATAATTTGATTTTCAATGACCAGATGGAACTCACCAACAAACTTACACCTGCACATCGACAGGTTCGTCATGGCTTGTTACATCATGGAATGAGTTTTAAACAAAGCTCATTCAGACAAAAACCGCACCAAATAATTGAAGGTTATCAAAAACTTTGACCAATCACAAAGTGGAACTGACTGCCATTGGCCGTGGGACGTCCGGCCACCTCGTCAAAGCCATAACCCCAGTCAATACCCATCAACCCAAAGATGGGCAAAAAGATGCGCAAGCCAACACCGGCCGATCGGTACAAGTTAAAGGGATTATAATCCTTAAATTCGGTCCAGGCATTTCCCGACTCGGCAAATGCCAAAGCATAAACGGTAGCCGAAGGCTGCAACGTAATGGGGTAACGCAACTCCATGGTCATTTTGGTGTACATGTTACCATCGTACTGACCCGTATTGTTGATAGGCGTTAAAGAGGAATTCTCATATCCACGTACGCCCACGGTTTCGCTTCCGTACATGCTGTATCCCGACATGCCATCACCCCCCACATAATATTTCTCAAAGGGCGACTTAGTGCTCTCGTTGTAATATCCCAAGAATCCACCTTCAACTTTTCCGCGCAATACGAGTTTTGAGCGATTGTCCAATGGCTTGAACATTTCACCTTTAAACGACCATTTGTGATATTCCACAAACTGATACAATTCGGTTTTTGCCTTTGAAGCATTGGTCGAAGTACCATCATTGGCTCGCTTATAAAGCGTATTATAATCCTTATCAATCAGCAAACTAAAAGGAGGTGTAAACTTGGTTCCGATGCTGAAATTAGAACCCGAACGGGTGTAAAGGGGATTGTCCAAGGAGTTTCGACTCAATGTCAAACCAAGGGTAATCACATTCGATTTACCATCAGAGATAAACATCGATGTCCAATCCTTCAAACTATAGTACTGATATCCCAATTCAGCATAAATAGTGAAGAAGTCATCGGGCCAGGTGAGACGCTTGCCATAACCTATCGAAGCACCAAACACTTTCATGAACCGATCGTCCTCCTGCTGATTCCCATAGTATGAACTATAATAACTGCCATACATACTCGACGACATACTGGTCATTTTTGAATAGTACACCGACAAGCTTAATGAATTGGGTTTTTTACCACCCAACCATGGCTCTACAAACGTAGCGCTGTAGGTTTGATAATATGAACCATTGGTTTGCGCACGCAACGAGAGCGTTTGCCCATCACCGGTAGGCAACGGACGCCAAGCCTCTCCGTTAAAAATATTGCGAACCGAGAAATTGGTAAACTTCAATCCCAAACTGCCCACAAACATACCGGCACCCCAACCGCCACTCAACTCAATTTGGTCGTTGGCCTTTTCTTCGAGATTATACACCAGGTCAACGTTGCCTTCTTCCTGATTGGGCTGCACATCGGGCGAAATCTTTTCGGGGTCAAAATGCCCTAACTGAGCCAACTCACGCACGGTACGAATCAACTCTGATTTGCTGAATAACTGACCGGGCTTGGTCCGAATTTCGCGACGTACCACATGTTCGTGTGTCTTCGTGTTACCGTTGATCACCACATTGTTAATGGTGGCTTGAGGTCCTTCAAACACCCGCATCTCCAGGTTAATGGTGTCACCATTGGCACTGATTTCAACCGGTGTAATGCTCGAAAACAGGTACCCGTTGTCCATATATAGGTTGCTCACAGCATCCTCGTCCGTACTCAATCGTTTTTCAAGGTACTTGGGATTAAACACATCACCCTTTTTCACCTTCAAATTTTGGCTCAAATAATCTGATGCATAAATGGTATTGCCCACCCAGCTGATGTCGCCAAAAAAGTATTTCTTACCTTCCTCAACATGAATGCGAACGTTTACCGTATTGTCGTCGTTACGGGTAATTGAATCCCAAACCACTCGTGCGTCGCGGTAACCTTTTTCGTTATACTTATCAATCATGGCCACTTTGTCCTCTTCGTATTTCTCAATCACGAATTTCTTAGTCCTAAAGAAATTGAGGATCTTACCTTTTTCATTGGTTTTTTTCATGGCTCGGTCGAGCTTACGAGCGGTAAAAATTTGATTACCGGTAATGGTGATGGTTTTCACCTTTACCTTTTCTTTTTTATCGACCGTAATTTCCAATATCACATGATTGACTTTGGTGGTATCGTCGCGCTGAAATATTTTAACTTCGGTATTATAAAAGCCTTTTTCCACAAAGTGATCTTTGATGTATTTCTCAGCACGATTCACCAAAAATGGAGTCACCTGCGATCCTTTCATCATGGCCACCTTCTCGGAAATGGTCTCTATCTCACCCTTTTTAAGCCCGTAATAAATAATTTCGCTCAAGCGAGGACGCTCCGAAAGCTGAATTTCGAGCCATATTTGGCGTCCTTCAATTTTGGAGGCAACAATTTTAGCATTGGAAAACAAACCGTGATTCCAATATTTTTGGATGGCTTGTGTGATTTCGTCACCGGGCACACTAATGGTTTGCCCCTTGCGCAATCCTGACAAATTGACCAGGATGGCCGGATCATAGTTTTGAACCCCCACCACGGTGATGTCGGCAATCTCGTATTTCTTGGGTGTCCCTGAGTATGAGATATTGGGGAGCGACTCTTGGGCAAATCCCCGCAGAGTCATTAAAACAAAAGCCAGAACGAAGAAGATAGAAATCCGGTATTGCATTCTTTGTTACTTTTTAATTTGTTCGCTGATCATTCCAAACCGCCGTTCACGCCCCTGAAAATCCAGCAACGCCTTATAAAATTCTTCCTTATTAAAATCGGGCCATAGCACGTCACTAAAATATAGCTCCGAATAAGCCAATTGCCATAGCAAAAAGTTGCTGATGCGGTTCTCACCACTGGTACGGATCATTAATTCAGGATCGGGAATCCCGGCAGTGGAAAGATATTGCCCAAACAGATCGGCATCTATCTGTTCTTCCGTTACTTGTCCAGTCTTGGCATCTCTCACAATATTTTTGATCGCCTCCAGTATTTCCCATCGGGAACTGTAACTCAAGGCCAATGTCAACACAAGTCCTGTATTGGCAGAAGTTTGAGAAATACAGTTTTCTAACTGCTTCAAAACGCCTGACGGCAACGACTCCCGACATCCAATGACATTGAGTTGCACATTGTTATCCATCAGTGTTTTGGTTTCAGAACTGATGGTTTTCACCAACAAAGCCATCAAGGCATCCACTTCCGCTTTGGGACGGTTCCAATTCTCAGTCGAGAAAGCATACAAGGTCAAATAACCAATCCCCAATTCAGCAGAAGCTTCGGTTACGGCACGCACCGCCCGGACGCCGTTGCGATGGCCAAACACACGCGAATTACCGCGCTTGCGAGCCCATCGGCCATTTCCGTCCATGATCACCGCCACGTGCACCGGCAGTTTCTCCTTCACCAATTGATCCTTCAGCGACATACGTTCATCAAAATTTCTTATACCCTGCGTTGCATGATGTCTTTCGGTCGAACATGCTGAACGACACAATGACACCGGCAAAGGAGTACCAATCGTTGTTGTGTGATTTAACGGCCTCGTGAAAAGCGTAAGGATCAGAAGGATCAACCGAGGGTTGTGACGTAGTCAAATCCAGGTCGTCAACAAATGTCTTTCGCAACGTCCACTCGGCACCCACTCGAATCCAGTCCGTTATCTTATACTTAACACCCAAACCGAACGGCAAAGATAATAGAAAAACCGACTTATCATTGTTACCGCTTTCATCCACCTCATATCGTCGATATTGCGTGACTGCCACACCTGTGGTCAGGTAAGGCGTCAGATTGGAATTTTCGATAAACGGGTGGTCAAACGGAATAAAATTAAATTCTATCATTCCTGATAAATCCACCATGGTTCGCTTGAAACGATAGGTATCAGTGTTTAGCGGCTTTAACACCACTTCATTCACTGGATAATACCCACTGATAGCGCCAACCGTTAAAGCCCCCTTAAGCGCCCACCGATACGAAATATTGTAACGCAACAACCCCCCAATGGCCGGATGAGAATTTTTGAAATGAACCGACGGATTCAAATCGCCCAGATAATACGAGGCACCCAGGAAACCACCCAAATCAACTCGCCGCTGTGCATGTGACCGTTCCGAAGTGATCACTATGAACACCAACATGATAGCCCATCCCAAGGCACTCAATCGTCCGTTGACCATTGATTTACCCAATGCCCCGAAACATCTTTTTCCCTCACCGAAAAATCGGTTTAGAAAAAGACCATCTCGTATGAATTGATATTGATTTACTGACATGTATCGTTTCGGAGCATCCGCCCCAAGGGATAATGGTTTTACAAACTTAATATTTCATGACGGCTTCATGGCAAATGCTCAACCAACAGCATGTTTAAATCAAACAACACCCAAATGAGCACCATCATAGCGTTCAAAAGAACTTATTTTAACAAACCCAAAACCGTTTCATTTATTGTTACCACATGAAAAAGAACAAGTCGAAATCAGTTTCGGGCATCGGCTCCCCACATCAATTTTTTACGCAAAGTGCAGTAAAAATTGGGCTGCCGCACAATCATGCGTACGCTAAAGCCAGCTTTACGCACCTTAATAATCGTTTCCTGATCCATCACCCGGCTGCGCGAATCGAGCGAGGCCATGAATTTACCACCACGAGCATCCACCTTTAATTCCATCTCAAAGTGATCGGGGATTACCAATGGCCGAACAGTCAGGTTATGGGGAGCGATGGGCGAAATCACAAAACTTTGTGCCTGCGGATGCATGATGGGACCACCCACACTCAAGGAGTAGGCCGTCGACCCCGTCGGCGTGGCAATAATGAGCCCGTCGGACCAATAAGAACTAAGAAATTCGCCATTCAACCAGGCATGCACCGTAATCATCGACGAATTGTCGCGCTTGGCAATCGACAACTCATTGAGCGCAAAATTAAGTTCCCCAAAATCGCCACCGCTCGTCTCCACCTGCAAGAGGTTTAGCTCGCGAATATGATAGTTTTTTTGAAGGATGTCCGTCATGGCCGGAATCAGTTCCTCGCCTGATACATCGGCCAAAAAACCTAATCGCCCGCTGTTGATACCGGCCACCGGGATACCCGAATCTCGAACCAATGTGACAGCTTCAAGAATGGTCCCGTCGCCACCAATGGACAACAACAACTCACAACCACTCAAACCGGCTGCATCGGAATAACATCCGGCCACCCGAGGAAGGAAACCCATTTCTTGTTCCAAAAAATCAAGAAATGGGGCATAAATCCACACATGACACCCGTTGTCATCGAGAAACTGAAAAAGATCGATACAATGCGGCATAAAACTCGCCTCAAACCGCTTTCCAAAAACAGCAACCTTCACGCCTGTACGTTTAAAATGAAACCTTCCCAATTGTGAACCGACTCCCGGCCACGTCAAAAAGAAAAGCATGTAAAACTAACAGGAAGTTGCGAATCTGCAATCGATGGGAGCCATGAAACAAACCAAGAGGATAATTTTATCTCTCAAAAGCATGATTATTTTGAATGTCAAAATAATTGCTGAGTATTTTCTAACCACCAAAACGCTTCAGCACACCACATGAGTTACTCCAACAAAAGGTTCAAATGAAAATAAAAACCATGCTCTCCAAATCGGTTAACCGCATAATTAAAACTGAACACTTTGTCGTAAAAAGTCACAAAATCAACCCCCAAACCACAACCATATTGATGAGAATTTACCATCCGATTGAGTGGATGAGCGTTTTGCTTCACCACATACCCATTATCAATAAAACCGCGTAAGTATATGGCATAATGAATTTTTGAAAATTTGGGCGTGGGGATAAAATTCCAATAAGCCACCCGGGTGGGTAACAATTCAAATAAAAGATTGGCTTTGGCCATGGCCGTGATAGAACCATCGACCACATAATACTCATATCCACGCAAAAAATCACGGTACCCCAATCCACTCTTCACCACATAAGGCAAATCAGTTTGCGATGACACCTCTCCCATGGTTTCGATCGATGAATAAAAACGCTTCTTCAACGGCCAATAATTATTAATCCGAAGACGAGCTGTCCAAAAATCAGGCTCACCCTCATAAACCCCCAGCCCAGCTTTGGTTAAACGAAAATTTTGATAATTCCCACTCAACGGATACGGCTTGCTATCACGCACATCACGACCCAAACTGTACGTCAAGGTCAGGTAATCGAACCATGAATGCTGATGTGGGAAAAAATTGGCATTGAGCGCCAAAATGGTATCGGAAACACGATGTGAAAAAACATTCAATTCAAGGGTATGCCGAACAGTTAACTGTGGCCGATACTGCAAATACATCGACGCATTAAAATAACGATGAACGGCGTTTCCGGCATTCTTATAATAAACCGGTTGATCATTGAGCGTAAATACCGGCAAATGATCAAAGACATTGTAATTAACAGCCATGCCCCACCCGGTTTTACGCTTATACTCAGGCGACTGAAAGAGAACCGCCAATTGATTGGCATAACCCACGCGCAAACGAAACTTCAACATCTCCTGCCGCCCTCTAAAATTATCACGCTGCACATAGGCGCCATAATTCATCATGTCCCAATTGCCATTTCCAAAAAACGAGGCCACATTCCGATCTGCCGGCTCAATAATTGGAAACACCCACCAATACCAACGCTCCTCGACACGGATAGAAACATCGACCGTTGACAACGAATCGCTTTGAGTATTGACATAAACAAAATTGAATAAAGAAGTTTTCAAGAGATTTTGACGCCCCAACTCCACCAAACGCATCAATTCATCAGATGCAATGGTATCACCGGAGCGAAACGGCAACTCTTTCATGATCACCTGCAAACGGGTCGTTTCGTTACCCGACACTTGAATTTGGCCAATCACCAGCGATTGCTCTGAGGAAAGGTGCTTTTCAAATAACAAAGGGTCATAACAAGCGGCTTCGGCCAAACCAACCAAAAAGAGAAATAACATCCCTGCCATCCACCGTAATGACCTGCTCCCACACATATACCAACCCCCTATTTGTTAGGCCCTTACCTCACACATTTAAAAACATCATCAACGCATCGTAGTTTTTCATAGCGCCGTCATCAAGCAAATCATTTTCCGAAAATGAAGCATTGATTTTGTAGCCGTAACGATCAAAGGCATGCAACACCGGACGTAAATCAGTTCTATTTAGCTTGATACACAAATGCAAGCTGTTGGTCTCCTGATTCTCTTTCACGTACAAACTCAGAATTTTAGCATCACTGTCTTCAACAATTCTGGATATCTCAGCCAAAGAATAATCACGTTGCCCCAATTCCAACTCAATAATCCCTCCCGGAGTGTGAGCGGCAATAATATCGGCCATTCGATGCAACAGTTCACTTTGCGAAATCACCCCCAGATATTCCATTTGTTCGTTGAGAACTGGCACCACCGTTAGTTTTAATCGAGCCGCCAATGCCACCACTTCATAAATGTGCTGATAATAAAAAACATAAGGCTTCATCAACGACATCGTATGGTTTCCCAACGGCTCGTCGGCCTTGTTCAGATCATATATATCCAAGTCAGTAATGAGTCCTAAGAAAACCCGATTGTTGACAATGGGCAAATGCGACACCCTGAACACCTCCATCCAGTTGAGCGCATCCAACCCTGTATCAGAAGTTTTCAGCGAAGGAATCACATCCGAGTATAAATCTTTTGCCAACATATCGCATCAATAACGAAATACTTTCTATTTTTGCCCGATGATCAAGGCCTGATCTTGTTGATAAAATTACCCTAATTTGCCAAAACAATCAAACATTTTAGCGGTTATTTATCCTCACACACCTGATTTAAAACAAGTATTTGCTCATGACAAAACTGAGTGTCAATATTAACAAAATCGCAACCCTCCGTAATTCAAGGGGCGGCAACATGCCCGACCTGCTGAAGGCGGTCAATGACATCCAGAACTTTGGTGCCGAAGGAATCACGGTTCATCCGCGCCCCGACGAGCGCCACATTCGCTATAAAGATGTCACCGACATCCGCCCACTCATCCGGACGGAGTTTAACATTGAGGGTTATCCATCGCCCAAGTTCATCGAACTGGTCAAAAAGGTTAAACCTCATCAGGTGACCCTGGTTCCCGATGCCCCCGATGCCATCACGTCCAATGCGGGATGGGACACCATCACCCACCTGACTTTTTTACAAGATGTAATTGGCACCTTTAAAGAAGCAGGCATTCGCACATCCATCTTTATAGACCCTGTGGCTGAACTGATTAGTTACGCAGCAAAAACGGATACCGATCGCATTGAGCTCTATACTGAGCCGTATGCCAAAGGTTATGAAAAAGACCGAGAAGCTGCGGTGGCGCCTTTCGTAGAGGCCGCCAATCAGGCAAAAAAGCTGGGCTTAACCATCAATGCGGGACATGACCTGAATCTCCAGAACCTGCGCTTTTTCAATGAAAAAATTCCCTTCCTCAAGGAAGTGTCCATTGGGCATGCCCTCATTTGTGATGCCCTGTATTATGGACTGGAGCAAACCATCATCATGTACAAAGACCAGCTGATTAAGAAATAACAGCCTTTACATTGCACCACAAACCCCTGTTGAGAACATTTCACGACAGGGGTTTGTTATTTTCTGAAACACACGCACCATGCATCTCCACTACAAAACATATGGCACATCCGGCCCTTGGATAATGATGGTTCATGGCCTGTATGGCTCAGGCGACAACTGGACAAGTATGGCACGAAGCCTGGCACCTCATTACCAGATCGTGCTGCCCGACCTTCGCAACCACGGGGCTTCGCCACACCATCACGCCCACAATTACCCGGAACTGGCCAATGATTTGCTGGACACAATGAACCACTTGGGGATTGACTCGGCACACCTCCTTGGGCACTCGATGGGAGGTAAAGCGGTGATGCATTTAGCATTGAAATATCCCGAAAAAGTCAAAAAACTCATCGTGGTGGACATTGCCCCTGTATCATACACACACTGGCTTGACAATAAACAAATTGAAAACCGACACGACCATCTGATTAATATTCTACGCGCCATCCCAATCTCCAATTGCCTCACACGTCAGGAGATTGAAAAACATGCAGAAGAATATATCCCAAACGCCATGCTGAGACAATTCCTTCTAAAAAACGTCAAACGAAACGAGGACAATACCTTTGCATGGAAACTCAACATTGAAGCACTATATCAAAACCTAACAGAAATCGCCGACGGATTCACAAACCTCCGTGCGACCCCATTCACGAATGCGTGCCTTTTCATTAGGGGAGAACGATCACTTTACATTGAGGATAAGGACATTGACCCCACCCGCAAATTATTTCCAAATGCCCGATTCATCACCATTCCCCAAGCAGGCCATTGGTTGCATGCCGAAAAACCTGAATTGGTTTTAAATGCCATTAATACATTCATCAATGGATGAACACCTTAAACGGCGCGCTCCACATTCAACGGGTCAATCAATGGTTCGCCTTTAAACCTCAACAACAACTGAGCGGTCGCCAACACATCCTTTTCGCAGTAAATGGCAATGCGTTCCAAGTCGCCTTCGCCATAGTACACTTTGGCCACCTGACTTCCATCAATGTCATCCTTAGGCGTGGGAATGCCAAATATATGAGTCAATAAAGCCATCGATGTGTAGTTTTTGTAATCACCAAATTTCCACAAATCGAGCGTATCGAGAAAGCGCACCTCCCAGGGTTTTTTACCTGAAACATCCAACACGGTTGGAATGGGAACCCCATTGACGAGCATGCGACGACAAATGTATGGGATGTCAAACTCTTTGACATTGTGACCGCACAGATTGGTAAAACGTGGATGATCAGACGAAAAGCTTTTATCAATCATGCGTCCGAATTCGGCCAAGAGCTGCTGTTCGTCGTGCCCGGCAAAGGATTTGGATCGAAAAAGCCTCACCCCACCCCTCACGATGACGGATCCCACTGAAATACAAACAATTTTCCCAAACTCAGCATAAATACCGGCGCGTTCGTAAACGTCGGCCGGTGACTGATCCTCTTTCCGAAAATAGGCCGACTTTTTATCCCAAAAAGCCTTTGATGTTTCGTCGAGCTGACGAAAATCCTCCCACTGGGGTACTGTTTCAATATCCAGAAACAGGATGTCTTCGATGCGTGTTTGATCAAGCATAACCACTTTAAAATTGATTCGTGATGCTAAGATGATAAAAAAGCACGGGAAAATGATGCCTTTTGTTTAGAATGAGCGGAGTGATTGCTTATTTTTGCAGCAAACAAAATATTAATCACATCAACATTCATTGAAATGATCAAACACGTAGTCCTTTTTAAATTCAAAACGTTTGAAGGCGAAGAAGAAAAAAACGAAAAACTCAACAACATTAAGACGGCATTGCTGGACTTAAAAAACAAGCTCGACTTTCTGCGCCACATCGAGGTGGGCATCAACGCCAACCCTTCCGAATCGTTCGACATGGCGCTCATTACCGAATTCGACAACATGGATGACCTGCACCGCTACGCCATTCATCCCGATCACGTGGCCGTAGCACGCATCATTGGCGAAATCAAAGAAAACCGGGCATGTGTGGACTTTGTGATAGGATAATATTAAAGCCCCGAAAGTATTTTACTCGCGGGGCTTTATGTGATATTCTATTTCAATTTATTCAGAATAAACCGACTTGGCAAACTCGCGCAGATTATATCGCGAAGCCATGATTTCGCCATACGCTCCGGCGGAACGCAAAGCAATGATATCGCCACGTTTGGTATAAGGCATATCTACTGCCTTGCCAAAACAATCGGACGATTCGCACACCGGTCCTACCACGTCGTACTTCCCAATTTCGCCATTCGAGGTGAGGTTTTGGATTTTGTGATAAGCTTGATAAAGCGCCGGACGAATGAGGTCGTTCATCCCCGCATCAACAATGGCAAACTTGGTGTTCACTCCTTCTTTGACATACAAAACGCGAGTGATCAACGATCCACACTGAGCCACCAGGGAGCGCCCCAATTCGAAATGCACTTCCTGCCCCGGACGGAGTTGCAAGTTCTGATGAAAAACCTCAAAATAGGCCTTAAAGTTAGGCATGGGGTGCATATCGGGCTCATGGTAATCGATGCCCAATCCGCCACCCACATTAATGACTTTCAACGCAATATGACGTTCTTCAAACCAATCTTGCAATTCATTCACCTTAATGCACAACCCTTTGAAGGGTTCCAAATCGGTTATTTGCGACCCGATATGAAAATGCAGTCCTTCCAACTGTATGTTCGATAAACCGGCAATGGTATTCACCACCTTCTCCACATCCCAAAGGTTAATGCCAAACTTGTTCTCCTCCAACCCGGTTGTGATATAATGATGCGTATTGGCATTTACGTTAGGATTGATACGCAAAGCAACCGATGCCTTTTTTCCCTTTTTGCCGGCCAATTCATTAATAACTTCCAACTCGGGAATAGACTCGACATTAAAAGCAAAAATACCCGCATCCAAAGCCAGATTGATTTCCCAATCGGCTTTTCCAACACCTGCGTACACCACCTTTGAAGAATCAAAACCCAACTCAATGGCTTTGCGCACCTCATTACCACTCACGCAATCGATGCCCAGGCCACGTTGCTGCATTTCGCTAAGCAAACCATCGTTGGCATTGGCCTTCATGGCATAATGCACATGATAACCATACTTGCCAGCTTCGTGCATCACCGTATCAAGGGTGTCTCCTAGCAATTTTAAATCGTAATAATAAAACGGTGTCGGCTGCTGTTCCCATTGTGCAACCGGAAATTTTGATCCCATGCTGATGTATTTTTAAACAAATTCGTTTGAATGAAATAAAATTAAAAAAAGAGTGACGACAATGGTCTAATCTGCCCAATCCCATCAAAAAGATAGTTGGCACATGATTAAAACAATCCTTGGCTCAAAGCGTTCAATGCAACTTTTTTGTCCTCAGCATTAATCAGCAACGAAATGTTGTAATTGCTGCCTCCATAAGAAATCATACGAATGGGCACCTCGCGCAATGCATGGAATACCTTATCGGCATTACCCTTGGTATCGGCGACCAAATCTCCTACCACCGAAATGATAACTTGGTTGGTATCAACCTCTACGGTTCCAAACTTCTTCAAATCTTCAACTATTTCGGGGAGGTTGCGGTCGTTATCAATGGTCAGTGACACACCCACTTCAGAAGTCGTAATCATGTCGATGGGTGTTTTGTAACTCTCAAAAATCTCAAATACCTTACGCATAAAGCCATAAGCCATCAACATGCGGCTCGATTTAATTTTGATGGCAGTAATGCCATCCTTGGCGGCCACAGCGGCAATTCGGTTTTTAATTTGGTTGCCCGAGATAAGCGTGCCATGAGCCTGTGGCTCATAAGTATTGAGCAATCGAACCGGAATATTTTTGTCCTTAGCCGGCAACACGCATGTGGGATGCAGAATTTTTGCTCCAAAATAGGCGAGTTCTGCAGCTTCGTCGAACGACAAATCTGAAATGGATTTGGTACCCTCCACAAAACGGGGGTCATTGTTGTGCATCCCGTCAATATCGGTCCAAATTTGAATTTCAGAGGCATTAATGGCCGCGCCAATGAGCGATGCAGTATAATCACTCCCGCCACGCTGCAGGTTATCAATTTCACCAAAGGCGTTGCGACAAATATACCCCTGTGTAATAAACGTTTCAACTCCTTTAAATGGCGCCATCACACGGGCAATATTCTCTTGAATGTAAGTCATGTCCGGCTCGTTGTGCTTATCGGTACGCATGAACTCAAGTGCCGGCAGCAACACCGACGAACGGCCCTGCTCTTCGAGATAATATTGAAACATGGCTGTGGAAATTAACTCCCCTTGTGCCAAAATCACTTTCTCTTCGTAAACGGTAAACATATCGATGGTAAAGGACTTGAGATAGTCGAAATGACTTTTGATTAAATCCTTTCCTTTTTGAACGTACGCCGGTGTTGAATACAGAGCTTCCACCTCGGTGATGTATTTCTTTTCCAGTCGGGCAATCACATCTGCTGCCGACTGCTGATCTTTTTTATAAAGATGGCTGGCAATTTCAACCAAATTGTTTGTGGTTCCCGACATTGCCGAAAGCACCACCACCTTGGAAACACCATCATTAATGATACCAGCCACTTCCATCATCCGTTGAGCAGAACCAACAGATGTACCGCCAAACTTTGAAACTCTCATGTTCTACCGTCTTATTTTGTTATGATTTCTTTTTTAACACATTTTTTGTCGACGCAAAAATACAACATTTTTAATCGACAAGTAATTTTTAAAGAGAAATGTTTAAAAACCATTATGTGTGTTGAGATTTTAACAACCATCTATTCGTTTGAATCTCACTTCAATGTCATATCCTTAATGACATTCAGACAAAAAATGAGAAAATCATTAAACTTCAGACTGATAGACGAGACTGAAGAAACAAAGAATTCAGCTCTAAAAATCTTGCTGTATCTTATCACCTCCCTCATCGTCTTACGCCATCTTCTCTTCACGAATCGACATGGAATCAAAATTTGCAAATTGTGACATCTCGAAACAAAAAATGGATGCCAAAGACAAGCTTCAACATCCACTTTCGATGATTTAAAAGGGGGTTATACTCTTTCCGAATCGATATAAACCTCAAGCAATTTGGCCGTGGGTGCGGGCACCAGCGTTACATCGTTGAGAGAGGCGGGAACCAACACCGATTCACCGCAACATAATCCAAGCGTTTGTGCATCACCGTACTGCAAAAAGCACTCACCCTCAACACACACATATATAACAAAGGAGTCGATGGGATAATAATCCTTCACCACCGGCATGGTCAAATGCAATAAATTAGTAGTAAAATAATCACATTCCACAGCTCTGACAGATCGGTTTGCCTGTGGCTGACACACAGTTTTGGCATCCTTTAACTCTGAAAAATCAATACAATCAAGAGCCAGTTCAGTATGCAGCTCGCGCAAGTTGCCTTGATCATCGCGCCGGTCAAAATCATAAATCCGGTAAGTCACATCAGACGATTGCTGTATTTCGGCCAGCAAAATGCCTGCCCCAATGGCATGCACACGCCCCGATGGCATGAAAAAAATATCGCCCGGAGTAACCTCGTGATAGCCCAAAATCTGGTTCAATGTTTTATGTTCGAGATGCTTCAGATACTCATCGCGAGTGACCGACCTGGCAAATCCCGATATCAGCTTAGCACCGGCATCGGCCTGCATCACGTACCACATTTCAGTTTTGCCATACGACTGATGTCGATCCATGGCCATTTCGTCATCGGGATGAACCTGAATAGACAAATCATCAGCCGCATCAATAAACTTTATCAACAGGGGAAACTGCTCACCAAAACGCTCAAACACGCTGTCGCCAACCAAATCTCCCATATAGGTTTCAACCAACTCGTTAAGGGTATTGCCTTCGAGAAAGCCATTGCTCACCACCGATTCACTCCCTTCAACCCCCGATATTTCCCAACTCTCGCCGATATTGGGCAATTCGGGTGCTTGTTTCCCAAAGGATGCCTGCAACTTGTGACCACCCCAAATTTTATCTTTTAAGATAGGTCGAAACTTCAGTGGATAAAGTGTGTTCATTATATTTGCTTTTTTTGAAATAACCATTTATTTAGAGTAAGCACAATCATCAGAGCAACAATGGCTCATACGAAGCTTCGCCCCCTTTTTCAATGTACAAAATTAAACATCGTTCATGAGAAACTTTCCTGCAAAATGATCATTCACACATATAATTCGTTGAGGATGTCTATTTTTGCACAAAACTTTTTTGAATGGAAATTAATGAAGCCCGATTTGTAATTAGTAACAGCGATGCACGCCGTTGCCCTACCCCAACGCTCCCCGAATACGCTTTCATCGGACGCTCAAACGTGGGCAAGTCGTCGCTCATCAACATGCTGTGCAACCACAGTCATTTGGCCAAAGTATCGGGCACCCCCGGCAAAACGCAGCTCATCAACCACTTTTTAATCAACAAAAACTGGTATCTGGTCGATTTGCCCGGATATGGTTACGCAAAGGTGGGCAAACGTCTCAAGGCCACCTTCACCACCATCATCAACCATTACCTGACTCAACGCAGCAACCTGCAGTGCCTTTTCATCCTGATTGACTCACGGCTAGCGCCACAAAAAATTGACCTTGAGTTTATGCGCGAAATGGGAAAGAAACAAATACCATTCACGCTTATTTTCACCAAGGCCGACAAACTTAAACCACAGGCATTGCAAGACAATATTAAACACTATGCCGATGTCATGCTTCAGGAGTGGGAAGAAATGCCCCATTTCTTCATTTCTTCATCAAGTCACAAAACAGGAAAAGAAGAAATATTGCAATACATTGATGAACTGAATGCAAACTGGGTTCTCCCCCCACGTGAGGAAAAACACGATTTAGGTCAATGATTTCATAAAAAAGTAGCAATCAATTCACACGCAATTTAAATATCTTTGCGGCATCAAAATCAATCCATACAAACCATCAAAATGCCACCAAAAGCACCCATCAAGCTTTTTTCGGGAAGAAACACACTCTATCTTTCAGAGAAAATCAGTCTTTGCTCGGGCAGAGATTTAGGCAAAATCAATTGCATCCACTTCAGCGATGGCGAATTCGCTACCGCTTACGAGGAAACCGTCAGGGGTTCGCATGTATTCCTGATGCAATCGACGTTCCCGCCCACCGACAACCTGTTTGAATTGCTGATGATGATTGATGCCGCCAAACGTGCCTCGGCATACAAAATTGTGGCGGTGATTCCCTACTTTGGCTTTGCTCGTCAGGATCGTAAAGATCAGCCGCGCGTCTCCATTGGCGCCAAGCTGGTTGCCGACATGCTCACCGCGGCCGGCGTGGATCGCATTATCACCATGGACTTACATGCCGATCAAATTCAGGGTTTCTTTAACATTCCGGTCGATCACCTTTATGCCTCGTCGATTTTCGTGCCGTTTATCCGCAGCATGAACCTCGATAACCTGGTTATTGCTTCGCCCGACGTGGGGGGTACCAAGCGTGCCAACACCTACTCAAAATTCCTGGGCGCTCCCATGGTGATCGGGTACAAACAACGCTCAAGAGCCAACGTGGTGGACGAAATTCGCATTATTGGTGATGTGAAAGATAAAAACGTCATCCTGATTGACGACATGGCCGACACTGCCGGCACTCTCTCAAAAGCTGCTGATGTGATTATGGCTGACGGTGCCAAAAGCGTGCGTGCCTTTGTCACTCACCCCGTGCTTTCGGGCAAAGCTTACGACAACATCAACAACTCGGCACTCACCGAAATGTATGTCACCGACACCATCCCTTTGAAAAAGGAGAGCGACAAAATTAAAGTCCTTTCAGTAGCACAGGTTTTTGCCGACACCATCGAAAAAGTTTATAATTATCAATCCATCAGCGCACAATTTATCAACTAAAGTTATAAATTTGCAGCCGCCATTTTGGCTTCCCGTGTGATGGGAGATCGACCCGATTATCGGGCTGATTTTGAGTAGCACAACTAAAACTTATACAATGCAAACGATTGAATTGAACGGCTCATTACGAGCCAACCTGGGCAAATCAGCCACCAAGCAATTGCGCACCGAAGAAATGGTTCCCTGCGTTCTTTACGGAACAGAAGGTAACGTACACTTCTCGGCTCCTGCAAAAGAATTCCGTCACCTGATTTACACGCCCAACGTGTACCTGGTGAATCTGAACATCGATGGCAAAACCTACAGCGCCATCATGCAGGACATTCAATTTCACCCTGTTTCTGACGCCATTCAGCACGTTGACTTTTTGAGCATCAACAACGACAAAGCCATCACAATGGAAATTCCCGTTACTTTGTCGGGGTTTGCCGAAGGTGTGAAGGCCGGTGGTAAGTTGCAACTCGAATTGCGCAAATTGCGCGTGAAAGCGTTGCCCAAAGACATGCCCGATAACCTGGAGATTAAAATCGACAGCTTAGGATTGGGTAAAACCATTCAGGTAAAAGAGTTGGCTTTTGACAACATCGAAATTCTGAACGCTAAAAATGCCGTTGTGGTTGCAGTGAAACTGACTCGTGCCGCACGTGCCGCTCAGCAAGGAAAATAATCCATCGCATCGCGATTCCCAAAAACCTCCATGCACGCGCATGGAGGTTTTTTTGTCCCCAGCCATTGCTTTTCTCCATCACAACTCCTTTTACTAACTTTGCCAATCCTGAAACAAAAAAATCTCTACCAACCATGAAATATCTCATCGCCGGACTGGGCAATATTGGCAGTGAATACACAAACACCCGGCACAACATAGGATTCGACATTCTAAACATCCTGGCTGATAAGGAAGATTTAAAATTTGAAGAAAAACGTTACGGCAGCATAGCCACCTATCGATTTAAGGGGCGCACATTCATCCTTCTCAAACCCAATACCTACATGAACCTGAGCGGTAACGCCATACAATATTGGCTGCAGACCGAAAAAATCCCTGTCGAAAACCTCTTGGTACTGGTGGACGACCTGGCACTTCCCTTTGGCACGGTACGCCTCAAGCCCAAAGGCAGTGATGCGGGACATAACGGACTCAAACACATACAAGCCACCTTGGGACATAGCAACTATTCGCGCATTCGCTTTGGCATTGGCAACGATTACCCCAAAGGACGCCAAATAGATTACGTACTGGGCGAATGGAATGCCGATGAAAAAGCAGCACTCAAAACGCGAATCGACCTGGCCATTGAAATGATTAAAAGTTTTGGCACCATCGGCACCCAGCTCACCATGACCCAATTCAACAACAAATAACGAGATGCCATGACACACAAAAGCAAGCCCGTGAACACTGGAAAATGAAAATCCCTATCTCAGTCTTGCTTCCTGATACTTATGTCTTGATACTAATAAATACATGAAAACCAACGAACCCGTCCGCATCGATAAGTTTTTATGGGCCGTACGCCTGTTTAAAACACGAAGCCTAGCCGCCGAAGCCTGCGAAAAAAACCGGGTGACGATCAACGGGTCACCCCTCAAAGCCTCGCGCATGATAAAACCGGGCGACACATTTGAACTCCGCCAACCGCCCATCACCCGAAGCTTCCGTGTAAAGCAAACATCGGGCAACCGAATGGGAGCCAAGCTCGTTCCCGATTTTTTGGAAGACGTCACCACCCCCGAACAGCTCCAACTATTGGAAATGGCCAAAATGGCTCAGTCACTCAACCGCCCCAAAGGATTGGGACGTCCGACAAAAAAAGAACGTCGCGACCTGGATGACCTCTTCGAATCCGACTGGGACGAAGAAGAGGAGCACGACTCTTAATCATCATCCCCCCTAAGGCAATCCACCATCACGTAAAAATGACATCAACATGATTATTGCTCAAACAAAGAAAAAAGAGAACATCATTGAATACATGCTCTACATGTGGCAGGTTGAAGACCTGATTAGAGCCAACAATCTGGACATGCAGAAAATCGACCAAAACATCATCACCCAATACCATGACCAACCGGCCGACCTCTTGCTTGAAATTCGCGATTGGTGGGAAAACCTGGTGGAAATGATGCGACTGGAAAAAAAAGAACAAAGCGGGCATCTTCAAATCAATCTTAACACCGTCAACGACTTGCACCAACTGCACATGACATTGATGAAGGACGTCAGGGAGGCTGCCTACCGCAACCAATATTACCAAACAGCCCCATTTATCATTGAATTTGAGCGCAAAATGGGTCAAACACCCGGCAATGAAATCGACACTTGCCTGACAGCCATCTACAGCTCGTTCCTGCTCAAATTACAAGGAAAAGAGATCAGCTCCGGCACCCGCGAAGCCGTCCGATCAATTAGCCGACTCATGGCATTGCTGGCAAAAAAATACCCTCTGTGGCAAGCTGGCAAAATAGGTGACGAAAACGACAATGAACAATAACTCAAAAGCATCAACTATTTAGATGTTTTGAAATAGACACATGAACAATATCAGTTAAAACGCCTACATAAAGGTTAGGCCGTATAGCCCCTAAGGGGCGTAAGCATCGAGCCCAGGGCGTAGCCCTGGGAAAAAGAGAGGTAAAGAACAAGCCCCAAAGGGGCGAAAGCGTTTTTGGACGCAGCACATAAGAGGGATTCAGCCCCGTTGGGGCTTTAAGTGGATTTACAAAGTGCAATTTCAATAAATCATTCAACTTTCGCAAGCTCTGTCAACCTGCCTGTAATAGGCTGTTGAGATTTAAGTATCTTGTAAGTTTATCATTTTCAGCAAATAATTTTTCCATTAACAATTCGATTTCGACATTAAACATTTCGGACAATTCACTCAATATCTCCGTGATTATTAGCCATACCTGCTCGGCAATGGTTAGTTTTAGGGCATCTTTCTGTGATGCTCTAAATAGTTCACCGAGTGTTTCATAGTCATTGACCCGCTTAATGACCGAAAGAATGTTATATTGAACCATACAAAGCGTCGTCGATGCAATTTGTGCATCAAAATCCTGCGACTGGCATTTACCCAAGCCAAGGTGCTGCTTGCTTTCTTTGAAAAAAACCTCCACAGACCAGCGAGTCGAGTAGATTTTATACGCTTGTTCGAAAGTTAGTTCTGTATTGGTGGTCATCATGCCATTCCAGTTGCCTTTGTGGGAGGCTTTACAAAAAAAGAGCTTTACGCGAACCCCTTTAAAGTCAACAATGGTTTCAGCGTAATAGTAACCGATAAGCTTAGAACGTTTGGTCTTTTTCTTACGCCGCAGTAAATCAATGATTTCTTTCGATGTCAGGCTTTTGCCGAAGGCCTCATATCGAGTTTTTCCCATTTTGATCATGCCAATGAAGTGGCAGCCGATACGGCGAGTAACAATGAATTTGATCAATTCAAAACAGGTAAACCAACTGTCAGTAAGCACATAATCAAAGCGAATGCCTTTGGTGATAGCCAAGCGAATCATCTTGATCATGGACTCAATTTTACTCAAATGGTAGTCGTTGACGCGTTCACTTCCCATGCTCGTCTTGTGTCGTTTCTTTGCGTATTGCTTTTTGATTTGGATCGGGGTGAATCCATAAGGTTTGCTTTGATTTTTACCCTTCTCGCCATGCAAACTAAAGTCAAGAGAGAAGAAGCTCTTTCCATCGTGATACCCCATGAAAAGCCCTTTAAACCCGATATTAAACGTATGGCTTACGTGCGAATAAATTCTGCTAATCAACTCAATCTTGCGACCAGTCTTGGGCAAATCAGTATCATCGAAAATCAAACAGGTCGGGTTTAAATTTGTCGAATCCGTACTTTTCTGCACCTTACGTATCAATTGCATATTCAGGCTATATGCCAAATTACGCCAGTTGATGGAGGAATCGTTCAGGAGTCGATAAAATACATCTTTACCGCAGTATAGAATACGGCTTAAACCGGAATTCGAATAATGCCATGATGTTTTAACTTCAAAAAAAGGAAACAACAGCAATAAAGCAAGTTTTCCGTGATTGGTGTACTTATGATTACAGGCTTGTGAAAACCCAAATTTTGTATCCGAAAATGTCAATGAACGTATCGTGGTAAAAATTGTATCCATCGCTTTTTCACTTGAAGTAAAAAAGCCATTAATCTCTGAAAGTATTACAGTATCTTTAAACCGCAGCATAATCGTTTGGGATTGTTTGGCGACATAAAGATACTGAATATCAGGATCTTAACCAAATTATTGTGCTGCTTTTTTGTTGTAAATCAGTCATATATCGTACTTGCGAAAGTTGAAT
>NZ_QKZK01000008.1 GCF_003254275.1 Breznakibacter xylanolyticus | reverse complement strand
TGCAAAACTACCTCACCAACGGAATGCTGGAAATTGACAGCAATCTGATCGAAAACTCCATCCGCCCACTGGCCTTGGGGCGGAAAAACTACCTCTTTGCCGGCTCTCATGATGCCGCCGAAAACATTGCCATGTTCTACAGCTTTTTCGGAACCTGCAAAAAACACGACATCGACCCTCTGCGGTGGCTCAAATTTGTCATGGATAACATTCAGGCAACACCTGTCAAGAATTTCAAAGAACTACTGCCGCAATTTATCAACAGGGACTTGATATAAATAGATGGGGTTGCTGGGGTGGATACATAACAACAATGACGTCACATCACGAAAAAGCCCCGCCAGGAACATCCAGACGGGGCTTTTTCGTGAATCAAATCAATATCTTAGAGATTACAAACCGCATCAATTCACCCCGCCACGATCGGGCAGAGTAAAATAAAACACCGAGCCCACTCCCACTTTCGACTCTACCGTCATAGTCCCGCCCATGAGTTGCACCAGGTGTGACGAGATGGCCAGCCCCAACCCATTGCCCCTGAACAGCTGCGAAGCATCATCCTCGACCTTGCGGAAACGACCGAATATCAACTCCAAATTCTCGTCTTTGATGCCAATGCCGGTATCTTTGACGTAAAACCGAATCACCCCTTGATGCGACAGTCGCTCACAGCCTATCTCCACTGTGCCTTGGGCTGTAAATTTGAGCGCATTACTAATCAAATTCGACAACACCTGTTCAAGCCGCAATCGGTCAGCCACAATGATGGCATGCATCAGAGAATCGGGGATGTTAAGTCGCAGCTTCACCGACTTGCCCAACCCTACTTCGGGGCGTTTAAGCAACAGCTCAAAAGTCCCAATCAGATTATTGACAATGGCATTGATTTGCACAGGCTGCATCACCAACTGCATTTGACCGGCTTCCATTTTCGATATATCCAAAATGTCATTAATCAATTCGAGCAACGTGTTGCTATTGTGATGAATGATGGAACCAAATTGCTCGCGTTCCTCCGAATTGAGATCGGGCTCACTCATCAAGGCCGAAAAGCCCAGCAGGGCGTTTAGCGGAGTGCGTATCTCGTGCGAAAAATTGGCCAAAAACGACGACTTAAGCCGGTCGGCCTCCTCTGCTTTCTCCTTGGCGGCCACCAACTCGGCCGTGCGCTCGGCCACCAGTTGTTCCAAATGAAAGCGATGCTGCACCAATTCCTTGTGTTGTATCAGAATCTGCTCCTGCTGCTGCTGAAGTACTTCATTGGCACGCCCCAGTTCATCGCGCTGAAGGCGCAACTCATCGTTCTGTGCATTTATTTCATGCTGCTTCTCCTCCAACGACAGGGTGTTTTCCTCCAACTGACGGGTGCGTTCGCCTACCAATTGCGTTAACTTGCGCTGCTGATGACGAAACAACATTTCACGCAACAAATAAAGCGAAGCCGCAAACACCACAATCACCGAATACAACAACACTCGAAACCACCACGTCTGCCACCAGGGGGGCAGTACCACAATGGTAAGACTGGCGCCCTGATGATTCCAAACACCATCGTTGTTAGAAGCCTTTACCTGAAACCGGTAAGTCCCGGGCGGCAAGTTGGTATAAGTCACCTCCCGTTTCTCGGAGGTCTCGGTCCATTGGTCTGAAAAATTCTCAAGGCGATAAGCGTACCGATTGTTTTCGGGTGCAATATGATTGATGGCCACAAACTTTAACGTGATGATGTTTTGATCATGACGCAAGCGAATCTCATTGATTTGAGAAATATGCGAATGTAACAACGAATCAGAATCCCCGATTTTCACAGGCTGATTGAACAACTGCAACTCGGTAATATATACCGATGGTGGATTAGGATTATCATGAATCCGATCAGGACGAAACACCAGCAACCCACTCTCTGTCCCAAATGCCATGTCTCCATTGGGATGCTTGACAGCAGCATTGCTCCAAAAGAAGATGTCCTGAAGATGGTCAGCACGATTGTAATTCCGAAAGGTCACAACAGGTTCCTGCCCCATTTGACGCTGATAAGTCAATCGGCTCAACCCATATCCGGTGCCCATCCAGATGGTGCCGGGCTTCTCCTCCAAAAAACTCTTAATTTGGTTACTGGGCAAACCGTTGTCTTCAAAAAAATGATAGAAACAATTGCGCTTGCGATCCATCAGATTCAGGCCAAAAGAAGTACCGACCCAAATATTTCCCAGCGAATCACAAAACACCGAAGTGACCTGATTGTTACTCAAACTGGTTGAATCACTGCTTTGATGATAATAATTGTGAAATGTTTCGGTGGCCAAATCAAACTTCGAGAGCCCCGAAGGAGTGGCAATCCACAACAAACTGTCGTGATCATTAATGATTTGTGTTCCATAATCATCAGCCAACGTGCGTTGAGGATTCTGCGGATCGCGACAAAAACCTTTGTACTGTCCTGTCTCCGAATTGAATTTAATCAACCCGGTACCATGGCTGATCATCCACAAATTACCCTTGGCATCTTCCACCATCGAACGAACATCAAGAGCCTTCGGATTACGACTTTGAGGCACTGTAAAATGATAATTAACAAATCGTCCCGTCTTGGGGTCATATCGCTGCAGAGGGTCGGCATAGCTGCCCACCCACATATTTTTTTGTCGGTCTTCGAACAAACAAATCACCGATGACTGTCCCAGAGAACCAACCACACCGGGACGGGGCATAAACAACTGCTTGGTAGCTTTGTCCATGTTCACCACATTGATGCAGCTGTGATAAGACCCCAACCAATAATTACCCGCAGCATCCACAGCCAGTGACTGCACATTGGTAATATCGAGCTTCACACGGTTGCTAAAGTTATTGTAATTGCGGAACCCCTTGGCATTCATGGCCAGATTCAACCCCTGTTGTGTGCCATACCAATAATTATCCTGTCGATCCTGATAAATGCTATTGACGGTACTATTACTGATGCCATGGCGGTGATCCTGCCTGAAATAATAATATTCGGTCACATTCAAGGCACGATCCAATTTATACAACCCGCCATTAGTGGCCACATGAAGCGTCCCCTCCGCATCCATAAAAATATCATTCACGGAGGTGATGTAAATATTAGGAAGCACCAAGCAACTAGAGGTCAGATCTTTTTTATTAAAATAAACCGTTTGACCACTGTCGGTACCCACCCAAATCCTCACCCCATCGTCAAAAAGGGTGCGGGTCATTGACAAAGGCACCTCTTGCCCCTGTGCTCGATAGCAACTGATGTGCTTCACCTCATTGGTCGTAGGATTATACCGCACCAAGCCGTGACGTGCTCCAATCCAGAAAACGCCACTTCCATCAATCTCAAAATCCTTAATATTGCCATATTGACTAAAATCACGCACCTCACGCAATTCGTTGTCCGCAAGCAAATAAAGTTTGCCTATTTCGGTGGTGACATAAAGATTCCCATCAATGTTCTCCCGAATACCGGTCACCCGATTGGCTGTATTTATAAATACATCTGTTTTTTCTGGCACAAAACGATCAAAATTTTCTTGCTCCGAATTAAACCGACACAACCCGTTGAGCGTCCCCACCCACAAGCGATGTTTCGAATCGGTGTATAGACACACAATGGCATTGTCAATCAAACTCATTTCATCAAAACGATTGTGCTTAAATTGATCACACTCGTAACCGTCATAACGATTCAATCCTTCGTCGGTTCCAATCCAAACATACCCGTGAGTATCCTGAACCACACAATGAATCATATCGTTGGTGAGCCCATTTTCGGTTTTGATGTGACGGAACAGAATTTCCTGAGGCTGAGCCCAGGTCCAAACACCCACCAAGGTCAGCAACATCAAGGTAACAACAATCTTAGCCATGGCAACTGGAAGGATATAATTAGGGTGACGAACAATGCACAAAAAACAGACATGCAAAAATAGAGAAATGGCTGATGGGTAAAAAAAAAAGCCATCCCCGACGGATGGCTTTTTTATGTTTGTTTGAAAACGTATCCTAAAATGAAAAACTAAAAAAATTATTCGGCAACCACGTTAAACGTAATTTCCACTTTCACCTCACGGTGCAATTTAACGGTAGCGGTGTAAGTCCCCACTTCTTTCACATCGGCTTTGATGCTGATGTTTTTACGCTCTACGTTGATACCGTCTTTCTCAAGAGCCTCAGCGATTTGAATGGTGTTAACCGAACCGAAAATCTTACCACTTGAGCTGGTTTTAGCACCAATGGTAATGGTTTTGCCTTCAAGTTTTTTAGCAAACTCAATGGCATCGGCCTTGATTTTCTCTTCTTTGTGAGCGCGCTGACGCATATTTTCCTGATGCACTTTCATGGCCGACTCAGTGGCCAATACAGCATATCCGCGAGGGATGAGGAAGTTACGACCGTAACCGGGTTTTACGCTAACCACGTCGTTCTTCGACCCCAGGTTGATTACATCTTCTTTTAATATCAATTGCATGTTAATTCCTCCAAATTATTTATTTCATCAAATCGGTTACATAGGGCAACAACGCCAGGTGACGAGCACGCTTAACAGCTTGAGCCACTTTTCTTTGATATTTCAAAGAAGTACCGGTGAGACGGCGAGGAAGAATTTTTCCCTGCTCGTTCAAAAATTTCTTCAAGAAATCGGGATCTTTATAGTCGATGAACTTGATCTTGTTTTTCTTGAAACGGCAGTATTTTTTCTTTTTGATTTCTACCGAGGGAGGAGTCAGATATCTGATTTCACTTTGATTTTGTGCCATGGCTTAATTTTCTTTTTTGGTTACACTGCGTCTTTTTTCACTGTACTGGATAGAATACTTATCCATTTTGAAAGTTAAAAAGCGAATCACTCGCTCGTCGCGACGGAAGTTCACCTCTAATTTTTCAACAAAATCGGGTTGTGCTTTAAACTCGAACAACTGATAGAACCCTGTTGACTTTTTCTGAATGGGATAAGCCAATTTGCGAAGGCCCCAGTTCTCTTCATTGATAACCTCGCCTCCGTTCTCAGTGATCAAAGTCTTAAACTTCTCAACCGTCTCCTTCATCTGAACATCAGATAAAACGGGAGTTAAAATGAAAACGGTTTCATACTGATTTAACATATCACTTAAATTAAATGTTTATAAATGCGGCGCAAAAGTAGGAATTAATTCGCACCTGCCAAATACTTTTTTCAAATTGCGTTGCTTTTCTGCCCCAAGGGTACCACACAGAATGGTTACGCCTTGTGGTCACTGAAATATTTCATGAACTGAACGCGCTCAAATATCTCGGGATTATCGGCCATGGTCTGGCTCAGATTCCCCCTAAAATCGTCGATGCTCTCGTAGCCCTTCTCCTTCATCCAGCTGTCGATGTCGTGCAACATGGCGCGGATGTGTGTCGGCCCGTTTTTATAAATGGCACTCACCACCTGCACCGAACGGGCACCGGCCAGCAACATCTTGATGGCTGCTTCGCCGGTATGAATGCCCGTTGAAGCCACCACTTCACACTCCAAACGATTGCTCAGGATGGAAGTCCAGCGCAAAGGCAGCATGTATTCGGCAGCATTGGAATAAGCTCCGCCCGAAATCACCTGCTCATTTTTGATGTCGAAATCGATGTTGAAATAACGGTTAAACATCACCAACGCCTGAATGCCGGTGGCCGACAAACGGCGGGCAAAGTTCACCAGATTGGTAAAATTGGGGCTAATTTTCACCGCCAATGGCACCCGCACCTTCTCCCGAATCTTGTTGATGATGGTGATGTACTCATCTTCGAGCTGCTCGGACGTTTGCGAGGTGTGAAAAGGAAGACGAAACAAGTTAAGCTCCAAACCACTGATGCCGGCCTCCTCGAGCTTCACGGCATAAGCCATCCACTCACTGGTGCTACGACAGTTGATACTGGCAATCAGAGGCACCGATACCTTTTCACGAGCCTCTTTAATCAACTGAACATACTTATTGAGCACCTCGGTTTTAATTTGATAGTCGTAATAATCAAAAAACTCCAGGTCGTTGCCCATGGGGCCCACGTTAGGGAGGACATTCTTCTCGTACTCCATCAAAATCTCTTCTTCAAATACCGATTTGAGCACAATGGCACCGGCACCGGCCTTGGCCAGCTTCTCGATTCCTTCGACGGTCGATGACAAACCGCAGCTCCCCACCACGATGGGCGAGCTGATGGGAATCCCGATAAAAGTTGTATTGAGGTTTTGCATAATGTCGTTTGTTAAAAAGTGGATCCGAAACCGAGCCGGCTGTGCCAAAGCAACTCCTCCCGATGCCGGAATCCGGTTAAAAATAATAATGAGACATCCCGATTACTGATTTTTCTGAAGATATTCGTCCATGGCTGCAGCGGCTTTGCGTCCATCGCCCATGGCCAAAATCACGGTGGCCCCTCCGCGCACGATGTCGCCACCGGCAAAGAGGAAGGGAATTGACGACTGCAAATTGTCATCGTTCACCTCAATGGTGTGCCAACGCGTCATCTTCAAGTCGGGCAACGAATCGGGCACAATCGGGTTCGGCGACACACCCACACTCACCACCACGGTGTCCACATCAATGAGGTACTCCGAGCCTTCAATGACTTCGGGACGACGACGTCCGCTGGCATCGGGTTCACCCAATCCCATTTTTTGCACCCGCACCTGCGACACCCGTCCCTGACTGTCGGCCAGATATTCAACCGGATTGGTGAGGGTGAGGAATTCGATTCCTTCTTCCTGAGCATGCTTAATTTCTTCAACCCGAGCCGGCATCTCGTCCATACCGCGACGATAAATAATCATGGCTCGTTCGGCACCCAATCGCTTGGCGGTACGCACCGAGTCCATGGCCGTGTTGCCACCACCAATCACCGCCACTCGCTTGCCACTAATAATAGGGGTATCGGTAGTCGGGTTAGCCGCATTCATAAGATTGACGCGGGTGAGGTACTCGTTGGAACTAAGAATGCCAATATAGTTTTCGCCCGGAATCTCCATAAAACGGGGCAATCCGGCACCACTGCCGGCAAAGAAAGCCTTGTAGCCCTCTTCCTGCAGATCTTCGACATTGGCCGTTTTACCCACCACAAAGTTAGTCTCGAACTTCACCCCCATTTTTTTGAGCACGTCAATTTCGACATCCACAATGCGGTTGGGTAAACGGAATTCGGGAATCCCGTATTTAAGCACGCCCCCAATTTCGTGTAAAGCTTCAAACACAGTCACATCATAGCCTTTTTTAGCCATTTCACCGGCAAAGGTGAGGCCGGCAGGACCTGAGCCAATGGCACCCACTTTAATGCCGTTGGCCGGCGCCTGCTCGGGGATGGCCATCTGACCGCTGTTCTGTTCCCAGTCGGCGGCAAAACGCTCCAGGTAACCAATGGCAACGGGTTCGGCATTCATTTTTTGAGTATAAAAACACTGCGACTCGCACTGTTTTTCCTGGGGACACACCCGACCGCACACGGCAGGCAATGTACTGGTTTCTTTGAGTGTTTTGGCCGCATCGGCAAAGTTCCCACACTCGATGTGCTTGATGAATTTGGGAATATTGATTTCAACGGGACAACCGGTAATACAGGTTGGATTGGGGCAGTCGAGACAGCGCTGTGCCTCGGCCATGGCCTGAACCTGATTGAGCCCCTGGTTCACCTCAATGTTTGAAAGAATGCGCTCGCGGGCATCCACTTCGTTCATGTGCACACGGGTGAGGGCGGTGCGCTCTTTGTTTTTCATTTTCGACCGCAGCTCCACGCGCCAAGGTTGTTCGCGTTCGGCTTTAAGGAATTCTGGACTAACAGCCATAATTTATTTCGCGTTACAATTTTTAGACAAATAGTTGAGTTCAGCTTCTTTTTCGATGCCCTTGTATCCGCTCAGGCGGAGCAGCATCTCGTCGAAGTCCACCTGATGAGCATCAAACTCGGGACCATCCACGCACACAAACTTCACCTTACCGCCCACAGTGACACGGCAAGCACCACACATGCCGGTACCATCCACCATAATGGTGTTGAGACTGGCCATGGTTGGGATATTGTGCTTTTTAGTGGTCATGGATGCAAACTTCATCATGATGGCCGGGCCAATCACCACCGAGAGATCCACCTTTTCGCGGTTGATGATCATCTCCATACCTTCGGTCACCAATCCTTTATTGCCATAAGATCCATCATCGGTCATCACCACCACTTCGTCGGAATACTTGCGCACTTGCTCCTCGAGGATGATTAAATCTTTGTTACGAGCAGCCAACACAGTAATTACGCGGTTACCGGCCAGTTTAAAAGCTTCAATAATGGGAAGCAATGGAGCCACGCCCACACCCCCGCCGCAAGCCAGCACAGTGCCAACCTTCTCAACATGGGTGGCCTTTCCAAGAGGCCCTACCAGGTCGGTAATTTCATCGCCCACGTTAAGCTCGGTGAGCTTGCGCGAGGAAACGCCCACGCGTTGCACCACCAGGTCGATGGTCCCTTTCTTTGGGTCAGACCCGGCAATGGTCAGAGGGATTCTTTCCCCATCCACCCCGTTTTTTACAATCACAAAATGGCCTGCGCGACGTGCTTTGGCAATACGTGGGGCTTCAATCTCGAGACGAACCACGTTTTCGGAAAAAAATTCCTTCGCAACAATCTTGTTCATTCAATGCTGGTTTTTATTTAATGGCTTTCGGCGTCCTCACTCGGGATCGTCAAAGTTTTTCAATTATCACAAAAACAATAAAAATACAATCAATTTAAAACAAATGCACACATCATGATGATAAATCCATATTAATTCACCTATGCTTGCAACAGTCTGTTTATGACAGAAATGCACCATAACACACCCCTGTTAAAACGCCCCAAAAATATAAAATTGGATTTGTAATGAATGGGTTTCAGGGCAAGGGTTTTATATTTGTATCGAATCTAAATAACAACCTTAAGAGAATGAAAAAATGAACAAAAGCACTTCTACAAAACAGAAGATACACAAACACAATCAGCCGCATTAAGGTCGACACTGAATGTACACTAAGCCAGACAACACCCGCACCAAGATTCCCAACAATGACCAAACCAAGCCCTAGATGCGAAACAAAAACGCAACGGTGACCAGCCGAATCACGTTTGACTTGCTTCAAAATCGCTTATTTTTGCAAAAAAAACTCATGAGCAAGAAAAATCAACGCCCCGAAGGGGTGGTATATTCAACCAACCCCAATTTTCAATATACCGATAACAACGAGGACAACGCCACAACGCCCTCCCCATCGCGACAAGACCTACGCGTGATGCTCGACAAAAAACAACGGGGCGGCAAAATGGTCACACTAATCACCGGATTTGTGGGCGCCGATGATGATCTGAAAGAATTGGGCAAACAACTCAAAAGCAAATGCGGGGTGGGTGGCACTGCCAAAGATGGCGAAATCCTCATTCAGGGCGATTTCCGCGACAAGGTGCTCGACATGCTGATCAAAGCAGGTTACAAAGCCAAAAAAGCAGGAGGATGAAATGGGGAGTATTGAAAGTTCGTGCCTGATATTTGTTGCCCCCAAATAGGGATCAAACGACGCATAAATCTCTGAATGTTTTGAAGCAACTCTCAATGACCAACACTCTGTTGTTTGCAAAACAAGACGGATTAACAAAATGCCTACCTTGCCATTGCCCACGGCATCGAAACCGAGTTTTTTGATGGTCGGATAGCGAAAGCTGCACAGGGCAGCTGATTGTGGATAACGACTAACTTGATGACGGCAATGTCGGAGGCATACACTGAGCTGCATTGACAAACTTCGATTAAAGGACTGTCTTTGACTAACTTAAAAATATTAAATACATGTCATTTACACCAGCACAAATTGGAAATGCGCGCCACTGGGAGCTTTGCAAAGCAAAGAATCGCGCGGCAACAGGGAAATAGTTGTATTACTTATCACCATAATGTCCCCAAAGACTTAGAACATGAACTGTAAGGGCATCCTCATCAATTGAGTAAACGAGTCGGTGCTTATCATTTATTCTGCGCGAATATTTTCCAGCAAGGCCATATTTCATCAGCTCCAATCTTCCAGTTCCCTCAATAGGGTTTTCTTTGATTTCGTTTAGCAGTTTAGCGATCTTTTTAAGAACAGCCTTATCTCCAGCCTTTTTGTGTTTTTCGATTTCACCTAAAGCGACTTTGGTAAACTCCAAAACATAGCTCATATTCCAAGTAAATCATTTATATCTTCAGAACTTGTAATTCTTTTTACCTCGCCTTTTTCAGCCTGCTCTGCACTGTGTTTAATTTTATTCACCATCTCAGCACTAAAATAAACATCATCTTCATTTATGGGTGTTAAGGCATAAGATCTTTTGGCTCCTCGCTGAACAATAATTTGCTCACCTTTATCTGCTCGTTCAAAGTACAGCCTTTGATTTTGCCTAAATTGTCTACTACTAATTACTAACATGCCATTTCGATTTAATGCGTACTAACATGGTACAAAGTTACGAAATTAAAGGCTCAATCCCTTCATTTCATCCTACTTAACCAGATGAAATTATCTTCGACTCTTACATTGAACCCTCTGCTAACCGAAGTTTATCTTTTGCTCGGCGAATGTCTCCGACTTCGCCGTCTTCACGACTGTAGTCTGCGACTACCAAACCGTTTTCCATGGTAAAGAAAGCAATTCCACCTCAAGCATGGCGCTCAATCCTGCATAATTTCGCGCACTTGAATACAAATAATCTTCGGGATTTTTTCACCTGCAACGCACGGATCGGATTTTGATGGATGTCATCGATCTTTTCAGCCGTAAAGGCGTTTGAATACAGAATAACAGCATGGCTTTCATGCGCGTCCATACCTGACAATCGGTATTGCGTTGATGTTGTGATGCGGCATGTGAGAACACGGACATCATCCAATCACGACGCCCCTCGGGAATGGATTGAATGGTTTCAATGATGCGTTTACTGGTGTACTTTTTGATGTCGCGGATGGTGCAGCTCAAATCGCCGTTACTGCTTTGCGCCACCAAATGCACGTGGTTGCTCATTACCACGTAGGCAAACAACTGACAACCTTTGTGCTCGATGGCATATCTGATACTGTCGATCACGATGTCGCGGTAAACCGGACGGGTAAACAAATCAACCCACTTGACCACTTGAAACGAGCCTTATTGAACGCTTCGACCAACGCGAGAATGAATATTGGCGAGTTCCCTCTGACTTATAAAAACAAATTACGGGCAGAAGAAACATGAGATGGTACATTTCGCCATGCTCTTTGATTTGATAACCGGTGGACATACTATTGATTTTCACAACAAGTGAATCAAAACGCCCTATCGTGCACTGTTTATTGACGTTGAAAACGACAAACTTGAAGACGACGTCATTGCAAATGACGCCGAGCTCCTCGCTGGCGCGGATTTGCAATCCGTGCCACCACAACACCCACTATATCACCCATATACCCAACAACCCATGCCCACCGACATAATCATTGGCACTACTATAAACATAATCCTCCGCACGAAAAACCAAGCCTTCTTCTACCGGATTCTGGTGGATGTAATTCAGTTTTTGGTCTATCCCTACGCTGGCGCGGATTTGCAATCCATGCTACCACAACACCCACTATATCACACACATACCCAACAGCTCATGCCCCCCTACGCTGGCGCGGATTTGCAATCCGTGCCACCACAACACCCACTATATCACCCATATACCCAACAACCCATGCCCACCGACATAATCATTGGCACTACTATAAACATAATCCTCCGCACGAAAAACCAAGCCTTCTTCTACCGGATTCTGGTGGATGTAATTCAGTTTTTGGTCTATCGCTGCATTGCTCCACAGTTCTATCGGGTTATTGTCTGCGCGCCAAAAACGGTTACCGTCAGGTGTGGAGAACTGTTTTAAGAGCCATTCTTTACGGCTCTCTCGTTGGTTTTCGGCCATGGCCTTCAGGATGACTTTGCTGGTGGTAAACGTTTTGAAATCGCGCAAAATGTCTTGCAACAAATGCCCTTCTATTGCTCTTACCATCAAATGCACATGATTGGGCATGATGCACCAGGCAAATATCTCAAGCCCCTTCTGTTATTGGCAGTAAGCCAGACTGTCAACCAATATGTTTTTGCATTCCGGATTGTGGAATTTATATTTGCGGCTCATCGGCAAGGTTTTGTTGGTCTAAGATAAGCCATTTAGTGGTAAGACAAACGAAACAGGGTGGCTGCAATTGCTTTAAAACACTAGAAGCATGGCTTTTATTGTAGCACGGATGCAAATAAGCTCAAATAGAAAGCACTGGCTTACCATGGTGTGGACACGGTTCACTGGATCGCGCCAGCAGTGGGATGATATTCTTATAAATTTGAATATTTGACAGTTAATGTAGCACGGATTGCAAATCCGCGCTAGCACAGCCATACTATGGGCAAGGTTCGCAGAACCGCACAAGCAGAGGATCAAATCATTGCTGCCCTTGAACCTGAAAAATATTCCTTAATAGACTCTATTCTTAAAAGCTTCTCCCGTTTTTCCGGTTCCAGTTTCACTTCTTTATTTCCGGAAACTAATGATTCCAATGGGATTCCTAAGTATCTATTTAATAGGATGATCATTTTTAATGTCAATGGTCTTTTTCCATGTAAAACTTCCGATACTCTGGTTTCTCCCCCAAACAAGGGTGCGACATCTGATTGTTTCAGGTTCATCTGATCCATTCTAAACTTAATGGCTTCAATTGGATTGGGTGCTTCTACCGAATAATGTTCTTGCTCGTATTTTTCAACAAGCAATGATAACAGTTCCATCTCTTCTCCTTCTGGACTGTCGGATTCTATGGCATTTTCATTGCTATTAATCAATGTATAAATGCGTTCACATGCGTCGTTATATTCTTGTTCCGTCTTTAATATTTTAGTTTTCATAACTTACTGTTTTTGCGTCTATCTTGTCGTATTCGTTATGAGTTCCGAACCAAACAACAAAGACTATTTTCAACTTGTATTCTATGTCAACAATCAAGCGGAAATCATTGCCTTTTATATTGAAAACGACTCTTTTTGAGCTTATAATGCTTGCATTGCCGTATTTTGCTTTCAGTTCATTTGCATTGCTCCATGTTGAGAACCTAACCTCGTAAATCCAAGCCTTTACTGACTCTTCGGCCTGTTGGTACTTGCTTTGCTTGCAATGATCGGTTAATGTTGACTCTTTTATGATTCTCATACTTGACAAAGATAGTCAAAGTTACCCTGATTGGTAACTTTTATTAGCGGATGATATTTCTTCAACTTATTTTGATGATGTTTACTGCTATTTTGATTTGTGGATATGAATGCAGATGTTTATTTCCCAGCTGGTGGAGAGCTTGCAATGGTGTGGACACGGTTCGCAGAACCGCGCCAGCAGAGTAAGCCGAATAGCAAATCCGCGCTAGCGGAGATTTTGCACCAGCAACGCACGCACCGGGTTATGATGGATGTAGTCGATCTTTTCGGCTGTAAAGTCGTTTGAATAGAGAATGACGGCATGGTTTTCGTGCGTCCACACCTGGTAATCGGTATTGCGTTTGTGCTGTGCGGCAGCATGCGAAAAGACGGATAACATCCAATCGCGCCGACTCTCTGGAACAGTTTGAATGGTGTCGATGATGCGTTTACTGGTGTACTTTTTGATGTCGCGGATGGTGCCGCTCAAATTGCCACTACTGCTTTGCGCCACCAAATGCACGTGATTGCTCATCACCACGTAGGCAAACAACTGAAAACCTTTGTGCTCGATGGCATATCTGAAACTGTCGATCACGATGTCGCGGTAAACCGAACGGGAAAACAAATCGACCCAATGAACCACTTGAAACGAGCCATATTGAACGCTTCGACTAACGCAAGTGTGATTATTGGCGAGTTCCTTCTGACCTTTAAAAACAAATTACTAACAGAAGAAAAGTCAGATAATAAAGTTCGCCTTGCTCTTTGATTTGATAACCGGTGGACATACTCTTGATTTTTACCACAAGTTAAACAAAACGGACGATCGTGTACTGTTTTTTGTCGTTGAAAACGACAATCTTGAAGACGACGTCATTACAAATGACGCCAAGCACAAAACCTCATAGACACTCTACGAATAGCTGGGGGAGCCGATGGGGAGAAGGGCACGGCATCGCCGGCCTTCAACGACAGGAAATAGTTGTTGGGCTTGATTTTGCCATTGCCCACGGCATCGAAGCCGTGTTTTTGATGGCCAGAGGCCGACAGGAAACGACGTAGCGGGAAGCTACGAACGGAGGTAAACTCCGATTAAAGGACTACCTTCAACTCCATTAAAATACTAAACACATGACACTTACAATAGCACGGATTGCAAATCCGCGCTAGCGGAGTGATTGCTAATCCGTGCTAGCAGTGTAGTTTTTTTATTCTGTCAATCTATTATTTAAATCCATACTTTCGTGCAATATTCTAATAATTTCAATTTCGTCTGCTGAGATCAAAAGGTAAAATATTATGTGCTTTCCTGTTTTGAGTCCGAGCAAATTCTTTCTTATTCCAAGATATTCTCGACCAAGCTCAGGGTTTTCTCCAATTTCTTTGCAGGAAAATTTCAGCAATGCATAATATCTGTCTGCCTGATTCTCTGACCATTGTTCGAAAGTATAATTCCAAATATCATTTAAATCGTCAATGGCTTCCTGTCTTAATATAACTTTAGCCATTTTTCCTTTTTTCAGCTTTTATTTTTTTTAGGTTTTCGTCAAAGTCAAAGTTCTCTACTCTTGGACTGTTTAAACCTTCTTGAATTGCATTTTTCAATGCAATTACTTTACTTTCTTCATTCTCCAAAAGTCGAAGTCCTGCACGAATGACTTCGCTTACATTTTTATATCGACCTGCAGATACTTGAGTATGTACAAACTGGTCAAAATAATTCCCAAGTGAAATTGAAGTGTTTTTCATTTTAAACGATTTTGCCCAAAGTTACCAAATTTTGGTAAGTATTTCAAGTTATATTAATCGGTTTTTAAAATTACACCCAACTACATACCATCAGTAGTAGTCGGTACCTACTGCTTGTAGTTACCACTACCGATGATTGGGAGTAGTAACTACCAACCGGAGGTCGCTAAAATGACAAACGTTAATGTGATCCCTTGCAGACAAAACAAGTCAAGCAAGATGTGAAAAGGACTCTGTTCACAAAACCGCGCCAATAGTGAGACAAATGGCCATACCTTGCTCATTAACATCTTTCGACCACCCGTGATTGCAAATCCGAGCTAGCGGAGTTCGCAGAACCGCGCCAGCAGAGGGGCCAGTAGTGGGACAAATGACCATACCTTGCTCATTATCGATCTTTCGACCACCTGTGATTGCAAATCCGCGCTAGCAGTGCTTGCCATGGTGTGGACACGGTTCGCAGAACCGCGCCAGCAGAGGGTAGACACGGTTCGCAGAATTAAATTAGATAATCACTCCTCAATCAAACTATCAAGCTCTCTTGCTTGCTCTGATAGTTGATCTTGAAGCTGTACGATTCTTTGATACCATCTTTCTGAGCCCAAAAACGGATTGTCAAATTTTCGAAAAAATGATTGAATTGTTTGGCTAACGTAATCAATGTCTTTTTCAAGCGACCATTCTGATTTACTTCTATCCTGATATCCTCTGAACCTTGCTAAATAGGAAGAAAGTAATTCTAAACTTTTATCCACCATTTCTATCGTAAGTCTTGGGTCTTGCCTCTGCTCTTCTATAAAATTATTCTTAATAGATAGTACTATGGTCTCTAATTCGGAAAAAACACCTATACTTTGTTCCACTATGTCTTCATACTGCTTTTCCTTACTTTTATTCATCATTTGAAGTTTAAATCAACTGGATTTAGATTATCAAAAGCGTTTCCTATCTGCCTATATGGCTCTGGAACATATATTTGAATTGCCCCTCCTGGAAGTGATACATCATCAATCCCATTCAAAAGACGCTGACTTGCAGCAGGCCCATCCCAAACCTTCAAACCTCCATCTGGAATCGTATATTCAACATACTTAGTTGCACTATTCCACTCTGGACGTACTGCTGTACCTCCAAAAATATCAGCTTTACTTGTTGGTAGATCATAAGTCCAATAGCCTCCGGCAGGGGTTTCTCCAATTACTCGATAAATCTTTTGTCCAGGAGTCAGAGTTTTAGCTGTGGCGTTTGAAAAATTAGGGGCATCTTGAGCTGGTAAATCTAACAATGGGTTAGCCCAAGTATCTGGTGGATCAATAGCAGATTTAGGTAATCCATTAGGTGTGTAATTTGTCAATGATATCCCTGGAATATTTTCAAAGTCTCCGACCAAAGACCTTACATGGTCAATGCTATTGGGATTATCTAAGGCCTTGAAAAAAACAGGTAGATCAACCACCTCAATCTTTGGCAGCACTCTTTCAAACTGGAAAACTACATCATTCCCATAGTTGGTAAGCTGCTTGCTAACCGCACTTAAATAAGTAGGATTCGTCCTAATTGTAGCAGGAATATTTGTATGAAGTAGTAGTTTCCAACTCTCTACCAACTCCGGTTTCTCCAGGAACGTTTTCCTTGTGGCCTCGGTAAAGTTATTAAAATCGGCCTTAAAGGCATCTTCCAAATCGGGAGAATTAAGCCTTCTCAACAAGTCGTCGAGGCCATCGGCTTGTCGGGAAATCCAGCGGATGGCGTATCCGGAGCCTTCCTGAACCAATTCGCATTGCCCGCGCCGTAAACCGCTGAGCAGCGCTTTGGCCGAACCTTTGACGTACACGATGGACACAACCGGGACGGCAATTCCCAAACCGTACATGGCACTGTTGCCAAAATCGCAGTAGTAACCTGCATACACGCAGCCGATGGCATCGGCAACCCAATCGAAGCCAAAGGGCGAAAGCATCAGCCCAAGGGCATCGATGTTCGCAATGTTTTCGTTGTACACCACCATGTTGCGCCCGGCATAAAAACAGTCGTCGCCGGGCGAGCCCTGCTTAGTGCCCGGGGAATAGAAGCGGTCGCGGTACCAAAGTGCAAACCGGGCGCAGTTGGTCTCATCGGACGTGCCCGTGTACTCGTTCATGCCATGGACGACCACAGAATCTTGCGGCTCGGCATGGTCCATATAAAAGTTGGACAGGGCAATGTTGAGTTCCAAGCGCCTTTTGTTAAAGGCTGCGATGACGTGGGCGTTGTTCGCCAGGTTTTTACTGTCCAAATAGCGTTCGGACTCGGTCAGCAACTTGGCATATTCGAAGAACCTTGTATCGACCATCAACCTGAAATCGACCGTTCCCGGAAATCCGACATGAGACGCGGCAGTTTCGCTCCGCCCTATAATTTCGCCCTTGGCGGTGATGTAATAGTAACGGCGAATGTATTGCTTGTCGGTGTTGGCGAACACATCTTTTACGAACGTCCACATGGGCGAACTGGTATTGTCGGCAATGAAGGCTGCCGAGTTTTGTGTGTTCTGGTAGCTTTTTGCCAATCCCGACAGGTCAATGCGGATGTTGCCCCCAAAGGTGAGGCCGGGCATAAAGAAGAACTCGCCTTTGTCGCGCCCAATACCTGCGCACTGCACGTAAGGCAGGGTGATGAGGATGGCGTTGTCGGGCAAGTTGGCTTTGAGGAACACCGCATCGGCCAACCGGTTCCAAGCCTTTTGGTTGAGGCACAGCGTATTTTGCGGCACCACGGCCACGTAGAATTTTCGATCGTTGAATTTTTCGTAGCTCCTTAGTTTGTCGGCCAACACGTTGCCTAGCAGCTCATCTTGCAGTCCCGCAGATTTTTGCCTGTTAATGGCATCGACCAGTTGGTCGATAAGTGCGTTGTCCTTGTCGATTGCCTGGTCTATTCTTAAACTCCTGCTTTGGAAATAGTCCACATATACCTGCGCGATGGAATTGGTCTTGAAATAGACCTCTTCGGCCTTCTCGTGATAATTGCAGTTGCAGTCACCGGTAAAATCGATGGTTTCCACCGTTTCGTTACCGTTCTTGACGGTTATTTTACCGTTGTTGCCATTGCCTTTTTCGATGAACACGCGATAGGCAACGGCGTCGTCGTCGGCTTTTAGTGCATCGGCCGTCACCGAGCGTACCGCGGTGCTGTCGGTAACCCTGTAACCGAATGCCTTTGTTTCTTTGGCATCGTTGAACAGTTGTACGTTGTCATACCCATTGATTCGCAACGAATAAATGGCACCCCGTGCCGATTGGGTCACGTCGTCGGCCAAATAGAATCCGGAGGCGTTGTATTTGCCTTTCAGATCGGCCTTTTTGCCGTCGGGGAGGTAGAGGGTTTGGTATTTGGCAAGTTTGGCAAGCGCATTGGCATCGTTGATGCAGAGGAATTTGGTGCCTTCTTCACGAAAGGCCGCCCCCTCCTCCTCCTCCAGCGCCCCCAGCCACACCGTCTCGGGGTTATGTATCAAATCCCATTGGTACTTCCACAGCTCGGTGCCGTTGGTGTAGTCCATGAGGTTTTGGGTGGTGCGCTCGGCAAAGCGGGGGGCGGGGCCGCGTTGGCGCCAGTAGGCATCGTCGCTAAAGGTGTGCTTGAGGTTGAAGGCGCCGTGGCTGAGCTCGTGAGCCAGCAGCTCGAGGTTGCTGCCCAGGTTGAAGATGAAGCCATAGTCGCCCGTCAGGGGCATGTAGCCCAGCTTGTCGCTGTGGGGCGCCGTCACAAAAAAGAGCACCAGGGTGTTTTTGGAGATCTTGCGGGTGGCCTTGTAGGCTTTGATCACCTGGTTCATGTGGGGCGTGTAGCGGCTCCCGATGGCCAGACCGGTGGTCGAGAAGCCGTCGGCGGTGATGCCGCTCACCGTGATGGCCGGCTCCACGGTCACATTCCAGCTCACCAGGGCGGGGGCAAACACTTTGTCGAGCACCGTTTTCACGGCACTGCTGCCTGAGGGAGCCACGGCATCGTTCACGGGCACTATCACCACGTTGCGCACCTGCGGGGCATAGGTCACCAACCCCAGGGCGCCGGCTTCGGTGAGGGTCTGGCGGGTGGTGCTATCCTTTTGCAGTTGCTTGGTGGAGAGGGCAATGGTGAGCACTTCTTCGTCGCCCGGGGCGGTGCCGGTGAGCAGCAACTGTTGTTTTTTGCCATTTGGAGCCGAGGGGGTCGGAATATCCGATTCGCGAAGGTACCGCAGGCTGTCGGGCGAACAATCGCCGGTCACCGATACCATCACATAGTCGTTGCCCCCCACGGGCAACGACTTCCAGGGCACGGCATCGCCGGCCTTCGACGACAGGAAATAGTTGTTGGGCTTGACTTTGCCATTGCCCACGGCATCGAAGCCGTGTTTTTGATTGTCGGCAGCCGACACCACCACCGAACAACCATATTGTCCGGTTTGCGAGGGGGTGGCCACGGCACTGCTGTTCGAGGGGTAATTAAAAATATCGCCGAGCTTACTAACTGTTACAAACTACGGCTAGCAGAGATTTGATAACCTGTGGACATACGATTGATTATCACCATAAGTTAAACAAAACAGACGATCGTGTACTGCTTTTTGTCGTTAAAAACGACAAACATGAAGACGACGTCATTACAAATGACGCCGAGCTCAAAACCTCATAGACACTCTACAGATAGCAGGGATGGCCAAAGGCCTTTGGGTAACGACGTAGCGGGACGCTACGCTGAACGGGGTGGACAATTTCATCGATTTTTCGTATTTTTGGGTGTCGGGATACACCCTTTCGACATCCTGATTAAAAATAAAAACCAAGATATCCTTAATTATAAGAGATATGAAAACACAAGATATCCTGATTGCCCATCCGTCTAATGACCATGAAATGAATGTCATTAAAGCGTTTTTTGAAGCACTAAAGATAAAGTTCGAAGTTGCAAAAGATTCACCTTACGACCCGAAGTTTGTTGCAAAAATTGAAAACAGCCGCAAACAAGCCGCCGAGGGCAAGACGTTTAAGATTGGCCTCGATGATATATGGAAATAGAATTCACCCAACAGGCTTGCGAAGATCTGGCTTTCTGGAAAAAGACTAACAACGTGGCCGTACTGAAAAAAATCCGTGAACTTATCGAGTCTGTTTCTGAAACGCCTTACGAAGGCATTGGCAAGCCAGAACCTTTAAAATATGCCCTTGCTGGTTGCTGGTCTCGCCGCATTAACCAAGAACACCGCATTGTTTATGAAGTTTATACCGATAAGATTATGATCCTTTCGATTAAAGGACATTATTAGAAAAAAACTGCCTAACGTAAATACCCTTCGCTGACTCCCGCTGCCGCACGATTGTATAGTGTGGCCACTTAAACAACTACCACATCCAGTAAAATATCTTTTTCCCCTCTGTAATCACGTGCACTGCTATACACATAATCTTCGGGATAGAACACCAACCCCTCCTCAACTGGATTTTTGTGGACATAGTGGATTTTTTCATCAAGCACCTTATTGCCTTTGCTCGGCGAAGTTTGCAACTTCGCCGTCCTCGCGCCTGTAATCTCCTGACTACCTCACCGTTTTCCAAGGTAAAGAAAGCAATTCCACATCAAGCACAGCACTAAGTCCGGCATAATTTCGCGCACTTGAATACCAATAATCTTCGGGAATTTGTACCAGCAATGCACGTCACAGATTTTGATGGATATAATTGTTTTTCTCAGCCGTTAAGTCGTTTGAAGAGAGAATAACAGCAAGGCTCTCATGCGTCCATACCTGATAATAGGTATTGCGTTTATCTTACGCACCAGCAGGGCATCGTTCACCAGTCACAGGGCACCGGTCTCGGGGAGGGGATTCTCCGAGTCCCTTCACTCCTCCCCTGCATTGGCCCGTTTAAAATAGCTGATGAGGGACTCCACAGCCAGCAATCCTTCGCCGCGCGACTTGTCGATGGCAAAAATTTTCCCCAACACCCCCACCAACGGCAACAAATCGTTGTTGCCTTTCAACAGCAAGCGTTTCTTCACAATAAGCGGATGAAACAAACTCACAAACTCTTTCACCGTCCCTCCCCACTGAATGCGCAGCTCAGGCGGCAACTCCGGCTCGTGGGGCATGCGGCACAGTTTGCCAAGCCGGTGCAACACGGTCTGAATCATACCGGCTGCACCATCGGGCAGCCTCGAGACATCCATGGCTTCCCACTCATCCATCTCTTGCGCCAACAAGCAGTGATCCACATCGGTAGTCCACCCGACCAGATACGCCTGCAGCGCCTCATCCAACACTTCGGCGGGCATACCTTGGCACCGCAACACCATCGTGAGCCATTGCATCGGTTGCAAGGCCGCCCCATCACAGCAGCGTCGCATCAACTGCCGATGCAAGGCACTCAAAAAATGGGTCAGTTGACGCTCCTGATGCAGACTTTCGGGAGCAAAGTACAACAGTGAATCAGCCACCACCACAATCAAGGCTGCGGTGGCCGCGGGCAGCCCCGTGCTCCGGGCTGTCTCAGCCAACCGGCACACCACCATTTCATAGGGGTTGATGTATGCCAACTCACACAAAGCATCCACGTGCTGCGCCAGTTCCCGGGGCAATTGACATCGGATGGAAACATCCTCACCACAGCACCGTAAAGTCAGGCACGACAACGAAGGGCGTCCGGCATCATCAAACCACCCCTCGGTGTAATGATTGGCATGATGCAACAGCAGCAGCCAACGTGAATAAACCAGTAAGTCGTGCAACCACCACGCCCGAATCATCTCCTTTGCCGACAACGGCTCCGGCCACTGATGAATGCAACAACAACGCTGCATGGCATAGAGCTGACAAAACCACACCCGCTGAATCTGCTCATCGGCCGGGTTGCCCAAACCAACGGTCACCCGCTCGCGCACCGCTCTCTCCACGGCATCAAACAGATGGTTCACATTCCCAACAGCAGGCAGTTGCAAGGGCAAACACCCGCCTGCCCACACCCGGGCATAACGGCTCTGTACCTGCATCATAAGCTCAGCCAACTGATGAATCATAAAAGGTTAGGTTTTTCAGTCTGATAAAATTAATAATTATTTAACACCCACAACACCCCATCACATGACATCTGGTAAGAATTCCATCCCAACAACCCAAAACCACCCGGGATCAATGTGTTTAAAAAAGTCAGTTTTTATGACAGAGTTTTCAATGAACACGGAGTCAAAATAAACGCTGAGGCGCTAATCGACGCAGTCGCTTGGCTATGCCAAGAAAGGCACTGAGTTGGTATGATTAATAGATTGCGTTTAATTATGAAAGCAGATAACTCAGCATTTAATCATCGTCCGCTACTTAACAAACTAAGAACTAACGCTGAGTTGCAGTGAGATAAGATGAGAACCAGTGAGGAGAAGAAGCCTCAGTGCCACTCGGTAAAAGAGTTATATAGTAGGCACAGGGACACAGAGTTTTATTTTGATGTATTAAATCATCTTGATGAAGCGTTGCTCCCCCTTGTTCAAATAAAAATCAGATAACTCAAAAGAGTTATATAGTAGTAAATGTGCAACGCCGAGGCGCTAATCGACATCATTAGCTCCCGAATCCAACAAAAAAGAACTTGAAGCATGTTTCGTCATTTATTTAAATGACAGGCACCGTCCACCCTTTCTCACTTTTGCTCTTTCGCACTCTCTCTCTTTATCACTTTCCTGCTTTGCCACTCTGCCACTCTGCTACTCTGCCACTTCACTTTTGCACTCCTGCACTTTCCTGCTTTGCCACTTTGCCACTTTCCTGCTTTGCCACTTTGCCACTTGCTTATACACTCACACTTTTCAACGCCTCCACTTCAAAAAAGAGGCACCCGCAAATGCGAATGCCCCTTTCATACAAATCCATCAAAGCGTGATCACGCCGGCCACCACACTGTTGCTGACATCATCACAGCTTTGCGATGCAAAAGCCAGATAGACGTACACCTGCGCTCCCGGGTCAGCCGTGGGCAACTCCACCGAAGCCGTGCCCTGCCCGCGCGTTGCGGTCAGCAAATCAAAGCATGGCACTCCCCCCGGTGTTAAGGCCACCAACAACACCCCATCGTGCTCGCTGCCTCGCAATTGACCGGTGGGTGCCGTCCAGGTCACCACCACACGGCCGCCCTGCACGGCCACGTTGCAGCCCGAAGGTGCCTGCAACGGCCCCTGAGCAATGCGCACCAACGCCGGCGCCACCTGATAGTCGGGGTAATCGCCCTCAATGGCATACTGCAACAAATCGGACACCGCCTTATTCATAAAGGTGGAATGACGCACCGCGGCCCGATAACCAATGGCCAGCGCCGGCTGCAACGGTTGCAGAAATCGCACGGCCAGGCCAAAACGCGCCTGCTGTTCCAACTGCTTCAACGAAAACCCGCCCCTGCGGGGAGCGCTCTTTGAGCGCATGTACTCCAAGCCTTTCCATCGGCTCCCAATCACGGTGCCAACCTTTCCCGAGAATCCGCCCAGGATTCCCTTATAAAATTTTCCCATAACAATTTAGTTTTTAGTTTTTTTTACTGTTTAACATTCTTCGTTTTCCGAACAATCGGCCTTTGCCCATCCAATCGCTCAGCAGCTTATAGGCCAGGGTCGACACAATGCCACCCACCACGCTGATGAGCGTCTTGGTTAGCCACGCGTCCAGTTCAGGCCCTATCACCGGCATCTCGCCCTGAGCCATCTGCGTCAACAGGGTTCCCGACGACGCCACTATAAATATTCTCAAATCATTCATAACTCTGTTTTTTAGATAAAACATCACGACCACCTCCCGCTGCCTGTCTTTCGCGACAGACCGACACCGACCTGTGTCGTGGTTAACTCACTCCGGGTTGGCTCACTCATTGCTGCAGTCAATCAGCCGCCAACCACCTCTGCGCGCTCAAGAGGTGTTGCAAATCTATCATGCGTTCTCCGAATAGTAAATGACAGTAATATTACCGTCATTAAGAACCCCACTTAATCAACTCACCGTCAAAACAATACCAAATCACCCAACAGATTTAGAACCCAGCTGGGGATCATTGAATGCGCTTCTTCGGGTCTGCTTCGCCCCTTCTTCGGGACTGCTTCGAGGGTTCTTCGACTCCCCTTCGATACCGCTTCGACCCGGAGTCGAAGAAGGGGCGAAAATGGCACGACGTTGGTACGAACATGAGTGCCTCAATGGTCAACACCCTCCCTTTCAGCAATTGAAATTCCTTGGGGTTTATTCAAACCATGTAACAGTGAGCGTGAAATTTAATGCTATATTTGCGGCCAAATAACAACATCACATTTTATCACGATACCCTGATGCAGGAAAAAATTATCATTCTCGATTTCGGGTCGCAGTACACGCAGCTCATCGCGCGCAGAATCCGCGAAATCAATGTCTACTGCGAAATTCATCCCTTCAACAAAGTCCCGGCACTCACCCCGGAAATCAAAGGTGTGATCCTTTCGGGCAGTCCCTCGAGCGTCCGGGAGGAAGGGGCGCCCACCCCCGACCTGACCCACATCAAGGGCAAATTGCCCCTGCTGGGCATCTGCTACGGCGCTCAGCACCTGTCGCACAACTTTGGCGGCGAAGTGGCACCCTCGGCTTCACGCGAGTATGGCCGTGCCAACCTTCGTTATGCCGACAACAGCTGCCCGCTGCTCCAAAATGTGACTCAGCACAGCCAGGTGTGGATGTCGCACGGCGACACCATTGTGAAACTGCCCAACAATTACAAAATCACCGCCAGCACCGACGAGGTGAAGGTGGCTGCCTTTCAGGTAGCCAACGAGCAGACTTACGGTCTGCAGTTCCACCCCGAGGTGTATCACTCCACCGAAGGGCATCAGATATTGAAAAACTTTGTGTGCAACATTTGCGGATGCGAGCAAAATTGGACACCCGACTCGTTTGTGGACACCACCGTGAAGTCGCTCCAGGAGAAACTAGGCAACGACAAAGTGGTGCTTGGCCTCTCGGGGGGGGTGGACAGCTCGGTGGCTGCCCTGTTGTTGCACCGTGCCATTGGCAAAAACCTCACCTGTATTTTTGTTGACAACGGCCTGTTACGCAAAGACGAGTTTACCGGCGTCCTGGATTCATACCAGCACATGGGTCTGAACGTCATCGGAGTCGATGCCCGCGATCGCTTCCTGAGCGAGCTCAAAGGCAAAACCGATCCCGAAGAGAAACGCAAAACCATCGGCCGCGTCTTCATCGAAGTTTTCGATGTGGAAGCCCACAAGATACAAGACGTCAAATGGCTTGCTCAAGGCACCATATACCCCGACATCATCGAGTCGGTATCGGTCAATGGCCCATCGGTGACCATTAAGTCGCACCACAATGTGGGCGGTCTGCCCGAAAAAATGCACCTGAAAGTGGTGGAGCCCCTCAACCTACTGTTCAAGGACGAGGTACGCCGCGTGGGTCGCTCGCTCAACCTCGAAGAGACCATCCTCAATCGCCACCCATTCCCGGGGCCAGGCCTGGCCATCCGCATCCTGGGTGAGATCACTCCCGAACGCGTGGCGCTGTTACAAGAGGTGGATCACATTTTCATCAACGGCCTCAAAACATCCGGCCTTTACGACAGTGTGTGGCAGGCGGGTGTGATCCTGCTGCCCGTGCAAACCGTGGGCGTGATGGGCGACGAACGCACCTACGAAAATGCCGTGGCACTGCGTGCGGTCTCCTCTACCGATGGCATGACGGCCGACTGGGTACATCTCCCCTACGAATTCCTGGCCAACATCTCCAACGAAATCATCAACAAAGTGCGGGGCGTGAACCGCGTGGTGTACGACATCAGCTCCAAGCCACCGGCAACCATCGAATGGGAATGACCCTTTGACATACACACATTTAACTCCGGATACAACAATGCTTGTTTCCGGAGTTTTTTATTTCCTACCCTACCACAGGACAAAAGCCCCAAAATAATTGGGTCTGGTATGCCCAAAAGGCTTAAATTTGCTAAAACCCGAAGGTCATTAAACCCCGAAGGTTTCAAAAACCTTCGGGGTTTAAAAACACTCATCGTCTTGTGTCTTAACACTCATGTCTTAATACTTTTTTTAATCAGTTGAAACATCCATGTTTGCCACGGCCGACACACAGGAACATGACGATGCCCCACAATTCGTTTAATTCGTTCAATTAGTGGCTAAAGGAAAACAACTAATAACCAGCATCTTGCTTAAACATAGACACATGAAAAAAATCCAATATCTCTCCCTACTCTCCCTTCTGCTCCTCCCCTTGGGTTTTTCGACCTCACAGGCACAAGTATTTGATAAAAACGTTCAGAAAATACAAATGGCCTGGCAGTTAGTCAACACGTTTTATGTTGACAGCATCGATCAGGAAAAGATGGGCGAAGAAGCCGTGATAGGGATGCTCAAAACCCTCGACCCTCACTCCACTTACATCTCAGCCAAAGAAGTGGCAGCCATGAACGAACCCCTGGTGGGCAGCTTCGAAGGGGTGGGCATCGAGTTCAACATCCACAACGATACGCTGGTGGTGGTCAACCCCATATCCGGGGGACCCTGCGAAAAAGTGGGCATCAAAGCCGGCGACCGCATCCTCTCCATCAACGACACACTGGTGGCTGGCATTGGTCTCAAAAACAGCGATGTAATGAAGAAGTTGCGCGGCCCCAAAGGCACCAAGGTAAACATGACCATTCAGCGACGCGAACAAAGCGAGTTACTGCTGTTTGTGGTCACCCGCGACAAAATCCCCCTTTACAGCATCGATGCCGTGTACATGGCCACCCCCACCATTGGCTACATCAAGGTAAACCGCTTTTCGGCCACCACTTCCGAAGAGTTTACCAAGGCCATCAACCAGCTGGCGAGCCAAAAAGCCGAAAGCCTCATCATTGACCTCAGGGGCAACAGCGGCGGATACCTCAACGCGGCCATCGACATGGCCGACGAGCTTCTCGACAACCGCAAACTCATTGTCTACACCCAGGGGCTCAACAATCCCCGACGCGACAACAACGCCACCGCCAAAGGAAACTTCGAGAAAGGACGCGTGGTGGTGCTCATCGACGAAGGCTCGGCCTCGGCCAGCGAAATTGTGGCCGGCGCCATTCAGGACTGGGATCGCGGCGTAATCATGGGACGTCGCAGTTTTGGTAAAGGGCTGGTACAACGCCCCTTCACCCTGCCCGACGGTGCCGTCATTCGACTGACGGTGGCCAAATACTACACCCCGGCCGGACGATGCATACAAAAACCCTACGAAGAGGGTCGTCAAGCCTATCAGGATGAACTCGCCGCCCGCCTCAAACGGGGTGAATTGACACATCGCGACAGCATTCATACCGAAAACATGGACATCCACTACACCCAACTGAGTAAACGCAAGGTGTATGGTGGTGGCGGCATCATGCCCGACATTTTCATCCCGGCCGACACGTCGCAATTCTCGCAGTATTACCGACAACTATTCAACAAAGGCATCATCAACCACTTTGTCATCACCACCTTGGATGTGATGCGAAACGATTTGGAAAAGCAATATCCCACGTTTGATGTGTTCAATAAAGAATTCACCGTAGGTCAAAACCTCACCAATCAGCTGATTGAGTATGCAAAAAAAGAGGGCATTGACTATGACGATGCCGACTTTAAAAAATCGCAGTCACTCATCACCTCACAAATAAAGGCTCTTTTTGCCAGGGATTTATGGAGCAGTGCCGAATATTTCCAAATCATGAACCCCTTGATGGACACCTACAATGAAGCCATCAAAATACTGGAAGAGAAAAACAAATATAACGAAGTGTTGAAAGGAAATAAGTGATGGCCAATGACAGAGACGCGATTCATCGCGTCTCCTCAAAACAGCCAATCAACAAAACAACCAATCCATTATAACACCCAACTAAAAGAATCCTAGCACCACTCCATGCAAACAATCATCGAATGGTTCCGGCAATCCGATCCCATAGAGTTGACGGGGATTGTACTGTCGCTCATTTATCTCTATTTTGAAATTAAAGCCAAAGTCATCATGTGGTTCTTTGGCATTGTTTCGTCGGCTCTCCTGGCCTGGGTTTTCTTTCATGCAGGCTTTTATGCCGACAGTGGGTTGATGATTTATTACATCATCATCAGCATCTATGGCTGGATTCACTGGAACCACAAACCAACCGCACAGGCGCTGCCCATCACAAACATCAACCGACAACAAATCAGGACGTCTCTGCTGATTCTCGTAGGCTGTTACGCGTTGCTGCTGACAATTTTATTAAAAATGCCGGCCATCATCGGGCTCAAAGACTCCAGCTTTCCATTCACCGATGCATTTACCGTGGCAGCATCGGTGGTTGCCACCTGGTTGTTGTCGCAAAAGGTCATCCAGCAATGGCACATCTGGCTGGTGGTGAACATTATATCGGCCATAATGTTCTCATTAAAAGAATTACATTACACAATGTTTCTGTATATCGTTTACACCATTGGATCGGTCATAGGCCTGGTTCAGTGGCATAAAAACCTCAAGGCACAAAAAACTCCTCTATGCTAAAAATCGCCATCACCGGACCTGAATCGGTCGGCAAATCGACCCTGACCAAGCAATTGGCTGAATATTTCCATGGCCGCTTTATCACCGAATATGCGCGCGACTATGTGGCCAACCTGCCACGTCACTACACCTACGAAGATGTGGAAGTAATTGCCCGCAAGCAGATGTCGCAATACGATGCCTGCAATGTGGCCGTCCATCCGGTGTATCCGGCCGTGTTTTTCGACACCTTTTTGATGATTACCAAAGTGTGGTTCACCCACGTGTGGCAGCGTCAACCCGACTGGCTGGATGCAGCCATCCGCCAACGCCCCATGGATTTGTACCTGTTGTGCGCCCCCGATCTGCCCTGGGAAGCCGACGATGTGCGCGAGAACGGCAAAATCAGAGAATCGCTGTTTTTGGCTTATAAAAAAGAACTGGAACATTACGGCCAAAAATATGTTATCATTGCCGGCAGCGGTCTGCAACGAACCGAAAACGCCATTCAGGAAGTCAAAAAACTGGGCGTTCAACTTTCCCTGAACACCGAAATACAAACACTCTGATTATCAATCACACATGACCTCGTACAAATATCCGAAAGAACTGAAAAAAGCCATTGACGAACTGGCCAATGAAAGCTCCTATCAATCGGTTTGTCACCGCCACCTACACAACCAACCCATGCCCTCAACGCAACAATTGAAGGAGATTGTTGACTTGCTGCGCGAAATCATTTTTCCGGGTTATTTCGGACATTCCGAAGTGCGTTGCGAAAGCATCCACTACTACCTGGGTGTCAACACCGAACGTGTGTTTCACCTGCTTGTCGACCAAATACACGCCGGCTTGTGTTTTTCATGCTCGGGCGATGAGAGCATCCCGTCGATGGAAATCCGAAACCAGGCTTTCGACATGGCCACCCGCTTCGTTGCGTGCCTGCCCGAATTGCGCCGCAAACTATCCACCGATGTGGAGGCCGCCTTCCTGGGCGACCCTGCCGCCCAAAGCCGTGGAGAGGTAATATTTTGCTACCCGGCCATCCGTGCCATCACCAACTACCGCATTGCTCATGCCCTGCTCACGCTGGGAGTTCCACTGATCCCCCGGATGATTTCCGAAATGGCGCATTCCGAAACCGGCATCGACATTCACCCCAACGCACAAATTGGCGAATCATTCACCATCGACCATGGTACGGGCGTGGTGATTGGAGCCACCTCCATCATCGGCAAAAACGTCAAACTCTTTCAGGGAGTCACCCTGGGAGCCAAGAGCTTCCCACTGGACGAAAACGGCAACCCCATCAAAGGGATTCCCCGTCACCCCATTGTTCAGGATGATGTGATCATCTACGCGCAAGCCACCATCCTGGGGCGCATCACCGTGGGGGCCGGCTCTACCATTGGGGGCAACGTGTGGGTGACCAATAATGTGCCGCCGGGATCAAAAATCGTGCAATTCAAACCCAAAGAGATGCTGTACAGCGATGGCGGAGGAATATAAGAGTCATCCAGCCATCATCAAAAAACAAACAATCCTATCAACAATTATTTATATTTGTAAAAAAGCGGGCAAGCAACGCATACACATGCGAGTTCGGGATAAATAATAGTTTTTGTATCAAAATCCAATGACTGTTTTTACTGAAAAATATATCAATCCGTTTACCGACTACGGTTTCAAGAAACTGTTTTGTGAAGAACCTAACAAAGATTTGTTATTGGATTTCCTCAATCAGTTACTCAAAGAGGAACAAGGCGAAATTACCGATTTGACCTATCTCAAATCAGAACGACTTGGAGAGAGCGACATTGACCGCAAAGCCATTTTTGATTTGTATTGCGAGAATCAACGGGGCGAGAAATTCATCGTGGAACTTCAAAAATCAAAACAAAATTTCTTCAAAGACAGAACCGTTTACTATTCGACCTTTCCCATTCGCGAGCAAGCCAAACGAGCAGATTGGGACTTTGAACAGAAGGCCGTGTACACCATTGCCATTCTTGATTTTGTGTTCGACGCCGATAAAAATGAACCCTCAAAATTTCGCTATGATGTAAAACTTTCAGACATTGAAACCCAGAAAGTTTTTTACAACAAACTGACATTTATCTATCTGGAGATGCCAAAGTTCAACAAAACAATAGACGAACTGGAAACAAGATTCGACAAATGGTTGTTTGTATTAAAAAATCTCAATAAATTGGAACGAATCCCGGATAAACTGAGAGAAAACATTTTTGAAAAACTATTTGAAACAGCCGAAATTGCCAGGTTCACACCCGAGCAGGCACGTTCGTACGAGGACAGTTTAAAATATTACCGTGATTTAAGAAACTCACTGGACACAGCCCGTGATGAAGGCAAAAACGAAGGTAAAAACGAAGAAAAAATGGACGTAGCCCTCAGAGCCCTCAAAAAGGGATTGTCATCCAAAGACATCGCAGAGCTGACCGGTTTGCCGGAGTCGGAAATTGAAAAAATGAGGTCATAAATTCAAATATCAGGACTAAACCAATCAATCCCCACAAATAAACTCCACACACTTACAGTCTGCAAACAATAGTCATGTAACCTTTTAGAAACCATAACCCACTCCCACACATGAACTTCGACCTCCACGAATGGCATACAAAAAAACAATACGGCGATATTCTGCTCGATTACCTGGGCGATATCACCCCTGAGAGTATTGCTGAGAGTATGCAAACGCTGGAGGCACAGCTCAACGACGACACCATCAAGCTTCCCCTGCGAAAAAAGGTGTATCAGGTGGCCATCGAAGCCATGCAAAACCTCTATCACCATGTCGACCGGGTACCCGAGGAGATGTCAACCCAAGCCAGCGGAACTCACTTTGCGGTGTTTCTGGTGAGCAAAGATGGCCCCTTTTTTCGGGTGAGTACTGGCAACTTTGTGACCCGTCACAAAGTACGATTCCTCAAAGACCGTATCGAACAAATCAATTCCCTCTCGGATTACGAGGTGAAAGTGCTGTATCGCGACATTCTCAACAACAACGAATTTTCGGAAAAAGGAGGCGGTGGCATGGGATTGCTCGACATTGTGAAAAAAACAGGAAATAAACTGGACTATTTTTTTCATCAAATCAACGAGGATTACTATTTTTACTCACTGGATATTTATATAAGTTAAAACACCATATCGACCGTATGGAAACAATTATTAGAGAAGGAACTCCCAAAACACCATTTGTTCGCTTTGACTCCGACAAAGGCCTGGTAGAGATCAAAGGGCGCTCGATTCCCGAGAACTCAGTGGAATTTTACAAGCCCTTGATCGACTGGCTGGAAAAATACAGCGGTAGTCCGACGAAAGAAACCAACGTGAACATACAGTTGGAATATTTCAACACCAGTTCTTCTAAATGCATTCTAGACATCTTTAAAAAACTGGAGCTGATTCATAAAAAAGGCAATCCGGTGGAAGTGAACTGGTATTACGAAGAAGATGATGAAGACATGTTTGAAGCAGGGGAAGATTATCAATCAATCATTAACATTCCTTTTAAAATGATTGAAATGGAAGAGTAAACCGCTCTCTTGCCCCACCTCATACAACCCCGTTGTAAAACACGCATTTCTGTGGCTCAACAAGCAATCATTTCGTTGGGTTGTTCGATAATTAATAAAAAATTGTCGATAAGTGATGCGTTTATTACATCGGGGTTTTTGGGCTATGCCAAATTTGGAATGACACCATCAACCGCCATCCCCGCCTTCGTCCCCTTCCTCGAATTTTTTCCAGGTGCGATGCTTCAACAATGCCCAGATCTCCATCAAACGCGACACCAATCGGAAATAAAGAAAGACGAATAAAATGATGTTGAAAGCCCAAATCACCATCACATTGGCCCATAAGGTAGGAATTTGATAACGGCCAAAGTTTTTACTCGATGCCAGAAAGTGAGCCAACAGATAGGGATGCGAACTTTTGCGATAAACAGGGTCGACCTTTTGAATGAAACGACCATGATACTCAATAATTTTGTCGGCCAGCATCTGATTGGTATTGCGCATAAAACGATCAAGGGCATCGTTATAACAACGGTCACGCAACAGCAAGTACTCCTCGCGTCCCATGGTTTCAATCTGCTGATTTCTCATCAAATCCAATTGGCGATCCGCATCATTGTATTGTTGTCGATAATAAATCCGTAACGTGTCGATGGTCGAACGCAAAAAATGATCGATCGAATCGTTGTACCGGGGTTTCATCAATCGAACCATCATGGGCTCATGCCCCAAGACGGCCTGTCGATCAAATTCGGAAGCAAAAACATGGAGCAACTGATGAACCTTGGCATCATCACCTTGTCCATGTGCAATTTTGGCAGCTTCAATTTTGGCAAACATGGCCGGCGACCAGTAATCCTTCATGTACATGGCGCGGCTTTTCTGTTGCTCTAGTTCAAAAAACGGCTTTTGGTAAGCATTGGCACTATACTGATGCACTGCCAACGCCTCAAAAGCCCAACGAGCCGTCACCAATTCACCGTACCAGGGGATGTCGTCGGGCGATGCATAATGAGGATTGAAACGATCGTACCCCACAAACACGCCACTCAGAATCAACTGAGGAATGATCAGGAAAGGTATAATGATGTAAATATTGACAGTCTTGGAGAGCGAATCGGAAATGATCAACCCCAACAAATTGGCAAACACAGCAGCACTGAACAACACCAGCCAATAAGGAAAAAACATCTGATGCACTTGCATGATGCCATTGCCAATCCAAACAAACAGAGCCGTTTGAATGGCTGAGATGGTGCCAATAATCACGACCTTAGAAAAAAGGTAACTCAACCAACTTAACTGCAGAAAAGATTCCCGATTAAGAATTTTACGATCACTAATAATCTCTTCGGCACTGAGCGTAAGACCTGCAAAAAGCGAAATAATCACAGCAATCACCAAATACACCACCAAATTGGGATTGTCGGCAAACACATACCCTCGATTAAAAGCTTCGTCCACATTGTAATAACGCAACAATGAAGCCAGGAGAACAGCCAGCACGGGAGCCTGTAACAAGTTGATGAACCAATAAGAAGGGTTACGCAACTTCGACAAGAGATCGCGAGAGGTAAAAACAAAAAATTGCCGCAAGCGCCCGGGTACCTTGAAGTTGACCGCAGGCAACTCTGCTTTCTCCACCTGAACAGCACGGCCGGCCAAACTCTGCGTGTATTGATGCCGTTCATACCACTCAACCGGGTTGATGCGTCGACGTGAAGTGAGGTTTCCATACTCGTCCACCACGTGCGTGTTGACAATGTTCAGAATCTGTTCGGCATTCACATTCCCACAAGCAGGACATTCGTTGGCATCACGTCCCGCGTGATTAACGCCGGCCTTAAAATAGGTGATGCTCTCAACCGGCTCACCGTTATATATCAGATATCCCCCGGTATCGAGCACAAGCAACTGATCGAAAAGCTTAAAAACAGTAGAGGATGGCTGATGAATAACCACAAAAATGAGCTTTCCCTTAATGGTGAGTTCCTTAAGCAGGTCAATGACGTTCTCCGAGTCGCGCGACGAGAGCCCCGAAGTGGGCTCATCGAGGAAAAGAATGGCCGGCTCTCGTATCAACTCCAACGCAATGTTCAGGCGCTTACGCTGCCCTCCACTGATATTCTTGAACAACGGACTTCCCACCTTCATCTGTCGCACCTCATAGAGTCCTAACGAACGCAATAAGGTCACCACCCGGTCTTGTATCTGATCTTCACTCCAATCACCAAAACAAAGACGGGCATTATAATAGAGGTTTTGGTAAACGGTCAAATCCTCCATGAGCAAATCGTCCTGCGAGACAAGTCCCACCAACCCCTTCACCTTATCGGGGTGGCGATGCATATCGATCCCATTGATAGACACCGATCCTCCGGAAGGCTTATAAATACCGCACAACAGGTTTATCAGGGTGGTTTTACCGGCACCACTGTCGCCAATAACCCCCACCAAACGCCCCGACCGTGTAGCAAAAGACATGGGATGCAACCCCACATTCCCCTTCCGAAAAATATAACTAAGATCATCAACCTCGAAAGTAAACGGCTGCTCGGAGACACACGACAAAAAGCAGCTAATGATGTCACTATAAAACAATGGGTCGGAACGACGGCTGCGAATAGAACTCCCCGGATGAAGCACATGCACCGTGTCGGCCGACACCAACTGCCCGTTGAGGGTCAGGTTGGCGTCACGACTGCAACGCATCAACAATAACGGCAGAGACTCCAGATACAAGACATGCACCTCAGCTTCAATGTCGTCCCACATGAGAAATCGCCCCTGAGCAGCCCGTTGTTCGTTTTCGGAAATAATGAGCAACTGATCACAAAGAGGCGTCTTTTCGAGGGGCAAAACGATAAAATCATAGAGCAATCGAAACTCGTCATCACGAATATTGAGGGTTTGCGACACGTTGAGCACAAAACCATGCTCCAACTCCGAAATACCACTGCCCGAATTGAGAAACTCAATTAACTGAATAACGAGAATAATCTTTTGGAAATAAGTCAACTCCTCGTTGATGGCCATGGCAATGCGCAAGGTCTTGACAGAACTGACCGACACACGACGATGGAAACGCCCCCGGTCACTCAAACGAGATTCGTGTTGACGATAGAACTCATCAAAGAGTTCGAGATATTCATCCGTTTGATGCGAATTGAGGTGACGCATCAAAAACGCTTTGACAATCGCACGGCGCGAAAGCAATTCTCCCGACGAAAACACCACCACAGCAAACAGCTGCATCAACGCCCTCAAAATTCCCTCACTCATATTTGTAAGGGATTATAAGATGATTATCATGAATAAGCTTATTAATTGAGCAGACTTTTAAACCCAATCATCACCAACACTACCCCGGAGTGGAGCTTTTGCTCGTTCAATCGTGCTTCAATGATACACTCAAGTGACCCTTCGACTTTAAAATCCCAATATTCGGCATTGACCGTTTTTTTACTATCGAAGAGCAATCGACGATTTTTATCATAGACCGAAAAAATAATGTTCCCCGCCTCTTGACTACAAGCCGCAATTCGATAGATATTACCTGCGTAAAGCGAGGTGTGAAATTCGGCCACTTCATCGCCCGTTAGAAACGCCTTCATTGCCTGGCCGGTGGTGATATAAGGCGACATAAAACAACCGGCGCATCGCGCGGTCAATTCATCCTGCTGAGAACTCAACGACACCGGGAAAAAGGCCAGCATCATGGTGATTCCCAAAAACATCGCCATTTTTTTCATAAATATTGTGCTTTAGATGATTGGTTAAATTTACAAAAAAAATAGGCCATACAAAATAAAAAGTGACTTCGCTGCCGACAATGGGCTTGTGTGATATGCCCGCCATTAAGCCAATACAGATAAAAAAACGCCAGAATGACATCATTCACAGAACCAATAAGTCAAATTGTCATCATTCAATCAATGGCAAGCAAATTGAAGATAACCAATACAAAAAACAGAGAACAACGAACAATTATCAGTGGACTAACGCAGATAACTGAAACTTTAAAATATGAACCTGAATAATTTCACCATCAAATCGCAGGAGGCCATTCAAAAAGCCTTTGAAATTGCCCAAGGAAATCAACAACAAGCCATCGAAGCCGGCCATCTGCTCAAAGGCATGCTCGAAGCCGACGACAACGTGATGAACTTCCTGTTTCGCAAGTTGTCCATTCGCGACATTAAGCCGGCTCTCGAGGGCATCATCGCATCGTACCCAAAAGTGAGCGGTGGCGAAAATTACTTATCGCGCACAGTCAATGACCTCTTGCAAAAAGCCGTACAACTCTCGCAAAAAGCAGGCGATCAGTACGTCAGCATCGAATACCTTTTGGGTGCGTTCCTGCAGGTCAAAGACCAGGTGAGCAACCTGCTCAAAGACGCCGGTTTGGGAGAGAAAGAACTGACCCAGGCCATCGCCGAACTGCGCAAAGGCAATAAGGCCACCTCACCATCGGCCGAAGACAGCTATAACTCACTGAGCCGCTATGCGGTAAACCTCAACGAGCGGGCTCAGTCGGGCAAACTCGACCCCGTTATCGGGCGAGACGACGAAATTCGACGCATCCTTCAAATCCTCTCCCGTCGAACCAAAAACAACCCCATCCTCATTGGCGAACCGGGCGTGGGAAAAACAGCCATCGCCGAAGGATTGGCACACCGCATTGTCAAGGGCGACGTTCCTGAAAACCTCAAATCGAAACAGATTTTTTCACTGGATATGGGGGCGCTCATTGCCGGAGCCAAATACAAAGGCGAATTTGAAGAGCGTCTCAAAGCCGTTGTCAACGAAGTGATTGCCGCCGAAGGCGAAGTCGTTCTATTTATTGACGAAATTCACACACTGGTGGGTGCCGGCAAAAGTGAAGGCGCCATGGATGCAGCCAACATCCTAAAACCCGCATTGGCACGGGGCGAGTTACGCGCCATTGGGGCGACCACACTCAACGAGTACCAAAAATATTTTGAAAAGGACAAAGCGCTCGAGCGCCGATTTCAAATTGTGATGGTGGACGAACCCGACACACTCAGCACCATTTCCATTCTGAGGGGACTGAAAGATCGCTACGAGAGCCACCACAAAGTACGTATTAAGGACGAAGCCATCATTGCGGCCGTAGAACTATCGCAACGCTACATCAGCGATCGCTTTTTGCCCGACAAGGCCATTGACCTGATCGACGAGGCCGCCTCGAAGTTACGGCTCGAGATGAACTCCGTACCCGAAGAGCTGGACGAAATTGAACGCCGCATCAAACAGCTGGAAATTGAGAAGGAGGCCATCAAACGGGAAGGCGACCAACCCAAACTCACCTTGCTGGGACAACAAATTGCCGAACTGAAGGATCAACGCTCTGAACTGCGGGCTCGCTGGGAATCGGAAAAGACCCTCATCGACAAAATTCAGAAACATAAATCGGAAATTGAAACACTCAAATTTGAAGCCGAACGCGCCGAACGAGAGGGGAACTACGAAAAAGTAGCTGAGATACGCTACGGACGCATCCAGGAAGCCGAACGTGCCATCGACAATTGCAAGCAACAGCTGCAACAACAGCAGTCGGACAACCCGATGATTAAAGAAGAGGTCGACTCAGAAGATGTCGCTGAAGTGGTGAGCCGATGGACGGGCATCCCGGTATCGAAGATGATGAAGAGCGAGAAACAAAAACTACTGACACTCGAAGACGAACTGCACAAGCGCGTGGTGGGTCAGGAAGAAGCCATCCGCGCCATCTCCGATGCCGTGCGTCGCTCACGAGCCGGATTGCAGGACGCCAAACGCCCCATTGGATCGTTCATCTTCCTGGGAACCACCGGCGTGGGTAAAACAGAATTGGCCAAGGCGTTGGCTGAGTTTCTCTTTGACGACGAAAACCACCTCACCCGCATCGACATGTCGGAATACCAGGAACGCCACTCAGTATCACGACTCATTGGGGCACCTCCCGGTTATGTGGGTTACGACGAAGGAGGACAACTCACAGAAGCAGTGCGTCGCAAACCATACTCGGTCGTGCTGCTCGATGAAATAGAGAAAGCACACCCTGACGTTTTCAACATCCTGCTTCAGGTGCTTGACGACGGACGGTTGACCGACAACAAAGGACGGACAGTGGATTTTAAAAACACCATCATCATCATGACCTCCAACAGTGGGTCGCAACTGATACAACAAAACTATGAAAACGTGACCTCAGCCACGCTGGATGCTGTGGCCGAAAAAACACGCAAAGAAGTGTTTGAACTGCTCAAACAGACCATCCGACCGGAGTTTCTGAACCGGATTGACGAAGTAATCATGTTCACCCCCCTCCACGAGGATGAGATACGCATGATTGTACAACTACAGTTCGCCGGCATCCAAAAGATGCTCCGGGGCAACGGCATTCGTATCGAAATCACCCCACGGGCGGTTCAATGGATTGCGGCAGCCGGATTCGACCCGCTGTTTGGCGCTCGCCCAATCAAGCGAGCCATGCAGAAATACGTGCTTAACGATCTGTCGAAGCAGCTGCTGGCCGACACACTCGCCCGCGACCAGGCCACTATGGTAGACGAGGAACATGATCAGCTCATCTTCCGCAACAACAATCCATCATAATACGGCAACAATACCGGGTATCGCCCCCAAATGCGATACCCGGTAAAATAAACAGAACTCACAACCAATCACATCCGCAAAAAAGGCAATAAAAATGCGCCTTTGCTATTGCAAGAAAAAAAAGAAGCATTATCTTTGCATCGCTTTTAAGGAAAAGCTTTGCGGTCGAAAAGATCAGTAAACTGGTTCGGTAGTTCAGTTGGTTAGAATACATGCCTGTCACGCATGGGGTCGCGGGTTCGAGTCCCGTCCGGACCGCAAAAAAACATTTTATTGCATCACGTTTCAACCTTGAAACATCAAGGTTCGGTAGTTCAGTTGGTTAGAATACCTGCCTGTCACGCAGGGGGTCGCGGGTTCGAGTCCCGTCCGGACCGCTTGATGCAATAAAAACAACATCGAAAAATATCAGGTTCGGTAGTTCAGTTGGTTAGAATACATGCCTGTCACGCATGGGGTCGCGGGTTCGAGTCCCGTCCGGACCGCTGATAATTTTTAAAAGGTCGTTACAACTTTGTTGTGATGACCTTTTTTTTTACATGCACCAATCATTTCACACCTGAACCCCCAACCCACAAGGATCATTGGATTGCATAAAAAAGGTGAGCCGACAACCGACTCACCCTTATATTCAGATAACTAAGGCGAATTAATCGCGATAGCTTTCAATTTTCTTAAGCAAACCTTCCACGGGAATAATTTCCATGAATGTGGTTCCACCACCAATTCCGAAGCTTCCACCGATGTAAACCACCATATCGTCTTCGTGAAGAATTTCTTTCTTCTGCAATTTCTCTACAGTTTTCTTCAAACGGTCAGCCTTTGAAGTACCTTCTTCAGTCAAACGGGGGAACACACCATAAGAGAGGTTCAATTCGCGACCCACACGTTTAGAATAGCAAAGCGCATACACAGGGATACGACCACGGAAAGCAGCAATGAAACGAGCCGTTTTACCGGTAAAGCTATCAGTAATGATGGCTTTAATGGGCAATTCCACACCAGCTTTCACAGCCGTTTCAGCCAAATAAGCAGTCACCTCTTTCACAAAAGGTACAGGAATATCGTTACGGTTGTCTTTAGCAGGCTCCACTTCACGAGCAATACGTGACATGGTTTTCACTGCTTCAACAGGATAATCACCATAAGCCGTTTCACCACTCAACATGATGGCATCGGTACGATAATAGATGGCATTGGCGATATCGGTCACCTCGGCACGAGTCGGACGAGGATTCTTAATCATGGTGTGCAACATCTGAGTAGCCACAATAACGGGCTTTTTACGCTCAACGCACTTACGAATAAGCTGACGCTGAATCAAAGGAATGCGCTCCTGAGGCACTTCAATACCCAAGTCACCGCGAGCCACCATTACACCATAAACCACATCCAGAATTTCGTCGATGTTGTTAACACCTTCCTGATTTTCGATTTTTGCGATGATTTTTGCAGGACAACCTTTGGCATCCAAAATATCCTGAACCTCTTTAACGTCAGCTTTGTGACGAACAAAAGAGTGAGCAATAAAGTCAATATCGTTTTCGATAGCGAATTCGATACAATCAACGTCTTTTTTAGAGATTGAAGGCAAGCTCACACTCACACCGGGAAGGTTCACACTCTTACGGCTACCAACGGTACCATTGTTTTGAGCTTCGCAAATCAGGTGATCTGCTTTTTTCTCAATCACTTTGAATTCAACTTCACCATCGTCGATCAAAATCATGTTACCTACATTGAGGTCTTTCACGAAATCGGCATACGATACGCAAATACACTCTTTGGTAGATTTGGTGTTGATATCACCTTTCATTTGCAGAATGTCGCCGGTACTGAATTCCAATTTGGCGTCACAAACGGTAGTCCGAATTTCAGGACCTTTAGTATCCACGAGAATGGCAATTTTCTCAGACACAGCACGGGTGTTATTCACCACACGCATCATCCCTTCTCGATCCATGTGAGCTGTGTTCAGACGCACCACATTGATCCCGGCTTTGTAAAGCTCTCTGATAAATTCAACGTCACAACGTTGATCCGAAATAGTCGCAACTATCTTCGTGAATTTTTTCATTGACAATTAATTAAGTGTTTTACGATAGAATTTCAGAAATATATTATTTTTCAGACATTTTCAACAACGCCAGAACCGCCAACCGATATGACTCCATGCCGAAACCGGAAATAGATCCACAACAAACAGGGGCGATAAATGAATGATGACGTACGGCCTCGCGCTTAAATACATTGGAAATGTGTACTTCAACCACAGGAGTTTTCACAGCAGCAATGGCATCGGCCAAAGCCAAAGAAGTATGAGTGTATGCGCCTGCATTAAAAACAATGCCATCGGCCGAAAAACCGACTTCATGAATCTGATTAATCAGCTCACCTTCGATATTCGACTGAAAATAAGAGAATTCAACCTGCGGAAACTGATCTTGTAGCTGTATCAAATAATTGGAGAAAGACTGATCACCATAAATGGATCTTTCGCGCACGCCCAACAAATTCAAATTTGGGCCATTGAGAATCACTATTTTCATAACCGGCGCATCTTTTATTGCGTGGTGCAAAAATAGAGAGTTTCACGTAAAAAAAAAACCAAAAAAAACCAAAAGAAAAGCGTTATCATAAAAAAATTTAAAAAAATCCCTTGCAGCGAATACAGTTTAATAGTTATTTTTACTTAACTTTGTAAGCGGGAATTAAATACTTAAATAATATCAAAATGACTTGGGAAAAAGAAATTGAAGGCTTTAGAACCTACCTCAAGGTAGAGAAAGGGCTGTCGGACAATTCGATCCACGCCTACGTAACAGATTTGCAGAAGCTGGTTGTTTACCTGCGCGAGAAGGGCATGAACATTGGTCCTGATCAGGTGGTATTGGCCAACCTGAAAACCATGATGCAGGAGATTACCGACAGAGGAATCAGCCCTCGCACACAAGCTCGCATCATCAGCGGCATCAAATCGTTCTACAAATATCTTCTGATTGAAGAGAAAGTAGAAAAAGACCCCACCGCATTGCTGGAAGCCCCACGCGTGGGTCGCAAGCTTCCGGAAGTATTGACGGTAGAAGAAATCGACTCGATCATCAACACCATCGACGTTAAAAAATCGGAAGGTCAACGCAACAAAGCCATCCTGGAGACACTCTACAGCTGTGGTTTACGCGTATCAGAACTCATCGACCTGAAGATCTCAAACCTCTTTTTCGAATCAGGTTTTGTAAAAATTGAAGGCAAAGGCAGCAAAGAACGTCTGGTTCCCATCAGCACCAAAGCCATCAAAGAAATCAACCTGTATTTGAGCGACTATCGCCGTACATTAAAAATTGATCCGGCCGATGAAGACATCTTATTCTTGAACCGTCGCGGAAAGAAACTCTCACGCGTGATGATATTTACCATTATCAAGACCTTGGTTGCGAAAGTAGGTCTGACTAAAAACATCAGCCCGCACACATTCCGCCACTCATTTGCCACTCACCTGATTGATGGCGGTGCCAACTTGCGTGCCGTACAAGAAATGCTGGGTCATGAGTCAATCATCACCACCGAAATTTATACCCATCTCGATAAGGAATACCTGAAAAATACCATTGTTCAGTATCACCCGAGATCATAACACAACAATTCGATACAAAAAATGCGTTTCATTTTTATGAAACGCTTTTTTTGTATTCCTCCTCCCCATCACAACACAGTCGCATCAATTAAAAAAGCGATGAAAGATTGTATTGGAAATATCGATGTCGTCAAGCATTTAAAACAGCCACCGAAGAAGGGGCATAACGATTGGTTAACTCAATGCGATAGCGCTCCTGCAACGGTTCAAAACATTTCATGGCCAGGGTTGGATGATTGTTTTCCTCGGAGAGATGCGACAAATACACCATTTTCAAACGAGGACCGGCATGGGTGTCAACCAATTCGAGTGCCTGCGCATTAGACAAATGACCGTGACGTGAGGAAACCCTATTTTTAAGAAACAGCGGGTAATTACCATCCCAAAGCATCCGTTCATCATAGTTTGATTCAAGAAAAATGGCATCGCACATGGCCACGTGTTGCTTCACATTGTCGCAGGGTTCACCAATATCGGTCATCACCCCCACACACACCTGAGCGGATTGCACCACAAAGCTGCAAGGCTCAGCAGCATCGTGATACTTGAGGAAAGTATGGATGCGCAACGAAGCCACGCCCACCTCTTGCCCGGGAGAAAACGGCGTGTAGACATCAGGACGATTGGCGTCATAACACCGATTAAAAGTGCCGGGACTCATAAAAACAGGAACCTTGAGTTTCTGACTCAGAAGTTTTACGCCACGCGAATGGTCAGAATGTTCATGAGTGATAAATATGGCACGGATTTTCTGCTCCGAGAGCCCCACCTTCTTCATACGGTCGAGCACCTGCCGTCGACTAACACCTACATCCACAAGCACGGCATCGTGCTCGTTGCCCACATAATAACAGTTACCATTGCTACCCGATGCCAAGGCACATATCTGAACCATCGATTTATTCATTAACAGGTGACGAAGAAGAAACAGTAAAACACTCAAAATCATCAGCCCCCGCATACTGCATCAAGAGTTGACGGGCACGCACAACAGCCTGCTCCAAGTCGCCGGAAGCCTCAAAGGCCACAAAAACCATTAAGAAACGGGTGGTTCGGGGAGAGACCATGGTGCGCACCGAATCACTGGTGGGGGATCCAAAGGCACTCAAGCTGTCGCGAAACACGGGCAACGACTCGATATTGAGATCGCCACGGCCAATGCCCACGTAAGGCTCTTCCGGCTCACCCACCCCCAGAGTAATGGCACCCATGATATTATCAACATCGTATCCACCAATAGAAAAACCGGTAGTGGCCGATATAAGGTTTAAAATATCAACCACATTGCAAATATCATAAAGCGCCCGGCCATTGGCCACACGGCGCAGCAAAGCTTCGGCCGACGGGCGGTAACGATTGGGATCCTTGCCCAAAGCGCGATAAGTATCCTTGGTGGCTTTCACTGGCGCCATTTCGCGAATAGATTCGGGTGTATGCGTTTCGGCCAGAAGCGACAGCTGCCGGTCAATTTCGGACTTCAACTCAGATGAAGAAGGAGCCACATTGACCCGGCAGGCAAAACCGGACAACAAAAGATGGGGTAGTTTGACCCGGATGGCCGGTTCGATGGATATTTGCATAAAAAAGTGGTGTTATGACCTCAAAAAATTTGAACTGCAAAGGTAAAAAAGAAAGCCATGCCCATCAAACGGCAAGCGGCTAAAAAGGATAACTTTGCCATTCAACCGGAAACGACAAGCGCAATGACATTAAAAGCTGTATTCTTTGACATGGACGGAGTTTTGTACGACTCGATGCCCAACCATGCCAGCACTTGGAAAAAAGCATTTGCCACCGTGGGCATCGACTACCCCGAGGCATCCGCTTACGAAAACGAAGGGCGCACCAGCAAAGGCACCATCGAACTCACCTATCGCACCCACCTAAAACGCGAAGCCACCCCCGAAGAGGTTCATGCCGTGCAGACACTCAAAACACAACTGATGACGCAAAGCCCGGCACCAGCTCCGTTGCCCGGCATTCAACCCCTGATGGCTCAGCTACGCGAAGCAGGGATCCGAACATTGATCGTCACCGGATCGAAACAACCGTCGCTGCTCAACCGCGTGAAGAATGATTTTGGGATTGATGCTTCAGAGATGATTACCGGTAACGATGTCACACGCGAGAAACCGGATCCACAGCCCTACCTGATGGCGCTGGAACGCGCAGGAATTGATGCCCATGAAGCTATCGTGATTGAAAATGCCCCCCTGGGGGTTCGTTCAGCCAAGGCAGCAGGCATCGCCACCATTGCTGTCAACACGGGTATTCTGCCCGATTCGCGTTTATTGGAAGAAGGTGCCGACAGGGTTCTCAATGGCACAGCACCACTTTATGAACAGTGGGCAGAAGTGGCCGCAGAGGTGAGCCGAAAAAGATGATTTCATAACAAACATCTGCTCAAAAAACTGATCTCTTCAACATGCATTAAAAAAACGATGCCGGAATAAAAGGCAAATCACCGCGGTCGATTTTTATTTCACCGCGGTGATTTACTCAAAAGCCCGCCGCCTTTTACTCAAAAGCCCGCCGCCTTTTGAAAAAAAGACGGCGGGCTTTTTAATGCTCACCGGGAAAGATTATTATATCATCAACATCCACCACCACCACTTCTCACGCATACACCGTCACCACAAGCCGCCGGGCACCGCCATGATTTCGGAATTCACAAAGATAAATGCCCTGCCAGGTACCCAAATTCAGACGACCTCGGGTAATGGGAATGGTAATATCGGGGCCAATGAGCGAAGCTTTGACGTGCGCCGGCATATCATCGTTCCCTTCGAAGGTATGCGTGTACTCACGACGATTTTCGGGCACCAGGTTGTTGAGAATGGTTTCAAAATCGTGACGAACCGACGGATCGGCATTTTCATTAATGGTGAGCGCCGCCGAAGTATGTTGAATGAAAATATTGACCAACCCCACATCGGGCAAGGGGGGTAATTGCGAAGTGATTTGACTTGTCACCAAGTGATAGCCCCTTGGGAAAGCAGGCAGGGTAATTTCAAACTGCTGAATCATCGATCCGGAAGTGATGGATTATTGGGTGGGGGGTTGAATGTATTAAGTCGTGAGACTCATTAAAATCAAGCAAGAGAATCGAGACTTTTCATTTTTTTACATTTCAGTCATGATGTCTCATTAAAAAATCCAATGCAAGTCAGCCGCCCATGCGGATTCGCCACTCTTTGGGATAGTAATTATTGACCCTGTTTCCAACGGCCTTGACCCACCCCAACGGAACACCGTAATAAGCAACCCGGCACCATCCGGTCACATCAGAAACAGACAGCTGCGTGCCACCACGCAAGAAATGCAGCGCTTCATCAACTGAAAGTTCATGAATTGGGGAATAGTCATCGACAACATCCAACGACAAAGCCAACGACTCATGTGGCACCAAATCGTTGCGCACCAATTGTCCCAAGCCAATTCCCTGATGAATGAACCGCACTTGTGATGCCAAACGACTGTAAACCATCAGGGGCACATGCGTAAGCGCATAAATGGTTTGGTTGATGGTCGACATAAAATATTGATCCTGTCCTTTGAGAATCCCTTGAGGCACTTTTGCCTTGACCATCTTTTCAGAACGTTTGTTTTTCACAGCTCCGTGCATATTGCCTTCCTTCTGCAACACGGCAATGAAAAAACCTTCGCCACGTGCCTGGTGCGGGTAAAAGGCCCACCCTTGCCCATCACCCACCGGGATCGGTGAAACGCCCCAGCTGTCGTCAACTGCGATGGACACCGGACTGGCATCGTATTGCTTCAGCAACCAGTTCATATTGTCCTGATTCTCGGCAGGATTAAAGGTACAGGTCGAATAAACCAAATAACCACCGGGTTTGAGGGCATCCCAAATATGTTGCAGGATGTTTTGCTGCCGTGTAGCGCACATGGCCGCATTTTCGGGTGACCACTCACTTCGGGCATCCAAATCTTTTCTAAAAAGACCTTCACCACTGCAAGGGGCATCCACCACCACCACATCAAAAAGCGCCTCAACAGACGAGAACGCCGAAGGAGCGGACTGAGACACTAAGATGTTGCCATAGCCCCACTTCATCATGTTCTCCATCAAAATATTGGCACGCAAGCGCACAGTCTCGTTGGCCACCAAGACCCCCCTGCCATTTAAAAACGAAGCCATGAGGGTCGATTTCCCACCCGGAGCAGCACACAAATCGAGCATCACCGGATCGGCAGGCAAATCGGGCAACGCATTCAACACATGCCACAAAAACATCGACGATGCTTCCTGCGGATAATAACAACCGGCATGAAACAATGGATCGAGCGTAAAAATGGGACGCTGAGGCAAATACAAGCCATGTTCACACCACGGAACCGATAAAGACTCAGTGAAAACAGCGGCATCTTTGGCCGGATTGACACGCACCGAAACAGGGGCTTCAGTGTCAAGTGCCTTTAAAAATTGTGACGCATCGGAAGGAAATTGATGCTGAATACGGGCAATAAAATCAACGGGTAATTGCAAAACAGATGTCCTTTAAAATGTTTTAACTCTCCTGCTCAAAAAAGAGCTTGTAAAAATTCAGACCCTTCTCGTTATCAAAACCACGCTCGATATAATTCTTTTTGCCATGAATGTAGACATGGAAATTTTTATCGAGTTTAAGAATCGATTTAAAGAACTTCTTCTCGCCCTTGACGGCACTTTTTGAAATATCGAATTCGGAGGGCAAAGGGCACTCCTGCTCAGCTTCGTAAAACTCTTTAAACTGGTTAAATGCACTAATGGCCTCGGGTTGTCGAATCACTTCGTGAGCAAAATCATCTTCAGAAAAGTTGTCCTTCTTATTAAAATAATCCACGGAGCGATTGAGAATGTCAATCTGGTCGGCCTTTGGCACGCGATTTTCGGCATTAAAAACCTCGCCGATAAACTCGCGGCACATTTTCATGTAATTATTGGTGTAGTAATAGTTATCCTCACGCGGCTTGAGCCCCAGAAAATCGTCGCGCCAAAAGCGTGCTTCATTGCCCTTGTTCACATTATCGATGGAACAGACTTTGAGCCCTTGCTCCCGCTCGGTATTGAAAATGATACACCCTTTATCGAGTCGTTTGACATTGATCCCCTCCTGAGCGCCTAACTCGAAGTTCTGATCCTTGAGATACACCTTTAGGAAGGTCTCTTTGGTTTCGGACTTAAAAATCCCCAGGCCGTCGGTCACCTCACCATCAACCACCACGTTTCGGAAGAGAACCATGTAAAACTCGCCTCCCCGAATCATGGCATGATTGGATGCCTCATAAAGCCGTTCGGCCAATTTGACCGAAACCTCCAGAAACGAAAGAGGTTCATCGAACAACTGCAAAGCCAGGCGATAAGCCTCGTTGAGCGACACATCCTCGTCGTGAGCAAAATGAAAAAAAGCCTCACTCTTAAAGGGGCGAAAAAAATAGTTAATCAACAACTCGCCCACAGCATCATCGTTTTGCATCTGATAAGGCGTGCGCGAAAACTTCACCGGCTCGCCCTGCGCCTTACACCCGATGTGATGGATAACCAACTGGTCGATAAAGACCTGCGAAAACTCAATCATGCCATAAACCTTTATGATTTTAATCAACAAACCTACTTTATTTTTGCAAAACTTCCAATGCAGGCGAGCGGCATCCCCCTATTAAATGCCCTCATTGAAGATTATTTTGGTAACTTCGCCACAAACGCCAACATCATGTTCAGCCATCTCCTCTCCTTTTTAGCCGGAGCAGCATTTGCAATGCTCATTCGCCACTTATGGGCAACTTACCAGAAGCCCGTTAACGCCTCCCCAAAGGAGGCTTCAGAGGTGTCGGCACATCACGCAGTGCCAACAACACCTGAAATATCCCCCAATGACACAAGCGACAACGCCACAGAAGAGTCGCAACGCGAACGACCATTGGTGCTACTCATCGAAGACGACAGCGAACTTTCGGGCTACTTGGCAGGCATGCTCTCACAGCACTATACCGTTATCGTGGAGGATGACGGCAAAAAAGGCATCACACAAGCCACACAACTCCAACCCGACCTGGTAATCACCGACGTGATGCTTCCGTCGATGAATGGACGCCAGATATGCCGCCACCTCAAAACCACCTTCGAAACCAGCCATATTCCGGTGCTGATGCTGACAGCCATGAGCGACGACAGCGACATTGAACAAGGACTGAGCGAAGGAGCCGACAGTTACCTGACCAAACCATTTAACATCAAAGTGGTGATGGCACAAGTTGCCTCCCTGATTCGCTCACGGCAACAATGGCAACAACGATTGGGAAAACCCTTGCTGCAATGCCCCGACAACATTACCATTCCACCCCTCGACCGTCGATTTATGGACGAATTATCGCGCATCATGGAAGAAGAATTGGGCAATCCAAACTTTGATGTCAGCGGTTTGGTCAGCCGTATGCACATGGGTCACTCCACCGTACTGCGCAAACTAAAGGCCCTCACAGGCATGTCACCGGTCGATTACATCCGCTCGTACCGAATGCAAAAAGCAGCATACATCTTTCAAAAAGAAAAACTACCGGTCTCGGAAGTCAGTTACCACGTGGGCTACTCCGACCCCAAGTATTTCAGCAAATGTTTTGCGCGAGAATTTGGAAAGACACCCAAAGCATACATGAAGGAGATACACGAAGGGACTCTGTAATCCGACAGACCATCATCAACGACCAAGGGCCGTGGAATCACCCCCACGGCCCTTGGTTATTATTCTGAAACGGCTCACTTATTCAGCGGCTGCGTTTTGAGCACTGCGCAACGACATGATGTCGCGATCGAACTGATAAAGATTACCATCGCCCAACAAATTGAGTTTATCGATGATCTCCTGAACCGAAGCCTCTTCTTCAATTTGCTCGGTCACAAACCACTGGATCCAATTCATAGTGGTAAAATCCTTCTCATCGTAACAAACAGCCACAATGTTATTGATACTTTCCGATACGTACTGTTCGTGCTTAAGCACTTCGTCAAAAAGCGCTTTAACGGATTTAAAATCAGCAGGAGGCTGCTGCAGGGCACTAATAACGGCTTTCCCGCCACGTTCATTCACGTACTTCACAAATTTAAGCATGTGCATGCGCTCCTCATCGGCCTGTGCATAAAGCCAGTCAGAAGAACCTTTCAAACCCTGATTTTCGGCCCATGAAGCCATGGCCAGATACAGGTTTGATGAATAAGCTTCTTTCTCAATCTGTTCGACCAGAATCTTTTCAACTTTTTTGTTTAGCATCGTTTTAATATTTAGAGGTTGATAATCGCATCTCAGAGTGCCCTTAAAAATAGGTGTTTTAGACCAAAATGCGTGCAACAAAAATGCCCTTTCATAAACTTTTTCAGAGAACTGAAAAAGGCAACGAATTGGTCAAAATACGTGCAAGAAATCGTCAGACCGATGCAGCCAAAGGGAATGTTTGATACATTTACACACCATTTTAATTAAACACTACAAAACAAAGGAATCATGTATTTATGCGAACAAACATGGCGATGGTACGGGCCCAACGATCCGGTAGGGCTTTGGGACATTCGCCAGGCAGGTGCAACAGGTGTTGTCACCGCCTTACACCATATTCCCAACGGAGAAGTATGGACGATTGAGGAAATTCAAAAACGCAAAGCGGAAATAGAATCTGTTGGTCTGCGCTGGTCGGTGGTGGAGAGCGTGCCAGTACACGAACACATCAAAACACAGACAGGCGATTTCAATCGCTACATCGACAACTACAAACAGAGCCTGCGCAACCTGGCCGCCTGCGACATTCGCGTGGTGACTTACAACTTTATGCCGGTGCTTGATTGGACACGAACCGATTTGGCCTACACCATGCCCGACGGCTCCAAAGCACTGCGCTTTGAACGCGCTGCATTTATAGCCTTTGACCTATTCATTCTCAAACGCCCGGGTGCCGAAAAGGACTACACAACAGCCGAAAAGGAAAAAGCAAGCGCCCGCTTTGCACAAATGAGTGACGCCGAAAAGACGTTGCTGACCCGCAACATGATTGCCGGTTTGCCGGGCTCCGAAGAAAGCTTCACCGTAGAACAGTTTCAGCAAGCACTGGATCGTTACAATGACATTGATGCAGAAAAGCTTCGCTCCAACTTGGTGCATTTCCTCAAGCAGATAGCTCCGGTAGCCGATGAAGTGGGCGTTCAATTAGTCATTCACCCCGACGATCCCCCGTATGCCATCCTCGGACTGCCACGCATCCTGAGCACTGCTGACGATTTCCAGAGATTGATTAACGAAGTACCCAATATATCCAACGGCTTATGCCTTTGCACGGGCTCCTTTGGCGTACGAAATGACAACGACCTGGCCGGCATCATGCGGCAGTTTGGCGACCGCATCAATTTTGTGCATTTCCGTAGCACCAAACGCGATGCAGAGGGTAACTTTTACGAAGACAACCACCTGGAAGGCGACGTAGACATGTACGGTGTGATGAAAGCCTTTTTGGAGCTGCAACAACGCCGCCAAACCTCCATCGCCATGCGCCCCGACCACGGCCATCAAATGATTGACGATCTGAAAAAGAAAACCAATCCCGGCTACTCATGCATCGGACGCCTCAGGGGCTTGGCCGAACTCCGGGGACTGGAGATGGGCATTGCCAAATCGATGGAAGCATCTAAAAAGTAAAAAACACCCCTTTTTGATTTTTCATCCCCGGCGAACTAGCCGGGGATTTTTTTTGTGATGTCACGACATCGTAAAAGATACACGATAAAACATCTCCGCCTATCAATCCATAATAAGTCAGCAGCGGCTATTTCAAAACTTTAAAATCTTCAATCGCAGTTCTCTTCGTGTTTTTTATGATATTTTTTACAAAAATTATAACTTAAGAAACCAAACTACCGTAATAAGCCCAATAATGAATTAACTGAAAATAATGTCCTCTTACCACCTCAACGATGCCACACAAACAAAAACACATCGACCTTAGCTACCTGACGAGTATAGCCGACAACGACCAAAACTTAATAAAAGAACTGGTAGACATTTTTTTAGAACAACTACCCGAATTCACAGATGGCCTCAGCACCGCTTATGAAAGGCACGACTGGAGCACAATCGCCTCGCTGTCCCACAAAGCAAAATCGTCGGTGGTATCGATGGGAATGGAAGAACTGGGCAACATCGACCTCAAAAATCTGGAACTATTGGCTAAACAGCGCAAATGTGAAGAATTAGCCAATCACCAAGACGAAAAAGCCAAGAAAGAATACACCTCACTTGATGCCAATTTAAAGAGTTATCCCCCCGAGAAACAAATTTGGGTCATACAAAATGCCAATGATGCAACGATGAAAGAAATAATTGATAAATTTGTGAAAATTTGTGAGCAAGCTCGCGAAGAACTCCATCAAACTTTTGGCAAATAACCTGAAAAAACCATGATAACAATTACTCAACGCAACGGCATCAGCATTGGCGCCATCCATGAAACAGATCGGTTGAACGCGGCCAATGCCCACCTGGTAAAACAACAACTGAACGAACGACTCACCAATTCGGGATCCCATTTATTACTCAACTTGAGTAACATCCGATTCATTGACAGTACCGGTATCGGCGCCCTGATTTCGGCGCTTAAAACGGCACGACAGCACGAAGCCACCTTTCAGCTGTGCAACATTCAAAAAGACGTTGCCAGTTTATTAACCCTGATGAAGCTGGATAAAGTATTTGACATCTTTGCCAACGAAGAAGAGGTGGTGCAATAACAATCCAAACACACAATAAAAAAGCGGTTTCCTTGTCGGGAACCGCTTTTTTATTGTGCTTAATCAAATTGAAAGAAAGAAAAATTGACCTTTCCATAATCACGCACCTCCACAAATCCGGGAGCCATGGCAAAACTTTTTTTATCAGTGTGCTCAAAAATCAGCAAACCACCAGGCTTTAACACACCACTCTCATGCACCAACGCGGGCAATGAGTCAACTTCCTTCATATCGAAAGGGGGATCCGCAAAAACCAAGTCATATCCCGACAAGGATGCCCCTGCAGATTTTGCCAAAAACTTGAACACATCGGCTTTTAACGGGTGAATGACCTTTTTCAGCCCCAGCTCATCCACACACTTGCAAATGAATCGGTAATGATTAAAATTAAGCTCCACACAAGTGACATCGGTACAGCCACGCGATGCAAACTCATAAGAAATGCTTCCGGTTCCGCCAAACAAATCGAGCACCCGTATGGATTCAAAATCCATACGATTCGATAATACATTAAAAAGGTTCTCCTTGGCAAAATCGGTTGTCGGACGAGCCTTGAACGAGGGCGGAGGCGAAAAACGCCTTCCCTTTAAATCACCGCTAACTATACGCATAAAAAACTATTAAACAACAACAAATGACGCCCTAACGACACGGACAACAACGCATCGGCAACCTGAAAATGCGAAGGCAACACAGCCATTTTCACCGTTTTAAAATAACTCTTCAAGAGCAAAAAACGAGCAGCAAGCAAATCAATATCACCGGCCACAATCACATCGGTTTTGCCCGGTTGCAACTTCAACTGCTCAAACACGAAAAGAAGATAATATACCACTTCATTATCGTCGGAAAAAGAGAAACGATTGATCAATTTCAAATCGCGCTGTCCCATCACCAACACATCAAAAACGCCATGCCGAAAATACAGGTGCACAAAATGACGCTCCGGAGAAGAATAATCATCGAGCATGGTCGCCTCAAGCAACGGGGTCACATGATGTAACATACGCACATCGGGAAACAAGTCGCGAATCACACCATGCAACGTATCCGGAACCATGAAAAGATTGACAGCATCAACCATACGCATGGGATTTTCGAGAATATGCATGCCGGTTCTATCGACGGCATAGGTTCCGTCGATCAATTCACCGGCATTTTCGGGGCGATAGAGCGCATTGGGGACCAGCGCAATGGGATCGTTTTCAATCACAATTGTTTTTCGCTTAAATCCCAAAAGAAACAATGGCTCGTTACGCAACAACGCTATGGTTTGCTGCCAATGACCATCGATTTTTTTAAAACGCCCCTCCTTAAACAGGATAAACCGATTATAGATGGGGTCAAGCACACAAAAAGAAAATCCATCCGGAGCAATCCGGATGGATAGATAATATGATGACGACAACTGCGAATCGAAACTCTCGTCAACAACCGAAAATTGGTCCATTCACTATCTAATTATTCCCAGTTTCCGGCATTATTATTCGCATCTTCCAATGAGCCAACCTGCAAGCCCGGGAAACGTTCCAATTTAAAGGCAGCTGCATCAAGGTTTTTGACCTCTTGCTCATCGAGGCCATTGAGATACACTTTATTAGGCACTTTAGCTTCGAAAAGCTGTACCACCAACCCCGAAGCAGTGGTTTTTGCACCAACCCCCATTGTAAACTTCTCGCCATTGGTAAAGGGAACAAAGGCCAATGAATCGGGCACATATTTACCTTTCACCAAAGAGTCAATCACAGATACCATCACCGTATCACGCTTGATGATGCCAATTTTAAGGGCTTCCACTTCGGTCATCCCGGCAGCATACATACTGTCGGTCAAGCGGCCTTCCATGCGTACCAGCGGCAATTGAGCTGTTTTGACAAAAGAGATCAACGTATCAAAACTGGCAGTATATTTGCCATTCACCGAACGATAAGCCACCTGTGCATCGCGAATCTGCGTCAGGCGTTCAATCACTTTGGTACGACGCTCACCCATAGCTTTCTGAAAACGAATGGGCTGCTGAAGGCTTTCCCAAGTCCAGTATCCAAGAGCAAGAATGGCGATGGTCAATAAAATTTGCAATGCTGTTTTCATTATTTTTGAGTTTTGTTTATTTTATAAAACGAATGCACAAATTTAGAAAAAATTTCAAATGAACATTTTTCAACGGCTTATTTCTTAAAAATATGCTCGAACAACATATCGCGAAACTCATCGAAAACCACTTAGGGCATTCACCCACGCCATCACAACAGACGCTGATTGAAGGCATAGGGCGATTTATCATCACTCCCGACGAGGAAAAAACGCTGTTAGTGAAAGGTTTTGCCGGAACCGGTAAAACCTCGCTCACAAGCGCCTTGGTACGCACCCTCACCGACATGCAAATCCCCTGCGTGCTACTGGCTCCCACGGGTCGTGCCGCCAAAGTATTCAGCAGTTATGCCGGACAACCGGCCTTCACCATCCACAAAAAAATATACCGTCAACAATCGGGAGGAGGTAACTTCCAGCTCAACTGGAACAAACACAAAGACACACTTTTTTTAGTCGATGAAGCATCGATGATTGCCAATTCGAACAGCGAGACGTCGATGTTTGGCAGCGGCCGACTCCTCGACGACCTGTTTGAGTATGTTCATCAGGGCAATAACTGCAAATTGATGCTCATAGGCGATTCAGCGCAGTTGCCCCCGGTGGGCTGCACCGAAAGCCCGGCACTGGATGCACACAATCTTGAGTCACTGGGTTTTTCGCCCGATGCCTATTTTTTGAACGATGTGGTGCGTCAATCCGAAACAAGCGGCATCTTGCACAATGCCAATCGGCTACGCCAAGCCATGGACAACATCGAAAACGATGGCATCCTCCCCTTGTTTCAAACCCAAGGCTACCCCGATTTCATACGCCTGTCGGGAGCCGAACTCATCGAAACCCTCAACCAAAGCTACGACAAAACGGGGATGGACGAAACCATGGTCATTTGCCGGAGCAACAAACGCGCCAACATCTACAACAAGGGCATCCGCGCATCGGTGCTGTATCGCGAAGAAGAACTCACGCCGGGCGACTTGTTGATGGTGGTCAAAAACAACTACTTCTGGCTGGATGGCAGCCAGGAACTCGATTTCATTGCCAACGGCGACATCGTGGAAGTGGTTAAAATCAGGCGTCACGAAGAGCTTTACGGGCTGCGTTTCGTGAACGCTACGGTGCGTTTTATCGACCACGGTTATTTAGAAGCCGATGTCAAATTGGTCCTCGACACGCTCACCAGCGAAGGCCCCGGTCTCACTCAGGCCGAACAACAACGTTTTTACGAAGCCGTGATGGAAGATTATGCCGACGAGAAAAACAAGCGCAAAAAATGGGAGCTAATGCGAAAAAACCCACATTTCAACGCCCTCCAGGTGAAGTTTGCCTATGCCGTGACCTGCCACAAGGCACAAGGCGGGCAATGGAAAAACGTGTTCATCGACCAGGGCATGATTGCCGACGAAGACAAAGGCCTAGACTATTTAAGATGGCTCTACACGGCCATCACGCGAGCCACCGAAAGAGTTTACCTCATCAACTTCCCGGACAATCAATTTGAGTCTTGACAGGGAAAAATGCGCTGAATTACAAAAAAAATAAAGAACTGAGAAAATGTTTTTTTTCGACAAATGAAGCAAGTTGAATCCCGGCTTATTCCGGTGTTTTAGCCTTTCGCAGACATAAAAAAACCGGGTCAAAGCCCGGTTTTTTTTTATTTAGCAGCAATAAATTAAAGCCCCATATCCTTCATCATGGCCTCAATGCGTTCGTCGGCTTTTACGTTGGCCTCGTCCCACTGATTGCGATTGTTGATGGGATATTTCACCTCAAAGTAGAACTTGATTTTAGGTTCGGTACCCGATGGGCGAACCGAAATTTTTGAACCATCTTGGGTGAAGAACTGAAGAACATCGGAAGTCACTGGCAAATCAATGGCAGTGGCAGAACCTTTCGCCTGATCGATGGCCTTGAGCGACAAGTAATCTTTGATTAACGCCAGTTTTGACCCAGCCAAAGTGGCGGGAGGGTTCTCGCGCAATTTTTTCATAATTTGCTTAATCTCCTCGGCACCTTGTTGCCCTTTACGCACCACATATTTCATGCGCTCTTTTGAGAAGCCGTACTCCAAATAAATATCCTGCATGAGTTGGTAAAGCGAACGCCCGTTATCCTTTGCCCAAGCTGCAATTTCAGCCATCATGGTAATGGCACCCACGGCATCTTTGTCGCGCACATAGTCGCCGGGCAGAAAGCCATAGCTCTCTTCGCCACCACAAATATAGGTTTGCTTGCCTTCGAGCTGATGAATGATGTCAGCAATCCACTTAAAACCGGTGTACACATCGAAATACCCAACACCGTTTTTCACGGCAATTTCTTTCAAAATTTCAGAAGTCACGATGGTTTTCACGATAAACTCCTTACCCGTGATTTTACCGGTTTCCTTCCATTTTTTAATCATGTACCAGGTGAGCAGCACAGCTGTTTGATTGCCATTGATGAGCACAAATTCGCCTTTATCATCTTTCACGGCCACCCCCAAACGGTCAGCATCGGGATCTGAAGCCATCACAATGTCGGCATTTACTTGTTGAGCTTTTTTCACGGCCATCTCCATGGCTGCAGGCTCTTCGGGGTTGGGCGAAACGACAGTAGGAAAATCACCACTCACCACATCCTGCTCGGGAATGTTAATAATGTTCGTAAAGCCAATTTTGCGAAGTGCGGCAGGCACCAGTTTCACCCCGGTTCCGTGAATGGGGGTGTAAACAATTTTCAAGTCGTTTTGACGCTTAATCACCTCGGGGTCAAGCGAAATGCTTTTCACCTGATTGAGAAACTTTTCGTCCATTTCGGCGCCTAACACCTCGATTAAAGCCGGATTGCCTTTAAGTTTAATGTCATCCACCGAAGCAATCTTGTTCACTTCGTCGATGATATTGGTATCGTGAGGCGCGATAATTTGACCGCCATCATTCCAATATGCTTTGTAGCCGTTGTACTCTTTGGGATTGTGCGAAGCGGTGATAATCACCCCACTTTGGCATCCCAACTGACGAATGGCATACGAAATTTCGGGTGTAGGACGTAAATCGTCAAACATATATGCTTTGATGTCATTGGCTGAGAAAATGTCGGCCACGGTTTGGGCAAACAAACGGCTGTTATTACGACAATCGTGTCCAATCACCACCTTGATTTGAGGCAACGAGGCAAATTCTTTTTTTAAATAATTGGCCAATCCCTGCGTGGCGGCACCAACAGTATAAATATTCATGCGGTTAGAACCCACGCCCATGATGCCACGCAGTCCACCTGTTCCAAACTCCAGGTCACGGTAGAAAGCATCAATCAACTCGTTTTTATCCTCTTTGGCCATCAACAGGCGAATTTCCTCTTTGGTCGCAGCATCGTAGTTCCCATTGAGCCACTGTTGGGCTTTGGCATTCACGCCGTTCATTAACTCTTGATTCATATTTTGTGTGTTTGTGTTAGTTTACGATTTCATGTTGGCAATCCGAATCATATATTGCCCATATTCACTATTTTTCATGGGTTCGGCCAATTTAAGAATTTGCTCTTTATTAATCCACCCCTTGTTAAAAGCAATTTCTTCGAGACAGGCAATTTTCAATCCCTGACGGGTTTCGATGGTGGCAATGAAGTTAGATGCCTGCAACAGGCTTTGATGCGTGCCGGTATCGAGCCAGGCCATGCCACGCCCCAAAAACTTCATATTCAATCGACCTTCATCAAGATAAAGGCGGTTGAGATCGGTGATTTCGAGTTCACCGCGTTTAGATGGCTTCAAGGCCTTGGCTTTCGCCACCACATCGTTGGAATAATAATAAAGACCGGTCACCGCGTAATTCGATTTGGGCTGGGCGGGCTTCTCCTCAAGGCTGAGCACCTTACCCGACTCATCAAATTCGGCCACACCATAGCGATGCGGATCGTTCACCCAATAGCCGAACACCACAGCACCATCGGTGAATGAGGCTGCCTCTTGCAACACGCGGCTAAACTCATATCCATAAAAAATATTGTCTCCTAAAACCAGACATACACTGTCGTCACCAATAAACTGTTCACCAATGATAAACGCCTGAGCCAGACCATCGGGCGAGGGCTGCTCGGCATATTCAAGATGAATGCCCATGTGGTGACCATCGCCAAAAAGTTTGCGATACAAAGGCAAATCGTGCGGTGTACTAATAATGAGAATTTCACGGATGCCCGAAAGCATGAGCACCGACAACGGATAATAAATCATCGGCTTATCATACACCGGAATGATTTGTTTGGAGATGCTTTTGGTTGCCGGATAGAGGCGCGTGCCGGAACCTCCGGCCAAAATAATTCCTTTCATATGTTTAGTATCAAGATTGAAGTATCAAGTATCAAGACGGTGGAAGTGCTCAACTTCACTATTCGTGATCATAAAAATGCTCATTGCCCTTTTTTCAACAAATCATCAAAATAGGCAATGGTTTTGATGAGGCCTTCGCGCAATTGCACCTTGGGCTCCCAGCCATTGAGCTCAGCTTTGGCCAACGAAATGTCGGGTTGACGCTGTGTGGGGTCATCGGCTGGCAAGGGCAAATGAATAATTTTAGATGCCGAACCGGTAAGGTCGATGACCTGTTGAGCCAGCTCAATCATTGAGAACTCATGTGGATTGCCAATATTCACCGGGCCGATGAACCCCTCCCGCGAAGCCATCATGCGCATCATCCCTTCCACCAGGTCATCGACATACTGGAAGCTGCGCGTTTGCTTGCCATCGCCATAAATGGTAATATTTTCACCTTTGAGTGCCTGAACGATGAAATTGGAAACCACCCTCCCATCATTGGGATTCATGCGAGGGCCATAAGTATTGAAGATGCGGATGATTTTGATTTTCACCCCATTTTGAGAGTGATAATTCATAAACAAGCTCTCAGCACACCGTTTGCCTTCATCGTAACACGAGCGGATGCCAATGGGGTTAACGTTACCCCAGTAGCTCTCGGGCTGGGGATGCACCAACGGATCGCCATACACTTCGCTGGTGGAAGCCTGTAATATCCTTGCTTTCACCCGCTTGGCCAACCCAAGCGTATTGATAGCACCCATCACCGACGTTTTGATGGTTTTGATCGAGTTATACTGATAGTGCACCGGCGAAGCAGGGCAAGCCAGATTATAAATCTCGTCCACCTCGGCAAAAAAAGGATGCGTCACATCGTGTCGAACCAGTTCAAAATAAGGGCTATCAAGCAAGTGCACGATGTTGGCTTTGCTGCCGGTAAAATAGTTGTCAAGACAAACCACGTCATTGCCCTCGGCAATCAAACGGTCGCACAGGTGCGACCCGATAAAACCGGCCCCCCCGGTCACTAACACTCTATTCATTCAAGTCTGGTTATTAAAATTCAATAAAAAATCTCTTTTAGTCCCTCAAGCGAGGGTCTAAAAGAGAAATATCATAAAGTAAGCCCCATCAATCCTCTTTAACATTGGTTCGACCGATTCCGTAATAATCGAACCCATTTTCGGTCATTTCGGCCATGTCGTAAATGTTTCGTCCATCGAACACCACCTTATTTTTGAGCAGTTTCTCAAGAATTTTGTAATTAAGTATTCGGAACTCAGGCCATTCGGTAATGAGAACGAGCGCATCGGCATCAATGAGTACATCGTAGGGATCCTTGCCGTACTCGATGGTATTGCCAAACACCTTTTGTGCCTCATGCATGGCCACAGGGTCATACACCTTCACCTTGGCACCGGCCTTGATGAGTTTTTTGATGATAACCACCGAAGGCGCCTCGCGCATGTCGTCGGTATGTGGTTTAAAGGATAAACCCCACACGGCAAACGTCTTGCCCTCGAGATGGTTTTTGAAGTGCTGTGAAATTTTTTTGACGAGAATTTTCTTTTGATCCTCGTTGATGTTGTCAACCGCCTCGAGCAGTCGCAAGCGATAACCGTACGATTCAGCCGTTTTAATGATGGCTTTCACGTCCTTTGGGAAACAAGAACCGCCATAACCGGCACCGGCGTAAATAAATTTATTACCAATTCGGGCATCAGAACCAATCCCCTGACGCACCATCGAAATGTCAGCCCCCACCAGTTCGCAAAGGTTGGCAATGTCGTTGATGAAGCTGATTTTCGTGGCCAGCATGGCGTTGGCGGCATATTTGGTCATCTCGGCCGAAGGCACATCCATAAACAAAATAGGATGTCCATTGAGGGTAAACGGTTTATAGAGTTTGCTAAGCACCTTTTGAGCCTGCTCGGTTTCAGTACCCACCACAATACGATCGGGCTTCATAAAGTCGTCGATGGCATTGCCTTCTTTAAGGAACTCAGGGTTAGAAGCCACATCAAAATCAAGTTCCACACCACGTTTCTGAAGTTCGTCCTGAATGGCCGCTTTCACTTTCACGGCCGTACCAATGGGCACCGTGCTTTTGGTCACCACCACCAGGTAGTTGGTCATGAAACGCCCCACCTGCCTGGCCACTTCGAGCACATGACGCAAGTCGGCACTGCCATCTTCACCGGGAGGTGTGCCCACGGCGATGAAAACCAGCTCGGATTGTTCGATGCTTTCGCGCACATTGGTGGTAAAATGCAAACGCCCTTTTTCAACATTTTGAAGCACCAGTTGGTCGAGTCCCGGCTCATAAATGGGAATGATCCCTGATTTGAGTTTGGAGATTTTTGTTTCGTCAATATCCACACAAGTGACATTGATGCCTGTTTCGGCAAAACAGGTTCCTGTTACCAAGCCCACATAGCCGGTTCCTACTACTGCGATTTTCATCTGTTTATAAAAGTATTAAGACATGAGTATCAAAACGCAAGACGATGAATTTTCTATCTCCTGTGTGTCTAACAATATCGTCACGGCTCGTTTCAACTGTTTATTAAAGCATTAAGACAACACCAAGACACAAGATTCGATATCACAACAACTTCCAGCTCCTTTCATGGGGGAAAAATGGAATCGCATCAGTTCAATCATCTAAGCAAGACCAAAATTAGAAAAATTAAGTCATCCACCCCAAGCGCACAAAAAAATATCGAAGCATTGCCGGCAATAAAGTGCCAACCATGCTTCGATATCGAAAACAAACTCAGAAAAACTTATCGGGTTCCGACAGGCTTAACGCCTTCGGTGGTCATCACCACGCGCTTAAGGGAACCATCCTTGTTATAATACAAATAATCGATGCAAACCGAGCGGCGGAAACTGCCCCCCTCAGTGGGAATGCTTCCATTGTGGTAGATGAAATACCATTTTCCTTTATATTCGAGGATAGCCTGATGATTTGTATTACTATTTCCGGCCACTTCGTTGAGGATGCCTTTGTACTCCCAGGGACCATGAATGCTTCGGCTCATGGCGTAGGCAATTTTTTCGGGGAACTGATAAGCATACGACAAGTAATACCATCCCTTGTGCTTGTGAATCCATGGCGCCTCGGTAAAGAAAGGCAAATCAACAGTTTGAATATCACCCTCCATCTCAAGCATATTCTCCTTTAATTTGACGTATTTACAACGCTGATTGCCCCAAAAGAGATAGGCTTGACCGTCATCATCAACCATCACCGACGGGTCAATGTCGTCCCACGAAATGGGTACATGGGTGGTCATATCGTTGGTGATAAGCGCCTTACCCAACGCATCTTTCCAAGGCCCTCGGGGATGGTCGGCCACAGCCACGCCAATAGCCTTGCCATGTATGTCCTTATGAGTGACAGTAACATACCAGTAGAATTTCCCGTTTCGCTCAATGGCCTGAGCAGCCCAGGCATCACCCTGTGCCCAATCAAATATTTTCACTGGCACAGCGGCTTCTTCCTTCCAATTGACCATGTCGGTAGATGAATAGATGAGCCATTCGTGCATCTCGTAGAAATTGCCTTGAGGCTTGCACTCGTCGTGACCGGCAAACAGCCACACCGTGTCGCGATAGACCAATGCAGCGGGGTCGGCTGTATATTTTTCGGTGATGACAGGGTTACCGGCTTTGTGCGGATCGACAACCGGATGACTTTTCTTGTTCTTTTGAGCTTGCATGCCCACAACAGACATCGCAAACAGAGTCAACACCATGGATGACTTTGCCAGTACCAACAGGTTAAAACACTGTTTCATAATAAAATTGCAATTACTTGATTACACAAATGATCTCACTATGCAAATATCCCTTAAAAGGCGTTGAAAAAAGTGGATAAACGTTGACAAATGGGTGACGAATCAGTAATGAAGAGCACAATGCAACGGGATCAATGATTTCGTCTACAAGGCATGTCATAATTTCACAAATTCCACACGTCGGTTTTGGGCTTTCGCGGAAGGTGTTTGCCCGGACACTAGCGGCTGGCTTTCGCCTTTGCCATCGGTTTGGAGGCGATCGGCTGTCACACCATAATTTTTGCAAAGTTCGTTTTTAACAGCGAGGGCGCGTCGTTTGGAGAGGTCGAGATTGCTGCTTTCAGAGCCGTCACTATCGGTATGCCCGACAATGCGAACCGAAACCCCGAGGTTTTCGTTGAGAACCTTGGCAATATCGGCCAGCGCGCCATTCGATTCAGGTTTCACACGGTCGCTATTGACATCGAAATAGATGCCGTACGACACCAATTTACCTTCGGTCAACAGTTTGCTTCGGGTATCAGGCGCGGCAGAAGTGAGTCGGATGTTTGACAAAAAATGGAAGCCGGCCTGCGACCATAACGAGAACCGCAAACGATTATATTTCAGGTTATCGTACAATGCCGTAGGCAAATCAACAGCTTTCATCCCCTGATGATAGATTCGCAAACGACGCTTTTGCACCCAAATGATCACATGATTGGAACGATTGAGAACCAAAGGAGCTAACTCACTCCGTGCGTTGGTTGATTTACCGGGTTCGTCAAGGTATCCCATCACATTCCAGTGGTCAGTGGCACACTCTACATGCAGGCCACCTGCGCCGGGATAAAGATCATCGTTGAGAAAATCGTCAGGACTGCTATACAACGACAAGTTGAAGCCGGCATAATCACCGCCATCCTCCCCGGAAGTGGGAACAATATCAAACTCGAGAATAAAATTAGCGGGGAGTGTTAAATCATTCATCAGGCAATAAACATTGTCACGCGAATTCATGTAAAGCCAATTGCCGGACAAGGATTGCAGCAATCGCACTTCTCCGCCGCCATTGGTAGTCCACAGAGCCGGGAAATCGCCAATGGCATCTTGTGAAAAATCCTCAAAAAAAAGAAGTTGATCACCCGGCACAAAATCGTATTTGGTAAAAGAGACGATTTTTTCGGCAGAAGCTGAACGCGGTTCAGCACTCACCTCAGCAGCATCGGGTTCATCGGCAGGCTCAGAATCGTTCGGTTCCGACTTGTCGCGGGCGGCGTCTTTGGCCTCGTCTTCCACAGCATCCAGCCCGGAATCAATGCCTTGATCGACCCGCTCTTCGGCACGATTCATGATTTTCTCCTTCAACTTACCTTTGATATCAAACTGAGCCCAGACACACCAGGGCATCATACAAATCATCAGGACAAACAGGGTTTTCATAAGCGATAATTAAATTAACAAATTAAACCAGTGATTATCAAACACCAATGCCAAACAATTTACAACATTATCGCATTGCTTGATGAAAAAAATTTGACAAACAGAAGATCACGGCAAACAAGAAAAAACGACCTGTTGTGAAGAATTTCAAAATGGGTAACTTTGGGCTGATAAGCCTGCATTTATAACACATGAACATCACCATTATAGGAACCGGCAACGTGGCCACACGTTTGGGAGTGGCGCTCAAAGCAGCCAATCACACCATTGTTCAAATCATTGGACGCAACGCGCAAACAGGACATGACTTGGCACAACAGCTAAACTGCCGATTTGATGATTCGACACAAAAAGTGGATCCCAACGCAGAACTGATTATCATCGCGGTCAGCGACAACGCGTTAGAAAACATCATTGCCGAATTACCTGTCACGACTGCTTTGGTGACGCACACTGCCGGCAGCATGCCCATGTCACTATTACAATGCTTTAACAACCACGGTGTCATCTACCCCTTTCAAACTCTGAGCCGTCAAAAAGAGATTGACATGACACAAGTGCCCCTACTAATTGAAGGCAACACCCCCACGACCACGGATCAATTGGGCAAACTGGCAAAAACTATCTCAAATCGGGTGACAATGGTCACCAGTGAACAGCGCCAGCAACTCCATTTGGCGGCTGTGTTTGCCTGTAACTTCACCAATCACCTGTACGCCATCGCCCATAGACTGCTGACCGAAAAAGGGCTTGATTTTGCCCTAATCAGACCACTGATAGAAGAAACTGCAGCAAAAATATGGACACTGCCCCCACACGAAGCCCAGACAGGACCTGCGGTGCGGCACGATGATAAGGTAATGGAAAAGCACCTGAAAACACTGGCAACTGCTCCTGATTTACAAACCCTTTACCGTCAACTATCGGCACACATCATGGCGAGCCATCAAAAAAAGTAAAAAAATGATGTACAACATACACATTAAAAAGACGATATGTCGGGGAAATCCCTAATTTCGCCATTCATGCCCTCGGGCAACCCAAAGAACCGTACAAAACAGACCAATTGAAATAACAAACAGAGACACAAAGGTATGAGCAATTTCAAAGAAGATTTGATGAAGGTAAAAGCCTTCGCATTTGACGTAGACGGGGTGCTTTCATCGCAAATTGTGCCCATGCACCCATCGGGCGAACCCATGAGGACGGCCAATATTAAAGACGGGTTTGTGATTCAGTTGGCCGTAAAACTGGGATATCAAATTGCCATCATCACAGGAGGAAACACCGAAGCGGTTCGCAAGCGCTACCTCAACCTGGGTGTGCAGGACGTATACACCGGGGTGCAGGACAAGCTCCCCGTGTTTGAGCGCTGGCTCATTAAGCATGGCCTATCGGCCGAAAACGTGCTTTACATGGGCGATGACCTTCCTGATTATCCCATCATGAACAGCATTGGCATCCCCGTTTGCCCCAACGATGCCGTGGAAGAAATAAAAGGTCTGTGCAAGTACATCTCGCACCGCAACGGAGGCGAAGGATGCGTGCGCGACGTGATGGAACAAGTGCTTCGCGCCCATGGGAAATGGGGTAAGGACTACACCTGGTAATCATCACAACAATACGCACAGGTTGGTGGAAAAAGCAGAACGCGAACCACCGCCTGATTTTTTTAAATATGAAGCTGCACCGAATAATTGCAGCACACAAACCCCAACAAAATGGCCTGGCTCCGACTGGTACGCTACAAGAATCTCATCATCATTGTGTTGTTGCAATATTTGCTCCGATACCAATTGATATTGCCCATTTTGGAGTATTACGACGTGATGCCGGCCTTGTCGCACTTACGGTTTGCCCTATTGGTGCTGGCCACCGTTTGTCTGGCCGCATCAGGATATGCCATCAACGATTATTTCGACATTCAGACCGACTTAATTAACCGCCCAAAGAAAGTACTGGTCGGGCGCACCATTGATCGCCGCAAGGCACTGTTGCTGCACCTGATTTTGACATTTATCGGTGTATTCACAGGATTCTTTTTGGCTTATGTGACGCGTAAAGAGATTTACGTGGTGATGTTTCTACTGATTCCGGCCTTGCTGTGGTACTACTCCACCACGTTCAAGAAACAATTTTTGGTGGGTAACCTGCTCATCTCCATACTGACGGCGCTGGTGGCCTGGGTGGTGGTGTCGGTAGAGTTTGCCGCCATGGGACGTCAAATGGGCGAAGCCATCATTCAATCGGCTGCCTGCTCCACGGCCTGGTTTTGGACCACTGGCTTTGCGTTTTTCGCGTTTCTAAGTAACCTGATGCGCGAAATGATAAAGGACATGGAAGATGTGAAAGGCGATACTGCCAACGGATGCAACACACTCCCCATCGCTCTGGGTGTGAGATACACCAAGGCATTGGTGATGATGCTGGCTATGTTTTCGGTGGCTGTGCTGTGGCTGGTGTTTGCATCGGTTCCACAGCTTCGCCAAAGCGCCCTGACGGCTGTCTATTTTTCGGTGGCCATCACCCTGCCGTATCTGTTTTTGATGTGGCAAATTCGCAAGGCACGCCAGCCACATCAATTCCACATGGCCTCAACGGCATCAAAGATTATCATGCTCACAGGCATTCTCTACATCGTGATTGCCGGCATGTTTTTTCAATAAGGACAACGATTGGGGTAAGCTAAGTGGAAATTGCTGTCCCTTCTCCCATCCCCACCCCCCAACAAGTAACACGCTCAAAAAAATGAACCATTTACTGCCCAACCTGGCCGGATATGACATTCTATTGGCCTCGCAATCACCACGCCGACAGGAATTACTGGGCGGACTGGGCATCCCCTTCACCGTTTACGTCAAAGAGGGAATTAAAGAAACCCTTCCGCCTCACATCGGCGCACATCAGGCAGCCGAATACCTGGCTCACCACAAATCGGAGTCGTATGCCACCGAACTTTCCAACGGGCACACCATTGTGATTACAGCCGACACCATTGTGGTGGTTGATGATCAGATACTGGGCAAGCCGGCCGATGCTGCGGAAGCCCTCCGGATGCTGCGTCTACTATCGGGGCGCCAGCACGAGGTTCTCACGGGCGTGGCCATTAAAAGCGCCAACAAAACGGTGTCGTTCACCGCTTCCACAAAGGTGTGGTTTAAAACACTGAGCGATGCTGAAATTGACTTTTACATTGCCCAATATGCACCATACGACAAGGCAGGAGCCTACGGCATTCAGGAATGGATTGGCTATGTGGGCATCGAAAAAATTGATGGATCATACTTTAACGTGATGGGATTGCCGGTGCAGCGATTGTATGCGGAATTGGGGAAGTTTTAGAGAAAAAAATGGAGTAAAAAAACGTCGCTAAAAACAGGGGTAAACACCGAAATTTCAAAAAACAGAGAGTTTCCGTATATTTGGTTTCACGCCATGAAAACCAAAAAAATGAAACAGTTACTTATCCTCCCATTCCTTCTTTTAGCCACGGTATGGCTCGCTGCACAAACCCCCGTTGCCCTCAACACCCCCAACAAAACGCGCGGCCTGACCGTGATGCAGGCGCTCGAGAAACGGGCATCGGCCACAGCCTTCAGCGACAAGGCATTATCGCAACAAGACCTTTCGGACTTGCTGTGGGCGGCCAATGGCATCAACCGCCCCAGCGAAGGCAAACGCACTGCCCCATCGGCCATTAACGCACAAGACATTGACCTGTACGTACTAACAACAGAGGGAGCCTATCGCTACGATGCATTAAAACATCAACTCATCCCCATTGTCAAGAACGACCTGAGAGCTGCTGCCGCCGATCGCCAGACCAAGTTTGCCAACGCGCCGGTATTCATTGTGCTGGTGTCGGATATTTCACGCTTCAAAAGCGGCGACGAGGCCAAAAAAATGACCTGGGCGGCGATGGATGCCGGCATCGTGTCGCAAAACATCTCACTTTTTTGTGCCGGAATCGGTCTACAAACGCGAGTGCGCGCCTCGATGAACATTGAAACGCTTCGCACCAACCTTCAACTCAGCCCTTCGCAACATTTGCTTCTGAATATGCCCGTGGGGCATTAACCAACCATCAGCAACATGCTCACACGACTCGCACATCTGATTTTATTTGTCATACTACTCACTCCGGCACGTGCCGATGAAGGCATGTGGCTACCCGTGATGCTGGAAAAGTACACCCTGTTGCAGATGCAAGCCAAAGGCTTTCGGCTCAGCGCCGAAGATATTTACAGCATCAACCAAGCCAGCCTAAAGGATGCCGTGGTGATTTTCGGACGAGGCTGCACAGGCGAAGTGGTGTCGGCCAAAGGATTGTTGCTGACCAACCACCACTGCGGACTGGAGATGATTCAACGGCACAGTACGGCAACCAACGATTATTTGAACGAAGGCTTTTGGGCACACACCGCTCAGGAAGAGCTTGTCACGCCCGACCTCACGGTCACCTTTCTTCGGCAGATGCACGACGTGACAGAACAAGTGCTTAAAGATGTGAGCGACACCCTTCCCGAAACGGAACGCCAGCGTATCATCGACCGCAACAGTGCTGCGCTGATTAAGCAGACCGGCGACACGTGCCGGTTCAAAATCGACATCAAGCCTTATTTTCATGGCAACCAATACTTCATGCACCTGTACGAGGTATTTGAAGACGTGCGGCTGGTGGGCACGCCACCCTTGGCCATCGGCAAGTTTGGCGGCGATACAGACAACTGGATGTGGCCACGTCACACGGGCGACTTCTGCCTGTTTCGCATCTATGCCGACAGCCTCAACCGCCCCGCCGGTTATTCTCCCCACAACGTGCCTTACCGGCCGGCGCGGCATCTGAGCATCTCCCTGAAAGGGGTGAAAGAAGGCGATTTCACCATGTTGATGGGATTCCCGGGCAACACGTCGCAGTATGCACCATCGCACCATCTGGCCATGCTTCGTCACGACCTGTACCCGCCCCTGATTGCCCTAAGGGGACAAAAGCTCGACATCATCAAACGCCACATGAAGCAATCGAGCGAGATACGCCTAAAATACACAGCCAAAGAGGCTACCATCGCCAACTCGTGGAAACGGTGGATTGGCGAAATCAAAGGCATGGATCGCTACAGAGCCATCGCTGTAAAACAGGCCTTCGAACAGGATTTTATACAATGGGCCGACACCCTGGCCCCCCCAAGCCATCGGGAATTGCTGCATCGTTACGAAAAACTGTATGCCGATCTGACGCTGTTTCGCCTGGCCGAAAGCTACCTGCTGGAGATGATTTGGCGCAATGGCATGGAGCTGATCGAATTTGCAGGAGCATTTGCACAACTCAACCACCAGCTCAAAGCCGGAGAAACAGACAGTACCCGCCTGGCCGACGAGATGAATAAAATAGCAGCCCGTGCCACACAATTCTTCAAGGACTACCACCCGCCCATCGACAGGGAAATGACCATCGCACTGCTCAAATCGTACCGAGCCACAGTTCCGGAGATGTTTCACCCGGTGACCTTTATGCACATCGATAAGCATTTTAAGGGCAACATGGACAAATACGTGGCATACCTGATGCAACACTCGCAACTCACCACGCCACAAAAAGTGTCGCAACTGCTAGCCGAAAAGCCCTCACGACTGCTCAAGGTCCTTGAGAACGACCCGGCCTGTGAGCTCTATCGCAGTTTTTACATGGTGTATGCCAGACAAATCTATCCATCACTGACGGAATTGAACCGGGAGCTGTCGCAACTGAACCGCCGGTACATGGCCGCGCAGATGGCCATGCAGCCTCAAAAGGCATTTTACCCCGATGCCAACTTCACACTGCGCGTGGCTTACGGACAGGTAATGGGCTACCGGGCGGCCGATGCGGTGCAGTACCTCCCGGGAACCACCATCGACGGCATCATGGCCAAAGAAAATCCGGATATATATGATTACCGAGTGCCGCCACGGCTCAAGGAACTCTACTGCAACAAGAACTACGGGCGTTACGCCTCCAACGGAACGCTGCCGGTGTGTTTTGTAGCCACCAACCACACCACGGGGGGAAACTCGGGCAGCCCGGTGCTCAACGCCCATGGCGAACTCATCGGCATTAACTTCGACCGGGCATGGGAGGGTGTGATGAGCGACCTGATGTATGCCCCCGACCGATCGCGCAACATTGCCGTGGATATCCGCTATGTGCTGTGGCTCATTGATGTGTATGCCGGAGCCGGGTATTTGGTGGAGGAAATGAGTGTGGTGGAATGAAAACACTTATTTAACTTGTTGCAAATCAACATCCATTCAACTCAGTGTAAACACATCGTCCAAAGTGCAAACAACTAAGAAATGACGCTGAGTTGCAGTGAGATAAGATGAGAACCAGTGAAGAGAAGAAACCTCAGTGTCACGCTGCAAAAGAGTTATATAGTAGTCCCTGATTAGCCGATGTAATAATCCGGTCATAATAACAACTACAATGTTGTTACATAAAAGAGTAACACAATGGAGACAGAGTTTCGCGGAAATACACCAACCCTTCATTCACATCCATAATAATTTGGCAATAATTTTATTGTAAATCACACTAAGAATATGCCGTACTTTTGTATCAAACAAACAGATTATGGAAATTGCTGAATTAAGAAAAGAATTGCACGCTTACATCAACCTTGCTGATGAAGATTTTTTAAATAGGGTCTATGCCTTGAGCCAGGAATATTCATTTACCCAAAGTACTATCGGGTATAATACTAACGGCTAACCCATTACACAACAAGAACTAGCCGAGCGAATTAGCGCAGCCAGTGATCGTGCAAAATCAGGTGATTACCTAGCCCAGGAAGAAATGAACAAGGAGGTTGAAAATTGGTAAATCGAGTTTCACTTCCCATCCGATGGGATCGATTGGCAAAAAAAACATTTAGACGACATCTACCATCACATCGCAAAAAAAATCGATTCCAGCAGCCCGAATGATTAAAAAAATGAACTGATCCAATTAGCTGGAAACCTCAACCATTTCCCGGAAAAATCCTCAAGAGAAGAATTTCTATCAAATGAAACAGGCCATTACCGTTCCGTATCCAAATGGAATTACAAAAACATCTACGAAATCACCAAAGACTTGCCACTCCCCTGCAATTTCGGCCTCCTAAATTAAAAAAGAGGACATCCATGACGGACATCCTCTTGCAGGGCATATTATATCAACCAAAATTTAATAGAGCCCCACTTTAACAGTTTTGTTGGCATCGGGAGCCATCACCTTCACCACATAAATGCCGCGCGGAGCATCGAGATCGATGTCGCCATCCGTTTGAATAGATCGGATAAGAGCACCGCCGATGTTGTAGAGATGAATGGTGGCAGCGGCATTAACGTTAGCCACAACAATGCGTCCATTGGCAGCATACACCTCAATGAACGATGGGGCACCGGGCTTCACCACCGATGTGGATGGATCGGCAGCCACCAAGGCCGGAATGGGATCCCAACCGTCACTCCCTTTGGTGAAATTCAAGGTGGTGATGGCAGTACCGTCAGTGAGCGTGGGTTGCGTGAGCACGGTTGACCACGAGGCTCGGCTGGCCGTATTGTTTTCACCCGACTTTTCAACGGTTCCAAACTCGTACATCTTATTCGACTCGCCCCCCAATGAGTTCAACCAGGCAACCGGAGCAATCATCGATTTGCCTGCAAACCCTGTGAAATCGGTGGTTTGAACAGTGGTATTGAAGAACACCACTTCGCTGGTGGTTGCCTGCCAGGGACGGCCGAAATAACTGGGTTTCGACAGATAGGCTGAAGCCGTTTCAGTGCCCGGAATGGCCGAAGTGACGTTGCACTCATACATCAGATACCCCCGTCCTGAAGCCTGCTGGGCTGCGGTGATATAGCACACATCGGTAGAGACATCGCTGGTATTCATCACCAAATCGGTTTTGTAGAAGGTGGCCACCATACCGCCAAACAAATAGTCGGTGCCGCCCATCATGGCGCCTTTGTACACCACCACACGAGCATTCTGACCGCCATAAAACGAATCCTGACGCCCCACCACACGACACTTGTTAAGAATGGCCTTATCAGCACTGCTTAAGAAGGCGATGGCCGCAGCCCTTTCCACAAAACTCTTGTTTTGCACGTCAGTATTGCCCATATCGGTGGGACGGGCGCCCTTGCTGCCACTTTCCCACATCACCACCACGTCTTGCGACTCTTTTTGTGAGATGTACTGATTGAACGAGTTCTCGAAGATGATGTCCTCGGCCTGAAAACCGGCAGCGCTTACCACCACAGTGGCGTTCCAGTATGAACCATTGGTGGTTCCTGAACCTTTATTGACGTACGACAGGTATCCGTTTTCCTTGTTGACACGCAACACATCGGCATTCCATTTCTGGTTCGATGCCATGCTGTAATAACTGTAACCGTGGCCATAGTACGAGGTGATGCGCACGGCATTGGCCGAGATGTCAATACCTTTATTCAGCAGAGCAATATCGGGGGTGGCCGATGCGTTTTTCAAAGTCACGCTGGGCACATCCACCACCAACATCTCTTCGTAATTGCCCGGGTCGATTTGAATAGTGACGCGTTGATCGGCAGTTCTGGCCATTTGTCGAACCATTTCGAGTGCTTCGTTGATGGTTTGACATTGCTTGTCGGCTCCCACGGTAATCACCTCCTGGTAAGGCACCACCACACTCGTTTTCACATGAGTAAAATAGGTGGTTCCAGCCACCGAAAGGGTGACAAAACCGGGATCAGTGCCGTTGTAGACATATTCGGTATTTTCAAATACCGAGGTGCTTCCACTTGCAGTGGTGATGGGCTCTCCACCTTCGATGCTGAAGTTGGCGGCATAATAATAGGTGATGGCTATCTTCTCGCCCACGTTCACGGGCACTTTAACAGTGGCTCCTGCACCGGCCACCAGATGACCTTTGGCCACCTCGTTGTAAGCACTACCGGAAAACAACATCCCCTTATAAGCAGGCGTACCATTGGCAATAGTTTGGTCGTCGAACGACCAGTTGGTCACAGGCTCAAACGCCAGCTCTTTCGATACATCAGAACTGTTAACCGTCAGATTTGAAGTCAACGCCAAAGCCAGCGGATACTCATCCAAACCAGCGCAAGTCACCGCATACACACCATCGCGCAAAGCGATACCGCTCACCGATGCAAAATGGTAACTATAACCGGCTTCGTTAAGATTGGTAAACGATACAGACAACTTTCCAAGTTGTTCCGTAGTCAGTCCCGGTGACGTAACAGCCACATTGTGGGTTGGTTTTAACGCAAAAGAAATGTCAGTGGTCGTGGCATCGGTAATGGTCAATTTGTCCAACGGAATGTAGTAATCGTTCACGCCAGAGGCAGACAAAGTATATTCGCAATTGGGCTCCAACATCACGGTGTAAGTGGCATCAGCGGTGTTGATGACCGGTTGGGGTTGATAGATTTTATTGGCAGCCGCATCGGGGGTCAATACCAAGGTCATTTGGGATATATTGCCTTCCAATCCCACAATCGAACCGCTCACAGCAAACAATTCAACTTTTTTTATCGTCACATCAAAGGCAAGGGAAGCTTCCGTCACCTCCACAGAGGTCGAGGAGGAGATGATGTAGCCATTGGCATCGGTCAACGTCACTTCGTAGCTGTACCCCACAGGCAGACTCACCGAATAACTATTGCTGCCCATGGTGGCCTTCCAGGTTTTACCGGCCGCATTGGTAAAAGCAATGGCGTACCCTTCAGGGATATCGGATGCCGCAGTCACATCGACCGCTCCGGTGAGGTTTTTGTAAACAGCATCTTTCCGATAAACACGATAATAACTGGGCTTACCCACCTCATCAAAAATATGATAGGTACCCGCATTTTTTGCCACAAACTTCAGCTCGGTTAATTCGGCAGTGATGGCCACCTTATCGGTTTGAGCCTCGGGATCGGCCACGTATTTAAAGTTGATTTTTCCACCGCCATCGGACTTCATCATCAAGGTCACCTCATCGTCTTCGCTCAAAGTCAAACTCATGTAGCGACCAACCGCAGCACCGGCATTGACATACAAACGACCAACGTAACCCACCCCACCCAACTCTTCATCGTATCGGGTCAAATTGGTGTTGGAGGTGCGCAAACGGTCGTTGCTGCCACCCACCCAGCTCATCACGCCGGCCGAAACGGAACTGGGGAAGTTAAGGTTCGTTGAACCAACCGTCACCGACGCCGGATACCAGGCATTGATGATTGCTTCGGTCAATTGGTTGTTGTAAAGGGCTTCGTCGAGCTGCTGGGCGCCAAAATCCCACACGTCGGTTTTACCTTCGGATGGAAGAATCAAAGCAGCGTTCTCAACCGACACGCCATGAATATAAATCTCGGCATTGGGGTAAGCAACGCTCTTTAAAGTGGCCGTAATCACCCCGGCATTGCCGGTATATGAGAAACTACTGGTAGAACAACTTCCGCTACCTTTAGCAGGAATGCTTCCCAAAACCGCACCATCGGAGTCGGAGAATTCAAACACCGCATCCGTTGCACTCCCGTACTGACACACCCCAAACGTGATGGTGGCGTTACCGGCCACAGTAAAGTCGATGCTATTTCCTGAATACATGGTCGCCCCATGCGTGCCATCGTGAAATCCAAACATGAGAGAATTGGTAGTCGTATTGCTTTTCATCGACACCAACCCATCGGCGGTAATGAAGCAATGATAACGCAACGAGGTGTAACTCACCTGAGGCAAGACGCTGCCATCGTTGAAAGGATAATTGTGAGAGGTTCCGGCCTGCGCCTCAACGGCATGGCTATCACTCACAGTTATTGCACAGCTGTTGGGCAAAGAGCTTTCGCCTGTAAAAGTCACCTCCAACTGGTTTCCATTGACGGTTACCGAAGCGATATCGCCCGTGAAAACAGGCGTAAACGACGAAAGCGCGGCACCGCCCAAATCGATGATCACCCCGGCCATATCAGGCAATGCATCATACATCAACTCACCGGCACTCAGCGACACCACCGGCTTGGCAGCTGCATCGGCACCGGCCGTGTAACTGATTTGCGTGCCATTAATGGTGATAGTCCCCGTTTTTTGCACCCACGGATTCAGAGTCACCTCGTAAGGAACGGGCAAAATTTGAATCATGGGAATATAGGTGGTTCCGGAAAAGAGAAGCTCCACGGTTCCGGCCGTTCCCACGTAAAGAAAATCGACCATTGAGCCATCCTCATGAAAGCACATGGTGGTTTTGGTATCTTGAGAGGTCTTATCGAATGCCCCGGTGGTGCTGCTCACATCCACTGTACCGTTTGAATACTGACATCCTCCCAATTTTATGTAAGAATTGCCGGCCACCTTAAGGGTGATTTTATTCCCAGCTTTAAGAACAGAACCGTGAGTTGAGCCATTATATCCATAGGCATTTGAGGCGCCCGGCTCAATCTTAAACAGCCCCTGCTCGATAGTAGACTTGCCATCGGTGGTTGTAGGAATGATGCTGCCATCACGCAGGTCAAAGTTGTAAATAATGTTCTTTTCGGGTTCAGAAATACTACCTCCCAACTGGGCAGGAATGACCGTCATGCGGGGCAAATAAAGATCATTCCCCGTACCGGCAATGGTTTTAAAGTTGAGGGTTGCAGCGCCGCCATCATACACAAAATCGTATGTATCGACCAAATCTGTCACCACATTGGTCACCTGCTCGCCCAAATCCCCCTGATAGGTAGCCGTCCCTGCCATTTTAAGCCCCGAATACTTCGAACCCAGAAAGCGAACCGTACTACTCCCAGACACAGCCAGGTTGATGTTACCATCGACCTTCATGTTCAAACCATAAGTGGTTCCATGTAATTTATAACTCCCCCCGTTCAGGCTGAGAGTCGAGGGATTGTCGGTACTCATACCTGTGGCATAATCCATCTGAATGCCCTCAGGGACTGTGTTCGTGAAATCGTAAAACGGGGGTTCTGTCAACTGACCCACCGCGAGCGTGGTTCCCAGCAACACTCCCCATGCCGATAAAATGATTTTTTTCATTGGTATAACTATTAATGAAACAATGCGATGTTTTGACCTTTGCCGGGCAACGCCCGCAGCAAATGTTAACAAACCAAAATTATCGCAATCAAAAGAGAACCATTTGAAGATATTGCCGAATAACCTGAAGGAATCACCGCAGCCACAAAGAAAACAACACCAGAACCAGCACAAAACATTCATCAACAAATCATCACAAACACAACACATTAACACAACAACCACCCACCACACCAACAAATCATCACCCCAAAACAGGCAAAACCACCCCTGACACCCGACACACGATTGTCTATTTTTGTTAAAAGTCACGCAATGAAGTTTTTCGTCCCCCGGCCACACCTCCTACCCCTAATGCTAGGGATTCTGTCCACCGTTGTGCTGATGGCCGACAATGGGCAGCGCCACTTGTTTGAACATCTGGGCACCGAAAACGGACTGTCGCACAGCCACGTGTCGGGCATGCTAAAGGACAGACAGGGCTTCATGTGGTTTGCCACTTGGGACGGCCTAAACCGTTACGACGGCAATGCCTTTGTCACCTTTAAACCTGGTGACAACCACCCCGGCGCCTCCAACCGCATTGACGGACTCAGTGAAGATGGCCATGGCAATATATGGGTGACCACTGTAGATCGAAAGGCTTACCGCCTCAACCGGTTGACCGAGCGATTCGAAGCACTGCCGCCCCTTCCCGGCAAGCCCACACCTCCCACCATCGGGTCATTGACACACACCCCACGGGGCGACACCTGGATCATCCTGCCCGGCCATGGCGCCTGCCGCATCGTCACCAACCCAACCAACAACCAAACCACCGTTGAATCCTTCAACGAACAAAGCAGCATTCCCCTGCCCGACAACCATGTCACGCACATTATTGAAGATACCGGGGGCAGCGTTTGGCTGGCCGGTGCGAAGAGCGTGACCTGCCTAAGCCAAGACAGTGTCAACCACGGAATGACTCCGGTGCCCCTACGCACGATGCCATCGTACCTTCGCGAACAAGGCGCCATTACCGCGGTCATTGCCGGCGAACAGGCTGTATGGATGGGAACCGACAAAGGGTTGTTGCTGAGATTCGATACCCAAACCCGTCAACTCAAAACAATCCCCATGTCCTCCTCGGCCGCCATCACCACACTGGCGTGCGACAACCAAGGTAAGCTGCTGGCAGGGACACAACAAGGTGGCATAGCAGTGGTGAATGAAGCCAGCGGAAGCCTGGTGCACCACTACCACCATCCGGCCATCGGCCATGTGCTGAAACTATATGTCGACAGCCGGGGGCTGATATGGGTCGAGACCCGACAACCCGGCATTGTTAAAATAGACCCGACCACCGGGCTAACACGCCACTATCAACAACCGTTGGATGTAGCACCCGACTTACGTCCCACGGCTCAATGCGGGATGATGGAAGATGAAACCCACCGCATTTGGCTCACCCTTAAAGGCGGTGGGTTTGGTTACTACGACCCCGAACATGACCACATCGCTTACTTTCACAATCGCCCCGGCGACCCGCAAAGTAAAGTCTCGAACTTTGTGAACTGTTTCTATAAAGAGGCTTCGGGCACCCTGTGGCTGAGCACCTATTTTAAGGGCATCGAAAAGGTAACCTTTGCCAGTGAGCGGTTCCGTTTTGTACAGCCGACACCACAGGCCAATCTAAGCATCGCCAACGAAGTACGCGCTCTGCTTTACGACCACGACGGCCTGCTGTGGGTGGCCACCAAAAAGCAGGAACTCTTTGTGCTCGATTCGCTCAATCGCATCGTCAAAAAAATAACGCTCACCAACACCCAACAACCGGGCATGGTTTACGCTCTGCTGCACGATCATCAGGGAAACATTTACGCCGGCACCAAGGGAAACGGACTCTTCAAACTCACCCGACGGGGCAAGCTCGAATATGAAGTGAGTCACTATCGCCATCACCCCGACGATGCATACTCACTCTCGAATGACAACATTTATTCCCTTCTACAGGACAACCGGGGACGCATTTGGATAGGCACTTACGGGGGCGGACTGAACCTAATGGACGGAGAGCGCTTCATCAACCCCGGCAACGAGTTTGGAAACTATCCCGACCAACAAGGACTCAAGGTTCGCCATCTGGCACAGGATCGACAAGGAAACCTGTGGCTGGGCACCACCGACGGCCTGATGCTGGCGCAACCCCACGCCGCCGACCATCACGAAACCCGCTTTACGCTCTTCACCCCATCGCTGGGCAACACCTCTGGGCTACTGAGCAACGACGTGTTTCAGGTGCTTTGCAACAGCGCTGGCACCCTGTACGTTACCACACTGGGTGGTGGCCTCTCCATTTTAAAAGAAACAGACCCGCAAACCCGCCATCTGACATTCGAGACACTGACGCAAGCCAGCGGACTGCCCAGCAACATGATTTTTACCCTGGCCGAAGATGACCGGGGACAACTGTGGATGTCGACCGAAAACGGCATCTGCGCCTATGAGCCCACGACCAAAACCATCAACCATTTTGGGCGCCACGATGGCATCGCCAACACAGCCTTTTCGGAGGGAGCCGTGGCCCGGCGGTACGACGGCACCATCAGCTTTGGCACCAACAAGGGGCTGTACACCTTTCATCCGCACAGCATCATCATGCCTTCGTCGCCGGGCAACCTCACCTTCACCTCCCTGCAGCTCATGGGCAAAGCGGTTAAACCCTCACCCGAAGGCCCGTTGCACCAATCGATGACCCAAACCGACCACTTGGAGTTGACGCACCAGCAAAACCTATTCACCATTGGGTGGACAACGCTCAACAGCCCCACCACCGACCGCCCTACTTACGAATACGACCTGGAGGGCTACGACCGGGAGTGGCGCCCTGCCGGAACCGGGCATCAGGCCGACTACAGCCACGTGCCCCCCGGAAAATACAACTTTCACGTCCGGTTCAGCAACCCGGCTCTGCAGGCGGTCAATGCCACGCGATCGCTGCGCATCACCATTCGCCCGCCCGCCTGGAAATCGACCCCCGCAATGATCCTTTACCTGGTGGTGGCCATCGTGCTGGGTGCCATCATCCGCCGGTTTTTTGGCACCATCCTGAAGCTTCGACACAAAGTGGCCGTCGAAAAAGAACTCACCGACATCAAGCTCAACTTCTTCACCAACCTATCGCATGAGCTGCGCACGCCGCTGACGCTCATTTTGGGGCCGGCCGAAGAACTGCGCCACGACACCCGACTGCCATCTCGGGCGCACGACATGGCACGTCTCATCGAGGACAATGCCAATCGCCTGTTGCGCATCGTCACACAACTGCTCGACTTTCGCAAGATGGAGAGTGGCAAGATGCCCCTGACGCTTATTCCGGTGGATATGAACGTCCTCACAGAGCGAATGTGTGCCGGTTTTAAAGCACTGGCGGCACAAAAAAGCATCGTCCTGACCCACGAACCCTCGCCCACGCCTTGCGTCCTGAACCTCGATGCCGAAAAAACCGAAAGTGTGCTCACCAACCTGCTGGCCAATGCCATCGCCCACACCCCAAAGGGAGGTCACATCCGGCTGGTGGTGCAAGATGCTGATGCATCGAAACAACCTAGCGTGGCTATCATCGACAACGGCACGGGCATCGCCCCCGAACTGGCACCCAACCTGTTTGAAGTGTTTGCCAGTCATCGCCGCCCCACACGCAACGATCAGCCCGGCACCGGTATCGGGCTGGCCTATTCACGCGCCATCATGCGGCAACACGGGGGCGACCTCGTTTACCGTCCCACACCCGGCGGCGGGGGCGACTTTTATCATGCTATTTGAAAAAGCACAACGCACGTCAGACGCGGTGTTCACCCCTTTGACAGAGGCAACGCCAACAATAGAACCCATGCCGGCAACGGAGGCCACGCCCCCATTGCCTGACCATAAAAAAGTGCTGATTGTAGAAGACAACGCCGACTTGCGCCGTTTCATCCGCCAAAGGCTGGAGCCTCGTTATCGGGTGGAAGAAGCAGAAGATGGTCGCCAGGCTCTGGAGAAAGCCCGAACGTGGCAGCCCGACCTGATCCTCACCGATGTGATGATGCCGGTAATGGATGGCATTGAATTGCTGCGAGCCCTCAAGGAGGACTTCGACACAAGCCATCTGCCCGTGGTGCTACTCACCTCACGCGCATCGGTGGAAAGCCGCATTCAGGGGTTGCGCTATGGCGCCGATGCTTACCTGACCAAACCCTTCAACATACAGCAACTGGAAGCACAACTCGATAACCTGATGCGCCAACGCGACCATCTGCGCCAGTGTTACACACAGCAACCTGCCCCGGCCATGCCCCAACCGGGTCTCACCGAACGCGACCAGCAATTCCTTGATCAGGTGCGTGCCATTGTGGCACAACACCTGAGCGACCCCGACTTTAAAATCGCCGACCTCTACAGCGAGTTGGCCATGGGACGCAGCAAATTCTTCGACAAGCTGAAAGGGCTCACCGGCCTCTCCCCTATCGACTTTGTAAAAGAGAGCCGTCTGGAAAAGGCACGCCAGCTGCTCGAAACCACCAACCACAACGTCACCGAAACGGCTTACCTCACGGGTTTTTCCGACTCGGGATACTTCAGCAAATGCTACAAGGAACGGTTTGGCGTGAACCCATCGCAGGTGGGGAAGTGAAATGCCCCCTCCATCACCCCAAGAAAGGTCTTTGAAAAAACACATTATGGAAATGTCTGTAGTTCGCAACACACTTTATGTAGATATGACCAAAATGGTCGCCCACGGATGACCACAACGGATATGCAGTACCAACAACACACATACGTTGTATGCCGAACCCTATCGGGAAATAGATCCCTGCCTGAGTTGAAAAGAAGCCCACTTAAAAATTCACATTATGAAAATAACTGTGGTTCGTAACAGACTTCATGTCGTTAAAACCACATGCGTTATGTCCTTTTAGCAACAAGCCAGCACAACGAAAATCTTGCATGTGACGTACTGACTTATTATATTTGTACGTATTTTAATATGGAAATTATGGAAACGAAATTAACATTGAGACTAAATGATCATGTTATCGAAAGAGCTAAAATTTATGCACGTAGTCATCGGATTAGTCTTTCTAAGATGATTGAATCTTATCTTGACAGCGTTACGAAACAAAAAGAAGAAGAGAAAAAGATTTCAATTACTCCTCTTGTTGAGAGCTTAAGTGGTGTGATTGACTTGCCTGCTGACTTTGATCACAAAAAAGAATATCGTGATTTTTTGGAGGAAAAGTATAAATGAAAAAATTATTCGTTGATACAAATATTGTGATTGATTTATTATCAAGAAGAGAACCCTTTTTTGAAGAAGCCGCAGAATTATTTTCTCTTGCAGATAAAAAGCAAATCGATTTATCTGTTTCATCTTTGACGATTGCAAATACCAGTTATGTATTGTTGAGACAAATGGATTCCAATAAAGCGAAATCGGTTTTAAGGAAACTTCGGTTGATTCTTAATGTTTTGCCATTAGATGATAAAATAATTGGATTGGCTTTAAATGACGATACTTATTCAGATTTTGAAGATGGACTTCAATACTTTACAGCAATTGAAAATGAGCAAGAATTGATTATTACTCGAAACCTTAAAGATTTTAAAAATTCAAAATTGCCAACAATGACAGCTAAGCAATTTATTGAAACGCTTGAATAAGCCCAGATACGAAGGTTGATGAGTTATCTGCATCTCTAAATGAAGGAAGAGAGCCACTACCCAACTCACGTCAAAACAATAAAAACCTATGAGTTTTTTGAGCCTCCGCGTTTAATATTTACACGACAACGCACTCACCTTCCCCTAAACATGGTTACTCCCCATGTTTCCAATAAGTGACCTCCCCGACCGTTTCGGCATCCGAGCGTTGCAACCAATAGGCCGGGGTGACCTTGTGCCCGGTGAAGCTGCGCAGGCGACGCTCGTACACATCAATGACAGGATTGAACAGCAGGTCGGTGACGCCCAGGGTGATGCGGCCTTGCACGTCGGCATTTGCCATCACTTCATAGCCATTGTGCAGCAATAAGCGACTCAGAAATTCAGCACGCGGGGCTTCCATACCCGACTCGACCACCACGCAGCGCTTGCCGCCCATCTCTTGAACTGTGACTTTAATTTGATTGAGTGCCATGTTGATAAATGATTGAATGGTTACAATTTAAAGACATTAACTCACCGCAAACAAATACTCAAAGAACCAGCTGATGAACCCGGTGGCAAAAATCCCGGCCATGCACAGCAGTAGTCCCATGCGCATGTAGGCATCAGATTTGAAAAAGGCGATGGGGTGTTCATTTTTGTCGATGAACATGGCTCGCACCGGACGCAGGTAATAGTAAAGCGAGATGGTGGCATTGACCACCGCCACAAAAATGAGCCAATAATAGCCCTGCGATGCGGCTGCGTTAAACAGAAACAACTTACCAAAAAAGCCGGCCACAGGGGGAATGCCGGCCAATGAGAACAATGCCACCATCAGCACCAGCGTCAGGCGGGGATTGGTGGCATACAGTCCACGATAGTCGTCGATGTTTTCCTTACCGGTGGCATTGCTGATGGCTGCCACCACGCTAAAGGCCGCGATGTTGGTAAACACATACACCAGCAGGTAAAACACCACCGAAGCCATGCCCAAAGCCCCCTGCCCCAACATGCCCAACAGGATGAAACCCGCCTGGGCGATGCTCGAAAAGGCCAGGAACCGTTTCATATTTTGCTGACGAAGGGCAAATAGATTCCCCACTGTCATGGTCATCACCGCCAGCGTCACCAAAATGATGCGCCACTGCTCAACAGCAGCGCCAAACACATGATACAACACCCAGGTGAGCACAAACACCGCCGCACCCTTCGACACCACCGAAAAATAAGCCGTTACAGCCACCGGTGCCCCCTCGTACACATCGGCCGTCCAAAGGTGAAAGGGTACCAAAGAGATTTTAAAAGCCATGCCGGCCATGAAAAAAACCAGTCCCAAAATCGTCAGCACATCGGGACGAAAGGCCGCCTGCAACGCATCAAAATGCAACGTTCCGGCAGTGATGTAGATAAACGACAAACCAAAAAGCAAAAAAGCAGTGGACATGGCCGACGAAAGAATGTACTTGATGCCCGCCTCGGCCGACACACGCTTGTAGCGATCGAAGGCCGCCAGGGCACTCAAAGGAATGGAGGCCAACTCCAGCCCCAGGTACATCATCATAAAATCGCCGGCCGACACCATATAATGCATCCCTATGAGGGTCGAAAACACCAGAATGAAAAACTCCGAGACCTTATCACTGTTTTCGGGACGACGGATCCAGCCGTACACCTGAAAAAACACCAGCAACGCACCGGCATCCAACACCAGCTTCACTGCCGTGCGCAGAGCATCGGTGCGGTAAATGCCGCCAAAGAGCGTCCCCGCCTCGGGATACATCCCGCCCACCAGCATCGACAGCCCCATGAGTGCAATGGACAAGGGCAACACCACATTGGTCTTGTGCTTTGCCGACGAAAAAATCTCCACCACCAGCAGCACCACCACCGATACGGCCAGCATCAATTCGTGGCGCATCAGCCACAGATTTTGTGAATTCATTGAACAACAATATTTAACAAGCAGAACCCATCTGCCAATATTCTTTAAAGAAAAAACAATCGATTTGCATCACAAGGCAGCCAACAACTTCTCGGCCACCGGCCCCAGGCTATCGTAAATCAACCGATAAAGCCACTGCGGGTAAAGACCGACCCCGGCCACAGCCACCACCAGCGTAAGGGTGCTGAGCCGCTCATACCACGTGGCATCTTTCAGGTGCAAAAAATGGTCGTTCTTGACCGGCCCCAGCAGCAAGATGCCCACCACACGAAGTATATAAACGGCCGTGACCACAATGGCCGAAATGGCCATGATGGTGGCCACCCGGTGAAAGAGATCGCCATGCTGAAACGCCCCCACAAAGATGGTCATCTCGGCTGCAAACCCGCTCAAGCCCGGCAACCCCAGCGAGGCAAAACCGGCAATCATATACACCACCGCCAAAAAGGGAATCACCTGCATGAGGCCGCCCATCTCGTGAATCTGACGCGTATGGGTGCGTGAGTAAATCATGCCAATGAGGGCAAAAAAAAGCGCCGTCATCAGCCCGTGCGAAATCATTTGCAAAATGGCGCCGTCCATGGCCGTGCGATTCATCATCAGCAGCCCGAAAATCACCAGGCCGCAATGGCTCACCGACGAATAGGCGTTGATGAACTTCAAATCCTTTTGCCAGATGGCACCAAAGGCACCGTACACCACACTAATGCTGGTAAGGATGATAAAAATCCAGGCCTGCTCCTGCGCCGCCTGAGGCATCAGATACATGGCCACCCGAAAGATGCCAAAGCCCCCCAGTTTCATCAACACACCCGCATGCAACATCGACACGGCCGTGGGCGCCGAAGCGTGACCATCGGGCGACCAGGTGTGAAAGGGAAACAATGCCCCCAGCACCCCGAAGCCCAAAAAGGCGAACGGGAAGATGAAGCGCTGCATCTCCACCGGCATGGGGTGTTGACCCAATTCGAGCAAGTTGAAAGTATGCACCCCGTCGGCCGCCCCGTAAAAAATCCCAAACAAAGCCACAATGAGCAACGCACTGCCGCCCATGAGCATCAGCGTAAGCTTCATGGCCGAATATTCCTTGGGCCCCGTGCCCCAAATACCAATGAGCAGATACATGGGAATCACCGCCAGTTCGTAATACAAAAACATGGTGAAAAGGTCGAGCGAGATGAAAAAACCGTACACGCCCGTCACCAGCAAAATGAGCGACACAAAGAACTCCTTTTGCAAATACTCGAGTTCCCACGAGGCAAACACCCCGGCAAACATCACGATGGCCGTGAGTAAAATCATGGCCGATGAAATGCCATCCACTCCAATGGTGTAATGAATGTTGAGCGATGCAAACCAGGTGTGACTCTCCATGAGCACCATCTCAGCCGAATCGCCCCCTTTGCGCAGCCCCATGTAAGTCACCATCACCGCAATGGCCACCAGCAACTGGGCAAACATCCCAACCGCCGACACCCAACGCACCCCTTTCAGGCTTCGCGATGTCAAAACCCCGGCCAATGTCAGCACCGGAATGATGATGAGGAAATGAAGTATGTTCATTTTGATATTGTTTCTAATTTTTTAGTTCCAGGCTCTTTAGCCAACCACCCAACCTTTTTGTACTCTCTTACTTTTGCACTCTTGCACTCCTACACTCTTACACTCCTACACTCCTACACTCTTGCACTCTCGCACTCCTGCACTCTCGCACTCCCTCCTCAGGCACTCCCCAAATAATACAACGCCAACAACACCAGCCCAATCACCCCGGCGGCAAAAGTGGCGGCATACATCTGCAACTGCCCCGACTGAAGTCCCTTGATGCGATCCGACACACCATTGGTCACATTGGCCAGCGCATTCATAAAGGCATCCACCACATGCCGATCGAACCAGGAAATGGGGCGCGACACCAGGTTAAAGAGCACCCGACGAGTCACAAACAGGTAAACCTCGTCGATATAAAATTTGTGATACACCGTGGTATAAAACCCACCCATGGCAGCAGCCATGCGGTCGGGCACACGGCTCGGACGTTTGTATAGCACCCAGGCCAGCCCAATGCCCGCCAGTCCGATGAGCACCGACGGAATGGCGATGCCCCAGTGCAGATGCACCTCGAAAGGCAAACGATCGGGCGACACCAGATGCGTAAATGGCAGATATCCTGAGAAAACCGAGGCAAAAGCCAGCACCATCAAAGGCACCGTCATCACCCACGGCGATTCGTGCGGGGTGTGGTGATAATGACGTTCCTGCCCCCAAAACACGTTAAAATAGAGTCGGAACATATAAAAGGCCGTGAGCCCGGCCACCAAAAACTCGATGGCAAACAACACCTTGCTGTGTTCGAACGCGGCCACCAAAATCTCATCCTTGCTAAAGAATCCCGATAAAAAGGGAACCCCCGAAATGGTCAGACAGGCAATCAGAAAAGTGATGTGCGTCACCGGCATATATTTTCGCAGACCGCCCATTTCGGTCATCAAATTGCTGTGAACAGCGTGAATCACCGACCCGGCACCCAAAAACAGCAACGCTTTAAACATGGCATGCGTGAACAGGTGAAACATGGCAGCCATGTACCCCGTTCCCTCTGCTCCGCCGTAACCCGACACACCCAGAGCCAGCATCATGTAACCAATTTGCGAAAGGGTCGAAAAAGCCAGCACCCGCTTGATGTCGTGCTGCGTGATGGCAATCACCGCGGCAAACAGCGATGTAAAAGCCCCCACCCATGCGATGACCTCCTGTATGTCGGCCGCCCAAAAATGATACACCACAAACAGGCGCGCCACCAAATACACGCCTGCCACCACCATCGTGGCCGCGTGAATGAGTGCCGACACCGGCGTAGGTCCCTCCATGGCATCGGGCAACCAAATGTGCAAAGGAAACATGGCCGACTTACCTGCCCCCCCCATAAACACCAACACCATGGCCCACGACACCACCGACAGCCCCATGAATGACACACCAGCCATCGATGCCACCGGCGATGTTTCAGGTTGCGTGAGGATGCCAAAGTCGAACGTCCCCGTGTAATACGACAAAATAAGGATGCCCAGCAAGAAGCCGAAATCGGCAAAACGAGTCACAATAAATGCTTTTTTAGACGCCGCAATGGCCGACGGCTTGCGATAATAAAACCCAATGAGCAGGAACGACGACACCCCCACCAGCTCCCAAAAGATATACATCTGAAAAATATTGGTGGCCAAAACCAGCCCCAGCATCGAGAATGAAAACAACGACAAAAAAGCATAAAACCGCTGAAAGCCCTTCTCTCCCTTCATGTAGCCCAGGCTATAAATGTGTACCATCAGCGACACGGTCGAAATCACCACCAGCATCATCACCGAAATGGGGTCGAGCATCACGCCCAGGGTAATTCGCAACGTATCGGTAAACGCCAGCCAGGTGAACTGAAACGGGATCAACGCCACATAGCCATCGGCACCCATGCCGCCCCCGACAAAAAAGTACTGTATGGCCGTCAGGTACGACAACACAGTCACCACCCCCATTGCAGCACTTCCCAGCAAGCCTGCCATGAGTGGTTTGAGCCGATGACCACCAATGCCCAACGTCAAAAACATCAGCAAAGGCAACACCGGAATGAGCAAAGTATAATCGAATGAAATCATATCACTACTGTTTTGTTTTTAAAAGCATCCGCTCCCGATGCGTTAATATTTCATGTCGCTCACCTGATCCACGTCAATGGTGCTGAAGCGGCGGTAGATGTTAATGATCAGCGCTATGGCAATGGACGCTTCTGCAGCGGCAATGGCCACAATGAACAGGGTGAAAAAATGCCCCTCGAGATGGTGGGGATAGAGATAACGGTTCACTGCCAAAAAATTAATATTGACGGCATTGAGCATCAACTCCACCGACATAAGGATGGTAATCAGGTTGCGCCTGATGATGAACCCGGCCACCCCGATGAAGAACATCAGCGTGCCCACAATCAGGAAATAGTGCAATGGAATGGTATGCAGCATAACTTACTTATTTTCGGATGTTTGTTCATTTGCCTTATCCTTTTTGGCCACCACAATGGCGCCCACCAGCACCGCCAGCAACAGCACGCTGATGACCTCAAACGGCAGGGCGTACCCCCCATCACCGGTATTCACCAAATGCTGGCCAATCACTTTGGCATTCACCTCCAGCGGTTCGGCCTCATGATAGTGAAAATCGTGCTGTAAAATGGCCCAGATGGTCAGGGCAGCTCCCAGTCCGGCTACCCCCAGCCCGGTAATCACCCGCACGGGCGGAAACGGCTTGGAACGGTGATGAATATGGTGCGTGAGCAAAATGGAGAACACGATAATCACCACAATACCCCCGGCATAAAGCGCCACCTGCACCGCCGCCATAAATTCATATTGAAGCCATAAATAAATGCCCGCCGTGGCCACCAACACCAGCAACAAATAAGTGGCCGACCGTAAAATCCGACGGCTCAGCACAGTCATGAGCGAAAACAGCAGCACAACCGTTGAGAAGACGATAAACAGAATTTCGTGTAAACTCATGATGCTTTTATTTCTTTTTGGAGTAATGACCCGGGTTGATTGAGCACCTTGGTCAAATGATGGCGATTAAACACAGCATGCTCAAACTTCTGCCCGAAGGCCAGCGCATCCGACGGGCAACTCTTCACGCACAACCCGCAAAAAGTACACATGCCCAGGTGATAGATATGTTTATCCAGCCCCCGCACCGATTTTCCCTCGGGCGTGGTCTCCTTGCGGGTGATGACCTGAATGGAGCCATTGGGGCAATTCATCTCACAAATGCCACATCCGGTGCAGCGATGACGATTTTCGGCAGTATGTGACATGATAACCTCGCCCTTAAAACGGTCGAACATCTTGAGCGTGGCCCGATTCTCGGGATATTGCTCGGTAATGATCTCCTTGGGGCTGAAAAAATAGCCCGAAGTGATGCGCAACCCTTTTAAAAGCGTTCGAATGCCAAACCACAGCTCCGAAAAATATTTCCGAAACAACTGCCAGCCTCCCAATTCTTTATTTGGATGATTTATCATAAACGTCAACCATTTTTATCAATAATAATTCAATGTCATTTAATTTCTGCTATTCATATAAAAGACAAGAAGATTCACAGACTGAAGACAGATAGATTAGACTGAGGAGACAAAGAGAACGGATCTAAACATCTTTCTTCATCTCATCATCTTTCTAAAGTCTAATCATCTTCCTATCTTTTTCAGTATAACGATATCGACTCTCACCATCTTAAAAATGCCACCCCTTGAGCACCACCCACGACACCACCAGGATATTCACCAGGTTGATGGGCAACAAATACTTCCACTCCAACGTCAGCAACTGATCGATGCGCAGCCGGGGGAAAGTCCATTTAAACAACATGATGATATAGATGAGCGCGAAGGTCTTGCCAAAAAACCACACCAGCGGCGGAATAAAATCCATCACCCGGTTAAAGGCCTCCAGTCCGCCAAAGTGCAGCGGTTGCCAGCCACCCAGAAACACGGTGGCAGCCAGCGCGGCGGCCAAAAACATGTTCATGTATTCGGCCAGAAAGAAAAAGGCAAACTTGATGCCCGAATATTCAGTATGAAAACCGGCCGTCAGCTCCGACTCGGCCTCGGCCATATCAAAAGGGCCACGGTTGGTCTCGGCCGTCGATGCTACCAAAAATATCACGAACGCGATGAACGCCGGCACATGCCCCTTAAACAACCACCAGCCATCGGCCTGACTGTCAACAATGACCGACAATTGCATGCTGCCCGAAAAGATGATGATGGTGAGCAGTGACATGCCCACCGACAGCTCATAGCTAATGACCTGTGCGCCGCTGCGCATGGCTCCCAACAGCGAGTATTTGCTATTGCTCGACCACCCGGCCAGCAAAATGCCCAACACCGTGAGCGACGTCACCGAAATGATGTAAAAAAGCCCCACGTTCAAATCGAGTGCCTGCAACCCTTTGGCAAAGGGCAGCGCCCCAATGGCCAGAAATGAGGCAATAATCACGATGAAAGGTGCCAGATTAAACAAAAACTTGTCGGCCTTGTGTACCATCAACAATTCCTTAAAAAGAAGCTTAATGAGGTCGGCCACCGTTTGCACCAATCCATAAGGTCCCACACGGTTGGGCCCCAGTCGGTTTTGAATAAAGGCGCACACCTTACGCTCAATGTACACCAACGCCAGCCCCACCAGCGCATAAAAGAGTAAAAACACCACCCCCACCAGCACCATCTCGGTAACGGTGACCCACGCCGGCGCCATCATGGCCGACAGCCCCTGGTGGATAGATTGGGTAAGTGAACTAAAATCGTATAAGTTCATATGTGAAAGTGACAAAGTAACTAAGTGGCAAAGTAACTAAGCGGCAAAGTAAAAAAGTGCAAGAGTGCAAGAGTGCAAAAGAGTGACAGAGCGAAAGGGCTAATGAAGGGTGGGAATTCCCCCCCTCATCGGTCAATGTCAGGAATCACCAAATCGAGGGATCCACTGATGGCCACCAGGTCGGCAATTTTGTGCCCCACGGCCAGCTGTTCAATCACAAAGAGGTTGCTGAAGTTGGGGCTGCGAAACTTCACCCGCACAGGGTATTTCTCGCCATCGCTCACCATGTAAACCCCCAACTCGCCACGCGCGGTCTCCACCCGTTGGTAGTAGTCGCCTGCCGGCAGTTTGATAATGGGTTTCATCTTCACGGCATAATCGTTGCCCTCGGGTATCTGATCAATGAGCTGCTCGAGGATGCTCAGCGACTCGTGAATCTCATCCAAACGCACCCGATACCGCGCAAATGTATCGCCCTGATGATACAGCACTTCATTGACCTTCACCCGGTCGTAGGCACTGTAAGGCTCATGCACACGCACGTCGCAGCTGAAGGCCGAGCCCCGTCCCGAAGGACCGGTGACGCCCCAGGCAATGGCCTGTTGCCGGCTCAGCACGCCAATATTACGGGTTCGCTCCTGTAAAATGATGTTGCCGGTGAGAAGACGATCATATTCGGGCAGTTTCTTGCGCAGGTAAGGGATCAACTCCCTGATGCGCGCCACAAAATTGGGGTGCACATCGTGCATCAACCCGCCCGGACAAATGAAACTTTGCAACAAACGCCCGCCGCAACTCTCCTCAAAGATGTCGAGAATCTTTTCGCGGTCGCGCATGCCGTAAAAAAAGGTGGTAAGAGCGCCCATGTCCATGCCAAAAGCCGACCACCACAACAGGTGCGACCCCACCCGGGTGAGTTCCGAAAGGATGGTGCGAATCACCTTCACCCGCTCGGGCACCTCAATGCCCAAAGCCTTTTCAACACACAGGCTCACAGCCTCGTTGTTGATGTGCGCCGACAGGTAATCCATGCGGTCGGTCAGGTGAATGATTTGCTGATAAGTGCTCACCTCGCACATCTTTTCGATGCCGCGGTGAATGTAGCCGCAATGCGAGCGCACCCCCACCACCGTCTCGCCCTCGAGCGACAATTCAAAGCGCAACACCCCGTGCGTACTGGGGTGCTGTGGCCCCATGTTGATGGTATATTGTTCGTGCTCCCCTATGATGACCTGATGGGAGTCAGATGTTTGAGCCATGATCGGTTTAATTATGAATGATGTTTATCTCATCAATAAAATCCTTGCGAAGCGGAAAGCCCCGATAGTCGTCCTCCAAAAAGATGCGTCGAAGGTCGGGATGATGATGAAAAGTAATCCCCAGCAAATCGTATATCTCACGTTCAAAAGCATACGCCGCCGGCCATATGTCATACACGCTGTCGAGCACTGCTCCTTCGCGCTGTTCAGCAAAACACTTCAGCACGCAAGCGTGCTTCAACGTCGTGGAACGCACATGATACACCACGCCCAACCGGCCATTGACATCCACACCCGACTGGCAAAAAAGAAAATCCATGCGGCACGCATGATGCTCACAAAGCCGCTTGGCCACCTCATGCAGCCCTTCCGGAGCCACCGTCATCTCAATAAACTGACTGCCCACGGCCACTTCCACCTCCGAAAAGTGCGACAACAGCAATTGATGTAATTCGTTATGGTTCATATGATTGTTTCTGACATCGAGTTTCTGTGATTATATGATTATAATTATCTCCCTCTTCATCCTCTTACACTCTCCTGCATTCCCAATTAGGTACTTAGGCACTTTGCCACTTAGTTACTTTGTCTCTTCGCTCACTCCCCCCTCACACAAAATCCCGTCGGTTAGCCGTGCGATTATCACGTCCCTCGGCTTTAATTTTGCGTTGCAGTTGCATTACCCCATACAACAGGGCTTCGGGCCGAGGCGGACAACCGGGCACATACACATCCACGGGAATCACATGATCCACTCCACGCACCACCGAGTAACTGTTGCAATAAAACGGCCCGCCCGAGATGGCACACGAGCCCATGGCAATGACGTATTTGGGGTCGGCCATTTGGTCATAAAGACGCTTGAGCACAGGCGCCATTTTGTGCACGATGGTGCCGGCCACCACTATCACGTCGGCCTGACGCGGCGAAGGGCGGTACACCTCAATACCAAAGCGCGCCATGTCATAACGGGCTGCCCCGGTCGCCATCATTTCAATGCCGCAACAACTGGTGGCAAAAGTGAGCGGCCATATCGAATTGCTCCGTCCCCAGTTGATGACGTCGTCGATGGTGGTGAGCAACACGCTCCCCCCGGTTTGTTTGAAGAGCTCCAACGTATCGTTGTCGTTGAAGTCCTCTTCCTTCATCGATTTAATTTTTATTGCCATTTCAATGCGTTTTTCTTCCAGGCATAGGCCAATCCCAATCCTAACACCGCAAAAAAGATGACCACCTCCACAAAGGCCGATGTGCCCATGTCGTGCATCACCTCGGCCCATGGAAAGAGGAACACTATTTCAACATCAAACACCAAATAAATGAGGGCATACATATAATACCCCACATTAAATTGCATCCAGGCTCCGTCCCTGACAGGGATGCCACACTCGTAAGCCTCGAATTTGGAATGGTTTTCCGATTTTGGTGCAAAAAAATGCGCAAAAATCACGGCACTGCCCACCAGAAACAGTCCCACGACAAATAACAAAACCACGGCTTCAATTCCCATGCGTTAGAATTTTAAAACGGGGCAAATTTACGCCTTTAAGCCGCTCGTTATCAAAGGCATTCACATCATGTCATTAGAGACATTTTTCCTTAATATCTAAACATCTATATATTAATAAGTAGCCTGTTTTTCACATATATTGCTTTTAGCATATCTAATAGGCGGGTACGTTTGTGAAATTTACCTGTAAATCGCTATCTGTCTGTTAAATCCAACACATCGAAGCACATTTGCAATTTAGAATTATTCCACATTTAAGATGTCAAAATAACACTTTCCGAAAACCCAATCTTTCAATTCATTATAAAATGCGCAAAATAGGTTTCATCTTTTAACATTTCACCGCAATCACACAAAAAACGCTCAAATAAAATTCTAACCAACACCAAGAGCTTCGTAAAATTCTTAACACAAAAATGAAATATCACGTTCATGCAGCCCCCAATGCAATCCAACATTATTCCCCAAAACACCTCAATTATTTTTTGAACCAGACGTTTGACTGATTACCAATCCTTAATCAATGTCGTTGAGTGAGTGCGATTCGAATAAAAGACATGAAGATTATTAGACTAAAGACAGATAGATAAGACTGAAGGGACTAAAAAAGATCTAAAAATCTCTCATCATCTGTCTCATCGTCTGACGTCTTCATATCTTAATGAATCCTTAAAGGTAACATCCCAATTTCCCGCCGGAGTTGTTTGAAATATGTCCCTCCGTATAGTCATTGCATGATTTTATTGAGACCGAGTATGATCGGCAAAACGCATCATTCAATTGGTTTTTTTGTAAGAATATATGGCCAACGGCAAAGCCACCAACGCGATAGCCCCCACCCCTGCCAGCAACGGCAAAATATCAGCAAAACCACTGCCTTTGAGCAACACCCGTCGCATGGTCTCGATAAAATAATAAAGCGGGTTGATGCGATTGAACGCCTGCCCCCAGTCGGGCATGTTTTCAACAGGGGTAAACAAGCCGCTCATCATGATAAAAATGAGCAAAAAGAAGTAGCTCATAAACAGAACCTGCTGCTGTGTCTGAACCGAAGTGGAAATAAGCAACCCCAGCGCCAGCATGGCCACCAGATACACCCCCGCAAATAAGAAAAGAACCACCAGACTGCCTTCGAAGGGAATGTGATAAAGCAACTTGCCAATAATGAGCCCCAAAGCCAATTCAAACATCCCGATCATCCAAAAAGGCACCAGTTTGGCCGTGATAAACTGAGAACGGCGCACGGGCGTGACGTTGATTTGCTCGAGGGTGCCCATCTCCTTTTCCCTCACCAGATTGATGGCTGCCATGAACATGCCGATGATGGTCACCAAAATCACCAGGATGCCTGGCAACATGTAATACTTATAATTGAGTTCGGGATTGAACCAATAGCGCCACGATGCGTTCACCCGCACCGGCGAGCCGGTTACCGACGACTGTGCAATGCCAATCTGCCCGTTGTAATCGTTCACCAGTGCTTGTGTGTAACTGTAAGTGAGCTGCGCCCGTGTGCTGTTGATGGCATTGGTCAGCAACTGCACCGACGATGAGCCGCTGCGATGATAATCCTTCTCCATCCGATGGGGGATCACCAAAATGGCATCGATGCGTTCGCCTCGAAAGCGTTTCATGGCCGGTTCCAGTTCGGGCGTAATGTCGAGCACCCGAAAGAACGGCGACGCATTGAACTTCGAAATCAGCCCCTGCGACATCGACGTGCCGTCCTGATCGACAATGATCACACAGTTGTCCTTCATATCGAGCGTGGCCGCATTGACCAACACAATCAACTGAACCACGGGCAACACCAACATCAACCGCAACAACACTTTATTACGGAATATTTGCAAAAACTCTTTTTGAATGAGAAACAACAGGGTACGCATGTGTCTGTTTTTTTTGAATGATGACCATCAACCGATTCGCACATTGAAACGTTTCACCGACAGGGTGATGAAGAGCACTACAAAACCGCTCAAAATGAGCACCTCTTTCCAAATATACTCCATGCCACCGCCCTGCAACATGATGCGTTTGATGGCAATGATGAACCACTTGGGCGGCATGATGTTGCTCAGCACTTGCAACGCCCATGGCATATTCTCGATGGGATAAATAAAGCCCGACAGCAAGATGGTGGGCAACATGAGGGCAAACATCGAGATAAACATGGCCACCATCTGGTTAGAGGCTACCGTGGAGATAAAAATGCCCAAACTCAACGCCACCAAAGTAAACAGGGTGCTCACCCCCAGCAGCAAAGCCAGACTCCCGTTCACCGGCATCTGAAACACCCAATAACTCATTGACAATATGGTAAGAATGTTGACAAACGCCAGCAACAAATAAGGAATCACTTTCCCCACAATGATTTGCCAGGGTTTGAGGGGCGAAATGAGCAACACCTCCATCGATCCGAATTCCTTTTCGCGGGTGATGGAAATGGAGGTCATCATGGCCGACACAATCATCAAAATCATGGCCATGAGGCCCGGCACCGACATGAACACCCCTTTTAGCGCTTCGTTGTAAAACATGCGCACCTGCGTGTGGATAGACGGCATCGCTCCCGAAGCAACATTTTGCTCCATGGCAAATTTTTGGATGATGCCATTGCTATAACCGGTGAGCAGTTGAGCCGTGTTGGCATCCGAGGCATCGGCCAACAGTTGCACCGATGCCGTGCCGTCCTTTTGCAGTCGCTGCGAAAAACCGGGCTCAAACACCACCACCATTTTTAGGCGTCCCTGCCGAAAGGCCGGTTCAATTTGGGCCTCAGACGAGAGCATGGCATCAATTTTAAAATACCCCGATGCAGCCATCCTGCGGGTGATTTCGCGCGTGGCCTCGTCGCGTGCATGGTCGAGAATGCCGATGTGAGCATCGCGCATTTCGGTGCTCACCACGTAACCAAATATCAACAGTTGCGCAATGGGCATCACAAACAATATCAACACCGTGAGGCCATCGCGAAAAATATGTTTGAACTCCTTTCGAATAAAGGCTTGTAGTTGTTTCATGGGTTATTTATTTAGTGTATCAAGAGAAAGTATCAGGTATCAAGATGAAAGCATCATTAAAACTGGGTCTTGTGTCTTGATACTTACGTCTCATATCTTGCTACTTATATCTCACATCTCACCTCGTCAGCCCCACAAACACCTCATTCATGGTCTCCACCCCCATCGATGCTTTAAGATTGCCAGGGGTGTCGAGGGCTTTAATTTTACCGTCGGCCATGATGGTGATGCGGTCGCAATATTCGGCTTCGTCCATGTAGTGAGTGGTGACAAAGATGGTGGTGCCCTGATGCGCCGCCTCATATATCATCTCCCAAAACTGACGGCGTGTCACCGGATCGACACCGCCGGTGGGTTCATCAAGAAACACAATGGCCGGACGGTGAATCAACGCCACCGTGAAGGCCAGTTTCTGTTTCCAGCCCAACGACAAGCCGGCAATGAGTTCGTGCCGATGATTGAGGAAGTGCAGCTCCGACAGCAAATTTTCAGCCCTGTCGCGAAAAGCCTTGCCCGTAACACCGTAAATGCCGGCATACAGGCGCATGTTTTCCCAAATGGTGAGATCCTCGTAAAGCGAAAACTTCTGGCTCATGTAACCGATGTTGCGCTTCACCAGCTCGGGTTGTTCGGCCACATTGTAACCGGCCACCATGGCCGTGCCCGAGGTGGGCGACGATAGGCCGCACAAAATGCGCATGGCAGTGGTTTTGCCGGCGCCATTGGCGCCCAAAAAACCAAATATCTCACCCCGGTACACCTCAAAGTTCAGGTCGTCGTTGGCCGTGAACTTCCCAAACTTTTTGTACAGATGTGAAACGGTGATAACGGTTTCGGTATGTGTCATAGGTTGATGATTTTGGTTGAATGATTGTATCGCGTGGGTAGAGACAGGGCATGCCCTGTCTCTACCCATCCATCAATTCCATAAATCGGTCTTCGATGCCCGGTGCAACCCGCTGTACCCCCTGATGGGCAATGCCACAAACCGACAAATATGCTTCAATGTCATCGACCGTCACCCCTTGACGATGATCGATGTAATGCAATGTTTCGCCATAGGGATATACCTTGTGTACATATTCCCATCCACGCAACGATTGCAAAGCCTCGTGCCGGTGTTGGGTGCGAATGGCAAACAACGGCCGGGTAAACCCCTGGGTGATGCCTATCGGGGTATCCACCTGCAGCACGTTGCCGTTTTGCATCAGTGCCACCCGGTCGCAAAGGGCGGCTTCGTCCATGTAGGGCGTCGACACCAGAATGGTGATGCCGCTGTGTTTAAGTTTGCGAAGCATCTCCCAAAATTCGCCCCTCGACACGGCATCCACACCCGTGGTGGGCTCATCGAGAATGAGCAACCGTGGCTTGTGAATGAGGGCACACGACAGCGCCAGCTTTTGCTTCATGCCCCCCGACAGCTGTCCCGCTTTGCGATGTTTAAAGAGCTCGATGTGCGAATAGATGTCGGCAATCAGATGATAGTTTTCGGCAACGGTGGTTCCAAACACCGAGGCAAAAAACTGCAGGTTCTCTTCGACCGTCAAATCGAGATAAAGCGAGAATTTGCCGGGCATGTAACCAATCATGGTACGCACCTGTTTGTAATCGGTCACCGGATTGAGCCCCCACAACGACACCTCGCCCGAAGTGGGCAGCATGAGCGAATTCACCATACGCAGGAGGGTGGTTTTGCCGGCGCCGTCGGGGCCGATAAAACCAAAGAGCTCCCCCCCGTTGACCGTCAGCGACACCCGGTCAACGGCCGTCACCGGCCCAAACTGCTTGGTGAGTTGATGAATGGTGATCATGATTCTGATGTTTTTGATTTGTTGCGGGTTGCTAGTTACTGGTTTAGAGTTACGAGTTTCGAGTTTCTGGTTCGAAAACCCGCAACTCGTACCCCGTAACCAGAAACCCGAAACCCTCCACTATTTAATTAAGACCACTTCGCCCGGCATCCCTATTTTGATGCGGCCATCGTTGGGCACCGTCACCTTAAAGGCATACACCTGATTGACGCGCTCCTGTTTGGTTTGGATGATTTTGGGTGTGAACTCGGCCGTCGACGACACCCACGTGATGGTGCCCGGCAGGGTGTCGTTGGCGTTGCCATCGCGATCGATGAGCACGTTCACCTCATGGCCGATTTTCACCTGTGGCAGCATGTCGCCACTGATGTAGGCTCGCAAAATCATGGGGTTGAGGTTCGCCAGCTTCACAATGGGGCGTCCCGGGGTGAGCAGCTCGCCCACCTCGGTGAGTTTGCTCAGGATGGTGCCAACCTGCGGAGCCTTCACGGTGCATCGGGTCAACTGGTCGTTGAGAGAGGCTATTTTGGCATCGGCCAGCGTCAGCTCGGCATGGATGCCATCGAGCTGGGCACGGGTATTGTCAATCTGACGATCAATGACATCCATCTGCCCCGTGGCATCGTCGTATTGCTTGGCGGTGGCGGCATTGCCGGCCTTCATCTTTTCTAACCGCACCAGGTCATTTTCGAGCATCTGCTTTTGGGCTTTTTGCACGTCAATGGCTGTCGAAATCTTGCGCATCCCGGTCATCACCGCCGTTTTGCCGGCAATCAGTTGTTGCTTTTGAAGATGCAAAGGCACTGTATCTATCAGGCAAATGACATCGCCCGCCATCACTGGGTCGCCCTCCTCCACAAAGACGGCCATCACTTTTCCGGCAGCTTCGGCACTGATGATGATTTCGGTGCTCTCGAAATTACCGTAAGCATCGGAACGATGGTTGCCGTTGCCGCAAGATGACAACAGAAGCATCATCCAGATGTATGAATACTTAAATCGTTTCATATAATGTATGTGTTTGATTTGACTATTATTTAAAATTCAGCGTTTCCCATTTTAACCGCTAAGACGCCAAGTTTTCGCAAAGGTCGCCAAGAAACAGACTTTGCGCACTTGGCGTTCCTCTCTCCGCGCCTTTGCGTTTTAAAGAAAAACATTAAAGTTTCAGCCCATTCACAAAAGCCAGCTCTACCTGCAACTTTCTCAACTCCACCTGATGCAGCTGAGCCGACAGGCGAGCCATGGCCTCCTCGTTGAGGCGCGAGATGTAGTCCGATGCCGTAATAGTGCCATTGTTGAATTGCGACAGAGCCGTTTGGGTGATGTTTTGACGAAGGGCGATGATTTGTTCATCCAACAGTAGCGTTTTTCTCAACCCCTCGATGCGGGCAACCATATCGAACTGCTGAATGTGTTGCTGCTTCACAAACGCTTCCTGACGCTGCTGCACCATTTGCTGTTGCTGACCAATCACCAGCCGGTCATGACGGCTGCGCTGCCAGTCCCACAACGTCCAGTTGAGACGCAGCCCCACCATATAAAAAGGCTCAAAACTATCCATCAACATGTTGAAGCCCGGATTGCCATACCCCAATTGTGCAAAGGCCGACACACGGGGCATTCGCACCACGGCGGCCATTTTTTGCGACGCCTCGAGCTGAGTGAGTTGTGCAGACATTTGTGCCAGTTCCGGGCGCAAGCCCACACTGTCGGCCACCTGAAACGGCAACTGCAACCGCACCGAATCGCCCATGGCCATTCCCGAGTATTCGTTCAGGATGGCAATGGCCGACAAGCGTGCCTGCACCAGCGTGGCTTGGCGTTGCTGCAACTGCAACAGCTCCACCCTAAACTGGTCGCCCTGCGATGACAACACCCATCCGTTTTTGATTTTCACGTCCAACTCCTGCAAGCGAGCCTCAAGAGTGGCCATGGTCAGATGCATTTGCTCCAGCTGCTTGTCGATGGAGAGCACCACAAACCAGGCCTGAATCACCCCCGCTTCCACCTGGCGAAGCTCCACCTCAATGCCTTTCAACTCAGTGTCGCGACGAGATTGCTCCACCTTTTTGGCAGCCGAAGTGGCGCCTCCATCGTAAATCACCTGTTTCACATCCAAGTATGCCTTGTATTGATCGTTGGGAGCCGTGGGCATCTGAAATGGCAACCCCGACGCAGCCACATGGGGCACATCGTTTTGCCAGGTCATCTGGCCGGTGACATCAAACTGTGGATAATACTGCGACTGAAGGTTGAGCAACCTCAGCCGGGCGCTTTCATCAATGCTCATGCGCGATTTGGCCAGCGGATAATTGGCTTTTGCCCGGCTGATGCAATCGGTCAGCGACAAATCGCCGCTCTGTGCCATCAGACTCACGGGCATCATGAGCAGCAACACACGTAAGAAGTTTTTCATTGCAAAAATATTAAGTCGGTACATTGTCAAACCCGTTGTCAAACCCTGAAGGTTTTACAAACCTTCAGGGTTTTGCTGGGCGTTAAAAAACAGGGCACTGTCGAGAAACTGCACCAACGTCTCAGCCCTGCGGTTGATAAACTGCTCGTATTGTTCCGGATCGTTACCAAACCACACCCGCTGCATCAACGGACGGGCAGCAAAGGGGAACATTGACAACGAGATCACATTGATGATGATTTCTCGGGGATCAAAGGCTCGGCAAGTCCCGTGCTCAATCTCCTGTTGAATTTTGGCAATGAGCACCTCGGGATGAAACCCGGCTTCCTTCATCAATCGCTCCAGTCGGTCGGGATTGGTATGCAGTTCGTTCAGAATGAAATTGGGCAAATAGGGCCGTTCCCGCAGCATGGTCATATAACCATGCACCACCGCCTTCACGACACTGCGAAACGGAACATCGCGCAACAGCTCCTCATTGATGCGCGGCCAGAATTGCGAAAACGCTTCTTTGAACACAAAATCAAACAAGGTCTCCTTGTTATTAAAATAATAATGCAACAGCGCCTTGTTGATGCCGGCACGATTGGCAATCTCCTGCATGCGGGCGCCATTGAGCCCTTTCTCAACAAACACCTCCCGGGCGGCCCGAAGGATGCTTTCACGCGTCTCTTTCTCTTTTGCCTGATCGGTCATATCTTCTTGTTTTATTATTACACTGACATTGAAGGCACACCAAAACTAACCACTTGATTTAACCAACTGGTCAAAATTACAACATGCATTTGTTTTAACCAAGTGGTTAATCTTATTTTTTGAGATTTCTTTAATCATAAATGACAAAGGAGAATCACAAATGGGAAGAGCACTGAGGTTATCAACACCCTGTTGATATTTTTACACCCTCATTTTAAAACAATTAACCAGCATCACTTTAAAAGCCCATCCCGACGTTCACCGCCATGATGAATGATTTTTATCTTTACCGCCCGCAAAAAAATGCGAGCAATAAACCCTCAAACCACAAACCATGAGCACATTCAGCTCCATAAAAGAACTCCTCAACACCCTGAGCCGCGAGCACAAGCTGCTGGCCGAGATGTTCGAGAAGCGCAAAACGCTCTCGTATCGGCAGGAGTTTGCCCTCGAACTGGTGGATCAAAAAGAGGAGCGCTTGCAATACCTGATGGAACGATCGGTGATTCGACCCAATGGGGCCTTTGTGGAACTCGATGAGCAGTTTCTGCGGTTTTTCGAACAGGTGCTTGAGGTGAACGAAGAAATCAACACCTCATACATTCACGAAAACATTGGCCACGTCAAGCAAAACATCCTTTATTACCTGCAGGAATCGAGCGAGATGCGCCGTTTCTCGTACCTCAAAGCCGTGAAAGGCTCGCTGGTGAAGATTGGCCGCATCACCATCCGCAACATCATCGACCTCAAACGCAACATCGACAACACCTTTAAAACCGAACCCAACTACAAGGTCAAAATCGCCAAGCTGGAGAACTACGACAACAAACGCGTGGACATCAACCGCCTCATTGACCAAACCGAATTGCTGGTGACCGAAGAAGAAGAGACGTTTTTTCGCGCGGCCATGGACGTGGAGCTGGCGCAGATTGTCAACCACCTCCGCCTGCTGCTGAGCGAGGCGCGCAACAACCTCATCGAAATTCAGAAACAAATTCTCGAGTACCTCAACCAAATCAGGCACCAAAGCCGCCTGATGGAGAAAATCCGACAGTTGAAGTACCTCAAAGATCAGTTTGAGATACGCAGCAAAACCAACCTGATGGACTACCTGCGCCGCAGCAACGACGTGGTGTTTGAAACCAACCCCACCTACCCGCTCAAACTCTCGCTCGACTACCTGCAATCCGACACAGCCTTTGAGGTCATTGCCAAGGTGAACCGAAAACTCAAAGTGGGACTGCGACCGCGGCTGCCATCGGCCGGATCCATCGCCACCGAATACATCATGGGTCACACACTGGAGGAGATACACATCAACCTCGAAGAAGTGAAAAACGGCTTTGAAGCATCGGGCCATCACCTGTTCGACTTTGTAATGCGGTACCAGTTCCCCAAGGAAGTGCCCTTTGCCGAGCGCGTCACCATTTTTTGCCAAATGCTCTCGCTCTACGAAAACGATTTTAATGTCACCGACAAATTCATGCAACATCAGGAGATTGAATTTGCGGTAGTGTATCCTGGATAAGAGAGGAAGACGAAGAGACATTTAGACAGACAGATGAGACTGAAGAGATGCTTAGACATTTAAAAATCTCCTAAGTCTCATCTATCTGTCTGATATCTAAAAATCTTCTTCTCTAAAATATAATCATCATTGACCATGAACATCCCCAAACAAACCTCCGACATATTCGAACTCCTCAGCAAGGGGCAGTTCATCTGTTCCAACAGTCCCAACGAGGCCACAGCCAAGCTGTACGACGTCATTGACGAGAACTTTGAGGCGCTGCACGACTACTTTGCGGCCATCAACTTTTCGCTCGAAAAGGGCGACGAGTTTTTTTACTTCACACGCGGTGAGGCCCGGGTCGATTTGGAACGCAAGCTCGAAGCGGCCTTCCGATGGATCGACATTGTGGACTTTTTCAAAACCGTGGATCACTCCTTTGGTCCCGGCTACCGATTCACGCCCAGCGACATTCTGGTGCGGCTCAACGTCGATGCCGAACTCAAGGCCAAGCTCGAAGGCCTCAAACGATACACCCAACAGGAACGTTTCGACGACAGCGTGCGAAAGCTCCTCGACCTGTTGAGCCGCGACAACTACATCGAGCTCGAAAACGAAATCTCGATGACCTACAAGGTGCTGACCTCATTCAAGTACCTCGAACAATTCATCCTTGCTATCCACATCCAAGAAGACGCCATCCATGAGATATCTGAATAAAATTGTGATGATTAACAGCGCCTCGGTCAAGTACGCCGAGGTGCAGCTCGACGGAAACATCCACTTCATCGGCACCCAGGGCGTGGGCAAAAGCACCCTGTTGCGCTCGGTGCTCTTCTTTTACAATGCCGACGCCCTCCGCCTGGGCTTGTCGAAGGAGAAAAAAAGCTATGCCGAGTATTACTTTCCCTACGCCAACTCGTACGTGGTGTACGAAGTGGTGCGCGAAACCGGCCCCTTTTGCGTGATGACCTTCAAGAGCCAGGGCAAGGTGTGCTTCCGATTTATCGAAGGCCCCTACCAGCGCCATCACTACATCAACGCCGATGGCCTGGCGCACGACAAATGGGAAAAATGCCGCGTGGCCATGGATGCCGACAACGTGGCCTTCACCCGCAAGATTGACCGCTTTGAAGAGTATCGCGACATCATTTACGGCAACACCCAGGGCAAAAAGGAGATGAAACAGTTCGCCATCATCGAAAGCCGGCAATACCAAAACATCCCCCGAACCATTCAAAACGTGCTGCTGAACTCGAAACTCGAAGCCGAGTTCATCAAACAAACCATCATCATGTCGCTCAACGAGGAAGACATCCGCATCGACCTCACCAACTACCTGCATCACCTGCGCGACTTTGAACCGCAGCTGGCCGACATCAAGCGATTCAATGACCCGCGAACACGCGCGGCATCCGAGCGCATTGCCGAACTGCACTCGGCCATCAAATACCTCAACAACGAGATTGACCAGCTGGGCAACCATCTGGTGTGGGCACACCGCAAAGCCGCCAACCACCAGCCCGAACTCGAGAAGTCGCTCGAACTACACCAGGGGCAGCTCACCGCCCGCGAAACCCAGGTGACCGACATGGAAGCCCGTTTTCAGGAGAAAAAAGAAAAGTGGCAAAAAGATATCGGCATTGTGGAGAGCGACATCCGACGCGCCCACGAGCGTCAGGACTATTACGCCAAGCTCAACATTGGCGACATCATTGCCCGCATCGCCCAAAAGCCGGCACTCGACAAGGAACGCACCGCCCTGCTCAACGAGCGCGAGCTGCTCACGGCCCGCTTTAAGGAAATCGCCGCCCGCTTTGAAGCCCTGGAACGCGACGCCCAAAACCGCATGAAGGAGCAGGAAAACGATGCCCAAAACACCAAACTGGCACTCAAAGACGACTTTTTGTCGATGAAGGAGAAGCTGGTGACCGATTACAAAAAACTCATCGACGACTTCAACAAGCTGCTCGACGAAGAGATGAAACAGGCACGTCAGGTGGCCGACGAGTGCAAAAACGCCCTGAGCGAACTGCGCATTCGCAAAGAAGGCATCCGCCACCAGCGCCTTTACGAAAAGGAAATTGACGAGCTCAAAGAAGAACTCGCCCGCCTGCGCAACGATAAAAACCGCGCCGACAACCAAACCGAGCACCTGCGCCAACAGGTGCAAACCATCCAGAAACAGTGGGAGACCGAAGAAAATGGCCGCAAAGCCATCTACGGCCGCGACCGCGAACGCCTGGAGGAGAAAATTGTGCGCTGCCGCCAACACATCAAGGGCATCCAACAAAAAATCGACAACAGCAAAGAGTCGTTTTACGGATGGCTCAACGAGCAAAAACCCGGCTGGGAAGAGACCATCGGGCGCGTGTGCGACGAGGAGATCCTCTTTAGCAAAAACCTCTCGCCCGCCCTCTCCGAAAAGGCCTTCGACTCGTTTTACGGCGTGGACATTGACCTGAACGACATCGCCAAGAACGTGAAGACGGTGGCCGATTATCAGGCCGAAATGGCCACCCTGCAAAAGGAAGAAGAACAATATCAGGCCGATATTGCCAAACTCTTTGACCTGTTTAACGATGAATCGGAAAAAATTAAAAAACGCTACCAGCAAAAAATCAAGGACATCAAGGAAAACATCCGCGAACAGGAGTACAAGTCGCAACAATGCGCCACAAAAAGCGACACCGTGACGCTGCGCCTCAACGATTTGACCCAACGTGCCGCCGGCGAAAAACAGGAGCAAATGAAGGGGGTGGATGAGGCCATCAACAAAGCCAACAACGAACTGCTGGTGGCCAACGACAACCTGCGCAAAGCCGGCGAATCGATCAAACGTCAAATCAAAAACAAAGAAAACGAACGCGACAAAAAGATAGAAGAAGGCCAGGCCACCCTGATGGCCAAACAGGCCGAAATTGAAGTGACCCTCAAAAATCTGCGCCTGACCCACCAAAGCCGTCTGGCCGAATTAGAGCAACAAAAGCGCAAACAACTCACCAACGAAGGCGCCGACACCGAGCGCATTGCCGCCATTGACAAGCGTCTGACCCTCATTGATGCCGAGCTGATTTTCATCGACCAAAAACGTGACACCCTGGCCGACTACAACAAGGACAAGCGCGAGCTGCTGGATCGCGTGGACGAATTCAAGGCCAACAAAAACCTGCTGGAGCGCCAGTTGCAACAAGAGGAGCATAAGCATTTGCAAAAAAAACAGGAACGACTCACCGAGATCGATGAGCTGCGCCAAACGCTGGCAGCCATTCAACGAGAACTCGACTGGATTGCCGACGACCTGAAGGAGTTTCACAACTTTTGCAAAACCGATGCCTTTCAACGCGTGGCCGAACGGCTCGACGAGGGCAACGCGGGTGATGAAACCCCCAAACGCACCAAACAACTGGTGGGCGAGCTCACCGATGCCTACTACAAAAGCATCAACCGTGTAGATGAACTGCGCGAGGCGGTGAATACCTTTCTGGGCATTTTCTCGTCGCACAACATCTTCAACTTCAAAACCAACCTGGTGGAGCGCACCGAGTACCTGCAGTTTGCCGACGAACTCACCGACTTTGTGGCCTTCAACAAGATTGCCGAATTTGAAAAACGCTTTAACGAGCGCTTTGCCGACATCATCAAGCTCATTGGCCACGACACGGCCATTCTGGTGTCGAAGGAGGGCGAGATACAGCGCGTGATCAACGACATCAACCGCGACTTTAAGGAACGTAACTTTGCCGGGGTGATCAAAAACATTGAGCTGCGCATGGAACAAAGCGCCAACTCTGTGGTGCGTCTGCTGCTCGACGTGAAAAAATTTAACGACGAGCACGGCATGGGACTGGGCGAAACCAACCTCTTTTCGCGTCACGACCAGCAGGTGAAGAACCAAAAGGCCGTGGAACTGCTGCGGCAGATGGTAAAGGCCATTCACGACTTCCGCAACGATTACATCTCGCTGTCGCACACCTTTGAACTTCAGTTCCGCATAGTGGAGAACAACAACGACACCGGCTGGGTCGAAAAACTCTCGAATGTGGGCTCCGACGGAACCGATGTGCTGGTGAAGGCCATGATCAACATCATGCTTCTCAACGTGTTTAAAGAAGGCGCCTCCAAACGCTTCAAGGAGTTTCGCCTGCATTGCATGATGGACGAAATCGGCAAGCTGCACCCGGCCAACGTGCGCGGCATCCTCAAATTTGCCAACGACCGCAACATCCTGCTCATCAACGGATCACCCACCGAAAACGATGCCCTGGCCTATCGCCACATCTACAAACTGGAAAAAGATCCCAACAGCGTCACCATTGTAAAACGTTTGATTACCCAATACACCAAAGACGCTTAACAAACCCGGGAATATTGAAACGCGCATTCAATGCCGTTTAACAATCCCATTGGACAAAAGACAAGACGATAATTAGACTTCAGACAGATAGATGAGACGAATGAGAGGATGAGAACAGATATGAATATCTTTTTTGGCTCTATTCTGATTCATATGGGTAATTATAAGTATGTATTCACTCAAACCTATATTTCGTGCCCTCTAGCCGGGCGGGCTCTTACTTTTTGGCTACAGCCCCAAAAAGTAAGCAAAAAAGGCCGCCGCTGACGTAAAATGGCTAAAAATCATAGGCCCTCGCTAAAATCTGCGAACTCGCAAGCTCAAACAGCGCATATTTTTTAACGCTCAGGCCTATGATTTTTTTAACGCCATTTTCCGAAGGCGGCTTAGTTACCTTGTGTTAATTTCGTGCTTCCATATTTTGTTTACCCACAGGATTCGATATAGAGCCTCTTTTTTCATCTGATCATCGGTCTCCTCGTCTTCTTCTCTTGTATCAATGACATTGAAATAAATTCCCACCCCCGGCATGACTGACCAAAAACCAAGGGGGGGGTACCCATTTTGAACGATGACGCGCATAATTTGCGCGACGATGCGCATTTTGGGCAGGGGGGGGTACCAAAAATGCGCAACGATGCGCATTTTTTGTGCATCGTTGCGCATTTTTTGCGCATCAATGCGCATTTTTTGCGCATCGGTCCGCATATTTTGCGCATCGATGCGCAAAATATGCGGATGCGTCTACATTTAGGGTACCCCCCCCTGCCCTCAGAATGGACACGCCATTGTTTCCTGTCGATGAATGAATCACGGCACTGCCTTTAAAAATTCAGTTTCTCTTACCATCTTTGCCTGAAATCAGTTCTGTCAAAACCATCTGATACCATGCCACGCCACCTCACCGCCATTCAGGTTCAAAAGCTGCTGCACCTCAAGCAGGGTCACTCGCTTCCGTACAGCGACCTGCCCGGGCATTTGCGCAGCAAACTCCTGGCCGACGAGGTGCTGGAGGTGGTCACCTCGGGCATGCGCAAAAGCCTTCGACTGCCCCGTCCCGAGGCACTCAACACCTACTTAAAAGGACAAGGACTGGCCAACAACCTTGAAGAACTCAGTGCCGTTCTCAGCCACGGAGCCAATTCCCGGGCACAAATGGCGCAAGCGACCGGCGACTCAAAATCGGGAAACCACCGATCGTTCAGGGGATTCCCAGTCAATGTGCTGCTTCCGCTCACGTGCCAACTCCATGCCCAACCCTTCACGCTCATGCCCATCAAGGGTGCTTGCACCTTCATCTCCGATTTTCATTCCTTTGAAATTCCTCACGACGTGACCGTGGTGGGCGTTGAAAATGCCGAGAATTTCTTTCACGTGGCCGCACAGGCGCATCTGTTTGACCAACTCCGCCCCTTGTTTGTGAGCCGATACCCGCAAAGCAACGATTTGCGCCAATGGCTGCAAACCCTCCCCAATCCCTACCTCCATTTTGGCGATTTGGATGCTGCCGGCCTCAACATTTACCACACAGAATATTACCAACACCTGGCCGAACGGGCACACTTCTTCGTGCCCGACAACGTTGAACTGCTGTTCGAAAAATACGGGAACAAAGAGCGCTACACCCAACAAACCCTGCATGCCGCCACCACACAAAACCCTCAGCCCGAGGTGCAGCAACTCATCCAACTCATTCAACACACAAAAAAAGGCGTCGATCAGGAGGTGCTGATTGCAACCACCTTGTAAAACACACATGAATTGGGTAAGGGCACACAGAGAAAAAAAAAACACAGAGGCACGGAGACACAGAGATTTTTTATGAATGATGCAATGTCGTTAAGTTAGTGCGATTCACAAAAGAGACAAGAAGATGATTAGACTAAAGAGACGAAGAGAACCCATTTAAACATCTGTTTTCATCTCATCGAAAGCTCGTCATAAAGGAAGGAGAATATCGTTTTGTCTTGCCCCATCCGGGGCAAAAGAGCTAATCAATGTTATTTACTACCGATCTTTTTCCCCTACGGGGAAATTTATAATACCCCCCTGGTCATATCAAAGCCAACATCTCTTTTGTCTTTCCCTGAGATTATTTGTGTGTCCTTATTTAAAGCAGTCGATAACAATCGCAACCTTACATCGACATTATTTAGTAGCCTTTACAAACTGTACTTTTCCATCAAAAAAAACGCCACCACGCAACGTCGCCATCTCAACCCATTGTTGAAACCGACGTTGCGCTGTGGCGTGTGTACATCGCAGGATAGGATACATCAACTGCGAATTGGAACCATCAGGTTTCGGACGGACGCCCCGAAGCTACGTTTTTGCTATGCTCAATGGACTGAAGCGCCAGATAGTTATCGCCAAACTTAATGAGGTTTTCCATCTCCTTGTCGTATTGATCGAAGTGGCGTTCCTCGTCATCCACCAGCGATTCAAAGATTTTTTTGGTGGCCGAATCGGCATTTTGCGAACACTCGTTGGCCCACAGGTTATAGTCACGGGCGCTTTGCGTTTCCATTTCGGAGGCCAGCTCGAGCATCTTCTTCACGTCGTGAATTTTTTGCACCGGGTGCCCCACTTGCATCTCCACCTCACCTTTGAGAAACAAGATGCGCTCGGCCAGACGCTCCACGTGCATCATCTCTTCGATGGCCGTCCGCTTAAAGAGGTTCGAAATCAGGTCGTAACCCAAATCATCGCACCTGAAATGAAAATACATGTACTGATGAACGGCCGACAGTTCGTCGGCAATGGCTTTGTTTAAAAACTCAATGCTTTTTTCCTTCATAAATCTGATATAAAATATTGAGGTTAAAAAGAGTGTCCGATATGACGCTTGTAATATACGCCACTATCGGATCACCCCAATGACATGCACAAAAAGTGAAATACGGCAGGCGTTAAGCCAAGTCAAACCGGTCGAGGTTCATCACCTTATTCCAGGCGGCCACAAAGTCGTTGACAAACTTCACCCCGGCATCGGCACTGCCGTACACTTCGGCCAAAGCGCGAAGTTCGGAGTGCGACCCAAACACCAAATCGGCGCGGGTGGCTGTCCATTTCAACTGCCCGGAATTTCGGTCGCGGCCGCTGAACAACTCCTTATCGTCAGAGGCCGGCATCCAGGCAGTGCCCATGTCGAGCAGGTTGACGAAAAAGTCGTTGGAAAGCACCTCGGGACGAGCCGTGAATACGCCATGTTGGGAGCCGTCGTAGTTGGCATTGAGCACACGCAAGCCCCCCACCAACACCGTCATTTCGGGAGCTGTGAGCGTGAGCAGTTGCGCTTTATCCACCAGCAATTCTTCGGTGGATACCGTGAAACGAGTCTTGAGATAATTACGGAACCCATCGGCCACCGGCTCCAGCACGGCAAACGATTCAACGTCGGTCTGCTCCTGGGAGGCATCCATGCGACCGGGCACAAAGGGCACTTTCACCTTCACCCCGCCATCGGCAGCAGCCTTTTCCACGACAGCGCATCCGGCCAGCACAATCAGGTCGGCCAGCGATATTTTTTTACCACCCGCCTGAGCACCATTAAACGCCTGCTGAATGGTCTCAAGCTTGGCCAATACCGTTGTCAATTGTGCAGGATTGTTCACAGCCCAATTTCTCTGGGGTTCCAGTCGAATGCGAGCTCCGTTGGCGCCCCCTCGCTTATCGGAACCACGGAAAGTGGACGCCGATGCCCAAGCCGTGGCCACCAATTGCGACACGGGGAGCCCCGATGCCAGAATGGTTTTCTTGAGGGCTGCAATATCTTCATCGTTCACCAGAGGATGATCAACGGCCGGAATGGGATCTTGCCAGATGAGGCGTTCCGCAGGCACTTCGGGCCCTTTGTATCGGGTTACCGGCCCCATGTCGCGGTGCGTGAGCTTAAACCAGGCACGGGCAAAGGCATCGGCAAACTCCAATGGATTTTCATAAAAACGGCGGGAAATTTTCTCGTACGCAGGATCAAAACGCAACGACAGGTCGGTGGTAAGCATGGCCGGGAGCTGTTTTTTGCTCTTATCCTGAGCATAAGGCATTTCGGGCTGAGCATTTTTGGCCACCCACTGGTGAGCGCCTGCGGGGCTTTTGGTGAGCTCCCACTCATATTCAAACAGGTTTTTGAAGAAATAATAGCTCCACTTGGCAGGCGTTTGCGTCCAGGTCACTTCCAGGCCGCTGGTGATGGTATCGTCGCCATGACCGGTGCCATATTTGTTTTTCCAGCCCAAGCCCATCTCTTCCATGGGAGCAGCTTCGGGTTCAGGACCCAAATTGTCAGCATCGGCGGCACCATGGGTTTTACCAAAGGTATGTCCCCCGGCAATCAGAGCCACCGTCTCTTCGTCGTTCATTCCCATGCGGGCAAAGGTCACGCGAATGTCATGGGCAGCCGCCAACGGATCGGGCACCCCATTGGGGCCTTCGGGATTGACGTAAATGAGTCCCATTTGCACAGCCGCCAGGGGGTTCTCCAGGTCACGTTCGCCCGAGTAACGCTGGTCGCCTTCGAGCCATTTGGCTTCAGCCCCCCAGTACACATCCTCCTGGGGTTCCCAGGTGTCGGCACGCCCGCCGCCAAAACCAGAGGTCTTGAAACCCATGGATTCAAGTGCCACGTTACCGGCAAGAATCATCAGGTCGGCCCAGGAGATTTTGTTGCCATATTTTTGTTTGATGGGCCAGAGCAACCGCCGCGCCTTGTCGAGGTTCACGTTGTCGGGCCAACTGTTGAGCGGGGCAAAGCGCTGCTGCCCGCCCCCGGCACCGCCGCGACCGTCGGCCGTGCGATAGGTTCCGGCACTGTGCCAGGCCATCCGAATGAAAAGAGGACCGTAATGGCCAAAATCGGCCGGCCACCACGCCTGGGAGTCAGTCATAAGTTTCTTCAAGTCAGCTTTAAGAGCTTGATAATCGAGACTCTCAAAGGCTTCCACATAATTAAAGCCTTCCCCCATGGGGTCGCTCAACGCCGAATTCTGACGCAGGGTATTTAACTTCAGTCGATTAGGCCACCAATCGAGGTTTTTGGTGCCGCCGCTGCCGGCATGATGCTTTGCCGTTGCCCCGGTGACAGGGCATTGACTCATTTTGTTTTCATGTTCCATCATTCAGTCATTATTTGAGATTAACAATTATTTGTCAAAAGTTTTGGGCATAACACCCACCAATCCCGCCAAACAACCACTTCTTTGATTAAAGTTTTAACCAAAATGTCATACCCCGCTAACGCGATACCGCTTGATGGTTGCACCAAGCACTTGTCAACCCAACGATTCGGATAAAGACGATTGGAACTATTGAGATACAACGAAGCTATCCGTTGCAGAAAAGGCGTGGTTGGTAACTCGGCAACAATCCCAAGGTAAAGAGAAATGGCAGCTAATGCAATATAAAACAGCTTTATGCACGTCAACTTTTTCGAGTGGCATCAACAGGCAACTAACCACATTGGTAAAACCAAGCCCGGGAACTCAAAACCAATCAAAGCTTGCATACACATGCAAATACCTGAATTATTTGTTGCCATCCATAATAATTGATGATAGAACCTCCAAGTCATTTCACGTGATCTTGATGAAGAATTGGTCATAAAAAACGAAAAGCGAGGCAGATTTTCATCCCCTCGCTTTTTCATTATCAAAAAAATAAACTCAAACGACCTATGCCGAATTTCGGCTGGCATTGATGTTTCCAAAGAAACAACGCACCACCATTTTTTTCCACAATTCGCCGTCCTCACCACGGGCAATGGCCTGTCGGTACTCGTTAAGGGCATATTGCTGAATCACCAGCAGAGGCAGCACAATCTCCTCGCGCATGCCAATGGAACTCAGGTTCACGGGCGCTTCTTGCAGCAGTCGGTCGTACCCCGACAGCTGTAGCAGATACTCAACGGTGAGGTCGGTTTCCTGCTTGAGCAGCGTCCAGAACTCGCCAAACTCGGGGTTGTGTTTTAAATATGAAGTGAGCTCAAAACGCGTTTTGGCCAGCGCCTGCATGCTATTGTATATCAAAGCACGGAAGAAAAGCGACTTGCCGTAAAGCTCCCTCAGTTGTGCACCCCGGCCGGATGCCTCCACCGCACGCAATGCGTCGCCAAAACCGTAGTAGCCGGGAACGTTCTGCTTCATCTGGGCCCAGGCACCCACAAAGGGGATGGCTCGCAGGTCGTCGAGGTTGAGCTTTCCACCGGCACTGCGCTTGCTGGGGCGTGATCCCACGTTGGTTTCGCCGTAAAAGTTGAGCACGGTCACCTGGTCGAGGTAATCGATGAATTTGGGATGTTCCTTCAGGCGGGTGTATGCGTCAAGACTCAATTGTCCCAGCTCATCCATCAGCGCCTCCTGTTCAGGCGTCAACTCCTGTTTATCACTCTGAAACACGTGGTTACCCAGTCCGGCCGTAAGCAACTGTTCCATGTTGTAACGCGCCGACTCGTGGTTGCCGAATTTCGACGAGATGGTCTGCCCCTGAATGGTGAGCTGAATCTCGTGATTCTCAACACTGCGACCGTGGGCTGCATAATAGTCGTGAGTATCGCCCCCCCCGCGTGCCGGAGGTCCGCCGCGACCGTCAAAAAAGAGCACCTTCACGTCGTATTTCCGGCTCAGCTCGGTGAGATGTTTTTTGGCTTTAAAAATGCTCCAGTTGGCCGCCACGTAACCGCCATCCTTGGTGCCGTCGCTAAAACCAAGCATGATGGTTTGCTTGTTGCCACGCTGCGCCAAATGGGCTTTATAAAATGGATGCGTGTAAAGGAATTCCATGATTTCGGAAGATGCTTCCAGGTCGTCGATGGTCTCGAACAGCGGCACCAGGTCGAAGGGCAATTGACCTTCCCATCCCGATGCCCTGAAGAGGAAATGAAGAATAAACAAATCCTCGGCATTACGGGTGTTGGAGATGATGTAACGGTGGCAAGCCTCGCTACCATTCTCGTGATGAATGGTTCGCAACACCTCAATGGTGCGGATGCTATCAGAGGTGATGCCCTCAAAGGCTCCGGGATGAAGATCATTCACATTCAGATTCGCCCAGAAATCGGCCTTCGCAGCCAGCGTGCTACAAGCTTCGTACTGAGCCTGATTGCCGGTAGCAGTCAAAATATCGGACACAATTTTGCGGTGCACACGGCTGTCCTGACGAATGTCCATCTCGGCAAAGAAAAATCCAAAAGCCCGCACGCGGTCAATGAGCGCCTGCAACAAATCGGCATGGATGCCCCGGTAGTCGTTCACCAACTTGAGACGTATCAGCTCAAGATCGGTAACCAACTCATCGGCTGAAGCATAATACTGATCATCGTGACGATAAATGGTGGTTTGCAACTTATTTTCGATGCGGCGAATGGCACCATCGGTCTCGGGAAACGTCAGCTTGCGTTTGAGGTCGCGCACATCGGCCAGATAAGCACGCACCACCGACTCCTTGAGCTTGCGTGCAGTAGTAAGAGTCGTGTCGGCCGTCACAAAGGGATTGCCATCACGGTCGCCGCCCGGCCAAAAGCCCAGTCGGATGAGCGAAGGATTGACCTCCACACCGGGAAAACGATTTTTGAGATCACCAATGATGTCACCAACGGTTTGATAAAAAATATTTTCCAGGTACCAGATAAGGGCGATGGCCTCATCGAGGGGCGTGGGTTTTTTGCGTCGATACATGGGCGTGAGCCCCAACTGCTGAATGAGCAGATTAATCTCCTGCACATTGTTGTGTCGGATGGCTTGCTCCAGATCGGTGATGATGGATAGCACATTGCCGGGATAAAACTGCGTGGGGTGAGCTGTGAGCACCACTCGGATGCCAAAATCGTTAAGCTTCTCCACGAAGCGCTGTTTCTGTTCCTGCGTGTTGATTTTGGTCAACAGGTGGTGAAACGTTCCTTTGCCCCGAATGTCGGTCACCTTTTTGAAGGCTGCATCCTCAATGGCATCAAAAAGCACCACCTGCCGCTCGATGTACTGCACGAAACGGAACAGCAAATCGACCCGGTCACCGAGTTCCAGGTCGGCATAATTATCACGAAAAAAGGCCTCGATAATTTCGGCGGGCGTGGCCTCCTGCTTCATCCCCTCGGCACATTTCCCGGCCAACAGAGGTAAAAAATGGCCGGTATTGCGAGTTTCCTCAAAAGGCAAGGTGATGAACAGGCTGTTGAACAACTGATACTTGAGCCGGACATACTGCTCAAAAGCGTCTTGTGAATTCATATCGTCTGTCAATTGATAAAGTGGCTGTGTTTTCACCAATAACATCACAAAAATGGGTTTGTTTCAACCCACCCTGTTTATTGGCGTCTCAAAACTAATGGAAAAACCGGTTGAACGATATTTTTTTGATACTTTCGCCTGAAAATGGATTGTTTTGAAGGCATCCCTGCAACATTTTATCGTAATTCAACTCCTTGCGACCCTGTGGTTGCTAGGGGGCACATGCCAATTCATTCACGCACAATCCGCATCCCCTCAACAGTTGATGTACCGGTCGTATGTGAGTGGCGAGATGGCACACTGGCGAAAGGCGCTCGAGCAACTGTCGGCGGTCAACGCCAAGTCGCCGACCTTCGACACATTATTTGAAGAAGCCCTAGGGAGATATGGTTACGCCGGCTACTGCATCGAACACAAACAGAAGGAGGATGCCCGGGCTCACATGGATGCCGGATGGCCATTGGTAGAGATGCTGGCAAAACAATGGCCCCAATCGGGCAAAACCAGTGCCCTGCAAGGTGCCTATTACGAACTGGAGATGGCCTTATCGCCCTATCAGGCCGCTTGGTACGGATGGAAACTGGTATCAGCCAGTCGTCGCTCCATGGCGTTATCACCCACCGATGCCTATTGCCTGACCGAACGCGCCCTCTACCTGTGGCACGCTCCAGCGATGGCAGGCGGTGACCGCGAGCAGGCTCTAAAACGATACGGACAGGCGGTGGCCGCATTCGAAAAAGCCCATCAACAACGACACTGGTACTACCTTCACACACTCACGTTATGGGCCGGTGCATGCGAAACGGCCGATCAAAGCGCACAAGCCAACCGCATCTATCTCAAAATCATCGCCCACGAACCCCACTTTAAGCGGATCTCTGAAGTAATTTATCCCCGCTTTTTGCAAAATCAACAAACACCCTCTTCGTTGACGCGTTAAATTTTTATCATCCTCCCCTACTCCGAAATCAGACTTTAACAAAAAAGGGGGTTTTATAGGATATTCACACATCGAAACGATTATTATTCAGATAATTACAAGGCAAACTATTGTTTTTACACCACATACAATTATCTTAGCAACGCAGAACTTTTTACAAAAAGGTGCTGTTATTAAAATGACAGCCCGAACAAACATCTTGCATTAAAACCATTCATGTCACCAATGGGCGACATGAGGAAATTGAGGTACCGCAAGCGTGCAAAAGTTCGCTGACAACAAACAAACATTCAATACATCCCTCATTCCCCCTTTTAAGAATGAGGAAGTAAATAAATAGAGCAATGAAGAAAATGCAAACGCGCCAAGAGCGCCCATTAACCGGATGAATTAAATAGAAATAAAAACAGAATTAAGAATGAAGGATTTAGTGTCGATTTTGAAAGGCCGGAACGTAGAGCTTCCCGCCGAGATTATTGAGCTGCTCACTCAGGCCAAAAGCTGCCGGGTGTTCAACACGGTTCAGGAGTTGGTAGATGCCTCTACCAATGGCCCCGACAACAAAGTATTTGATGTCAAATACAATGTACCAGGCAAGGGCGAAGTCACCGAAGTGGTGGTGCATAAAGTAAAAAATGGCATCGCAGCCAATTTTACCGAACCCTACATGCGTCGTCGGGATCCAAACACCATGCTCATTGCCGATGAACTGCCCACCGACAAACCCTTGTTTAAGGACAAGATGGGCTACGAGTTCGGCCAACTGAAAAAGGAAACTTACGACTGGTTGAAGCAACAAGATTTGGGCGTGTTTTTGTTTTGGGCCGGGCATCACGGCGTGGGACTGGGTGGCATGGCCATCGTACCAGCCAACGCGGCATTCTTTGCCCTGGGTCTGGCCATGTTGCAATCGATGCTCGACAGCAACAACCTGCCTCACTACTACGACCTTGAATCCATCATTTTTGTGGCTCCCCCTTTCCGTCACACCCATTTCGACGGCAAACAGGTGGTGGTACACAATCGTACTAAAAAAATACACGAGATTTTCTCGTTCAACCTCTATCCCGGCCCCAGTGCCAAGAAAGGGGTTTACAGCGCCCTGCTCGACAAAGGCGAAAAGGAGAACTGGATTACCACCCACTGTTCGACCGTGCGGGTGATCAGCCCTTACGACAACACCATGACTTTTATGCACGAAGGTGCCAGTGGTGGCGGCAAAAGCGAGATGCTTCAAAACATCGTGCGCGAGGCCGATGGCGAAATCCTCATTGGCGAGAACATCAACAATGGTGAAAAGCGTTTTATCAACATCCCCAAGTTCTGCAAGTTCGCCCCTGTGACCGACGATATGGCCATCTGCCACACATCGTTGCAAAAAAACAACGGTAAACTGCGCGTGATTGACGCCGAAAACGGATGGTTTATCCGTACCGACGGCATTAAACAATACGGCAGCGAGCCCGATTTGGAAAAAGTGACCATCAACCCGTCCAAGCCGCTGTTGTTCCTCAACATCGATGCTGAGCCGGGCAGTACAGCCCTTATTTGGGATCACATCGAAGATGCTCCCGGCAAGGCTTGTCCAAACCCCCGCGTGGTGGTTCCGCGCGACATCATGCCCGACGTGATTGACAAGCCTGTTTCGGTTGACGTGCGTAGCTTTGGGGTGCGCACCCCGCCATTCCTGTCCGAGAAACCCTCATACAGCATCGTGGGTGTATTTCACATCCTGCCCCCGGCACTGGCCTGGCTGTGGCGCCTGGTGGCTCCACGCGGTTATGCCAACCCAAGCATCGTAAGCTCTGGTGACATGGACAGCGAGGGTGTGGGTTCATACTGGCCCTTTGCCACCGGCAAGCAGGTGCACCATGCCAACATGCTGCTGCACCAAATCATGAGCACACCCCGCGTGAGCTACACGCTGACGCCCAACCAGCACATCGGTGCCTGGAAGGTGGGCTTTAAACCCCAGTTGCTCATGCGCGAATACCTCACCCGTCGAGGAAGTCTCCGACTGCGCGAAGACCAATACCAGTCGGCCCGTTGCCCATTGTTGGGTTACGAACTCAACTACCTGACCATCGAGGGTTCGAAAATCCCCAGCCGTTTCCTCAAAGTGTACCGTCAGCCCGAAGTTGGCGAAGCCGGTTACGATGCGGGAGCCAAAATGCTGTCGGACTTCTTCAAGCGTGAGGTGAAGAAATTTATGACCCCAGAATTGAGCCCCATTGGCCGCGACATCATTAACGTGTGCCTGCACGATGGTTCCCTCGAGGACTACGTGGCTGTATTCCCGGCAAGAGTGGAATAAGGTTAAAGCCAATAGTCAAGTTTTTAATATCGAAGCGGGTACCCGGTGTGGGTGCCCGCTTTTTTTATGCGCCCCCATTAATCATCACCACCCGAAATCAACCAACAAGCACAAAAAAACGCATTCCCTTCATAATTTGCTTTTTTTTGTAAAAAACAGAATCATGAGCATCGCCCTCAGCAACATACAACAAGAATTATTAAAATTTTTTTCCACCAACATTCCCGAAGAGCAATTACTCGAGATAAAGAAACTGCTGAGTGATTATTTCGCCGAAAAAGCAGGTCATGAAATTGCCAGGCTATGGGAGGTAAACGACTGGAACAATAACACCATGAAGCAATGGACGAATGAGCACAACAGGCATAAAAAATCATCCTTGACACCAACATATTCATCACGATATAGGGAAACAAATCCCCTAACAGATGGATTTTATATAAAAAAGAAATGGCATCTTCAGATTGTGTATTAGCAGTGACATTTTATTAGAATACGAAGAAATACTTACTCAAAAAACCAACAAGGAGATTGCACGGAACATTGTCAGTTTTCTCCTATCATCCCCTAATGTTCTATGGGTTGATATTTTTTTCCATTGGCATCTAATAAAAGAGACGAAGACGACAACAAATTTATAAATTGTACAATTTCTGCAAACACATATTGCCTGGCATCGAATGACAATCATTTCAACATTTTGCAAACAGTTGATTTCCCCAAAATTTCAGTCATGATACTCTCTGAATTTAAAGCGAATTCCAAGAAAAAAATCATCTGACCACCAACACCCCCAATCACCACTCTATCTCCTCCAATCCCTTCTCCTTCAAATAACCATTGGTCTTGCTAAAATGACGGCACCCAAAAAACCCCCGATGAGCAGACAGGGGCGACGGATGCACCGATGTGAGAATGCAATGACGACTGGCATCAATCAGTTGCGTCTTTTTGATGGCGTAGTTACCCCAAAGCAAAAACACCAGATTTTCCTTTTCAGAAGCCAGCAGGCGGATGACGGCATCGGTGAACTGTTCCCATCCCTTTTTTTGATGGGATCCGGCCTTATGAGCCCTTACGGTAAGGGTGGCATTGAGCAGCAACACCCCTTGACGCGCCCATCGCTCCAGATTGCCGCTTGCCGGGCATTGGCGCCCCAGGTCGGCTTCAATCTCTTTATAAATATTCACCAGCGAGGGCGGCACCTTTACCCCCTCATTTACCGAAAAACAGAGGCCGTGAGCTTGATTCACATCGTGATATGGATCCTGCCCCAGGATGACGACACGCGTTTGGGCGAGCGGGCATAAATTGAAAGCGTTGAAAACAAACCCTTCAGGGGGAAACACCTCCTCAGTTCGGTACTCGTGATTGACAAAATCGGTCAAACGTTTAAAATATTCTTTCTCAAATTCGGGCTGCAACAATTGTTGCCATCCGGCTTCCATACGAACTTCCATAACACGACGGGGTTTTGATGATGGGCAAAAATAACGCAACCGGGCAAGAAATCAGCATAAGGGCACCCCATAAATGAACTGCCAATATACAAGTCGATTATCTTTGCATCCAAATCAGAAGAACATACAACGGAGACATGCCGATGGAAAGAAGAGAGAAATAGAGTTAGCAGCTAAGCGGCTAATCGACGAAGTCGCTTTGCATAGCAAAGAAAGCAACAGAGCGGCAAAGTGAAGAAGTACAAAAGTACGAAAGAACGAGAACGCAATCATATTTAAAGATACGGCTCAACGTCCCCCTTTTGGGGATGAGGGGGCTAAATTAAACCAAAGACCTCCTTGGGGCAATTGAGGGGACTAAAGCAAACACCAATGAATTCAACCACCATCGAACTACAAAAAAAATACGAAACGCTTACCGGAGACGAAAAAATGGTTCTGGAAACCTCAGCCCTGCTGTATTTCGACAGTACCAAACGCTTCGACTCGGCCATTAAAGACTACCTGCCGATGCCGATGACCGCTAAGATGATCGGGAACATCCTTAAAAGCTTAAAAGATAAGGGGCTGGTAATTAGTTCAGCCTATCAGACCGAAGTGGTGCCCAGCCTGAAAATGCATCTCATTGCCAAGGCCTTGCAAACCCCCGAAGGCCAAAAAACTGCCAAAGACATTGCCACCTCCCACGTTCCGGCATACTCCTACGACGCCGAATGGCAAAACACTTTCAGAAAATTACTGCTATACCCCGATTCGCCTGCCAAAAAATTCACTTCTTGGGAATACAATCGCATCACATCAAATGCGCATCAACTTTACCCGACCTTAATAGCCATGATGGATATGCCGGAGTGGGATTCATTTTGGAAAATTGACCCCTTACTAACCACTCCATTAATCCATCACATCATTTGGACTAACCACCAATTGCTGGATAACTACGCGATTCTGGAACAATTTTTTCAACGCAACCCACTCCCGTCCCAAATCAGCCATTATGCCAACACTTGGTTAGCCCACAATGCGCTCATGAAAGGGCGTTTTGAACAGGCTCATCAACTCAGCCTCAATCTCAACAACACTCAGGCACTGATCTGCAAATCGTTACTCAACCTCAGCAAAGGGGATTACCCCATGGCAGTCTCCCTGTTCGATTTGGCCAGAACGAGCGACATGAATGAGGACAAAATAACCAAACAAGACTTTGAATATTTTCACGAATACTTCTACTGGTTCACTTTTGCATTGTGGCAGCGGGATAATTTCATCAAAAAAGCCGACACCTTTAATCGTAAGCTCAGAAAATCGAGTTTCGTCCCCGGAAGAGTGACGATTCCTCTACTCCATTTTATTAAAAACGAATTTGAGGAAGCCGAAAGTTATCACAACAATTATAAGGCGATGAACAAATTTAGCGTCCAAATGCAGGCGCATGCCTTTTATCAATTGCTCAACGAATACCTGATTAGCGGTAAACTCAACAACAACGACCTATCCAAGGGCATTTCCCTGGCACAGAATCTGCAATTGGATGGTTTTTTATTCTATCTCAACGAGTTGCTGTACATCCTCACCCAATCGGGCGCCAAACTCCCGTCACAACTCAAAAATGCCATCCCCAAGGATTTCCCCTCCCCCCTGTTCTCGCGACTGGTCAAGCAGGAAAAATGGGAACAAACCCTCGAAGGGTTGCTCATGCTATCGGGCTCAAGCACAACCAAATCAAAAAGTAAAGATGAGAACACCTCGCGCATCTGCTATCACATCAACCTAAATAACAAATACATCCAACCCATCCTGCAAACCCGAACAGCACGGGGCTGGACCGGTGGCCGCAACATCGCCCTCAAACGGTTCAAGGAGCGGGAAGTGGAAGGCATGACCGAGCAGGACATTCGGGTGACAAAAGCCATCACCTCCTATTCGAGAGGCTACTACGGCAACAACGATTGGTACATCGACTTTGCCCAAGCCATCACTGAGTTGTGTGGCCATCCTTACCTGTTTTTGTCCAATCAGCCCGACATTGCCCTCGAACTCATTAAGGGACAGCCCGAACTCATCACCGAAAAAACTAAAAACGGCATCTGCCTCAAAACCAACATCAAGGACGATGATTCCGATGATGTCATCATCGTCAAAGAAACCCAAACGCGCTACAAGGTCATCCCTCTCAACGAGGCGCAACGCAAAGTCATCCGCATGCTCAACAACGGGCTCACCATTCCTGAAAGCGGCAGAGATAAACTAATGAAAACCGTGGCAGGATTGAGCCACCTGATGAACGTGCAATCCGACTTGGAGGAGGAAAACAGCCAACTGCCGGTCGTGGAGGCAGATGCGCGCATTCGCATTCAAATACTGCCCATTGGCGATGGCCTCAAAGCCGAGATGTTCGTCAAACCCTTCAACACCGTTCCCCCTTACGCCAAACCCGGCAAAGGCGGCAAAGTGATGTATGGCACCATTGACGGAGAAAAAGCCCAGGCCGTCAGACCGCTCAAAACAGAAAACGAATACGCCCAGCGCATCACCAACGACCTGTCTCAAACCATTGACGCCGACCTAGAGAACGATGCCGTGATGTTTGAAGATCCGTATCAATGCTTAGAACTGCTCGAAACCATTGGTCGTCACCACGATATTGCCGTGGTGGAATGGCCCGAGGGTGAACGCTTCCGCCTCAAACGATCGGCATCATTCAAAGACCTTTCGCTACGCGCAAAAGGTAAAGGACAATGGTTCGACATAGAAGGAGAGCTCACCATTGACCCAAAAACCGTGATCTCCCTCAAAGAATTGCTCACCCGATCGGCCAAGAGCAAGGGACGATTCATCGAACTCTCCGATGGAGAATTCCTGGCCATTTCGCAAGAGCTGAAAAAACAACTCGACGACCTGCAGGCCATCGCCACCACCGACAAAAACGGAGTCAAAATCAACTCCTTCGCCATTCATGCGCTGGATGAAATCACCCAAAAAGCTGCCTCCTTCAAGGGCGACAAAGGATGGAAAGACCTTCAGAAACGCATTGCTGAAGCAGACAAGCTGAACATTGACGTGCCTGCCACCCTCGATGCCGAACTGCGCCCCTATCAGGAAGAAGGCTTTCGATGGATGGTGCGCCTCAATGCCTGGGGCAGCGGCGCATGCCTGGCCGACGACATGGGTTTGGGCAAGACTCTGCAAGCCATTGCCATGATGCTTCACAAAGCCGAAGCAGGGCCCAGCATGGTGGTATGCCCCGCCTCGGTGGTTCCCAACTGGTGCAACGAACTGCAAAAATTCGCCCCCACGCTCAACCCCATTGTGCTGCGACCAAGTCACCGCGAAGAAGTGTTTACCAACCTAGCTCCCTTTGACGTTCTGGTGATCACCTACGGCTTGCTGCAAACCGAGGAACAGCGGGTGAGTGCCGTCAACTGGGCCGTAGCCGTGCTCGACGAAGCGCATGCCATCAAAAACACGCAAACCAAATCGTCGAAAGCGGCCATGAGCATCCAGGCCGACTTCCGACTGGCACTCACCGGTACGCCCCTGCAAAACCATCTGGGCGAACTGTGGAACCTGTTCAACTTTTGCAACCCGGGGTTGTTGGGCTCACATCAGGCCTTCACCGATCGTTACGTGAAAAACGACAACCCGGCACAAAAGGCACATCTCAAGAAAATCATCTCGCCCTTCATCCTGCGCCGTACTAAAAACAAGGTTCTGGACGAACTGCCTGCCAAAACCGAAATCACCCACACGGTAGAATTGAGCGAAGCCGAAATGGCCTTCTACGAAGCATTGCGCCAACAAGCCATCGAGAACCTCGAAAACGGCGAGGGCAACAACGGTCAGCAACACCTGCAGGCACTGGCCGAAATCACCAAACTGCGTCTGGCGTGTTGCAACACCTCACTGGTTCGCAACGACATTCAGCTCCCCTCTTCGAAACTCGAGGCTTTTTTTGACATCATCAACGAACTACGCGAGAACAAACACCGGGCTCTGGTCTTCAGCCAGTTTGTGGGTCATCTGTCCATCGTGCGGCAAGCGCTCGACAAGGAGGGCATTGCCTATCAATACCTCGACGGCTCCACTCCCATTGCCGATCGCCAAGCGGCCGTCAAAGCCTTTCAAAGCGGCAAGGGCGATGTGTTTCTCATCAGCCTGAAAGCAGGGGGATTGGGACTCAACCTCACGGCCGCCGACTACGTGTTGCACATGGATCCGTGGTGGAACCCGGCCATTGAAGATCAGGCCAGCGACCGTGCCCACCGCATGGGGCAAACACGCCCGGTGACCATCTACCGACTGGTGGCTAAAAACACCATCGAAGAAAAAATAGTGAAACTACACGCCACCAAACGCGACATGGCCGACAGCCTGCTGGACGGAACCGACCAAAGCGCCAAATTGTCAACGGCCGATTTGCTGGATCTGTTGAAGGGCAATTGAGAAAAGTGCAAGAAGACAAGAGTGCAAGAGTGAGAAAGTACAAAAGTGCGGAAGTGAAAAAGTAATTTAATTTAGAGAAAAAGACATTAGATTATTAGACAGATGATAAGATAAAGGAAGATTTTGCAGATGGATTCTTTGTCGTTTTAGTCTAATCTGTCTGTCTGACGTCTAAAGATCTTCCTGTCTTTTATCCAGATACAACAGCCCAAACGACATTGAAAATACGGACGTGCTTTAGAATTTTGAAACACAAAAAACAGGCGGAAGGCTCACCAAAGGGTGACTTCCGCCTGTTTCGTTCAAATTTATAAGTATCGGAATCAAAACAATTCCGCTCACACCAAAACGAACAATCCTACAATTATTTGGGTACTTTTACTTCAATGAGATCGGCCAGTTGTCGAGCTTCTTTTTGCAGCGCCAGCACATCGGCACCGGGCTCGGCATTGAGCACAACCACGCCCATGCGGCGATACTGGCGTGCTTCTTCTTTTCCGAAAAGTTTAATGTCGGCACGGGGATGGGCACACACCTTCTCGAGGCCGGTGTACACGGGATGCATGGTATCGATGGATGAAAGCACCACAGCGCTGGCACCTGGGCGTTCCTGCCGGATTTCGGGAATGGGCAAGCCCAACACAGCGCGGCAATGCAATTCAAATTCGTTGAAATTTTGAGTCCCGGCCAGGGTCACCATGCCGGTATCGTGGGGACGGGGCGAAAGTTCGGAGAAAACCACCCCTTCGCGGGTGATGAAAAATTCCACCCCAAAAATTCCGGCACCGCCCAATGCGCGAGTTACCTTATCAGCCATCTCTTGCGCCTGCTCCAGAAAACCATCGGGCAACAATACCGGCTGCCAGCTCTCCTGGTAATCGCCGCGCTCCTGTCGGTGGCCAATGGGCGCACAAAAGAGCGTAGGGCCATCCATCTGAGTAACGGTGAGCAGCGTAATTTCACTCACAAAGGGCACAAATGCCTCCACAATGACCTCGGCCACATCACCCCGTCCCTTGTCGGCGGCTATTTGCCAGGCCTTTTCGATGTCGGCCTCGGCCTTCACCGTCGATTGTCCTTTGCCCGACGACGACATCAGGGGCTTCACCACGCAGGGGATGCCCACCTGAGCCACGGCAGCCTTGAGCTCGTCAAAGGATGTGGCGTAACGATAATTGGCCGTTTTCAAACCCAGTTCTTTGGCCGCCAGGTCACGTATGGCCTTGCGGTTCATGGTATAATTGGCAGCTTTGGCCGAAGGCACCACGCGGATGCCGGCCTTTTCGTAGTCGTAAAAACGTTCGGTGCGAATGGCTTCAATCTCGGGCACAATCAAGTCGGGACGATGCTTCTCCACAATGCGATCCAACGCATCACCATCGAGCATATTAATCACCTCAAACGCATCGGCCACCTGCATGGCCGGCGCCCCGGCATACCGATCGACGGCAATAACGGTCTGTCCCAACCGTTTGGCCGCGATCACAAATTCTTTACCTAACTCGCCGGAACCCAGCAACATAATTTTTTTATGCATAAAAAAAAGATTTGAGACCCATGAGGGCACAAATTTATAATTTTCAACGGGTAAGGGAAATATTTTGAAGACCGAAAAACACTCAATTCTGCCAATACTTCTTCATCCTTTGATTTAAACCTACCAACCAATGTGTGCACACAAATAACCAAAAAGTGTTGTTAACAGGTTCAACCACTCATAAAAACATCTTGACAACAGCCCAACAATACAGCTACCTTAAGACACTCCTATGAATGTTGCCCAATCCTCACCATGCAAAGAGACCTCAACATCAAACATCGTCACCCCCTCTGCTCCATCCTACTCGTGCTGTGGATGCCCCTTTGGCCGGGCATGGTTTGGGCGCAATCGCACGAAATAAACGTGGGCGTGCGCCTTCAAAAGAGCCTGCATCTTTATTGGGAAAACGGATTCACCCTTCACTATGCCCATACAGGAGTGCTGCGTGGCGACCTGCACGCAGGGCTCACCTACGCCACCAGCCGTTGGGGATCGGCATGGCACTCCAACGCCATCCGGCAGGATCAATACCTGCTTTCGGGAACCTACTACTTCAGACATGAAAAAAGATGGCAACCCTTTATCAGAGCAAACACAGGTTACTTTTGGGCCGACATGGAAGAGGCCATTTTTGAAGTACTGCCACATCAGTCTCTCTTGTTGTCGGCCGAATGTGGCATCAGGCTCCGCTTCCGCACACCACTAAGGGTCGCCCCCTCGTTGGGGTATAACTTCATTACCGGCGATGGCATTTCAGGGCCGGGTACACTCTATCCGATCTTTTATCAAATCACCATGACGTATGCCTTTGCATTTTAAAACACTGGGGTTTATTGCCCTGCTATGGCTGACAACAGCCTGCAACCTTTCACCCGACATCGACGATGCCATTGACCTGGACGGAACACAGATATATGACCCGTCGCTGGCACATCCCGAGCAATACCTGTTGTCGTACCAGCACCCGGCGCCTACCTCCGACCAACTTAACCTGCCGGTGGCCATTACCGTGCACGGATTTAGCGCCAGCACCTGGGAGTGGGACGAGTTTTGCCAGTGGAGCCACGACCGGGGACAATTGCTCACCTCACAAGTGTTGCTGGGCGGGCACGGCATCGACTACCAGGCATTTAAAACGGCGTCATGGGGCGAATGGCAACGCCCCATTTTGGAGGAATACCAACGACTGGAGGCCATGGGCTACAAACACTTGTATCTGGCAGGGTCATCCACGGGTGCCACACTCATTCTGGAACTGATGGCCTCGGGCAAACTCGCGGGAAGTCAACGTCCTGAAAGCATCATCATGATTGACCCTATCATCATTCCGTCCAATAAATTTCTATCACTGGTTGGATTCGTGGGGCCGATAATGGGATTTGTTGAAACGCCGCTCGATGAAGCCGAAAACGGCCATTATTACAAATACCGACCGCATGAAGCGCTCAATCAACTACTGCGACTGACCGACCGTGTGCGCCATGATTTGGAGGACGACATCACCCTGCCTCCCGGCACGACACTCACGGTTTACAAATCATTGCGCGATGCCTCAGCCGACCCCGTCAGCGCCCTGCTGCTCTACAAGGGAATCAGCACTTCGGCCGGCAAACCGACCGTAAAAATGGTCGATTCAGATCTGCATGTGTTTACTTATCTGAAAGGCAGCAACAACGTTTCGGAGCACGACAAAACGCTTCAAAACCAAACGTTCATGGAGATGGAGGCCATCATGCATGGACGATGAGCCATGCCTCAATGCTTATAACCCCGCCGATGCCGGCACAACCCGCCCCACCGCTTTGCGTCCGGGACGGGCATCGGCAAGTGAAATTTCTTTTCGGATATCAACATACAGCTCGCGCAACTCGCCCTCGGTAAGTGAGCGCTTTAACATTTCAGACTGCTGCTTGAGACGAGCCAACAATTGATCGCACACCTCCTTGGTCATGGGCAGGTTGTGCTTGGCAAAAAAATGCACCAGGCTTTTGCATCCACTGTGTTTGCCAAAAACGAAGGGCTTCTCGGCCAGCCCCACCTTGCGAGCCTCAATAATTTGATAGCTCTGACGGTTGTTGTGCAGGCAATTGGTGTGTATGCCCGATTCGTGCGACAACACCATATGGCCGGTCACCGGCTTGGAAGCATGTAAAGGACGGTTCGACAGCCCGGCTACCAGCTGCGACAGGGGGGCGAACACCTCGGTTTTAAGCCCGCAACTGATGTTAGCGCTCAATTCAAAAGCCATCGCCAACTCCTCAAGGGCAGCGTTGCCGGCACGTTCGCCCAGCCCGTTGACGGTCACGCTCAGGCATTGCGCCCCGGCCAGGTAAGCCGTCAGAGCGTTGGCATTGGCCATGCCCAGATCGTTATGGGCATGAAACTCGATGGGGATGTGAGGATGCACGGCGCGCACCCCGCGAATAAGCATGTCGGTGGTGAGGGGGTTGAGAATGCCAACCGTGTCGGCCAGGCGGATGCGGGAGGCACCATGGCTGATGGCCATCCCAATGAAGTCGTTAAGAAAAGCCGGTTCGGCACGCGAAGCATCCTGGGCGCCCACCGTCACATAGTCGAAATACGAACGGGCAAAATCCATCAACTCTTTCATGCTTTGGGTCACCCATGCCCGATCTTTGTGCATGGCCTGCAACAACACCTCCGACACCGGAAACGACAAGTGTACCCCATGGGTGCCGCTGCGGGTGGCCAAACGTATGTCGCCCTTATTGGCACGACACCACGCCAGAGTTTTAAAGCCAAAATTCATTTTGCCCAACGCCCTAATGTCGTTCACCTCACGGTCGCCCATGGCCGGCGTTCCGATTTCAATCTCGGGAATACCAATGCGGTCGAGCAGGCGACAAATTTCAATCTTGTCGTTCAACCCAAACACCACACCCGGGGCTTGTTCGCCATCGCGAAGAGTGGTGTCGATAAAATAAGGGGCAGCGGAAGCAGTCATGGCAACAGATGTTACAAGTGGTCAAATCATTCATTAAAAGCCTTTGCGCTTGCGCGCGGTGCAAAGAACCGGAGCGAGAGAACTACGTTTAGCAAAACACTCCGTGGCGGTAGAGGAGAGAGAGAGAAATAAACAGCACCGGCGCAAGCCGCAAAGGCATCTGCTCAGAACAAGAATCAAGTGATCGTTTTCAGAGAGGAGCAGAAGAGAGTGTCTTTCAATTCGAGATCAGGTACTTTTCGCAAGGCTCGTTGTTTTCGAGGGCATCAAGGATTTCGTCGATGGCCTCTTCGCCGTTCACCTTGCCATACCAAAAGTTGTTGGGGTGGATGACAATTACCGGCCCTTCAGAACAGACGTTCAAACAAGCCGTGCACGACACAGCCACGTCAATGCCCCGGTCGGAACACTCCTCAGTAAGGTACTGCAGCAGGTTGGTTGCCCCTTTTTTGTTACACGCGCCTTGCGCATCGCCGGCAACCCGAAACGAGTTGCACACCAAAATGTGATAAGTTGGTTTTTTCATGACAGATAGATTGAATTATAAAATGGTATTTTTAGGCGGTAGAGACGCCATTTTATGGGGGGCGGTAGATACGCCATTAATGGCGTATCTACTACGCGCACCCCTGTGCATTTCCTTTGCATCCGCTTCCGCATTTAAAGGCATCGGGTTTGGCAATGCTCTTGATGGGTTTATTGTGATAAATGCCCTCGAGCCCCTCGTCGATAAGGCCGGTCATTTCAACCACGCGCACACCGCAGTTGTCGAGAATCGATCTGGGGGTTTCGCCCACGCCCGACACCAGCATGGCCCGGCAGTCACTTAGCAGTCGCGCCAGCTCCACCCATCGGGCATCGCCGCCACCGGCCTTGGGCGCCTTGCGGGTTTCGACAAACTGGAATCCCTTGGGCGACTGCTTAAAGATGTAGATGTCCCTCACCTCGCCCATGTGCATGTTCACCAGCAAACCTTCGTTGGTAGCCACGGCCACGTAGGGACGATCGGAAGCATCCACTTTGGGGCGCGAGGCGTACTCCTTGAGCAGCACATGGGTGTCGCTCAAATCCTGCCCCAGCAAGCCGGCCGCATCGGCGCGACAACGGGCGCAGTGGTTCATGGGCTTGAGGTATTCGCCGGCTTGCAGACGGGTTTTGAACACCATCTTGCTATCGGGCTTGGGCATGTCCTGAAACTCGGTTTCGGCCGTGGGGATGATGGGGATGCAGTTGATGACATCGGCTCCGAGCGAAGCGCAGTGTTTGGCCACCTCCACAATGTGATCCTCGTTGATGCCGGGCATGATGATGCTGTTGATCTTCACGGTGATGCCATGTGCCTTGAGCTTGGGGATGCAGGCCAGCTGACGTTCGAGCAGCAACCGCGCTCCTTCAACTCCGCGATACACCTTTTTCTCGAACCGCACCCAGCGATACACCTTAGCAGTGATTTCGGGGTCGATGGCGTTGATGGTGATGGTAACGTGAGTAACGCCTAGAGCGGCAATCTCGTCGATGTAAGGCTCCAAATTAAGCCCGTTGGTCGAGAGACAAAAGATTTTATCGGGGAACTCAGCCTTCACCAGCCGCATGGTCTCGATGGTCTCTTTGGGGTTGGCAAACGGGTCGCCAGGGCCGGCAATGCCAATGACCGAGAGGTTCTCAATGCGCTCGTCTAACGCCTTGAGGTACGCCACCGCCTGAAAAGGCGCCAGCACCGACGAGGTCACCCCGGGACGGCTCTCGTTGACACAATCGAACTTGCGGTTGCAGTAGTTGCACTGAATGTTGCACTGCGGCGCCACTGGCAGATGCACCCGGGCATGGGTGTGCTTGGCGCTCTCGTCAAAACAGGGGTGTTGTGCGGTGGTGGTTGTCATGGCTGTTGGTTTTAAATTTAATTTTCGAGTATCAAGTATCAAGATGTGAGTATCAAGCATCCTAAATCTCTACTAAATTCATCTTGCGTCTTGATACTTGTGTCTTGATACTTGTGTCTTATATCTCACATCAATTCACCTAAATGTATTTGTAAGCTACCGAAGCATGGTCTTGCTTGTATTCGATGATGGCGTTGACCACGCGGTCGAACAACTCCTGGGTGCCGCGGTAGCCGATGTGGTGTATGCGGGCAGCGCCAAAACGATCATGAATGGGGAAACCGATGCGCACCAGGGGGATTTGCAGCTCGCGGCTGATGTAGTAACCTTTGCTGTTGCCGATGAGGAAGTCGGGGGCAAGCGCCTTCACCTCTTCGCGGATGGAGGCGAAGTCCATGCCATTGACCACCCGGGTGTCGTTGTCGGTTTGCAGCAGCTTATCGACCTCACGCTTGAGCAAGCCGCTTTCGCCGCCCGAAGAGGCCAACACGGTGTGCACGCCAATCTCCTCGAAGAAACCCACCATTCCCAGCACCAGATCTTCTTCGCCGTACAGGGCTGCCCGTTTGCCAAAGACGTACTTGTGAGCATCCACATAGGCATCAATCAGGCGGCCGCGTTCCTTTTGATACTTCTCGGGCACAGGACGACCACTGAGGGTGGCCAGCGTGTCGAAAAACTTGTCGGAAGCATCAATGCCAATGGGCATGCGCATCTGATGGTTGGGCACGTCGAAGGCGCGTTGAAGATATTCGCCGGCGCTCTCGATGTGATTGGGTCCCTTGGTGCGCACGGCGCCTTTGTTGAACACGGTACCAAACTCGATGGTGGCCTTGGCTGTTCCGGTCATTTCGATGCGCCGCACCGGTGTGCCACCCGAGGGAATGAGCTGGTACTCGCGGGTGTGCACGTTATCGAGACTCTCGGAGTAATCGGGAAACAACACGTAGTCGATGCCAAAATCTTCGAGCACCTCTTTGAGATAGCGGAGGTCGGCCGGCGACACAAACCCGGGCAGAATGTTGATGTGCTCCCCTTGGGTTCCGGCCTGAGCCATGGCTTTGAGGGTGGCAGTGACGGTGTGATGAAAGCCATCCATGTGGGTACCGCAATAGCTGGGGGTGGAGGCGTTGACAAATCGGGGGATGTGCGTCCCGGCATTCACTTCGCCATACTCTCGGATCAGCCCGGGCACATCTTCCCCGATGGTCTCACTCAAACAGGTGGAAGCGATGCCCACCACATCGGGATGATATTGTGAGCGGATGTTATTGATGCCGGTGATGAAGTTTTTGTTGCCGCCAAACACGGTGGTCTCTTCGCTAAAGTTGGACGAGGCGATGTCCACCGGTTCTTTGTAGTGGCTGATCATGTACCGGCGAATGTAGGTGGCACAGCCCTGTGACCCGTGAATGAGGGGCACGCAGCCTTCGATGCCTTTGAATACCAGCGAGGCGCCCAGGGGAGCACACAGTTTGCAGGCGTTGCGGGTGGAGGTGTATGTGGGTTTCATATTTTTTTGTTTTTTTGATGGATAGAGACAGCCCATGGGCTGTCTCTACAATTATTTGGTGAATCGCCACACGGGGCTCATGGCGGTGGCGTATATCTCTTTGGCGAAATTCATCATGCCTTCGTAACCGGCCAGAGGCTCTTTGCGCTCGTGGTTGTGGTCGCAAAACCCGAGGCCAATTTTGTGGGCGATGGGTCGTTCCTTGACGCCGCCAATGAAAATGTCGGCCTCCTTTTCCTTCACAAAATTGGAGAGCTCCACAGGGTTGGAGTCATCGACAATGATGGTTCCCTCATCGCAGAGCTGTTTGATGAGCTCGTAATCTTCGGGGGTGCCGGTTTGCGAGCCCACGATGACCGACTGCACGCCAATGAGCCGCAGCGCTTTGATGAGCGAGATGGCCTTGAAGGCACCACCAACGTAAATAGCGGCTTTTTTGCCCTGCAGTCGCTCACGATACCAGGCCAGGGCAGGCATCAGACGCTGAAACTCGTCGCGGACGAGATCACGGGCTTTGTCCATCATTTCATCGCTTTTGAAAAAACGAGCCACATCGTAAAGGGCGTCGCTCATGTCCTCGATACCAAAGTAGGAGACACGCATGGAGGGAATGCCGTAGGTGTCCTTCATCATTTTTGCCAGATAGTTCATCGATCCGGAGCATTGCACCACGTTGAGGGCGGCGTTGTGAGCGTTGCGGATGGCATCGACACGGCCGTCGCCGGTGATGGTGGCATTGACGTGCACCCCCATTCGCTTGTAGTAATCGAGCAATATCCACAGCTCTCCGGCCAGGTTGAAGTCGCCCAGGATGTTGATGCTGTACTTAGGGGTGGGCAGATTAAGGGTTCCCACCAGGTTGAAAAGGGTTTCGCAGGCCACCTTATATCCATCCTTTTTTGAACCCTGGAATCCGGGAGCCTGCACAGGAAGCACGGGGATGCCTTTTTCACGGGTCACTTGTCGGCAAATGCGCTCCACGTCGTCGCCAATGACGCCCACAATGCAAGTGGTGTAAACGAAGGCGGCCTTGGGCTGGTACTTGTCGATGAGCTCGATGAGGGAGGCATAAAGTTTGGGCTCGCCGCCAAAAATGACTTCTTTTTCGTGCAGGTCGGTTGAGAAGCTCATGCGGTGCAACTCGGGGCCCGACGACATGGATCCGCGGATGTCCCAGGTGTAGGCCGCGCAGCCAATGGGGCCGTGAATGAGGTGCAGAGCATCGGCAATGGGGTACAGCACCACGCGGGAGCCGCAAAACACGCAGGCGCGCTGACTCACGCTTCCGGCCAGGCTGGGCTTGTTGCAGGCCACGGTGTCGGCGTTGATGCCGGCGTGTGACACTTGATTTTTTCTCTCGTTCAGAATGTAGCTCATCGGTTCACCCTCCTCTATCGTTGGTTTGACGATTGTATGACTGTATTGCGTGATGAAGGATATCTAAAAACCGTGCCACGCCTGGATTTTAACATTTACCACACACATAACCAACTGATGGTGTGCGGGATAATTTTCGCACCCTAAAACAGGGGCGTTGAAAAGGGGTACATCGGGGTGGGGTTATGGGGGGAATGTTACGTTTGGGTAGGATTGGGCGGGGGGGGGTAGAGACAGGGCATGCCCTGTCTCTACGATGACGATGACAATGACGATAACGACGACCGCCATTCCGACACGACGGCCAGCCGCAGACGTGCAGCAGGTCAAAATGCGGAATTTTAGGTCGCCGCAGACGTGCAGGAGCAAACCACGCGGAATTTTAGGCTGCTGCAGACGTGCAGGAGCTATCCACGAGGAATTTTAGGCTGCTGCACGTTTGCAGCAAAAAACGGAGGCGAAATTTCGGGTTGTAACATTTTTAGGGGGGCATTGCCGGCACGACATGCAGGTAGAGACAGGGCATGCCCTGTCTCTACGGACGAAACGGACAAAACGGACGGAACGCACAAAACCCCACCCCAACAAAACGTTGGGGCAGGGTTGAAAAAAACGCGATACAGAAGAGAGAGACTATAGTTGGAATTCGAATTTTTCCTCGGCGCATGTGCGGTCGCGGTGATCGAGCAGTGCGTTTAGGATGTCGATGGCCAGGTTGGTGGCGCCCACGTAGCCGGTTTTGGGGTTGAAGTTGTGTCCGGCACGGTCGGCGATGGGGAATCCCAGTCGCACGAAGGGGGTGTTCTCGTCGCGGGCAATGTACTTGCCATAGGTGTTTCCGATGAGCAGGTCGACGCCTTCTTGCTTAATCCACTGGTGCATGCGGAACATGTCGGCGCGTTCGCCGCTCATGAACTTAACCTCGGGGATGTCCTTGAGGATGGCGGCCATGCGCTCGTCGAAGGGTTTTCCGGGAGTTCCGGTGACGATGTACACGGGACGCATGTCCATGGAAACGAGGAACTCGCACAGCGGGATGAGGGTGTCGGGATCGCCCCACAGCGCCACGCGTTTGCCATAGAAGTGGCCGTGGTTGTCGGCAATGAAGTCGATGAGACGGCCGCGTTCGTCGGTGATGGCATCGGGCACGGGCACGTTGGCATGACGACTGAGCGAAGTGATGAATCGGTCGGTGGCCTTGAGGCCGATGGGGATATCGACCACTTCGAATTTAACCTTGCACTTGTTGTCGAGCAGGATGCAGGCATCTTCGGTGGTGTATTTGCCCAATCCGATGGAGAACTTGCTGTCGCCGGTGGCCACCATGTCGGGGATGGTGGTACCACCCTTGGGGTACATGTGGTGCTTGCCGTCGAGAGGCGCGTCGAGCACGTCGGACATGTCGGGGAACATGATGGTGCGGGCTTCCAGGACGTTGGCCATGCGTTTGATTTCGCGCATGTCGGCGGGTTCCATCCATCCGGCCACCAGGTTCACGACGTTGCGTTTTTTGGGCGTGGCCTTTGAGAAGAATTTGACAAAAGCGGTCACCTGGTTGGCGTATCCGGTGACGTGGGTTCCCACGTAGCTGGGGGTGTTGCAATAGATGACGTGCTTGCCTTCGGGTACCACACCGTCTTCGTGGGCTTTGGACACGATTTGGGTCATGTCATCACCAATGGTTTCGCTCAGGCAGGTGGTGTGGGCGGCAATGATGTCGGGGTTATAGACGGTAAAGATGGTGTCGATGGCCTGCACGAGGTTGGCCGAACCGCCAAACACCGAAGAGCCTTCGGAGAAGGAGCTGGTAGCGGCCATCACGGGCTCTTTGAAATGGCGGGTCAGGGCGCTTCGATGGTAAGAGCAGCAACCTTGCGAGCCGTGGCTGTGGGGCAGGCATCCGTGCAATCCTAAGGCGGCGTACATGGCACCGATGGGCTGACAGGTCTTGGCGGGGTTGATGGTAAGGGCCTGCCGGTCTATTTCTTTGGGGGTTGTGTGACGTAGTAGCATGGGAATGATGTTTTAAATTGTTTCAATTTTTTCTGACCCTGTCAGGGTTTCACACCCTGACAGGATGAGAAATATCAATAGACATAGGAAGCTTCCACGACTTCTTCGCGCTCCCAGGGGGCTTTGATTTCCTTGAAGATGGAGGTAGAAACCATCATGGCGATGTCGTTGTAAAAGTTCATGGCGCCTTGGAATCCGGCATAAGGGCCGCCCGAATCGTAGTTGTGCAGCTGTTTGAGAGGGATGCCCATTTTTTGCACAGCATACTTCTCTTTGATACCGGCACAGAAGATGTCGGGATGGTAGAGCTCGATGAGTTTTTCCATTTCGTAGTGGCTGAGGTCGTCAATCACCAGGGCTCCTTTGCCGATTTGAGCCATGAGACCGTTGTAGTCGTTGTATTCCACTTCGTCTTTGCCCAGGGCGTCTTCCATTTTCTTGAGGACATCGGGGGTCATGCGCTCCTTAAAGCGGGCTTCGTCTTTGGTGACAGTGATTTCCTCGATGTTGCGGCTGTCGGCATCAATTTGGATGGTTGGGATCACGCGGCGTCCTTCGTAATCGTCGCGGTGACCGAATTCGTAACCGGCCGAGAGGGTGGTCACGCCCAATTCTTCAAACAGATCCTGATAATGGTGAGCCCGCGATCCGCCTACGAAAAGCATGGCCGTTTTGCCATTGGTTTTGGGCAGCGCCACCTGGCGAGCGGCTTCAACAATTTTGAGTTCTTCGGCAATCACTTTTTCGATGCGCTCGGTGAGCTCGGGATCGTTGAAATAAGCGGCCACCTTGCGCATGGCCTTGGCCGATGCCTGTGCGCCAATGAAACTCACCTTGAACCAGGGTATCCCAAAGGAGGTCTCCAACATTTCGGCCACATAGTTGATAGAACGGTGACACATCACCAGGGTGAGGTCGGCCGTGTGAGCCTGCTCAAACGACGACACGGTGGAGTTGCCCGAGAAGGTAGAGACCAGCTCAACGCCGCATTTCTCAAAGATGCGTTCAATTTCGAAAGCATCGCCGCCAATGTTGTACTCGCCCAACAGGTTGACGCGGAACTTTGATTTGGGCGTGACGTTGTCGTCGTTGCCAATAAGGTTTTTGTACAACTGGTTGTTAGCAATGTGGTGACCGGCACTTTGTGACACACCGCGGTAACCTTCACACGAGAACCCAAAAATGTTGACCTCGTTGTTGAACTCCTCTTTCATTTGTCGGGCCACACGGTGCACATCGTCACCAATCAACCCCACGGGGCAGGTCGAAAAAATGGCAATGGCCTTGGGATTGAAGAGTTCGCGGGCTTCGCGGATGGCTTGTTTCAGTTTTTCCTCTCCGCCAAACACGATATTGCTGTCCTGCATATCGGTGCTGAAGCAGTAAGGGATGAAGTTGGCATCCTGATCGCTTTCTGTTTTAGTTTGGTTGCGTCGAGTGAGCCACGAGTAAAAACCGCAACCGATGGGGCCGTGCGTGATGTTCACAATGTCACGGGTAGGCCCGAGCACCACCCCTTTACAACCGGCGTAAGTACACCCGCGCTGGGTGATGATGCCGGGGATGGTGCGGATGTTGGCCTGAATGACCGGCATATTGTCGGGGTCGTTATTGATGATGGCCTTGGCCCGTTTTTTCCCCACTTTTTTGGGGTATTTATCCAGGACTGCGTCCTTAAAGGTCGTCAAGTCCACTTTCTTTTTGTCGCCCATAGTATTGTCCTCCTCAATTAATCAAGTGTCGAATCGCCTCGTTCGCCGGTGCGCACGCGGATAGAATCGGTGGCATTGACCACAATGATTTTCCCGTCGCCGCTTTTGCCGGTTTGATTGGCTTTAATAATGGTTTGCACGGCCAAATCTTTTTTGTCGTCGGTGACCACCAGGGTGATCATCCGTTTGGATTTGAGACGTGGCATGTCGGTGATGAGCTCGTGGTACTGGGCGCTCACTTCGGCAGCCTTTTCGAGGTCGCCGTGGCCGTTACCCCGCCCGAGCACCGACATGGCGGTGAAAGATGGGAGATCAACGGCCGAGAGGGCCTCCTTGGTCTCCTGCATCTTAGCGATGCGTATGATGGCAAGTATTAACTTCATGATGATAGATTTTAATGTGAAACTGATTTCTCGACACCGAGTTTTCAATGAACACAGAGGCACAGAGTTTTCAATGCCTGACACAGGAACTCCGATTCTCCCTCTGTATCTTAACATCTATTATATAACTCTTTTGAGTTATCTGCTTTGTTATTTAAACGCATGGCGCAACAAAATAACTCAGCGCCTTCGCGCCTTTGCGTTTATTCTGACTCTGTGTTAAGCCCCACACCAAGACTCCCCGCTGGTTAAATTTCCTTTTTACCGCTTGAGATGGTGTATGACTCTACCACCGGAGTGACAAAGATTTTACCGTCGCCAAACTGACCGTTCTCGCCCGAGCGAGCCGCATTCATGATGGTTTCCACCACAAAGTCCTTGTCCTTTTCGTTAATCATGATCATCAACAGGTCTTTGGGCAGTTCGTCGTAGGTGACGTTGCCAACCTTAAGACCACGCTGCTTACCGCGACCAAACACGGAGCTTTTGGTTACCGCCGGAAAACCGGCATCGAACAACGCTTTCATCACCACGGGTGATTTTTCGGGACGTACAATGGCTCTTAATAAAAACATAGGGTTTCCTCCTTTTACTTTTTATGGACAATGAATTGATGATTGTGAGGGAAGACGATGATTGGCGCGGAAAACAGACAGAGAAGATAAATCAAGAATAGAGCATCCGTTTTTTTGTCTTGTCCGTCTGTCCGGAACCCAATCATCGCTCTTCGCCGTTTGTTAGTTCATGATACCAAAGTCGATGAGCAACTTCTCAAGTTTCTCGATGGACAAGGGGTTTGGGATAACGTGCATGGTGTTATCGTTGATTTTTTTAGCCAAGGCACGGTACTCGTCGGCCTGCGGATGGGCGGGAGCATGGTCAATTACGGTTTTACGGTTGATTTCGGCGTGCTGCACCATGTTGTCACGTGGCACGAAGTGAATCATTTGGGTTCCCAACTGTTTGGCAAACTCTTCAATCATGTTGGCTTCGTTGTCCACTTTACGTGAGTTGCAGATGAGTCCGCCCAGACGCACATCGCCTACTTTTCCAAACTTGGCGATAGATTTGCAGATGTTGTTGGCAGCATACATGGCCATCATCTCACCCGAGCAAACGATGTACACTTCCTGAGCTTTCCCGTCGCGGATTGGCATGGCAAAACCACCGCACACCACGTCACCCAATACGTCGTAAAACACGTAGTCGAGTTGTTTGTCGTCATCGTAAGCGCCCAACTGTTCCAGCAGGTTGATGGAAGTGATGATACCACGACCGGCGCATCCTACCCCCGGCTCAGGACCACCCGACTCAACGCAGCTGGTGTTGCCAAATCCTTTTTTGAGCACATCATCCAGGTCAATGTCCTCGCCTTCGTCGCGCAGGGTGTCCAAAACTGTTTTTTGAGCCAAACCGCCAAGCAACAGACGGGTGGAGTCAGCCTTGGGGTCACAACCCACTACCATCACGTTTTTTCCCAATTCAGCCAAACCGGCCACTGTGTTTTGAGTGGTGGTACTTTTCCCGATACCGCCTTTCCCATAAATTGCAATTTTTCTCATGTTTTCCAGTTTTTTAGTTGTTTAACCTGACAAGGGTATAGAAACAACCATGCCAAACCGAAATACACCTTTTCAAATTCACACCACCCCATCATCAAAGGGGTTCTTTTTCAGATTTATATGTTTTTTATCAAGAATGATTATAATCTAATGGGGGTACTAAGGGATTTCAAACCTTTACAAATATGTACCTCCCCGGGGGGTGTCCTACATTAATGTAGCTTTACAAGAGAAGTTTGGCACGGTATTTTTTGGCATCATCGGTCATTTCAAGTTAATTTCAACCAATCACCCTTATCAATACAGGGTCAAGTGCGCAATAGACACACATTTACCACACATTACCCCCTCACAAACAAGAGGGCACCCCCACACAAACACACCGCCATCCTGTTTTCGGTATGCCATTTGCATTGATGCCCTCACAGGCTTTCCCCTGACGCATCATTCACCTACTAAAACGCACAATTATGGAAACACTCACCACAGACCTCGAAATGAAAAAACTGGCCACCGACTGCATAGAATATGCCAACGGCTACTACATGGCTCTGCTGCGCGGCCTCACCAGCTCCAAACGATTCAACAACGATTTGCGCTACAACATGGCCGTGATGTGCGTTGAGAAATACTTCGTGGGTCTGCTGGCCAGCTACGACCAACACGCCGAACACCACATGCCGCAAGCCCTGTTCAACGAAACTAAAGCCGTGGAGCCCGAACTGACCGACACCATGAAACAAACCTGCATTTTGGTGGGCAAATTTGAAGCCATCTGCTCTCTCGAAGGCTTTGGCTACCGCACCCCCACCGATGCCGACATCGAACAAATGATCACCGGCATTGGCGAAATAAAAGCGTTGGTCGAAAAAAGAATAAATTCATTGGGTTAATTGCATTGATGGTTCAAACCTTCGGGGTTTTAAAAACCCCGAAGGTTTAAACCAAATCAACAACAAAAAAAGGGTGCCGCATGCGGCACCCTTTTTCAACGGCAAATATTCAAACATTCATATTAAAAAAAGCGCACACCAAAAGTATCCTCCTGCCCGTTCATCAACAGCTCAAACTGCCCCTTATAAGTGATAGATGCGGCGTTAAGCTCGGCCGAAGCATGCAGACTGGCCATCAAGGCCACCCGATTGGCCTCATGACAGTCGGCATTGAAATAGCAAAAATAGGCACGGGTATCCAGCGGGTCGAATTGCAGGATGAAGACGGCATTTTCGGCAAACACCAAATCGTCGTAAGCATAAGCCACATCCAGGCTGGTGGCATCTTTGATGATAAAGCGAACCTTGTCGAGGTTATTAAAGCGAACCGGTTGCCCCGAAAGGGGTGCGGCAGATAATGTGTCGTGTATCATGAGAGTTGATTTTAATGGATGGATGGATGGCATTCATCTAAAAAGGCTGAACCAAACCTCGGTCTGCTTCACCGAGTCGGCCTGCTCGTAACTTTGACACTTAAAAAGCATCACATTCACGGCCTCATCGAACTCAAACTGCGAGAAGGCCATTTTTTGGCCGGCCAGCATGGCCAGCAACTCATCTTTGCTTTTGCAGGCATAGCAAGCCTTGCGCAGCGACTTGTTGGTTTCGACATTCTTAATGAACGTCATGGCATTGGCAATGGACATGGTGAAATGGTTTTTAAGGTGGTTCAATCAGTTTTTACAGTCGGCCGACCGGCAGGTACTGCAGGCGCCGCCACATGACGAAGCATTGAGCATCGCCGCGTTCATATTGAAAATGGGCAGACACTCACGATTGAACAACTCGAGATTGAGAAACAAGTTGTCGCCCATCGACTTGAACACCGAGAAACCACTGCGCGTAAGCACACTCAAAGCCATGGGCTGCACCGATCGGGTGATGATGTGAGTCATTTGGTTGCGTGCCAGCTCGGGCAGCAGCTCGCTCATGTCCTGACTGATGGAGCGCTTCTCGAGCCACACCACATCATTGTCGTGCGTGTCGTAAATACAGATGCACTCGGTTTCGCTAAAACCATCGGCAATGGTGTATCGCTGGGCATTTTTGTCGATGACGGGAATAACGACTTTCATAATTTCGTGCTTTAGGGTTACTGATGCCGATAAAACAAACGCCGTACCACAACACACTAACACCTGAATGTCTACCACTTAACAAACACCCCCTCATCTTACGCACTACATTTAGGTAGGGAAAAATGAGTAAAAATGACGGGGAGGGGGGAAAGGAGGAAAGTAGCAAAGTGGCAAAGGAGGAGAGTGCAAAAGAGAAGCAGCAAAGGAAGAAAGCGACAAAGTGCCTGAGGAAAGAAGTGCAAAACAAACCTAATAAAGCAATTAAAGACGAAACAAACCCAAAGTCCCCCTTCAGGGGATTTAGGGGGGCTTTCAGGGGACTTTGCTTCACTACAGCACCTTCTGCCAAAAATACATTCTGGGCTCACACTCATCAAACCCCAGGCTGCGATAGAGCGACTGAGCCACGAAATTGTCGTCGCGCACTTCGAGGGTCACCTTGCAATAGTCGCGCTCGGCGGCAATGTCGATGATGCGCTGCATCAGTTGCCGTCCCAACCCCTGACCACGATAACGGGTATCCACCACAATGTCGTGCACATTGATGTAGGGTTTGACCCTAAAGGTGGAAAAATTGATAAAACATGTGGCCATGCCGGCGACTTGATCATCAACCGTGACAAACAACACAAACGACGCCGGATGATTGGCCAGCCCATCTACCAGGCGCAGCTGTTGAAGTTTATTGAGTGGCTCGGCCCCGCCCATGGGGTCGGCCATGTAGTGATTGAGCATGCGCGCCAGCTCTTGCAAATGCGTGGGATTTTCGTAGTCGCAAAACAGAAAGTCAATGAGGGGCATTGTGTAGTTGTATTAAGATGGGAGTATCAAGACATAAGTATCAAGACGCAAGACTTTATAGCATCATCCCGAGCCTGGAAGAATGGCAAAGGTAAGATTCATTCAACATCTGAAAAAAGCATTTAGACAAATAGTCAGATGAATTGTCGCCAGATGAATTGCCGCCAGCTTTAGCCGGCGGACACAAAAAATCAGCCCCCCTCCTCGATATGTTTGGTCTTGAAGCGCTTGGGGTCGATGTCATATTTTTTGATGCGGATGCCCATCATTCGCTCAGTGATGCCCAGCAGGGTGGCGGCCTTCACCATGTTGCCCTTGGTCGACACCAGGGCGTCGATGATGATTTGCTTTTCGTGTTTCTCGAGAATCATTTCCAGCGTTCCGGTTTCGCCCGTCTTGCTCGATGCGGCCGTTTGCAGCGTGGGCGGCAGGTTGTGCGCCCTGATGACGCCATCGTTGCACAGAATGCAAGCTCGTTCAACGCAGTTCTCCAGTTCGCGGATGTTGCCCGGCCAGTGATACACCATCAGCATGTCGATGGCCATAGAAGTGATGCGCTTGATGTTTTTGCCGTGACGTTTGTTGAATTTGTCGATAAAGAAATCGGTGAGCACGGGAATGTCGTTGATGCGCTCGCGCAACGAGGGCACATACAACGGAAACACGTTGATGCGATAATACAAATCCTCGCGAAACTCTCCGCTGGCAATGAGCTTTTCGAGGTTGCGGTTGGTGGCGCAGATGATGCGCACATTCACCAGAATGGGCTTGGTGCTGCCCACGCGCTCAATTTCGCGCTGTTGCAACACCCGCAACAGCTTCACCTGGGTGGAGAGGGGAATCTCGCCAAATTCGTCAAGGAAAATGGTGCCACCATCGGCCGCTTCAAAACGACCAATGCGCACGTTGCTAGCACCCGTAAACGCACCCTTTTCGTGCCCAAAGAGCTCACTCTCGATCAGGTTCTCGGGCAATGCCGCACAATTCACCTTGATGAACGGCATGGCCTTGCGCGTGCTATTATAATGAATGGCATCGGCAATGAGCTCCTTTCCCACCCCACTCTCGCCGCGAATGAGCACCGTGGCATCGGTGGAGGCCACGCTGTCGATGAGTGCAAACACCTCGTTCATCTTACCCGAGTTGCCCTTGATGTAGTCGGGCTTGATGCGCTCCTTAAGCTGACCGCGCAACTGGCTGTTCTCCGAGCGCAGCTGCTCCATCTCCTCGGCATACTCCTGCTTGCGTCGCACGGCACGACCAATCATCGACCCCACAATTTTGAGCAAACGGGCATGTTCGGCATAAGCCTGCAGCCGCCTGTAGGCCTTATGAAAACTGAGGGTGCCAATCACCTCATCTTTATAACGAATGGGCACACACACAAACGATACGGCCACCCCATCGACCGAGGTGGGTGAGTGCGTGCGATTGAGAAACAGTTTGGAATCGGCAATACTGGGAATAAACACCGTTTCGCCGGTTTTAATCACCGACCCGACCACCCCCTCGCCCAGCTTGTAAATTACTTCGGCGGTTTCGCTCTCGGGGATGCCATAAGTGCCCTCGATAAAGATGCGGGCGCTCTCGCGATTGAGGATGGTTAAAATCATCCGCTCGGCCATGATGTGTTGCCCCAACAGCCCGATGACCCGGTTCAGATCAATCTCCTTATTGCTCAGCAAATCGCTAAACTCGAGCAAGAGGTTCAACTCCTTCACCCCATAACAATTCTCATCAACAGGTTCAAAAAAATCGGGCATGATTTACAATTTTAATGCTTTTAACTTTCTTTTACTTTCAAAAAGAAACTCTACATCACAAAACTATATCAAATCAAAACAACCCCACCACCACACCCGGGCTTTATGGGAAATTTATAATGATTTTAGATTACACCCCCTCAAAACACACATCTCCACCCAAAAAAAACACGCCTCATACCCACCCCACCTCAAACCATCCATCAAAAACCAATTATCTCCCATTCCCCCCCATGTCGCACATCCCACCGCAGCATCAAAAACCCACAAAAATGTAGACAGGCCCAAAAATCCTACCTATACGTAGCATGCACCGTCCACTTAGTTCCACCACATACACTACCACGCCATTCATTTCATGACAGTTAAACAAAAAGGCACACCCTTTGAAATACATTCATCACCACCTCAAGGACTCCACTAATGAGCGCCCCACGTGTAAACCCAACATCGCCCCACCATGAATGCACACCCCCAGCCCCTCACCCCCCCCGGCACCAAACGACAAGCCTTTAACATGGATGGCTCTATCACCATCTACTGCAAAGACGAACTGTTGATGGGGGCTACACAATATCGGTTGCTCAACCAAATTGTTGTGGACGGCTCCATCAATGCAGCGGCTCGCAACCTCAAAATGTCGTACCAGCACGCCTGGACGCTCATCAACCGCATGAACCACCTCTCGCCCATGCCCATTGTGCTGCGGCAAAAAGGCGGTCGCGACGGCGGCGGATGCCAACTAAGCTCTTACGGGCTGCGACTGCTCAACACCTACGCCCAAAAGGAAATTGAACTGATGGAATTCTTCAGGGAATGCAACCGGCAACTCAACAACTGCCTGTTTTCATAACAGGCAACATTCATCAATGACCCAACGGTCATTTTTTTTCATCATTCGTTATTCTGTTGGGTTGATAACGGGGGCATTGCGTTGCGGGGGGTGTAGAGACAGGGCATGCCCTGTCTCTACGCCCCAAAAAACAAAACAAAAACCATCAAACATGAAAACCATCATCACCATCATCCTCATCGCCATTGGGATAACCACCCAGGCACAAAAACTGAACATTGCCGCAGCGGCCAACCTCAAATTTGTGTTGGACGACATTAAAACCGCCTACCTGGCTGAACATCCCAAAACCAACATCCTGATTACCTATGGCAGTTCGGGCAAGCTGTCGCAACAAATCCTCAACGGGGCGGCCTTCGACCTGTTTATGAGCGCCGACACCGACTTCCCCGCCAAACTCAAACAACGTGGCGCTACGGTGGGCGATGCCATCATTTACGCCAAAGGCAAACTGGTGATGTACAGCACCACCCTGGATGTAAGCAAAGGACTGGCACTGCTGGATGATACCCGGGTGAAAAAAATTGCTGTGGCCAATCCCGACGTGGCCACCTACGGCACCCGCACCATCGAGCTGTTCACCGCGCAAAACCTGATGACACGCCTGGCCGGCAAAATTGTGTATGGCGAAAACATTACCCAAACAGCACAATTTGCCTACACGGGCAACGCCGAGGTGGGTTTCATTGCCCTATCGCTGGCGCTCTCGCCCGAGATGGCTGCCAAGGGTCGCTATTACCTGATTGACACGTCGCTGCACTCCCCCATCGAACAGTCGCTGGTACGCATCAAAACCCCGGTGGCCAACCCCGAGACGCAACGATTTATTCAATACGTGCTCTCCCCGAAGATGAAGCCCCTTTGGGAAAAATACGGCTACACCACGCCTCACTAATCACCCCATTTAAACCCCCACCGCATGGACACTGCATTTGTCGACACCCTTGCCCTGACGGGTCAACTGGCCCTGCTCACCACCGCCATCCTGCTGGTGGTGGGCATGACGGTGGCCTGCCTGCTGGCGTTTTATAACTTCCGCCTCAAACCGCTGGTTGAGGCACTCATCAGCATGCCCATGGTGCTGCCCCCCACCGTGCTGGGCTTTTACCTGCTCACGGCCTACAGCCCCGACCATGCACCCGGCCGTTGGCTGCAACAGCAGTTCGACATTCGCTTGGCCTTCACCTTCGAGGGAGTGCTCATTGCCAGTGTCCTGTTTAGCCTGCCCTTTATGATTCAGCCCCTGCAAAACGGGCTGGCGGCACTGCCCGTGAGTCTGCGCGAAGCCGCCTACACACTGGGAAAATCGAGACTGACCACCTTCTTCAGGGTCATCCTGCCCAACATTAAGCCGTCGCTCATCACCGCCGTGGCCATGACTTTTGCCCACTGCATTGGCGAATTTGGCGTGGTGATTATGGTGGGGGGCAACATGCCGGGCGAAACCCGCGTGGCCTCCATCGCCATTTACGACGAGGTGCAAACCCTCAACTTTGCCGGCGCTAACCGCTACTCACTGGTGCTCTTTGTGGCCTCGCTGGTGCTGCTCACGGTTATTTACAGCATCAACGCCATGCACAAAAAAGAGAATCGTTAATCAATGCCGTTTAGTGAAGAGAAAAAGATGTCAGACAATGAAACAGATGATGAGATCAAAACAGATATATAAATCCGTTCTCTTCGTCTCTTCAGTCTAATCTATCTGTCTTTGGTCTAATCATCTTCTTGTCTCATCTATGAATCGCACTAACTCAACGACATTGAATCGTTAATCCCCATCCCTCACTGCTATGCTACACATCGACATTCACCGAAACATGATGACCTCCGAGGGCATTCGCCCGCTGAGGATTTGCGAATCCATTGCCCCCCACAGCCTCACGGCACTGTTTGGCCATTCGGGATCGGGCAAAACCACCCTGCTGCGCATTTTGGCCGGCCTCACCCGCCCCGATGCCGGGCGCATCGAATTCAACGGCACAGTGTGGTTCGATGCCGGGCGGGGCATCCACCTGCCCCCGCAGCAACGCAATGTGGGCTACATGTTTCAGGACTACGCCCTGTTTCCCAACATGACGGTGCTCGAGAACATCCGCTTTGGCCAGCGCACACCCCACCTACCATCGGCGCAACACCTCATCGACTGCTTTGAACTGGGGGCATTGGCCAATCGCAAGCCGCATCAGCTCTCGGGTGGACAAAAACAACGCGTGGCTCTGGCTCGTGCTCTGGCCTCGCAGCCCCACCTGTTACTGCTCGACGAACCCCTGTCGGCCCTCGACTACGACATGCGCCTGTCGCTGCAGGACGAAATCGCCAAAGCCCACCGCCTGCTGGGCACCATCACCCTAATGGTGAGCCACGACCCGGCCGAAGTGTGCCGCCTGGCTTCGCACGTGCTGCACCTGCGCCAGGGAAGAGTCATTAACCGAGGGGCGCCGGGGGAAATATTTGCGATGAACGAACTTGGGAGGCAGCAATACAGGTTGGCGTGAAGAGGGGCAGAAATTCACCTCCATCTGTATGAAAGACAACACCTCCCGCTCGCCACAACGCCTTTTGATTTTTTGACACATTGATTCAAAAAAAAATTCACAAACAACAATTGTTTAATATTTAATCATTTTCTTTACATGACTTAAAACCACCACAATACCCTTATTCGATTGCCAATGATTGACGCATTAAAGCAGGCAAGAAATCTCATTCTGCATTGCCACAACGACATTGCCTGCATGAAACAGGCAGTCGACACGATGTACCGGGTTTACACATCACTATCGCCGGTCACCATTACCGATCAAAACGACGCCAATATTTATCTGCCATCGGGCAAGGCCATTTCCCCATCGCAAGCCGCCCATTGTTTGTTGGAGATGAAGCGAACGGCCATCTTCCTCAGGGGCATCCACCAGGCCATTGCCCATCAGCTTTCCACTCATGCACATCGCCCCATCAGGGTGTTGTATGCCGGCACAGGGCCCTATGCTGCTCTCATCACCCCGTTACTCATTGATTTAAATCCCCGGGAACTAACGGTCGATTTAATGGACATCAACCCGGTATCATTGCAATCGACTGCCGATGTACTGATGAAACTGGGACTGAGCGGTTTTGTGGGCGAAGTGCACCTGGCCGATGCATCGACCTATAAGTGAAGCACCCGTACGACCTGGTGATTTCCGAAACCATGCAGGCCGCCCTCAAAAAGGAGCCACAGGTGGCCATTATGCAAAATCTGATTCCACAGATGCCTTCGCATGGCATTTTTATTCCACAACGCATCACCATTAATGCCATTCTTTCATCGCGGGGGAAATGGAATGACGAAACCTACACATATGATAATGTGGTGCGCATCCCTTTAGGCGAAGCCATGCGGGTTGATGCCAATCATTTGCATCACTTTACGGCCTCGCTATCGCTGCCCGCTTTACCCTGTGATGCCAATCTGTTGCAGTTACACACCTCCATTGATGTGTACAATGGGCATAAGCTGGGCGATGGTGACTGCTCACTCAATATGCCCCTAAAAGTGTGTGACATTACCTGTCAGTGGGGACAAATGCTCCATTTTTGGTATGAACAGGTCGATTTGCCCAATGTTGTCATGCAAGTAGAAGGAAGCACCGAAGTGATGGAACTCTCCGGACAAAAAGAAGTTTTTTACTTTAAATAAAATCAATTGTTAAACCTTTTTAATTCAACAAATCATGGATGAAGCTTATCTTGGAACAATCGTACTTTTTGCAGGCAATTACGCCCCAATGGGATGGATGTTTTGCGATGGTCAAATACTGAATATTAATCAGTATAATGCGTTGTTCTCACTCCTTGGGACTACTTATGGTGGTAACGGAACCACCACATTTGCCTTGCCAGACCTTCGTGGAAGAGTACCTGCCGGACCTCGCCAGGGAAATGGCTTAATACCCATCAATTTAGGTCAGGCATTGGGATCAAACACCATTACCTTAACAACCTCTCAGTTACCGGCGCATAATCACCCATTAAATGCCAATGCCAGCGCAACCGGGCGAAACATAGTGCCGACCCCTCAGAACAACTATTTGGCACCGAATCAGGATACCAGTGGCAATTATGCCGCAACAGCCGATGTGCAAATGAATGCACAGGCAATTGGTATTGCAGGAACAGCGACACCCGCACCCGTTAACAACATGCAACCCACCCTGGGTCTCAACTATATTATTTGTTGCCAGGGGCTTTACCCGGCACGTCCTTGATTTCATTGACTGGCACACTCTTTATGGTTTAGTGCCACTTCTTAGGTTGGGAAGCCCTTGTACATACCTTCCTTTGAACTATTTTATAATTCATTTATCTTAAATCTTTTCAATTATGGAAGATGCTTTCGTTGGATCAATCGTACTTTTTGCAGGCAACTTTGCCCCTGAGGGATGGCTTTTTTGCGACGGTCAATTACTCCCTGTTAATCAATATCAGACATTGTATGCAGTAATAGGTGTTACTTACGGTGGTGATGGAAGAAACACTTTTGCCTTGCCTGATCTTCGGGGAAGAGTGCCTGCCGGACCTCGCCAGGGAACTGGATTAACCCTCATTAATTTGGGAGTGAAAACAGGCACCAACACCAATACCTTAACAACCGCTCAGCTACCGGCGCATAATCACCCATTAAATGCCAATGCCAGCGCAACCGGGCGAAACATTGTGGCGACCCCTCAGAACAACTATCCGGCACCTAATCAGGATACCAGTGGTAATTATGCCGCTACTACCGATGTGCAAATGAATGCGCAGGCCATTGGTGCCACCGGAACCGGTGCTCCTGTCAACAACATGCAACCCACCCTGGGTCTCAACTATATTATTTGTTGGCAAGGTCTTTTCCCGGTAAGACCTTAAAAGGAGTCTTTTATCAGATAATATGATGAAGGATGGGGCGATATTTGTTCAATTAGTTCAACCCATCCGTTCATTTTTGAGTTATTAATGATATTATTTACCATATAATCAGTAAAAATGAAAGACACAACTACTTCTCAACAGTTCAAATCTCCCGGGAATCAAAATCATCATCTCCCGGGGTGTAACAATCATCCCAAAGCAATGACGCACCTTTCACGCTTGCAATCCATTAAAATCTTTTTCACGCTGCTGGTTCTTTTGTTGCTTACCAGCGGGACGATTTTAGCCCAAACGGTTGTTGTCTCGGGGGGTGTAGCTACCGGTTCTGAACCCAACGGAACCTATACCTATGCCGGGACAACCACTGTTTCGGGAACCACCCGAGCCTTTTACGACAAGGCTGGTAGTACTTTTCGGCTTGAATATCGCAATAATCCAAGCTATGGCGAAGAGTGGGAAATTTGGGAATCGACGGATCGGGGTGGAACAGGAACCGTGCGGTTTTATAACGAAAGTACATCAACAAACGTTCCAACCACAGGATGGAAAGTTGAAGTTGGAAATACTGCACCAACGGTTGCCTATTTTGCAGCTCCTTCAGTTTCCGGCATTTCACCCACCAGTGGTCCAGCAGGCGGAGGAACATCTGTCACTATTACCGGAACCGACTTTACGGGAGTAACAGCGGTTCAATTTGGTTCAACCGCAGCCACCGGTTTTACAGTTAATTCTACCACCCAAATCACGGCCACTGCCCCTGCGGGTTCGGCCGGGAATGTAAACGTAACGGTAACCACCGCAGGCGGAACCAGTACCATCGGTGCTGCCAATCAGTACACCTATTGGACTATCCCCATGGTGACCTCGGTGGCAGTGCCTGCCAACGCCACCTATGGGGTCGGTCAAAATCTCGATTTCACGGTTAACTTTAACAAAGCCATCACGGTGAACGCCACCGGAGGCACGCCTTACCTCCCCATCACGCTGAATACCGGCGGCACGGTGAATGCTGCATACAACAGTGGCAGCGGCACCTCAGCTCTGACGTTCCGTTACACGGTTGCAGCAGGCAACAACGATGCCGATGGCGTGAGCGTGGGATCGGCCATCACCGCCAATGGGGGCACATTAAAAGACGGATCGGGCAACAATGCCACGCTGACCTTGAACAGCGTGAGCAGCACTGCCGGGGTGAAAGTGGATGGCGTTGAGCCCTCGGTCACAACAGTGAGCGCATCGACCGCCAATGGTTCATATAAGATAGGCGATGTGATTGCCATCACGGTTCAGTTCTCCGAGTCGGTGGTGGTCACCGGCACCCCCACGCTTGCACTGGCCACCGGTGGGACGGCAGCGTACAGTTCGGGCAGCGGCTCATCAACGCTGACTTTCAGTTACACTGTAGGCACTGGTCATGTAAGTGCCGATTTGGATTATACCAGCACCTCCTCGTTAAGTCTGGCCGGAGGAACCATTAAAGATGTGGCCGGCAACAATGCCAGCCTTACGTTGGCCAGCCCCGGCGCGGCCAATTCGTTGGGTGCCAACAAAGCCATTGTGATTGATGGCGTTGTGCCCACGGTAACGATTACAAGCACATCAGCTGCCATCACGTACACCACGCCCATTCCTGTAACTGTAACCTTTAGCGAGGCGGTAACTAATTTTATCTCTTCGGATGTAACCCTTACCAATGGCACTATCGGAAGTTTCTCAGGAAGTGGCACTACTTATACTTTCTCGGTAACACCATCTGGCCAAGGTTTGGTAACCGTAGCTATTGCAGCCGGTGTGGCGCAAGATGCAGCCGGCAACCTTAGCACGGCAGCCACTTCGTTGACCCGCACCTTCGACAGTGTGAACCCAACCGTTGTTCTCTCCACAACAGCTCCTTCAACCACCAACGCGGCCATTCCGGTGACGGTGACTTTTAGTGAAGATGTGACCGGTTTATCACTGTCCGATTTCAGTGTTACCAATGCAACCCTAAGCGCGTTATCAGGTAGTGGAAAAACGTACACCCTTACGGCAACCCCATCAGCGCAAGGCGCTGTATCCATTTCGTTGCCCAACGCTTCGGCACTCGATGTGGCGCAATTGGGCAATGTGGCATCTAACCAACTGAACTTCACCTACGACACTGGGTCGCCTTCGGTTAGCATCACTTCTGCATCAAACAGTGCAACCAATGCATCGCCCATTGCTGTCACCATCACGTTTAGTGAATCGGTTTCCGGCTTTGTGGTTGGTGACCTGACGTTGACCAATGGAACGGCATCCGGATTCGCAGGTTCGGGAACCACTTATACCGTTAACATCGCCCCATCGGGACAAGGCTTGGTCACCGTTGCCGTTGCAGCCGGTGTGGCGCAGGATGCGGCCGGCAACCTCAGCACGGCAGCCACTTCGCTCACCCGTACCTACGACAACGTGTCGCCCACGGTTAGCATCACTTCTGCATCGAACAGTTCAACCAATGCATCAACCATCCCTGTCACCATCACCTTTAGTGAATCGGTCACTGGCTTTATTGCTGGCGATCTGACGGTGACCAACGGAACGGCCTCCGGATTCGCAGGTTCGGGAACCACTTATACCGTTAACATCGTCCCAGTGGGACAAGGCCTGGTTACCGTGGCCATTGCAGCCGGTGTGGCGCAGGATGCGGTCGGCAACCTCAGCGCGGCAGCCACTTCGCTCACCCGTACCTTCGACAATGTGTCGCCCACGGTTAGCATCACTTCTGCATCGAACAGTTCAACCAATGCATCAACCATCCCTGTCACCATCACCTTTAGTGAATCGGTCACCGGCTTTGAGGTTGGCGACCTGACGGTGACCAACGGAACATACAGTGTAATCTCCGGAACGGGAACCACCTATACCGTTAACATCGCCCCATCGGGACAAGGCCTGGTCACCGTGGCCATTGCAGCCGGTGTGGCTCAAGATGCAGCCGGCAACCTCTGCACTGCAGCCACTTCGCTCACACGCACCTACGACAATGAGGCGCCTGTGATCAGCGGAGTTGTTAACAGTGGCACTTACACCTCAGCCCAATCGCGTGCCACCCTGGCCAAAGATGCAGGCACGGCTGTGGCATATGCATCGGGAACCGCCATCAATGCCTCGGGCAGCTATGTGTTAACCGTGACCGATGCGGCCGGAAACCTGGCCACGGCATCGTTTACCATCACCCTGAGCACCGGCATTGCCGATGAACGCAAACCTTCGTTGTCGGTTTACCCCAACCCCTGCACCGATAGCTTTAGAGTATCGGGCATTGAGCAACCTGCCGATGTCACCATCACCGACCTCACCGGGCGTGTGGTTTTAAAAACGATGGTTGATGTGGATGGCGATGTGCCTGTGGGTCATCTCAAACAAGGCACTTACCTGGTAAAAGTGAATGAGCGGGTGTTGAAACTCATTTTTGTTTTTTCCGGCGGCTCTTTTGTTGAATTTTCGGCGTAGCGGGATGCTACATCGTTTTATATTTACCTCAGTTCTCTTCCCATTTGTATATATAACGTGTTTGCCTATTAACCCATTTTGCAGCTATCCTAAAGCCAGCGCCTGTATTTCAATGAATTGTTCATTTTCGAGTTCGGATTTGTGTACTACAGATTTTCGCTTTGTAAAGGTAGCGTAATGACGCTAGCTCTCCACTAAACACGGTAATAACCGCTATAGATTCCCGTTTCGGGGTTGGTGCGCATGGATACTTTGAAATACATGCCCCAAAGTAAACATGTAAACCGCTGATATACAATACCCCCTTGTGTACTACAAATGATTTTTCGAAAATTCAGACACTGATTATCAATGTATTACAAAAGCAAATAGAGCAAAAGAGCCTATTTTGAGGTGAAAAAAGGTGTTTTTTTAATGAATTTTGGATGGAAAGCTGCAAGATGGGTTAACCTGTTTGATGTTTTTTTTCTACTTTAGCCAACACTTAATATAACAGATTATCAAACTCTTTAATCATAAAAACATGAAACAAACTTTACTCTTACTGTTGGCAGTGATTTGCCTTTACGCTAAGGCTGCAGATCCAGTACCGGCCATTACTATGACAACGACGAAGGCTGTTGGGCAAAGCATTACGTTTTATTTAGCTGCTCAAAGTGCAAACACCCCTGTTCAGGTAGACTTTGGAGATGGCAACAAGGTTAATAAAACCATAATCGCATATGTTGATCAGGCTTCTTCTACGATTACAGGAACCTTAATCGGTTCTCAGACAATAAAAATTTATGGAAGCGGCATTGTTTTTCTCTACTGCGGCGGCATCCAACTGACTGCGCTTGACGTGACCTCTTGTAACACGCTGATAACTCTCGGTTGCGGCAGTAACAAACTGACATTGCTTGATGTGACTCCCTGTCCCCTGCTGAAATATCTCAGTTGCGACAACAACCAACTGAAGGCGCTTGACGTGACCCAATGCACCGCACTGACATCCCTCTTCTGCAATAACAACCAACTGACTGCGCTTGATGTGACTCCCTGCACTGCGCTGACAACTCTTTCCTGTGGCAAAAACCAACTGACTACTCTTGACGTGACCCAATGCACCGCGCTGAAATATCTTAGCTGCAACGCTAACCAACTGAAGTCGCTTAACGTGACCCCCTGCACTGCACTGACATATCTCGAATGCGGCATCAACCAACTGACTGCGCTTGATATGACCCCCTGCACCGCCTTGACAACTTTGAACTGCAGCTACAACCAACTGAAGTCGCTTGTAGTGACCTCCTGCACCAAGTTGACAGATCTCGCTTGTAGGAGCAACCAATTGAAGGTGCTTGACGTGACCCAATGCACTGCGCTGACAGATCTTTCCTGCGTAAACAACCAATTAACAGTGCTTGACGTGACCCAGTGCACTGCGCTGACAGATCTTTCCTGTGAATACAACCAATTAACAGCGCTTGACGTGACCAAGTGCACCGCGCTGACAACACTCAATTGTTACAGTAACCAACTCAATTTTGCATCGCTTCCCACTAAACAATCAACATGGACCGTCTATAATTACGCCCCCCAAGCTAATCTCACCATCCCCGCTACCATTAACACCGGCAGTTTGGTTGACCTAAGCAGTCAGTTCACCATTGATGGTACCACCACCACCTACACCTGGAAAACAGCGAGCGGTTACACTTTAGCCGTTGGCACCGATTATACCATCAGTGGTGGCATTACCACTTTTGTTAAAGTCCCAGCCCAAAAGGTCTATTGCGAAATGACCAATGGCACATACCCCAATTTGTCGCTTAGTACCACATTAACCACCATTGTCGTTTTAAACGAAACACCTACCAATATCTCATTGTCGGCCACCACCATCAACGAGAACGTGGCGGGCAACAGTACCGTGGGAACCCTTAGTTCTTCCGACCCCAATGCGGGCAACACCTTTACCTACACTCTGGTTGCGGGTACGGGAGACACCGACAATGCTTCGTTCAACATCAGTGGCTCCAATTTGCGCATTACCAACAGTCCCGACTTCGAAGCCAAAAACAGCTACTCGGTAAGGGTGCGCACCACCGATCAGGGCAGCTTGTATTTCGAGAAAGCCTTTACCATTACCATCAATAATTTGGACGCTCCCACCGTTAGTACCAGTACCATTGCCACCTTTAGAACCACAACGGCGACTTTGGGCGGTAACGTGACGGCCACAGGCGGAGCCACCGTGACCGGTCGAGGGGTTGTTTATGCCCAAACAAACGTTAATGCCAACCCAACCATTGGCGGAACTGGCGTTACGCAAGACACAAATGGTAATGGCTTGGGGCTGTTTAGTGAATCGGTGTCAGGGTTAACACCTAATACCGGCTATTCGGTCAGAGCTTACGCCATCAATTCAGAAGGTGTGGTATATGGCTCGGTGTTGACCTTCACCACCGATGCGTTGCCTGCTGTTACATCGGTATCGGTTCCTTCCAATGGCACTTATGTGGCAGGTCAAAATCTAAATTTCACAGTTAATTTTAACAAAGCCATCACGGTGGTCACAGCCGGTGGCACTCCCTATTTATCCATCACACTCAACACGGGGGGAGCGAAGAATGCTACTTATGTCAGCGGCAGCGGCACCTCTGCATTGATATTCCGTTACACCGTGGCATCAGGCAATGCAGATAACGATGGCATATCAGTGGGTTCAGCCATCACCGCCAATGGGGGCACATTAAAAGATGCCTCGGGCAACAATTCCACCCTTACATTAATCAGTGTGGGCAGTACCACAGGAGTGAAAGTCGATGCCATTGTGCCAACGGTGACTTCGGTAAGTTCAACGACCGCCAACGGGGCCTACAAAATTGGCGATGTGATTGCCATCACCGTTAATTTCAGCGAATCTGTAGGGGTTACCGGCACGCCTACGCTTGCACTGGCCACAGGAGGAACGGCATCTTACAGTATGGGCAGCGGCTCATCAACGCTGACTTTTAACTATACTGTAGGCACTGGTCATGTGATTGCCGATTTGGATTATACAAGCATCTCCTCGTTAAGTCTGGCCGGAGGAACCATCAAAGATGTTGCCGGCAACAATGCTATCCTTACGTTGCCCAGCCCCGGCGCGGCCAACTCGCTGGGTGCCAACAAAGCCATTGTGATTGATGGCGTTGTGCCCACGGTAACAATTACAAGCACATCAGCTGCCATCACCTACACCACGCCCATTCCTGTAACTGTAACCTTTAGCGAGGCGGTAACTAATTTTATCTATTCGGATGTAACCCTTACCAATGGCACTATCGGAAGTTTCTCAGGAAATGGCACTATTTATACTTTCTCGGTAACACCATCTGGCCAAGGTTTGGTCACCGTGGCCATTGCAGCCGGTGTGGCTCAAGATGTAGCCGGCAACCTCAGCACGGCAGCCACTTCGCTGACACGTACCTACGACAATGAGGCGCCTGTGATCAGCGGAGTTGTTAACAGTGGCACTTACACCTCAGCCCAATCGCCCACCTTTAACGAAGGCACGGCCACCCTCACCAAAGATGCAGGCACAGCTGTGGCATATGCATCGGGAACCGGCATCAATGCCTCGGGCAGCTATGTGTTAACCGTGACCGATGCGGCCGGCAACGTGGCCACGGCTTCGTTTACCATCACCCTGAGCACCGGCATTGCCGATGAACGCAAACCTTCGTTGTCGGTTTACCCCAACCCCTGCACCGATGGCTTTAGGGTATCGGGCATTGAGCAACCTGCCGATGTCACCATCACCGACCTCACCGGGCGTGTGGTTTTCACAACGATGGTTGATGTGGATGGTGATGTGCCTGTGGGTCATCTCAAACAAGGCACTTACCTGGTAAAAGTGAATGAGCGGGTGTTGAAACTCATTAAAAAGTAAAGGTTTCGCACGCTTGTGCAGATAAAAGAAAGAGCCGCCGGAAATGTATCCGGCGGCTCTTTTTTGTTTCTCTCCCTTTTTATATATATAACGTGTTTTCCTTTTAATCTGTGTGATGTTTTTTTCTACTTTAGCCAATCTAAATTAAGCATACTATCAACCAATTTAAAACTGAAACATGAAGCAAACTTTACTACTGTTATTTGCATTGATTTGCATCACCACTAAGGCCGAAACTGTTGAACCTGTTATAACCATGACAACGGCTAAAAGTTTAAATCAATCCATTTCATTTATTTTGAGTGCCACTAATGCTAATACTGTTGTTCAGGTTGATTTTGGAGATGGCACACTGGTTAATAAAACAATTGGTATTTATTTTACAACTATCGATGGCACACTTGTGGGTTCACAAACAGTGAAAATATATGGGGCTGGAATCAACGTTTTATCCTGTCGTTCTCAAATGTTGACAGAAATAGATGTCACGAATAATACGACTTTGACAACTTTGTACTGCGAAAAAAATCAGCTCACCTCACTCAATCTAACCCAGAATATGACATTGGAACAACTGTCCTGCAGCGAGAATCAGCTCATCTCGCTCGACTTGCCTCAGAATACGACTCTTCGTTCTTTGTCTTGCTATGAAAATCAGCTCACCACGCTCGATCTGACCAAAAACACGTCATTGACAAGTTTTAACTGCTACTCAAACAAACTCACCACACTAGATGTAACCCAAAATACAGCATTGAAATCTTTGTCCTGTCACCATAATCAGCTCACCACGCTCGATGTGACACTGAATACATCTATGGAATATTTAGACTGTTACCATAATCAACTCACCACGCTTGATGTGACTCAGAATACATCTTTGAAAGGTTTGGATTGCTTCGATAATCAGCTCACATCGCTCGATGTGACCAAGAGTAAAGCTTTGACAACATTGTCTTGCTACAATAATCAGCTTTCCACGCTCGATGTAGCTCAAAATACGGCTTTGATACGTTTGTGGTGCAATACTAACCAGCTCACCTCGCTTGATGTGACTACGAATACATCTTTGAAATCTTTGTACTGCAACAACAATTTGCTTACCACGCTCGATGTGACCCAGAATACAGTTTTGACATCTTTGTACTGCAACAACAATGAACTTACCACGCTCGATGTGACTAAGAATACGTCTTTGACAACTTTAGACTGCAGCAACAATCAGCTTCCCTCGCTTGATGTGACCAGAAATACAGCTTTAGCATATTTGTACTGCAACAATAATATACTCACATCCATTGATGTATTGATGAATGCCTCTTTGATAAACTTATACTGCAGTTATAATCAGCTCACCATACTCGATATGACCCAGAACATTGCTTTGGCAACTCTGTATTGCGATCACAACAAACTCACATCCATTGATGTAACGAAGAATACGTCTTTGACATCTTTAGACTGTTGCCGAAATCAGCTCACCACGCTCGATATGACCAAGAACATTGCATTGAAAATTTTGAACTGCGACAATAACAAACTCACTTCTCTCGATATAACCAGTAATACTGCATTAACAACCTTGCAATGTGAATTAAACCAACTCACCTCGCTTGATGTGACCAAGAATACGTCTTTGACATCTTTATTATGCAGATACAATTACCTCACCTATTCAACCTTACCCCTCAGTACGATGACTTATTTTAAATATGCCCCTCAGAGATCTATAACTATTGCAACTACATATGCTATCAATTCCCCCATTGACTTAAGCAGCCAGCTCACTGTGGGTAATAATACCACCACCTATACCTGGAAAACCGAAAGCGGCACAACACTAACCGCCGGCACCGATTATACCATCAACGATGGCATTACCACATTTATAACCATCCCATCTCAAAAGGTCTATTGCGAGATTACCAATGCCACTTTTCCCGATTTGTCGGGTTCCAATGTGCTTAGAACCACTTTAACCACCATTGGCATCTCCAATGCTGTTGAAGATGCCTCTTTAGCACCTACATTGTCTATCTATCCCAACCCTTGTGAGGATGGCTTTAATGTGTCTGGCATTGTGCAACCAACTATCGTGACCATCACCGATTTCACCGGCCGTGTGGTACTTACTTCTATTGTGGATATAGATGGTTATGTTGCTGTTAACGCCCTCAAGTCAGGAGCCTATCTGGTTAAAGTGAACCAACAGGTGTTGAAACTCATTAAAAAGTAAAGGTTTCGCACGCTTGTGCATGATAAAAGAAAGAGCCGCCGGAAATGTATCCGGCGGCTCTTTTGTTATCTGATGTATAGGCAGCATTATTGCTTAGGGAGCCACCTTCACCACGGGGTCGCTCCAGGGGCCCTGCCCGACCGACCCCACGGCAGCCACCCGCAAGTGGTACGAAACGCCGCTTTTGAGGGTGTTTACCTCGGCTTTTGAGCGGGTCGACACCACCATGTGCTTCCACTCCAGAGGATCCATGCTGCTGAGGGCAGTTTCGACCACGTAACTTTTGGCGCCCTCAATTTTGTCCCACGACAGGTCAATTTCGCCGGCACTGTCGCCAATGGTGGCATTGACCGAGGCCACTTTGTCGGGCAGTGCAACCGCTGCCGAGGCGTCTTTTCGGACATCCATGCCGGCACTCAATATTTTGGCTTCGTCGCCATTGCTGATGTTTTCGACATAATTGCCTTCTTGTGTCAACAGGCTGTCGAGCGTACTTTCAGCAAGTTTAGCAGCAATCATTTTAACTTCAACCGTTTTGCGGGCAGCCACCACTTCGGCGGTTGCTGCGCTCAGGTTGGTAATGGCCGTTGTTATGGCAGCCAATGGCGGATTGGGGGTTGCAAAGGTGGCATTGCCGGTCATTTTGGAGACAATGGTTTTACCCAGGTCAATTTTTTGTGCAGCTGTTTTTTTGCTGAGTTCCAATTTTACTTTCGACATAAGGAATTTGATTTAATTAAGTGAATAAAATATTAAGCTGATACAATTTTTCTTTCTTAACGGCATGCTTTTAACCATCAACTTTATCATTTCAGTGCGTTACCACATCATTCGGCCAACAAATGATATCATACAGTTACGGACTGATATCGTTTGAACGCCGAATGATATCATTCGACATTCAAATGATGTGGTTTCCATTAAAACCCATATCATTTGAACCCGAAATGATATCATCTCCCATTAAAGTGATGTTGTTCTAACTTAAAACGATGTCATTTCAACTTAAAATGACATCATTTAAAACCGAAATGAGTCATCTTTATATTCATTGAATGTGCTGCAACCCCTATGTACACAGCCTTCAACCACCATAAAGCGGATGCATGTTTACAAAACCGATGTTAAACTTAATCATTAAAACGTATTTAACTTTTAACCGTTATAAACTTTTTTTCTACTTTAGCCGACACTTAACAAAACAGATGATCAAAAAATTTAATCGACAAGCATGAAACAAACGTTACTCCTGCTGCTGGCATTGATTTGCCTGAATGCAAAAGCCTTAGCCAACGAACCGGTGATAACCATGACAACGGCAAAAAAAGTGGGGGAAACCATTTGGTTTAGTTTGGCCACCAAATCAGACCCAACTGAGGTGCAGATAGATTTTGGGGATGGTCAGTTGGTATCTAAAACAATTAGTACATGTTGTAATGATATAGATGGCACCATTTTAGGATCACGCATTGTAAAAATATATGGGTCAGCTATCAGTGTTTTAAATTGCCGCCGCCAAAATTTAACCGCACTAGATGTCACAAAAAGTGCTGATTTGACAACTCTAATCTGCTACTCGAATCAGCTCACGTTGCTTGATGTGAGCCACAATGGCTCTTTAGCATACCTTGATTGTAAAGTGAATCAGCTCACCTTGCTCGATGTCACAAAGAATACAGCTTTAGAAACGCTCATCTGTCACACGAATCAGCTCGCTTCGCTTGATGTGAGCCATAATGCGGTTTTGCAAGAGCTAAACTGTTACAGCAATCGTATTACCTCGCTCGGTTTGACCCATGTGAAGGCTTTGTCATCACTTGATTGTAGCTATAATAAAATTACCTCGCTCGATGTGAGCCAAAATGCAGTTTTGCAAGAGTTAAACTGTTGCAGCAATCGTATTCCCTCGCTCGATTTGACCCATGTGAAGGCATTGTCATCACTTGATTGTAGCAATAATAATATCACCTCGCTCGATGTGAGCCATCAGAGCGCTTTGAAAGCGCTAAATTATAGCTCTAATCAGCTCACCACGCTGAACATATCATACAATACAGGGTTGAAAACGTTGGTCTGCAACAATAATCAACTCACCACGCTCGACGTGCTGCATAATTCGGTTTTAGAAGAACTAGAATGTAGCACGAATCAGCTCACCACGCTGGATGTGACCCATAATACAGCTTTATTCAGGCTATTGTGCCACTATAATCAACTCACCACGCTCGATTTACGCCACAATGTGGCTTTGGCTGCTCTCGATTGTTCTCATAACAAGCTCACCTCGCTCAATGTAGCACCGAATAGATTCTACGAGGGGCTAGACTGCTCTTTTAATCATTTGACCTTTGGCACCTTACCACCGATGACACATGTGTGCTAAGCGCCTCAGAATTTAATAAACATTGCCACTTCGTTTGAAATCGATACTCCCATTGACCTGAGCAGCCTAATCCTCAACAATGACTATTACACCTCTTATACCTGGAAAACCATGAGTGGCATCACCCTGACAGACGAAAAAGATTATACCAATAACGAAGGCATATTCACTTTTTTGAAGATCCCAAACGAAAAGATATATTGCGAAATGACCAATGCCACCTTCCCCGCATTATCTGGAACCAAAGCCCTTAAAACCACATTCACCGACATTGGTAGCACCCCTCCTGCTGCGCCCCTGTCGCTCCACCCCACCCCCGATGGCTTTAGGGTATCGGGCATTGAGCAACCTGCCGATGTCACCATCACCGACCTCACCGGCCGTGTGGTGACTACCACCACGGTTGATGTGGGTGGCGAAGTGCCTGTGGGTCACCTCAAGCAAGGCAATTACCTGGTAAAAGTGAATGAGCGGGTGCTGAAACTCATTAAAAAATAAGGGTTTCGCACGCTTGTGCTGATAATTGAAAGAGCCGTCGGGAAGTGTTTCCGGCGGCTCTTTTGATAGAAGCTCTGTTTTTCTTGTGATGATGAAGATGCTTTAGCCGGGTCATCAAACCGTAGTGTTTTGTCAATCGTGGTTGTGCGGGGCGCTTTTACGAATGTGATTCCGCGAAAGGGTGTCCTCACCGCCAACCGATACGTCCCTGCCACCGGCTCACGCCCCCCCAACGATGAGTTCGGAGGGGATTGTTCGACACAATGTCGGAGGCATCGACCCTGGTGCTTTGGTGGATGGGCCACGCGCCGGCAACGGTGCCACCATGTGATTTCATCATGGGCGTGTTATCGGGAGGACAAAGGGAGACCGTCCCGCTTTTCACCCGAAACATGGTAGAAGCCTGCCCAACCGATTGTCAACGCCCCCGTTGCCCCTGTGGCATAGGTTCACTCGGTACTGCCAAATGTTACTTCGATTTGAAAAATTCCATACGAACATTCATTTTAAAAGATGGACGAACGGATTTGACGTTTAGGGATATTACTGTATCGTTTTTAAAGAAATATGAGGCCGATTTTAAATCGAGAGGCACCACTGACAATGGGATTTCTTTTTACATGCGAACATTGCGGGCTGTCCTTAATAGAGCTATCGCCGAAGGTGCATGTAAAAAAGACATTTATCCTTTCAACACCTATAAGATCTCACATCTAAGCACAAAGACCATTAAACGAGCTATTTCTAAAGCAGAGATTGAATTGATTCGCAACTTTGCATGTGAACCGGGCAGTCAGTTGCACCGCTCTAAAAACATCTTTTTATTCAGTTATTACAATCGGGGAATAAATTTCTCGGATATAGCAATGCTCAAATGGGATAACATCAAAGCGAACCGACTGACCTATACCCGATTGAAAACCGATAAATACTACAACATCCTGCTGTTAGATCCGGCTCTTGAAATACTCGCCTTTTACAGAGATAGCAATTATAGAGATAAGGATTCGTACATCTTTCCCATTCTGGATGAACATAGACACAACACCCCCGTGAGTATTCAAAACCTCGTACACAAAGTTTTGGGTCAAACAAATAAAGACTTGAAAAGCATTGGTGAACAATTAGGCATCACGACACCACTTACCACTTATGTTGCCCGTCACTCTTACGCAACGGTATTGAAGCGATCCGGTATTTCCACTTCGGTGATCAGCGAAGCCATGGGGCACGACAGTGAACGCACTACTCAAATTTATCTGGACAGTTTTGAGAATGATGTGCTGGATGAGGCGAGCAAAGCGTTGTTGTAAATTTTCATTAGGAAAATTTACGCATCACAAGATTTCATATAATGAGGCATTAGCAGAAATTCACGTGTTAAACCAACGGATATACAGAAAGTTATTCGAGTTCATATGCTGAAAACATTCTTAAATCACCCCACCCTACTAATGGTCACTTCAAGCGTCTCACACACATCATCCTGCCCATAATACCCCAATAAATTCATGGCCATGTTTTCCCAATTGTACACTTCACCCTGTTCATTTTGGTAATCAGGACTACGCTTAAATTCATAAGCAGTGTACCAATCACTGCCCGAATCGGGGTAGCGTGCCACGTTGCATTGCGACATGGTGAACAACCATCCGTCATACTCAATATCGATGTAAGTCGATTCGCCCCCATACGACAGGCGAATGCCAAATTGGAACGTGAAACGAGTCGATGGCTTTTTCATCCATCGGATGGCACTGTCGAGCAACTTGAATTCGTCGCGTTTAAAAGGCATGTTTTGCGACACATGCTCTAACACATTGAGGCAAGCACGTTGGTGGTCGGGAGGAATGATGAGTTTGTTCATGACTTGGAATGTTTAAATGTTTAGAAATAATCAAGAACCATGAACTCAATTTAGAATTATTTGATCATATATAAAAATATAGATACTTAAAATTTTCGACTGTTTGTCTTAAGCCTTTCAAAGATCTCTGAATGTTTTGGAGAAACTCTCAGAGACGGTTTAAATATTAAGTGAACAGAACTAACACCTCATTTTCATTCATCTGGAATCAGACAATACGACTCAACCTTTCATTTATTATTGTTTTATATTGATTCTTAAATTCATCACTTAAAAAACTGATGTCTATTTGCTCCATCCACTTTGCTCTCGCATTTACCATTTTCGTGAAAATATTTTGTTGCTGTTTTTCGTTTATTTTCAATGTGGTCATAGCTGCAATAAAATCTTGTTTTTTTAGTTTCTTTTTTTTCCCATTGAGATTTAATGCTAACTCTTCATCATCGGCCGGATTGACCAATGATGTATTTACTAAATCATAAGCTGGTGATAGCACCATACCCAATCCCGGTTGCTCCAATAAGGAAAAGTTTTTGAGGTGCATATCAGCATTGCCTGTTAAGAAAGAAAACAAAACTAACTCAAAGAAATTGACAACGTCTAAACCCGAAGTGGCAGAATATTTCTGGATGGCTTTGCCAATCTGCTCATAGCTACCATGGTATTTATCTTCGGTAAGTCGCTCGGCTAACTGGCACATATCCTCCATTGCAAGCTTCCCTTTTTTCGTTCTGTCTATTCGTTTGGTAATGTAAGCAAGGTTGCCTGATGCCAAACGAATGAGGCTATGAGGAGCCGTTTTAATTTTAGCTAAACGGGCTAAATGCATGGTTACATCTTCCACCTCGGGCAGTTGGTGATATAATTCTGTTGGTGGTTTCAATATATATCCCCCCCATAGTCCAACGATGGTAAATCTTTTCGCCGAATCATCTTTGTTACCGCTTGCTATATGAAGGGATAATTTAGCCTGAACACCAGTCACGGCTGTTTGACTTTGTATGACCATTTTTGCTAAAGGCTCTAAATCGGCTTCCGAGTATGGCAATAGAGGGGCTGATGGCTGCCCAAATATCTTTTTTGAGCAAGAGCCATGATAGTCCAATTCTTTTTCAGTCAATGGTTGATAGCAAAATAAACATCTATTCATGGCATATCCTCCGCTTTTAGTGCTTCTACACTTACTGCTCCGATGCAATCTTTGCAGCAGGCTAGCAGTAACCCCATACGGTCTCTCGGATTTAACTTCCAATTTTTTTCGGCAATATCTAACAACCAACCCTCTGGAATTAATCCATCAAAAAATGGGAACAACACATTCGATGTATAAATAGCGTCCTGCAATGGCAGCGTTAAACTTACGGGTCTTGCTTCTGGTTGGCTTAGATACGCTTTGTCATATTCAAAATGATACCCACTATCGTCTTGCGATAGCCATCCTGCCAATTGCGTATCCATTTTTATCATTGCCTTTCTCATTGTTCATTTTCCTTTTTAGCAGGAACAGCACCTACTTCATAGCCAAATAAACGCAGCACCTGGTTTACTTTATCCAATCGTAAACTTTGCTTTCCTTGTTCTAATTCTCGAACAAAACGTAAACCTACACCCGCTTTTTCTGCCAGCTCAGGCTGTGTGAGATTCACTGCTTTTCGCTTTTCCTTGACAAAACGTGCTAATTTCATTTTATACCCTTTAAGGTGTAAATATAGTGTTTTTATCTTAGATTACACCCTTTCGGGTATGTTTTTTCTAAGCACGCAACAATAGCACCCTTTCGGGTATAATAATGCTGATTAAAAACTAGAATATACCCTTTCGGGTATAGTATAGATGGGGATTATTAGTGATGGCTAAATAGCAAGGTCAAGGCCATGTTAACGAGGATTTGAAAATAAGGAGGCCAAGGCCAAGCTTACAACGAAGCTGGCTAATTCGGATTGATTTGTGCCAGATGCCTTCACGCTTGGCGATGATAAGGCTTTGGGCGATGACTTTTCGATAGAGCTTGCTGTCAGTGGGGAATGTCACGTTCTTTTCCAGAACTGTGGTGTCGATGTACACATCACCCATCACCAGCTCCCTGCCGAAGAGTTGGATCGAGATTTTCAGCAACGCTTCAGCGCCTTCTATGACGATCCGCTTGCGAAAATGTACAAACTCGCTTGGATCAAAGTATCCACCCCAGCAACCCCATCTATTTATATCAAGTCCCTGTTGATAAATTGCGGCAGTAGTTCTTTGAAATTCTTGACAGGTGTTGCCT
>NZ_QKZK01000007.1 GCF_003254275.1 Breznakibacter xylanolyticus | reverse complement strand
TCCCAAATAGCTTAGCTTTCCTTGGAGCGTTTTCATCGCATCGCAGACTTCCCCCATGGAGTCGCAACGGCTAAAGATGCCGAACAACATGGTTACCAATTGATCCCACGACGAGTAAGTCTTGTAATACCGATCCGATTTATGTTTTGAAACCAATAAGTCGAACTTATTACGTGGTAAAAAATCCATCATCTGCTTGAAAATCGGCTGACCGACTAAACTCTTTTCAATATCTTTGCCCATAGTTGTATTTTGTTTCGCAACATAAATCTACAACTATAGGGTGAAACCTTCGGGCGGTAACCCTTATTTTATTTTTTGTCGGTCAGTAGTGATCTTGATACTTCTTTCAACTCACACACCATTAAAAGCCACAACATGGCCTCACTTGTTCAAGTCGATCCCGCAAAGTGCAATCTGAGTCTCACCTGCATTCGCACCTGTCCGGCCAAAGCCATTCGCATTGCTGACGGGCATGCTCAGGTGATGACATCCCGCTGCATTGGTTGTGGGCAATGTGTGACCATGTGCGCGGCCGAGGCCATTGTTTATAGAAGTGAACTTGACGATGCCAAGGCGCTGTTTGGAGGCAAAAACCGTGTGGCAGCCATTTGCGATCCCGCCATTTCGGGTGAGTTTGATGATATTTCTGATTACCGGAAGTTTGTGGCCATGATACGTGCCTTGGGGTTTCATCTGGTGGCCGAAGCGGCTTTTGGGGTCGATTTGGTGGCGCTCAGATACAAGGCGTTGTTCAACGATTTTCAGGGGCGGTATTACATTTCTTCCAAATGCCCTCCGGTGGTCGATTATGTTGCCCGGCAGTTGCCTTTTTTGATTGAAAATCTGGCACCCATCGTCCCACCCTGGGTGGCCATGAGCAAGGTGTTGCACCATCGATATGGCGACGATATCAAAATGGTGTATCTCACGGCATGTGTGGCTGCCAAAAACGACGTGCATCATTTTGTCCATACCGACGGTCAAATCGATGCCGTGATCACGTTTGCGGAATTGCGTCGTTGGTTTACGGAACGTGGCATCACCGAAAATTCGGTGACCTACAGTGAATTTGATCCCCCACTTGGGCGAAAGGGGGGCTTGTTTCCTATCAGTCATGGCCTGTTGCAGTCGGTGAATGTCAGTCAGGATTTGCTCACCGGTAACGTGCTCACCACCGAGGGGCGCACCAATTTTTTGCAGAGTCTACGGGAGTTCGCCTCCGATGCTGAGTTGAACAAGCATCTCGATTTGTTTTATTGCCGGGGGTGCCACATGGGGCCGGGCACTTCGCCAAGGGGCAAGCGCTTTCATCGCCGGTCGCAGGTGATTCGGTATGTCAACAAGCGGTTGACCAATTTGGATGTGGTGCAGTGGGAGGAAGATATTCAAACGTTTCAGTCGCTCGATTTGACGCGTCATTTCAAAGCGCAGGACATGCGGTTGCCCCTGCCGTCGGACGACGACATTGAACGGGTGTTGGCCGAAATGGGCAAAGAGAAAAAGGAAGATCGTCTGGGGTGCGGGGCATGTGGTTATCCCACTTGCCGCGAGTTTGCCATTGCTCATTTGCAGGGGCTTACCAATTATGAGATGTGTTATACCTATACCAATAAGCAGTTGCATGCTTCGGTGGCGCAAATTCGGCTGGCTAACGAAAAACTGAGCCTGGCGCGCGAAGCATTGCTCAAGAGCGAAGAAAAGGCCCGGCAGGAGGAGCAGGCAGCCCGAGAGGCGGCAGCCACGGTCACTACCATGCTCGATAAACTGCGCGTGGGGGTGGTGATTGTTAATGCCGACCTGAAAATTATTGAGTCGAACAAAGTGTTTGTTGAGATGCTGGGCGATGATGCCCGTGAACTGCACGAGATGGTGCCCGGCTTGCGGGGGGCACAGCTCGAGCGGCTGGTGCCTTTTCACCGACTGTTTGGGGCGGTGTTGCAATCGGGCGACGAGGTGGTGAATCGCGACATGCAGCTCGATGACCGACTGGTACATGTGGCGGTGTTTACCATTCGTAAACATCAGGTGATTGGGGGCATTATTCGTGATTTGGCGGCGCCCGACATTCGTCGCGATGAGGTGGTGGAGCGTGCCCGTGCCGTCATTCGCGAGAATCTCGAAACCGTTCAGCAAATCGCGTTCTTGCTGGGGGAGAGCGCATCTAAAACCGAAAAAATTCTCAATTCCATTATCGATGCCCAAATGACTGGAGGTGACCATGAACCCGTGTCCTGACGATTTTTTCCTCGACGTGCATTGCTCACAAAGCCATCATCATGGCGAGATGATTTGCGGCGATGTATTTCTCTCGCGTCGCGTGCGCGAAGAGGGGCGCACCATCATGGTGCTGAGCGATGGCATGGGCAGCGGCGTGAAGGCCAATGTGCTGGCCACGCTCACGGCATCCATGGCACTCAACTTCACCATTGGGCGAAAAGATGTGCGTCAAACGGCCGAAATCATCATGAAAACCCTGCCTGTGTGCAGCACTCGTCGCATCAGTTATAGCACTTTTTCAATCATCGACATCGATGATGATGGACTGACCTCTATTGTGGAATACGACAACCCGCGGTGTCTGGTGTTGCGTGGCACCACGGTGTTCGATCCCGGCTGGGAGGTGGTCGAACTGGCCATCGAAGGGCATCAGGGTGGCAAAGTGTTGCACGTGTGCGCATTTCAGGCATGCAAGGACGATCGCATCATTTTTTGGTCCGACGGCATTGTGCAGGCCGGCATGGGCAGTCGTGCGCTTCCTTTTGGATGGGGGCGGCAGGGAGCCGTGGAAGGGGTTTTGCGACTGGTAACGGGCGACCCCTATGCGGCATCGGCACGGCTGAGTCGAAAAATGGTGGCGCTGGCCATTCGCTACGATGGCGGGCAGCCCAAAGACGATACTTCGTGCGGCGTTATCTATTTGCGTGAACCCCGCAAGTTGTTGCTGGTGTCGGGTCCGCCCTTCGACGAGAAAAACGATTTGGATTTTGCCCTCCAGGTGCAGCAATTCAAGGGGAAAAAAATTGTGGCCGGGGGAACCACGGCCGAAATCATTGCCCGAGAGCTGGCTTTGCGTTTCGATGCCGGCATGGAGGTGACCGATCCTGAATTGCCTCCCGTGTCCGTGGTCGAGGGCATTGATCTGGTGACTGAGGGCATTCTCACGCTGGGGAAAGCCCTGCGCATGCTCGAAAGCAACACCGATAGTGACATTTCGGGAAATGGGCCGGCTCACCTGATGGTGAAAATGCTGCTCGAGAGTGATCACATTCACGTGGTGGTGGGCACCCGCATCAACATGGCTCATCAGGATCCCACTTTGCCCGTGGAACTGGAGATGCGTCGCACCCTCTTGCGGCGCATGGCCAAGCTGCTCGAGGATCGTTATTTAAAGCAGGTGCAGCTCTCGTTTTTGTGACTGACGGGGCGGGGGATCAGATCATGAATGGTCGATGCCGTTTTTTCTCTGTCCGGATGTCGGGATTCGATGATTAAATCACATATTTGTGACCCGTAATGAATCCATTAAAATGAATCGAAACATTTCATCTTCAGATCTTTTTCGGCGTACCACGCGCAATTTTTGGCAGAAATGGGCCTTGGCATTCAAAATTTTGCCCGTCATTCTTTTGGTTGCCACGTTAAAACTGGTGGCCCATCATCTTCAGTTGGAAGTGATGGAGCTCAATGCATTGTTTACCAGTTTGGTGGCCGGAACCATTTTTCTGATTGGTTTTTTGTTGTCGGGTGTGATGGCCGATTACAAGGAGAGCGAAAAACTGCCTTCCGAATTGGCCGCCTCCCTGCGAACCATGTACGACGATGCTTACACCCTGAGTCAAGCCAGGCCATCAGCGGCTACCGCGCATTTGATGTCGCTGCAACAGCAGTTATTGTCGCATCTGATGGCGTGGTTTTATCGCAACGAGAAAACGGTGAACATGCTGGCCATGCTGTCGCAAATGAATGATGTTTTTGTTGCGCTGGAGCGCGATGGAGTGCAGCCGGCATACGTGATTCGGCTGAAAAACGAGCAGCACAATTTTCGCAAAATGTTGTTGCGTATCGACACCATTCGGGATACCAATTTTATTCAGTCGGCCTATGCCATTCTCGAGGCCATGGGGCTCATCATTGCTGTGGGATTGATCATCATCAACATCAAGCCATTTTATGCGTCGATGTTTTTTACCCTGGTGGTGACTTTTTTGATATCTTACATGTTCTTTCTGATTCGCGATCTGGATAATCCCTTCGATTATGGCCAAAAGGGCGAGGGTGGCACGGAGGTGTCGTTGAAACCCTTGCACGATTTGGAGCACTATTTTGCCACACTTATCCCAGCGTCATAATTGTGCATGGCTTGCGTGAACCTGTTTATTGAAAACCCTTGTGTATGGAAATATCAACTGTTGTTTCATTATTGGACGCCCGCGTGGTGTGTGGCCATCAACGACTGTCGGAGCCTTTGCGGGCGGCCTTTGCCAGCGACTTGATGAGCGATGTGCTCACGCTCGACACCGACGGACTGGTGCTCATCACGGGCATGTGCAACACGCAGACCATTCGTACGGCCGAAATGTCTGATATCGCTTGTGTGTTGTTGGTCAGAGGCAAAAAAGCCACCCCTGACATGGTGGCTTTGGCCTGTGAAAACAATCTGGTGATGCTTGAATGTGCTTATTCGATGTATCGAACCGTGGGAATTCTTTATACGCATGGCTTGGCGCCGGTTTATTAATATTTGTGATTCATGGAATTGACTTACGAGGTAGAAGGGGGTAATTTTAGTAAAGCCGGGCATGCATCCAGCAGCATTAAAAAAGTGCTCAAGCAGTTGAATGTCGATCCCAAGGTGGTCAAACGGGTGGTGGTGGCTCTGTATGAGGCTGAGGTAAACGTGGTGGCTCATGCTTACAACGGGATCATTACCGCGCGTGTTGAACAGGGAAGTGTTTCCATTGAGGTGCGCGATCAGGGACCGGGCATTCCTGATATCCCCCTGGCCATGCAAGCCGGTTATTCCACCGCTTCGGCCAAGGTGCGCGAGATGGGGTTTGGTGCCGGTATGGGGTTGCCCAATATGAAAAAAAATGTCGATGTACTCAACATCTCCAGTCAGGTGGGGGTGGGAACTCGGGTCGAATTAATTACTTATTTTTGAACATTATATCTTTAAGCGGTTGTTATGCTCAACGAATCATTTTATCATGCCTTAAACGTCAACACCGACCAATGTACCGGGTGCACCCATTGCATGATGAAATGCCCCACATCGGCCATTCGCATCCGTGATGGCAAGGCAACCATACGTCAGGATTGGTGTGTTGACTGTGGCGAATGCATGCGGGCATGCCCCGTAGATGCCATTTATGTGGCGCAGGACGATTTTGCCCGCATCTTTGATTTTAAGGTGCGGGTGGCTTTGTTGCCGGCCGTCTTTTTTGGGCAGTTTGCCGATACGGTCAGCGATGAACGCATTCACGCCGCCGTGCAGGAAATTGGCTTTACCCATGTTTGCCAGGTGGAGCAGACGGCCGATGTCATTACGCGTCGCATGGTGCAGGCACAGGGAGAAATGCCCGATAAGCCTCTCATCAGCCCTTTTTGTCCGGCCATTGTGCGGCTCATTCAGGTACGGTTTCCGGCCTTGGTCGACCATATTATTCCCATCAAACCGCCCATCGATGCCACGTCCATTTTGTATAAGCAAATGCTCATCGGCCAGGGCATCGATGAATCGGATATCGGTTTGTTTTACGTGACCCCGTGCGCCGCCAAAATTGCCGCTGTGAAAAGCCCGGTGGGTGAAAAACAGTCGGTCATCAATGGTGTCATCAACATGGATTTCCTGTATAATAAGGTGCAACAACTGCTGATTCAACAACCCGACGTGGGGCAGGGCATGGCCCTTGAGATTCCTCCCATCCCTCATAAGGGGGCGTTGTGGAGCCTGACCAATGGCGAGGCCGACCGCATGCAGGGCCGTTGTTTGGCCATTGACGAAATTCATAACGTGATTGAGTTGCTGGATCAGCTCGAAACGACCGACCAGATCACCGATGTTGATTTTCTGGAATTGCGCGGCTGTGACGAGGGGTGTGCCGGCGGAGTGCTCATGAGTCGTAACCGTTTTCTCATAGTGGAGCGGTTGCGCAAAAAGACTCTGTCGATGAAGGACGGGTCGTTGACCGACAATCCGGCTTATGGGGCTGCTCTCGATTATCTCGATGAGCATTTGACGCTCGATGAGATACATCCCCGCAGCATTCAGGCTTTTGGTGCCGATGTAGGGCAGGCGCTTAAAAAGATGCAGCAGGCACGCAACCTGATGTGTTATTTGCCCGGCATTGATTGTGGCGCCTGCGGGGCTCCCAACTGCCAAAGCCTGGCCGAGGACATCACCCGCCGCGAAGCCAATTTGTCGCATTGCATCTTTTTACAGCGAACCATGGAAAAACATCGCAAGCTCAGCAGCGACCATGCCATTCGCATCATCGAAAAAACTTGGGGCAAGGATCGATTGGATAAAGATTGTCGAAAAAAAGGCGCTAAATATGAAGGTAAGTGACTTGGTAAACGAATTGAGCCTGACGGTTTTCAGCGGACAGGCCGGTCTGGATCACGACGTAACCGGAGGCTACACCTCCGACTTGTTGAGCGATGTGATGGGCAATGTGGATGAAGGGCAGGTGTGGATCACCCTGCAAACGCATCGCAACATCATGGCCGTGGCTTCGCTCAAGGAGGTAGCCGCCGTGATCCTGGTCAAAGGCCTCGAGCCCGCGGCCGATACGATGGTGCAGAGCCACGAAGAGGGCATTCCCTTGCTGGGTACGTCGTTGGAGGCGTTTGAGATTTCAGGGCGCTTGTACCAATTGCTCAACCCCCGGGGGTAATCCCTTGGCAATGTTGGGTGGTTCATGTTTTTTTTGTTTGACATCTCATTTTATTCACCCATCGCACACAGCCAAACATATCGCGCCGATTTGCATATTCATACAGTGTTGTCGCCTTGCGGAAGCTTGGAGATGACGCCTGTGCGCATCGTGCAGCAAGCCCTGCGTCGTGGCCTCGACCTGATTGCCATTACCGATCACAACAGCATGCGGCAGTGCCAACAGGTGCAGCAAGTGGGACGCGAAGCGGGGTTGACGGTGTGGTGCGGTGTGGAAATCAACACCCGCGAGGAGGTGCATTGTCTGGCTTATTTTGAAACGCCCCCTCAGCAGGATGCTTTTCAGCAATTTTTGGATCTTCATTTGCCTAATTTTCCCAACGATCCCCGGCGTTTTGGCGACCAGGTGTGGGTGGATGCCGCAGAGAACATTTTGGGCGAGGAGTCTCGATTGCTCATCATGGCTTTGGATGCCGGCATTGACGAGGTGGCCGATGCCGTGAAAGCGCTCAATGGCATTTTCATTGCCGCGCACGCCGATCGTCCTTCTTACAGCATCCTTAGCCAACTTGGGATGGTTGACCCCGCCTTGCCATTCGATGCCATTGAGCTTTCGCCTCATTGCAAACGGGACGCCTTTTTACAGGCTCATCCCCATTTGCTGAAATACCCGCTGGTGTCGTTCTCTGATGCCCATAGTCTCGGGCAAATAGGTGCTGCATGTTTGGAATTTCAGGCTCCGGAGGTGTCGTTCGATGCCCTGCGGGCGTGTTTGCGGCAAATGGGCCATCCCCGCCGGGCATGATGTTCGGATGCCTGCCTTTCTTTATCCCACATATTCGCTGGGCGTTTTTTTGTAGAATTTTTTAAATACCCGACTGAAATATTTGGGGTCGTTGAAGCCGATGCGATAGGCCACTTCGTTGACCGACAGTTCGCGCGATGCCAGCAGGGGTAACGATTTTTTGAGTCGATAAACGGTGATGAAGTCGTTGGGCGAGAGATCGACCAGTGCCTTGAGTTTTTTGTACAACAGGCTTCGGCTCACAAACATTTGGTCGGCAAAGAGTTCTACGTTAAAGTCGGGGTTGGTGTAGCCCGATTCCATGATTTCGTAGGCTTTGGTCAGGAATTTTTCATCGATAGACGATGGGGTGTTTTCAATCGGTTGCACCCTGGCCTGTGAGGTGAACAGGTTGCGCATGCGCTGTCGGGCTTCGATTTGGTTTTTTACCTTGGCACGTAAAATCTCCAGGTTAAAGGGTTTGGCAATGTAATCATCGGCGCCCGTTTGTAGTCCGTCGAGCTGGTTTTCAATTTGCGCCTTGGCTGAGAGCAGAATCACTGGGATGTGGCTGGTGTAGAGGTTGCTCTTCACCAGTCGGCACATCTCAATGCCATCGGTCACGGGCATCATCACATCCGAAATAATTAATTCGGGGGAGTGTTTACGCGCCATTTCGTAGCCTGTTTTACCGTTTTCGGCCGTCACCACCCTGAAGTCATCCGACAGGGCGCCCGAGAGAAATGAAAGCAGCTCTTTGTTGTCTTCAACCACCAGCACCACCGGCTCGTCAGTAGCGTCGCGTTCGTCATCGTTCATAAAGGGTTCGTCGTCGGTCAAATGATCGGCGATGATCTGTACTTTGCTCCCCAAATCGGAGGGTTCAAATTCGTCCAGGTCGCTGATTTCGGCTCCCGGGAAAGCTTCTTTGCCACAAGGCAGAGTGACGGTAAAGGTGCTGCCCTGACCCACTTTGGAGGTCACCATAATGGCGCCGTTCATGGCCTCCACTAGGTCGCGCGTGAGCGCAAGCCCAATGCCGGTTCCTTTAATGTTGCTGCCTTGCGGGGTGCGGTAAAATCGTTCGAAGATGTGGCTGACGTGGGCTTCGTCGATGCCGATGCCGTTGTCGCTCACTTCTATCACCAGGGTGGGGGATGGGGTGGTGTCGCGTTTCACCATTTCTTCGCGGATGGTCAGGGTGATGTTGCCCCCTTCGTCGGTGTATTTAAAGGCGTTGGCCAGCAGGTTGTAAAGGATGTTTTCGAGTTTGTCGCGGTCGAACCAGCGGGGTTGGCTGTCGATGTGAAGCTGAAGGGTGTAGGAGATATTTCGCTGTTGAGCCAGTGCATCAAAGGCGTGAAACACATCGTTGATAAAGTCACCAAGGTCGTCGTGACGCAGCATAATTTTGAGGTTGCCGGTCTCGATTTTTCTGAATGTCAGTAGTTGGTCGATCAGTAGGTTGAGACGTTTGGCATTACGTTGCACGCCTGTGAGAACGTCGTTAACGGCTCCCGGGAGGTGCACTTCGCGCAATAGTTTCTCGATGGGGGCGATGATGAGGGTGAGGGGGGTTCGGAACTCGTGCGAGATGTTGGTGAAAAACGTCATCCTGAGCTGGTTGATTTGCTCGATTTGTTTGTTGAGTTCAACCACCTGGTCGCGTTGCTGCACTATTTCGCCATTCATGATTTCGAGCTCTCGTTTTTGGTTTTCAATCAGCTCGCGCCGGTTTTCGAGCACGGTATTGGCATTTTGCAGATCTTCGGCCTGATGGCGCATGCGTTCGTTTTGTTCTTCAATGGTTTGTGTGCGGTCTTTCACCATTTTTTCGAGTTTCATTTTTTGCACCACCAATCGTTTGGTGTGGTATCGGAGATAACCGATTCCGGCCAGCACTAATCCCAGCAGGATGAGGATTTTGAACCAGGTGGTTTGCCAAAATGGCGGGTGGATGATGATGGTCATCACGCGTTCCTGGTCGTTCCACTCACCATCGCTGTTGCTGGCTTTGACACGAAAACGGTAGGTGCCCCCCGCCAGGTTTGAATACCCGGCCACGCGCTGTTGTGCGGTGACTTCTACCCAATCTCTGTCCACACCTTCCAATTGGTAGGCATATTTGATTTTGGCAGAATGAAAATAATCCAATGCCGAAAACTCAATTGAAAACACATTATCGCGATACGACAGTTCAATGGTGTCGCATTGCGACAGGGTGCGACCAATGGCCACGCGGTTGTAACGTTCTTCGCCCACCTGAACGGGGTGGTTGAACACATTCACGCCTACAATGTCCACATTGGGTTGATGGGGATAAACGGGGAATGACGAGGGATGGAAATAGTTCAATCCGTTGGTGCCTCCAAAAAAGAGGTAACCCTCCCTGGATCGGAAAGCTGCCGACCAATAAAATTGGTCGCTCAGCAGTCCGTCGGCTCTGTAAAAGTTGTCGAACTGTTCGCGTTGGGGGTTGAGGCGTGATAAACCGTAGTCGGTGCTCAGCCAAATGAATCCCGATTCATCTTGCAAAATGCCATAAATCACCTCGTTGCTCAGGCCGTCGGTGTGTCGGTAGTGCTTGAAAGTGAAGCCGTTGTTTTTGTCTTTTGTGCATCGCACCAATCCGTCCCCATAGGTGCCAATCCAGATGTTGCCATCCGCATCTTCAAAAAGTGAGGCGATGTAATTGCCCGGCAAATGGGTTTTGCCCGAGGGGGCACTGGATTGACTGAAATACTGCATTTGGTTTTCGGGGCACACCACGTTGTACGACCAATCGATGGCATCGGCCTTAAAGCGGTAAAGGCCGTTGCGTGTTCCGGTCCACACATATCCGTCGCGGTCTTTACACATGCACCCAATTTCGTTGATTTGTGCCAGGGCATTATTTTTTGGGTCGAGTTTGCGAAATGTTTCCGTTTTTAAATCTAAAATGGCCAGTCCTCCTTCTGTGCCCACGTATAAAAATCCACGTTCGTCGGGAAGTAAGGATGAGATAAATGCGTTTTCGTAATTGGTTTCAGGGTCGTTGACCGGTGGGGTGAGTCGTTTAAAGGTGCCTCCCGGTTGCAGTTTGCTGATACCTCCTCCCCAAGTGCCAATCCATAAATCGCCCTTGGGGGTTAGATAGAGCGAGGTGATGAAGTCGCTCGAAATGGACGATGGTGAGCCGGGATTGTTTCGGTAATGCACAAATTGACCGGTTCGGGCATCGTATCGGTTCAGACCGCCGCCGGCCGTCCCAATCCACCATTCATTGCCGTTGGTGAGGATGGCGTTCACGGTGTTGCTCGACAGACTGTTGGTTTGCTGGGGATCTTTGATTAGGTGATGAAAGGTTTTTTGGTAAAGGTTGAATTGGTTGACCCCTCCTTTTTCAGTCCCAATCCATACATTGCCCTGCCCATCGGCTTGCATGCATTTCACAAACGGATTGTTGAGGCTGTAGCGGTTGTTGTCCTGTTGACCAATAACTGTAAATCGGTCGTTGCGGGGGCGGTAGATGTTGACGCCGCCCAGGGTTCCCAGGTAGATGGTGCCCTTGGGATCCTGAATGATGGTGTTCACCCGGTTGTGGCTCAACGAGCCCGTGTCGTAAGGATTGTTGAGGAACCATTGGTCGCGTCCTGTTTGTGGGTTGTACACCCAAGCGCCATAATGGGTTCCTACCCATAGGTCGCCTTCGCGTGTTTCGAGCATCGACAGGATGAAGGAGTTCTGCAGGTTTCCTGCCCCCAAGGGCTTAAGCTGTTGCTGTGGCTCGTGAAATACTGCAATGCCATGATTGGTGCCGATCAGGAGTCGGCCATCGCGCAATTGCATCAGGGCGCCCACGTATTGTCCGGGAAGCATCGAGTTGGACGTGTCTAAATGGGTGGGGTGATATGTTTCACCTTGTTTTTGAAGCATGAACAGGCCGTGGTCGGTGGTTCCCACCCATAATCGTCCCCGGGTGTCGCAGTGGAGCGCCTGGATGGAGATAGGCTGGTTGTCTTTGAGTAGTGTTGTGTATGGAACAATTTCTTCTTTCGTTAAGTCATAGTAGCTGAGGCCGCCAGTGGTGCCGATCCATAAACGGGAATCCGGCGTTTGTGCCAATGCCATCACCAGGTTTGACGGTAATTGTGGTTTGCTGAAATTGCGAAACCGGTAGCCGTCGTAACGGCTCAGACCATTGCCGGTGGCAAACCACATAAAACCGTGCGCATCCCGTTCAATGGCGTTGACGGTGTTTTGTGGCAACCCTTCATTGATGGTTAAATATTGAAAATGATAACTAAACTCGTCCGATGCTTTCGCTGTTTCCGGTATGATGCCGGCCAGCAGGCATCCACATACAAAAATCCGATAGAAATAATGACCCATCCCCATATCAAACTTTATTTTACTCTCCGAATTTACAGGAAACTCTTGGGTGTTGCAAAAGCTAAATTCAACTTTACCCATCCATCCCCTACATGAAGCGGTTCGTCCTCCGCTGCTGCTGTGTTTTACGGTAATTTTACAGTATGCAATCGGCCTAGGAATGCACTTGTTGGATTTAGGATTGAGGGCGGTTCTTATATGAAGGATGTTGTTGTGTGATGGAACTAATTTTATTGCAGCGAAAAACATTTCTGATGCTTTCATGTTTACCCATCTTGTATCTCTAAATTAAGGACTCGGATTCGCTCAGGTTTGGTATGATGATTTGTAGGGTTTTGTTGAATATCTTTATTTTTTGTTGATATGTTAAAGCATTCATTCAATCGTGTTTATCCCGTTGCGATGGGGTTTTTACTTGCGCTGATGGTCTCTTGTCAATCGTCGGTTAATCATAGTCCTGGCTGGACTGCCAATCCTTATCCTGACGATTATTCGGGCATCACTCCTTTGTCGAACAGGCATCAGTGGGGAGCTGCCAATGTGCATGATCCGGCGCTATTGAAAGTGGATAGCTGTTATTATGTATTCTCAACGGATGCTTATTATATGGCTCCGGGGGTGGAGTTTAATCCCGATTCTATTGCTGCGGGCCACATTCAAATCCGAAAATCAAACGACTTGATTAATTGGCAGTTTGTGGGTTGGGTATTTGATCGGGTACCTGATGATGCTGTTGCGCATGTGCGTCAGTTCAACGATGGCAAAGGGGGGGATGGTATTTGGGCGCCTTATGTGGTCAGGCATGAGGGTGAATATCGTCTTTATTATTCGGTGTCGGGTTTTGGAACCAATTCGTCGTATATCGGAATGGCCAAAGCCTCAAATCCCCAAGGACCATGGAGTCATGAAGGATGTGTGGTTAAAACTTCGCCTGAAAGCGTGATGAATGCCATTGATGCCTCCATTGTAACGGATGCTCAAAATGGGCGCATGTGGATGCATTATGGGTCTTATTTTGGTGGGCTTCATTGCGTTGAGTTAGATCCTGCTACCGGGTTGACACTTACTCCCGGCGATCAGGGGCATTTGGTGGCAACCCGTGCCAATCGAACCAATCAAATCATCGAAGCGCCCGAAATAATTTATCATCCCGACTTAAAGAAATACTTTCTCTTTGTCTCCTACGACCCGCTTTTTACGCATTATAATGTCCGGGTGGGGCGTTCCGACCATCCGCAAGGTCCTTTTCTCGACTTCTTTGGTAACGACATGGCTGATACCACTAATAATTATCCCATTCTAACCCATTCGTACCGGTTCAATAACCATCCCGGATGGTCGGGAAATGCTCACTGTGGGGTGATGAACGACAATGGGAAGTTTTTTATGCTGCATCAGGGACGTTTGGCCCCCGATAATCTGATGATGGTGATGCAAACCCGACAGATGTTTTGGCTCCCATCGGGTTGGCCGGTGGTGTCGCCCGAGCGTTATGCCGGTGTTTATTCGGCTCCCATCTCCAATGATGATGTTGTTGGTGAATGGGAAGTGATTACCCTGAATGAACTTCCCGATCAGGTGAAATTATGGCAAGGGCAAATTCCTCCCGGAGGATGGAATTACAACGATAAAATGTTCAACCTTTCTCAAAAAGTTGTGATGACTGATGCGGGGACTCTTACCTGTGGGCTGTCGGGACAATGGACACTGACCGGTGATGTGTTGAAGATGAATCAAATGGAGTGTATGGTTTTTCGCGGTTGGGATTGGGAGAATCAAAAAGAGTCAATTTTATTTTCAGGTTTGAATGAAAAAGGTGTTGCTGTTTGGGGAAAAAAGGTAAATTTGACTAATAAAAACTAAAAATTATCAACTCAAATTTATCAGTTCTTTATGTCTATGAAAACATTTGTAAAAGTTAATCAAATGCTGTCTGTTGCCGTAGTGGCAGCAGGTTTATTTGCATGTAATTGTGAAAAGAAAAGTTGTCAGCCTATTCAGGAAGAGGCTTGGGGGCAACTCCCTTCCGGTGATTCCGTTAAGCTGTTTACCCTGACAAGTAAAACCGGTATCGAAGTTAAAATCACCACTTATGGTGGCGCTGTGACTTCGATTAAAACTCCCGACAACAAGGGGCAGATGGGTAACATCGTGTTGGGCTTTGATAGTCTGGCGCCTTATGTGAAAGGAACTCCTTATTTTGGAGCTTTGATTGGCCGTTTTGGAAACCGTATTGCTCAAGGACGTTTTACCTTAAACGATTCGACCTATCAACTTGCCACCAACGATGGTGCTAACCACTTGCATGGCGGTATCAAAGGGTTTGATAAAGTCGTTTGGACTGCTAATCCAACCACCTCTTGTTGCGGCGCTCCTGCATTGGAACTCACCTATGTGAGTAAAGACGGTGAAGAAGGATATCCCGGTAATATGTCTGTGAAGGTAGTTTATGCGCTTGAGGACAACGATTTGAAAATTACTTATGAGGCAACGACCGATAAGGCTTGTCCTGTGAATTTGACCAATCATGCCTATTACAACTTGTCGGGAACGGGTACGATTCTTGATCATGAGTTGACCATTGATGCTTTGGAATATACGCCTGTTGATTCGACATTGATTCCCACCGGCGAATTGGTGAAGGTTGAAGGCACTCCTTTTGATTTTATCAAGCCTTTTGCCATTGGTGCCCGCATCGATCAGGTGCCTGGCGGATACGATCATAACTTTGTGCTCACGCCTGTTGCGGCTGATTCGCTTCGGTTTGCGGGTCGTTTAACTGATCCCAAATCCGGTCGTACCATGGAGATTATGACCACCGAGCCCGGGCTTCAGTTCTATTCAGGGAATTTCCTCGATGGTACCCTACAAACAGGTGATTGGTCGTTGGTGAAATACAGCGGTTTGTGTTTGGAGACTCAGCATTTCCCCGACTCGCCCAATAAGGCTAATTTTCCCTCGGTGATTCTTAATCCCGGCGAGAAATATACTTCGACTACCATTATGAAATTTGGGGTAAAGTAACCCAATCTTTAATCAGGAGGCACCGCTCGTTGAATAATCAACTTGGGTGCCTCTTTTGTTTGGTCATTATTAACTTTTGATATACTGATGAATATGAAAAGAATTTCTATTGCCTTTTTGCTGACGCTTGCCTTATTGCCTTTGTCGGCGCAAACCAAAATTACTTTGCAGGCCGATCAGGCCAAGGAGCGCATTAATCCTGAAATTTATGGTCATTTTGCCGAGCACCTTGGGCGATTGATTTATGGTGGAATTCTGGTCGAGCCGGGTTCTCAAATTGACAATATTCGGGGCTTCCGTACCGATGTGATTGGAGCCCTCCGCGACATGAAAGTGCCCATTTTGCGTTGGCCCGGCGGTTGTTTTGCCGATACTTACAACTGGCGCGATGGCATTGGTCCCAAGCAAAATCGTCCCTCTATTGTGAATATCCACTGGGGTGGGGTCACCGAAGATAACAGTTTTGGAACGCATGAGTTTTTCGATTTTTGTGAACTGATTGGTGCCGAACCATACGTGAATCTGAACGTAGGCTCAGGAACTGTGCGCGAAGCTGCTCAGTGGGTGGAGTACATTACTTCTAACAACCCCAGCCCGATGACCAATTTGCGCAAAGAAAACGGTCGTGATAAACCCTGGGATATCAAGTATTTTTGCATTGGTAATGAAAACTGGGGATGTGGTGGACACATGACGCCTGAGTATTATGCCGATTTGTATCGTAATTATGCAACCTATTGTGGTGGTGTGAAATATAAAATCGCCGGCGGTCCCAATGTGGATGATTATCGTTGGACGGAAGTGTTGATGAATAAAACGCAGCATCACAAGTTCCTCATGCAGGGATTGTCACTTCATTATTATACGTTCCCCGGTCGTTGGGAAGATAAGGGTTCTTCTATTGTTTTTGATGAACAGTCGTGGCATCAAACCTTGCGTCATACCTTGCGCATGCAGGAACTCATCAGCAAGCATGGCGAAATTATGGACAAATATGACCCCAAAAAGCAAATCGGCTTGATTGTTGACGAATGGGGAACCTGGTACGATGTGATGCCCGGTACGAACCCCGGCTTTTTGTATCAGCAAAATACGTTACGTGATGCTCTGGTGGCGGGGATCAATCTTAATATCTTCAACAACAACGCTGATCGGGTGAAAATGGCTAATATTGCCCAAATGGTCAATGTGTTACAGGCTGTAATTCTCACTCAGGGCGATGAAATGATTCTGACGCCCACTTACTATGTCTTTAAAATGTACAATGTGCACCATGGTGCTACGTTGATTCCCATGAACATTCAGACGCAAGATTATGTGATGGGAGATCAAAAAATTCCGATGGTCAATGCCTCTGCCTCCATCAAGGATAAAACGGTGAGTGTAACCTTGTGCAACCTTCACGCATCCCAATCAACCAAAGTTGAAATTGATGTGACTGGTTTTGAAGGCAAAACGGCTACCGGTCAAATCATCACCGGCGAAAAAATTACCGATTACAACGATTTTGGTAAGCCTGAAATGGTTGGTCTCAAGGCTTTTAATGTGGCCAAGCCTAAAGGCAATAAACTGACTGTTGAAATCCCCGCGAAGTCAGTTGTGTTAGTGCAAATGAAGTAATTTCAATTTCTTTTCCCTTATAAAGCCGTTGCCCTATAGCAGCGGCTTTTTTTGTGTTCGGTGGGAGCGATTTGTCAATATTTTATCATGAAAGCTCAATATTCACCAGTGAATATTAAAATGGGGGAGTATCTTGCAGTTATCAAAAATGATTGGTTATGATTCGATATCTTTTTAGTGGGATAGTGTGGTTGTTTTCCTTGTCTGTCAGTGCTCAACATTACCGAATGCATCCTGATGTGCCCGTTGATAGTTCGTTTACTGTAGCCAATGAGTATAAAAAGCACATTAAAAAACATCCGCTTATCAAAGTGGTTGATATGGGTGATACCTCGGGGTTGATGATTCATCGCAACATCACCTACGCAACGCTGGGGGAGAGAGAATTGCATTGTGATGTGTTTTATCCGAAGACGTCAGTGAAAAAAAAGCGTTTCCCGGTAGTGCTCATTGTGCATGGGGGAGGTTGGCGTAGCGGGGATAAAGAGATGGATCACCCCATGGCCTTTGAATTGGCACGACGGGGATATGCCACCATTTGCGTCGAATACCGTTTGTCGATGGAGGCGCTCTACCCGGCTGCCATCATCGACATCAAAACAGCTCTTCGCTGGGTACGAGCCAGTGCCGACGATTTCCCGTTTGATACGAGGCGAATTGCGATTCAGGGCACTTCAGCCGGAGGCCAAATGGCGGCACTCGTGGGTGCCATTAATGGTTATTATCCCGGGTTTCAGTCGTCAATTTATCGTCGTTATTCCGATCGTGTCGCAGCCGTGGTGAATATTGATGGCGTTTTGGCTTTTATCCATCCCGAGTCGGGTGAAGGGAAGGATACGCCCGGAAAACCTTCGGCTGCCACGTTATGGTTTGGAAAACCGGTGGCTCAAGATACGCTAACGAGAATGGAGGCCTCCGCTCTCACGCATGTGCACAAACACTCTGCGCCTTCCATTTTTATTAATAGTTCTATTCCCCGGTTTCATGGCGGACGCGACGATATGATTGCTAAAATGAAACAGTGGGGCATTGAGACCCGGGTTTACGAGCATGTCGATTGCATGCACACTTTTTGGTTGTTCCATCCATGGTTTGATGAAACCGTCAATCAAATTGATTCCTTTCTGGTTGAAACCATGAAAATTCGAAAGCGGTAAGAGGGGGTGATGATGTATAAAAAAGCTGCTAGAAAGCACATTGGGTGATTTGTAGCAGCTTTTTTGATTTTATTGTTGTAACTGCATAACTATATTTATAGAGTTCGTTGAGGTTTCTTCTCCTCACGGGTTCTCATCTTATCTCACTGCAACTCAGTGTCAGTTCTTAGTTGGTTACCCTGAGGAAGATGAGTTAACGCTTAGTTTCTTGTGGCTGATTTAATGACAATTGACACAGCAGTTGGCCGAAACCACGTTGACCGGAACGACAATTTCCATTCCTTTTTCAATGGCCTTCTCGTTTGATGGCAGTAAATGATGATGACGGCTCGGGAGCGAGCTTTTGAGGCCTTTGAGCACATCGGCCATGTGGACAATCGGTTTGACTTTCATGTAGGCGCCGGTCACAATCATGTTGAAGGTTTTCTGCATGTTAGAGCGAACCGCTTCTTCGGATGCATCCACGCGGTAAATGGATATATCTTTACGAGTGGGGTGACTCACGATGCCATTGCCATCGTAAATGAGTACACCTCCGGGTTTTACCATGCTTTCAAACTTGGTGACGGATTGTTGATTGAGCAGAATCGCTGTGTCAAACTCGTGCAAAACGGGCGAACTGATGCGGTTGTCGCTGATGATGACGGTGACGTTGGCTGTGCCGCCCCGCATTTCCGGACCATACGAGGGCATCCAGCTGACCTCTTTGCCCATCATCATGCCCGAATAGGCCAGGATTTTCCCCATCGAAAGGACGCCTTGTCCCCCAAAACCGGCTATAATTATCTCTTCTGTCATGGTTGTTATTCTTAATCCTTTGGTTCTTATATCATTGGATGACTCATGCATCGGTGGTATAAGAAATGCTTCAAATATTTTTTAAATCACCCAATGGATATTGCTGAAACATATGCTCTTCCATCCATTTGTTGGCTTGCACCGGACTCATTTTCCATCCCGAGTTGCAAGATGACACAATTTCGACCACCGAGGTTCCCTTTTGTGCCTTTTGGTTATTGAAAGCTTGTGTTATCGCCTTTTTGGCTTTGCGCACGTTGCCGGGAGTGTGTACCGACTGTCGGGTTACATAACATGTGCCGGGCAACAGAGCCAATAAATCGGACATTTTGAGCGGAAAACCATCGCGCTCGTGATTTCGTCCCGAGGGACAGGTCGATGCCTTCATCCCTTCGAGAGTGGTTGGCGCCATTTGTCCGCCGGTCATGCCATATATGCCGTTGTTGATGAAAATGATGACAATATTTTCTCCTCGGTTGCAGGCATGGATGGTTTCTGCCGTCCCAATTGCCGCTAAATCGCCATCGCCCTGATAGGTAAATACATACTTGTGTGGGTGGAGGCGTTTGACCGCCGTTGCCAGAGCCGGTGCCCGTCCGTGAGCAGCTTCCTGCCAGTCTATTTCCAAGTAGTTGTAAGCAAACACGGCACATCCCACCGGTGCAATACCGATGGTTTGTTCCTGAATTTGTAAATCTTCAATCACTTCGGCCACCAGTTTGTGTACTACCCCATGACTACAGCCGGGGCAATAATGCATTACCGCATCGCTGAGTACGGGTGTTTTGGCGTACACCAGGTTTTCGGGTTTTACGATATCGTTTGTTGTCATTGATATAGCATCATCCTTTAATGAATTGTTGTTTGATGGCATCTACCACTTCGCCCGGCGAGGGAATGATTCCTCCAAATCGCCCGAAATGTGCCACTGGTGTTTTGCCTTCTACGGCCAGGCGAACGTCTTCGACCATTTGCCCTGCGCTCATTTCTACCGTGAGGATCCCCTTCACTTGTTGCGCCAGTTTGTGAATGGCTTCTGTTGGGAAGGGGAAGAGGGTGATGGGGCGCAAAAGACCAACTTTCAATCCGTTTTCGCGGGCTATTTCAACTGCTTTTTGGCACACGCGGGCACTGGATCCATACGCGATGAGCAGGTAGTCTGCATCTTCGCACGAAAATGTTTCGTAACGCACTTCCGTGGCCTGCATTTGTTGATACTTGGCTTGTAATTTTTGGTTGTGTCGTTCCTGTTCGTCCGAAAGTAACTCCAGCGAAGTAATGACGTTTTTGGAGCGATGTGCTTTTTTCCCGGTGGTAGCCCAAGGATGAAGCTGTTCAATCTCTTGCTCAGTCCAGCGAGGCTGATAAGGGGGCAATGTGACTTTTTCCATCATTTGTCCAATCATTCCATCTGAAAGAATTAGAGCCGGGTTGCGGTATTTAAACGCCAGTTCAAAGGCTAAAGGCACAAAATCGGCCATTTCCTGTACTGAAGATGGCGCCAATACAATGAGCTTGTAGTCGCCATGTCCGCCTCCCTTTACACTCTGAAAGTAGTCACTTTGAGCCGGTTGGATGGTTCCGAGCCCCGGTCCGCCACGTACCACGTTAATTACCACGCATGGTAGTTCAGCACCCGCAATGTAGCTCAGTCCTTCTTGCATCAGGCTCATCCCCGGGCTTGATGAGGACGTCATGACTTTTTTCCCACAGCCGGCTCCGCCATATACCATATTGATGGAGGCTGTTTCGCTTTCGGCTTGCAACACCACCATCCCGGTGGTATCCCACGGGTGTTGCGCCATGAGCGTTTCCATAATTTCCGACTGGGGTGTGATGGGATAACCAAAATAACCGTCCACACCGTAGCGGATGGCTGCTTCGGCAATCGCCTCGTTTCCTTTCAGTAACTTTACTTCTTTCATTATTGATGTAATAACCGGATGGTTTTGTATCCGTTAATGATTCAATCTGTTTTGGGATTAAATTTTTACCCGATACACGGTGATACAGCTGTCGGGGCACACCATGGCGCAATTGGCGCAACCGGTGCAGGCATCGGGTAATGCCATGGCGGCATAGTTCATCCCCTTGGCGTTGAGCTCAACGGATAATTGAATAACTTGAGCCGGGCAGGCTTCGACGCACAAGGCGCAACCCTTGCATACAGCCGAGTCGACCACAATTGCTCCTCTAACTTTTGCCATTTTTATTGATTTGCTATGATTCTGATTTTTGTCAATAACCGAGTGCTTTGAGCCCTTTTATCCATGCTTGCAGGCGTGGGGTTGTCAGTTCCGGTTCGTTGTCTTCGTCGATGGGTAAGCCAATGAATTTGCCGTTGCGCAAGGCTGTCGAGTCGGTAAATTGGTAGCCATCGGGCAGGCATTCACCGTCGATGGTTGCACCCAGTTCTTTGCAGCGATCGTAAAGAATGGCCATGGCATCCACGAAGTTTTCGGGGTAGGTGAGGGCATCACCCAATCCGAAAATGGCGACTCGCTTGCCTGCGAGATTCATATTTTGCATTTGTGTTAGAAATGCATCCCAGCCCGAATCTTGGTGCGACGAGTCCCAGTTAGCTCTCCCAACGGTGCTGATGCCCATTATTATCCGCTCGTAATTGAGCAGTTCTGAGGCCTGGGTGCCTTGGATGCTGACCATTTTTATATCGGATCCTAATTCCGATGCTGCCATTTGGGCTACTTTATGAACGCTTCCACCTTGAGGACCGAAAAATACAGCTGTTTTGCTCATAGAAAACAATTTTTTAATGGTGAGTGACTATTTAAACGCATGTTTCACAACGTTATTGAACGTTGTTCGATGGTGCCGTCAATTTTTGAAACACCATGGGTGCTCAAATTGTTGTCACGCCAGTAAATGTAAATGATGATGAGGTATAAATATAAAACATGCAGGGCCGAGAAATGCCCCAACTTAACCCCAGGTGGTAATTCAGAATCTTCACGTCAAAATTGCGACTTTTTTTTATTTCTGCAAAATGAAAATTCTTCATTTTGGTTGCTGCCTGCGGTAAGTGGCAGATTGGTTGGGTTTAATCTAAATGAGTTTTTTTGTGTTTTGGGTTATGAGCACGCCGCAGAACCTGATTCATTCAAGAGCTCTCGTGTCATGGTTTTGATGAATCCTATCACTTTGGGGTGGGTCAGGGGGATCTCCTCCAGGGTGTGTCTGATTTCGTTGGTGTCGATGATAAATTGATTTTGTTGGCATCGATGCGTATAAATGAAATGCACTTCGGGGTGTCCGGCAATGAGAAGGGCGAAGACTTGGGGCCAATTTCCCCATGGCGGGCAGTCGATGTGAGAGGTGATGAATTGGGCTTCAACTTGTGTGCCTTTTCCCGGCTTGGACGTGATGTGTACATCGCCACCGGTTTGTCGGCTGTTTTGCTGTAATAAAGGAATTCCTAAGCCTACCTTTCGAGTGGTGCGTGACGTGAAAAACGGGTCGGTTACCCGGCAAAGAACGTCTTCAGACATGCCGATGCCGTTGTCCTGAATCGTTATTTTTACAATTGTGGGTGACTCTTCGATGGTTATTTTTACTTGCGAGGACTTTGCTGTAGTGGCGTTTTGAGCAATGTCAAGGAGGTGTGATGCGAGGTCTCTCATGGCTGAACGGCTCGTTTTTTCTTACTCAATTTAAGGATTTATTGTTTCTCTTGTGTCATCGCAAGGTCGTTTGCGTTCTTGTTTTTATTTGAGGCCATAATTTATTGTTTGGAATGAAAATAGGATTGTTTTATCTTGTGTCATCTTAAATATTAACCTTTCAAATAATCTGAGAATGAAAATCATTGGTGTTTTTTTTGTAGGGTGTTTTCTTTTGTTAGGACTTACCTCTTGTGGTGGTCAATCATCCGGGGGTGATAAGTCGGGTGCGTTGAATGATGGTGAAAAAATCTATCCGTTTAAATCGATCGAGGTCGAATATGTGACTCAAACTGAGGGGATGGGTGCTAAAGGCGAAGGGACGCGCACCATGTGGATTGCTGATTACGGGCGTCGTCAGGCCACGCTGAGTCATGATAAAACGGCTATGTCTATTATGGGACATTCTTCTGAAACGGAGAATCATACGTTAAGTATCTTGGATGGGAATGATTCCTATTCTATTGATTTGATTACCAAAACAGGTGTCAAAGGAAATGTGGAGGAAATGAAGCAAATGGGGAAAGTGATGGCAGCATCGTTTATGACAGATGTTAAAAATATGTCATTAAAGGATTTTGTTGAAAAAAATGGTGGGACATGGCATGGTCAGGAATCGTTTTTGGGAAAAACATGTGATGTTTTCGAGCTGATGGGAACCCGTCAGTGGCATTATCAGGGAATTGTGCTAAAAGTAGAAAGCACCATTGGAGGAATGAAGGTGGTTGAAGAGGCTGTCAGCATTAAAGAAGATGTCGCGATCTCGGATGACCGTTTTAAGGTTCCCGAAGGCATTACCATTACTCAGGCACCGACCATGGATGAGATGATGCAAATGAGTGGGACTACTGATGAGGAGTAATTTGTTCTGGGGATAGGGTTTGATGATATAACAAAGACGCAAAGACCATGTAATCCATGTACGCTTTGCGTCTTTATTTTATAATAAATGGCATCACTTTTTGTGATGTATGTCTTTTTAGGACAAATATTTGCCCGATGTTTTTAGCCCTTTGAGGATTGAAAACGCCCGATCCACATCTTCATCGTTGACGATGATGGTGAATTCATTGGTGGTCGACACCACTTCTTTAATGTTGATTCCGTCCCAAGCCAGCATTTTTAGTATTTGGTAGTAGAACCCGGTGAAGTGGATGTTGCCGGCCGGTAGTTTTAGTGTGATGGCCGAAAGATTGCTGCTTCGCCAAATGAGTTCTTCGTTTTTGAAATGAGCTTCAACGGTTGGTTCGTAAGAGCCGCTCACCACTAGGTTCGACTCAAAAACGCCCCGCACCAGGGTGTAAAATACATCCTGATTGTCGACCATCTCATTCATCAATGCTGTGTGGCATTGAAAAATGGTGTTGCTGTTCCTGAAGGTGAAATCAGTGAGGTTGGAGCGTACAATGATGTCGCCCAGTTGGTTGAGTAGGGCACCCACGTTGGTGTGCAGCGAATCGGAGAGTTGGGGGAGCATGCGGTTGAGAGCCATGACAATAGCACCCTCCTTGATTGGTTTTTGAACGATTTTCTCGACTTGAGGCTGAATTTTTCGCGCTACTGACGAGATGTTGACAATGCCCTCGCTCAGGGCTTCGGCCAAAAACGGTTTAACTTTAATGACGGTTTCTACGGCTTGTGCAACAGTTATCATACGGTGTGAATGTGTGGTGACTAATTGTTCGGGATCCTGGATTCTTAACAGATGTTTGACGGCATTTGTTAATGATAATTTATCGACTCTTTATGCTGAGCAATCTTCTGCAATAATACACAAAAAGTTAAGATATTAACACAATGTTACATTGGAAATTTATTTTTGCCTAAATTTTTTTTCAAGGGGGTGAAGCCGTATATTTGCTGAGTCATTCTAAACCTAAACGAATCGTAAACAGAATGGGAATTGCAGAATTAAGAGGATCAATCGTTGCCATTGTGACACCGTTTAAAGCGAACGGTGAGATTGATTTTGAAGCTTTTGACCGTTTGGTTGATTTTCATATAGCACAGCACACCGATGGGATTGTGGTTTGCGGAACTACCGGAGAAACTCCAACGTTGACCGAAGATGAGGATGCAGCGTTGATTGCTCATGCCGTCAAACGGGTCAATGGCCGCATTCCGGTGATTGCCGGTACTGGCAGTAATTCTACCCAGGAGTGTGTGGTTTATACTCAAAAAGCCGCTTCGCTGGGCGTAGATGGTGTGTTGATCGTGGCTCCTTATTATAACAAGCCCACGCAGGAAGGAATGTACCTGCATTTTTCGACGGTTGCCAAAGCGGTGGATGTTCCGGTGATTCTTTACAATGTCCCCGGGCGTACCGGAAGTAATATTTCGGTGAAACTGGCTTTGCGTTTGGCGAATGAGTTTAAAAATATCATTGGAATCAAAGAGGCTCAAGGAAGTCTTGCCGTAGTTACTCAGCTATTGGCCGGTCGCCCCCAAGGCTTTAAAGTATATAGTGGAGATGATTTTACATCGTTGTCGACCAATTATTTAGGAGCTGATGGTTGTATATCGGTGGTTGCCAATGTGATTCCCGGTGATTTTCAGCAGATGATGGCTTTGTCGATGAATGGCGAGGTGAAAAAGGCCAATGAAATATTCTTTAAGTATCAGCAGTTGATGGACTTGATGTTTATTGAGTCAAATCCCATTCCGGTTAAAACGGCATTGGCACACATGGGATTGATGGAAGAGGTATTTCGTGCACCTTTATGTGCGATGGAGTCTAAAAACAAAGAGGCTTTACTTCTTGAATTGAAAAAATTAGGTATTTGATAGTGATAGATAATGTGAAGATAAAAAAAGGGCCTTGTGGCCCTTTTTTTATGATGTGATTTAAAGTTCAACCCCCATTTTTTGTCCCAATGCCATCAGGTCTTCTACGACAGGTTGTAAAAGGTCAATGCCATCCTTGAGGCGTTGTGCGGTGATTTCTCGTTCCGGATCCCCGGGAATGAGTACTTTTTCTTCGCCATCCACCGGGACGGCTTTACGAAATGTCTCTATCCAGTTATCCATATGATGTTTAAATTCATCTGCGGGGCGAAAAGCATCCACACGCCAGGCTCCCACGAAGTGGCCGATGCCTTTGCCCACTGATTCAGAAATGGGATCGATATAGGCTACAAACGGGGGAACCCAGGGGCCGTAATTGGCGCCCGAAAGCACCGCCGAAAAAATATCGACCCAGCTGCTCAGGCAATACCCTTTGTGGGAACCGTGTGTGCGGTCGCTTCCCAATGGCAGCATGGCTCCCCCTTTTTTGAGGATGGCGGCATCGGTGGTGGGATTTCCATTTTCGTCCTGCGCCCATCCCTCGGGCATCGACATGTTTTTGCGTTGCAGTACTTCCAGTTTTCCATTGGCCACCGAAGTGGTGGCCATGTCGATGACCAATGGCGGTTGGTTTCCGGCCGGAATGGCCACCGAAATGGGGTTGGTGCCCAGGAATTTGCTTTTCGAAAAGGTAGGGGCTACCAATGGACTGGCGTTGGTCATGGCAAAGCCAATCATGTCGTGATCCAGTGCCATCATGCTGTGGTAGCCGGCAATGCCAAAATGATTGCTGTTTTGAACCGCCACCCAGCCCGAACCGGCTGTCCGTGCTTTTTCAATGGCAATGGCCATGGCTTTAGGGGCAACCACCAGTCCGGCACCCAAATCGCCATCCACAACGGCTGTGCTGGGGGTTTCGTGAATGATTTTCACCTGGGGGGTGGCGTTTAAGCGCTCTTTTTCCCAAAGTCGCACATAGCCGCTCAGACGGGCTACTCCATGCGAGTCTACACCTCGCAAGTCGGCAGATATCAGTACTTTTGCGGCTGTTTCTGCATCTTGGGCGGTGGAGCCCATTTTTATAAAGATGTTACGGGTAAAGGTTTCGAGTTGTGAGGCAGTGTAAATCATGTTGTTGGTTTTGCTGCCAAAATTATAAGAAAAACCTTGTTGGAGGGCTTTAAAAATGGCTAATTTGGAAGGCGCTTTTCAAATGGTGATTTGAGGTCATTGGGTTAATGTTATATCAATGTCGTTATGTTCGTGTTCTCGGATAAAAGGCAGGAAGATTTTTAGACGTCAGACAGATGGATGTGGGCGAAGAGACTGAGAAATCTGTCGATAAATTATTCGTTATCTAATCAACTGTCTAATCGTTTTAAGTATTCTTCTCATTGATAATCAACATTGTTTTTTTTGATTTAACGGTGTTGTGTTGTGAATCCTATTGTTAACACATTTTTATTTCAAATGGATATTTCAATCGTGCTTGATTTTCTGAAGGAGTTGTCCGCGAACAATCAGCGGGAGTGGTTTCATGCCAATAAGGCCGGTTACGAAACGGCCAAGGCTGCATTCGAGCGGGTAGCGCTGGAGCAAATTATGCGTGTCATTCGGTTGGATGACACGGTGGGGGCTGTTGAATTGAAGGATTGCACGTATCGCATCTATCGCGATACCCGATTCTCTGCCGACAAAACACCTTACAAAACGCACATGGGCGTGTATGTGGTTCGGGGTGGGAAAAAGAGCCCTTTTGCCGGTTACTATCTGCATTTAGAACCGGGAAATTGTTTTGTGTGGGGCGGCTCACACATGCCGCAGCCTCGGGTGCTTAATGCTTTGCGAGAGGAGATATTCCACCGCACCGGCGATTTTAAGGCCATTATTCACCATCCACAATTTAAAAGCTTGTTTGGCGATTTAGACGGAGAAAAACTCAAGACCGCGCCTAAGGGGTTTGATAAAAACTTTGTGGATATTGATTTGCTTCGTTACAAGTCTTACGGAGCCATGCACACGTTTACCGACATTGAAGTGACGGCATCCGATTTTAGCGAGAAGCTTGATGTGGTGATGGCTCCCATGGTGCCCTTGGTGAGATTCTTTAATAACGTGATTGAGGATTTGGAATGAGATTTCCAAATCCTCAATCACGTGTGAATGGGGTCTTATTCGGAACCGGCATCTTCGATGACTTCAAACAGGTTGCCATCGGAGAGTTTATGGATAAAAAAGTCCTGATGAATGGGAGAGAGCATTGCTTCGATAGATGATTTGGGGCAGTCGCAGGTATAAAAGAGGCTCCAATAGTCCTGACCATTGACCAAAGAGAGGGGTTTCATGCCATTGATGACACCTTTGTCCGACAGGGTTTTGATAGACCGAAAGAGCAAGCCTTCGTCGGTCGCTTTGTCGTCGTGGGTGTGTATCAGGATGTTGAAAGTTGCGATATGGGTTGCCATTTCTTTCATCACAAAATCTCCTTCTTGGCAATGCCAATCACAGTTTGAGTGATTGTGGGTAATATCTTCGTCCTTCTAAAATGTTGTGGATGGCATCTGGCAGGTCTTTGAATAACTGGCTTTTAAAAACACAGCCGTAAAAGCCGGTGTGAACCAGTTGACGCAGAAAAATGGAATCTTCGCTGGCAGTCACGGCCAGAATTTTCAGGTTAGGGAATTCCCACAGAAGCCGACGGGCGGCATTGATCCCATCCATCTCTTTCATCATGATGTCCATGATGATGATGTCGGCAGTGTATATCATGTCGTTGGCCAACGCTTCGACGCCGTTGGTGGCCTCTCCGCTGACTTTTTGCGCCAGTTCTTGTTCCAAAAACTCTCTTAATGCTGTGCGAAACGGGGCATTGTCATCCACAATAAAAAATTGTGCGGTTTGGATCATTTCCTGGGGTTCCTGATTGGAGGTATTCATGGTCGTTGTTTGTTTTGAGTGAAGCCGGAGTGATGTTTTTTTGTGTGTTTTCAGCCCGTGTTTCGTGCTGTTAAGCATCTTTTCGGCATTCTTCCAAAGTAACGGAACCTGTGACTGTAATCATAGAAAGGAAAGAGGGGTTGTGCTCGTACAAAAGAGCTATTTTGCACCCACCTAAAAAGGGGGGTGGGCTAACGGTGGTTGGTGGGTGTTGTTTGTCAGGTGTTTAGGTTTTAAAAAAAGAGGCATCCCTTGCGGAATGCCTCTTCAGACGAAAGCAAAACGGAACTGTATCCCTCACTCGAAAAAGGGAACAATCCATATTTTCGGGTTAGTTCAGAACATTGGTGTTGGCGTTCACTTTGTTGAGGGCATCGGGCAACCAGCTGGGTTTGGCAGTTCCATTGCCGGCACCGGTGGCAGTGGCGCTCTCGGTGATGTGCGATGATAATTCAGACACAAATTTCTGTTCTTCGGTAACATCTACATATTTCACGTTGGTGATTTTCACGTCGCCGGCCTCGATGCGGGCTTTGGTGGGAGCGTCTTTGGTTTCGCCATCATAGTAAAAATACTTGTGAGTGCTGGTTGCTTTTAAGCCACCGATCACGATGTTGTCAACGGTCACTTTGCCGGTTCCTTCTTTGAAGTAGAAGGGTTTTTCGCCCATGCCATACACGGTGAGGTTTTTCAGGGTGGCGTTGGTAAACGGTGTTTTGGCGCCATCGTTGCCGTTGTTTGAGCCTTCGATGCCCGATTTTGATGAGTTGTAGGCAATCCAGTTTTCACCGGTTCCGCTCCATCCGTCGGCAAAGTCGATGCCGTCGTCTTCGCTGTCAACTGACACGAGGTATTTGCCGTTCACAGCACCGCCGAAAAATTCGATGCCGTCGTCGCCACCTTTGTACGATACCACATACTCAACCGTGGTGCCTGAACCGACGCCAAACATCGACAGACCATTGAATTCTTTGGTGTCGGAATATTTGTAGCCGGTGTATTCGAGGCGCAGGTATTTGATGCTGCCCGAGTTATCGGCGTTGTTGTCGCCACCGTACAGCAGACCCGATACTTCGGCTTCGACGTTGGTTCCCACATTGGTGATGCCATAACCGCAAACCACCAATCCGCCCCATGAGCTGGATGCTTTCACATCGCTGGTCATCACCACCGGTTGGCTGCTTGAGCCGTTGATGTAGATTTTAGCACCGCGTTCTACGGCGATGTAACGCACTTGGGTGTCGGTTTCGCTGGTGGGAGTGGCCGAGATGACCGTTCCGGCAGGGATGGTGAGCGTGGCGCCTTCTTTCACGATGAGTGCTCCGGTGAGCTTGTATGTTTTTGAAGCGTCCAGGGTGATGTCGTCACCGGCAGGAATATCGCCCTGAAAGTCGGCGGCATCGGGGTTGAACACATTGGTTTGTTCGTTTTCATCTTCTTTACAGCCGGTATAAATCAAGGCCGAAATCATGCAAAATGACAGAAATAACTTTTTCATGTTTAATTGTTTTAGTTTTAAAATTTGGTCGTCTATTTTAAGTTCGATTCATTTAAAAGGTGTAGCTGAGACTCAGGCTGAGTTTGATGCCTTTGGAGCCCGATTTTACCAGGAAGTTTTGCGTGCTGTTTTCCTGAATTTTTTCAACATCGGGGTTGAGCAGGTTTTTGGCTGCCAGGCTGAGGTCGAGTTTGTTGAATGATGATTTGATGATCAGGTCGAGGGTTTGCAACGACTGGTCTACCTGATTGCCCAGTCCTGAGTAACCGATGAGCGCGAGGCTTTCGGACACATATCCGTACACCAGCGAGGTGGTGAAGGTGCGCTGATCGTCTTTCCAGCTTTGGCGGTAGCTCAGGTTGGCGTTGCCGATGATGGGCGATGCGCCCTGCAGGACTTCGCTCTCTTTGTTGAAGTTCACCGACACGGTGTTCTTGGTCTCTTTTAATATTTTATTCTTATCGAGCGACTGCGAGGTGTGCATCAGGGTGGCATTGGTGGCCAGCGAGAGTTTGCGGCTGCCGCCGGGGGTGGCGTGATTGAAGAGCTCTTTTTTGAGTTCGATTTCGATACCGGCGATCTCGGCTTGGTCTCCGGTGTTGGCATAGGTAAAATCGTTTGAGGCCGAGGCTTTCACGAATTTGTTGATGGGATCCTGAATGTATTTCCCAAACAGCGCCAACGAAACCAGTTCGCCGGGGTTGGGGAAGTGTTCCCATTTAATTTCGGCGTTGAAATCCTTCGAGGGCTTCAGGTAGGGATTGCCCACGGTGGCATCGGTGATGCCTTCGAAGAGGAAGGGTGCCGATTCCTTGAATTGGGGCAGGGTGTAGGTGTTTCCCGCCGCCAGACGCAGGTTCGACTTGTCGGTGAGGGTGTATTTGAGGGTCAGAGCCGGGAGCAGGTTACTTTCGATAAAGTCGTTGCTGCCTTTGCTAAGGGTGGTGTTGTAAGTGATTTTTTGATACACCTGTTCGTAGCGCACTCCCATCAGGGTAGAGAGTTTGCGGGTGAGCTGATATTCGGCTGCTGCAAATCCGCCGATAATTTGTTGTTCTCCGGTGTAGGTCGATGAAATGATGGCCGTGCTGAGCGTGCGCAGGTCGAAATTGCCGGCCGCGCGGTTGGTTTCGTTCAGGTAGCTGTCCACGTCTGTGACGAGGATGGAGGCATTGCTGTTGATTTTGTGGTTGAACTGGGTGGCAATAAAGTCCCGTTCTTTTTGTTTGGCCGTGGCGCCCACCGACAGTTTGCCCCGGTAGTCGCCCTGGTTCAGTGAGTTTCCAAATTTGAAGTCGAGCGACAGATTGCCGGCGATTTCATCTTCGGTCAGTTCGTGGTAGTAGCGGTTGGTGTTGGCAATGTCGTTGGTGGTAAACGATTTGATGTTTTCGTCTTCGCCATCGAGGGTGTAGTGCAAACGGTCGGGAATGATGTTGGAGACATTGTTCATCGCGATGCCCCAGTTGAGTTGCAGTGATTTGCTCAGGTTTTGTTCGCCCAGCATTTGGTTCACCCACATGGTGGTGCGCTCATATTCCTGGCGGGAGACGTAGGCGCCGTTTTCGGCCAAATCGAGAATGAAGCCGCGCAGGTTGGTCACGCTTTGGGTGGATGAATTCAAAAACAGGGAGTTGAGGTAGTAGTTGTTGCGCCCGCGGTTCAGGTTCACGTTGAGCATGCCGGTGCTTTGGGTGGCGATGTCGTATTGGTTCCCGGTCAAGTCCTGACGAATGTTGTTACTGCCGTTGACTTTGCGTTGAATCAGGTCGCTGGCCGACATCTCGTTGTCGAACGAGGCCGTGGCAAACAGGTTGATGTCGGTTTTGCCGGCCTTGAGCGTGCGTCCTCCGGCGAGTGAAAATCCGGTATTGGGAGCCCCATTGGTATTTTTAGGGTTCCAGTTGCGGTCGAAGCTGTACCGGCTCAGCGATGTGGGTTGCTCAAAGTTGTCGAATCCCCAATAGCCAACACCATCAGAGGTGTAGAACGGATCTTCGTTCATGGCATTGGTGTTGGCACCGGTTTTCACCCCCACCTCCAAGTAGGGGTCGCCTGAGAATTTCTTCGACACCACGTTGATGTTGGCTCCGGCAAAGTCGCCGGACAAGTTTGGGGAGTAAACCTTTTCCACCGCAACGTATTCAATCACATCGGTCGAGAAAAGTTCCAGGTCGATGTTTTTGTACTCGGCGTGGTTCGATGGCAGCGGCAACCCGTTGAGGGTGGTGGCGTTGTAGCGGTCACCCAGACCCCGTATGTTGAGGGTCTTAGAGCCTTGTTGCTTGGTGATGCCGGTCATTTTGGTGGCAGCCGTGGCGGCATCCGACACGCCTTGGGTCGAGAGTTGCTGCGCGCCAATGGCTTCGGAGAATTTCACGGCGGTCTTTTGTTCCATCAGCAACATGTTGTCGCTTTCGCGTTTGGCCTTGGCCACCACTTGCACTTCTTGCAGGTCGATTTCGGCCGACAGAAGTTCAAAATTCACGGTGGTGCTTTGCCCGGCGGTGATGGTGATGTTTTGTTTCAGCCCCGGCTGGTACGAAATAAACTGGCAGCGAAAAGTGTAGGTGCCGGGTTCGAGTCCCGTCAGAATGTAATCGCCACTGAAGTCGGTGATGGTTCCCTGCGTGGTGCCATCCACCACAATGGCCGCGCCCACCAGTTCTTCGCCTGTTTTGCTATCGGTGACTTTACCGATGAGTTGACCCTGCTGCGCCAATGCGCCCGTGGTGAGGGTCAGGATCGTCATTAAAATGAGTAATGGTTTCATGCTTGCTTTTCGTCTTAAAATCACAAGCAAAACTATCCCAATGTCAAGCGTTGGCGGCTAACTCTGGCTTAAATCAATGTTAAGGATGGGTAAAGTGGTTTTTGGCTGATGTGGCTGATGCAATGTGGTTTGGATGTTGAATGCCTCAGGTGTGTTGCGTGTTGTTTACATCCATTTAACAATGCGCTAACAAATGACGTTTCGGAGGCTTTAATGATGAAGAAGTGAGGAAGATTTTTAGATCTTCAGACAGCCCGATTTGTCTGAAGAGACATGGAGAAGGCGCTCGTTAATACAGGCGCGAGGCGCTGAAGAAATCGCGGTGCGATTTGACCATGTTGATGGCGTACAACAGGATGTTTTTGGTTTCGGAAAGTATCTCGAGATAAAGCACACTCACACGCGTTTTGCTGTCGCCCGACTTGAGGCGTTTGAGTTGGCTTTTGCGCATCTCGTCAATCAGCGGCATGATGATTTGCTGACGCTGCACCAGTTCGTCGAGGCTGGTGAATTTGCGTTCCTTTTCCAGGTGAATAAGGTAGTTGATAAAGGTGGTGGTTTCGTCGAGCAGGTGCAGGATCTCCTCTTTTTGGGGTTCCGACAGTCCCTTGTGATTGTTTTCGACATGCTCGCGCAGGGGCAGGGTGAGCTGGTGCAGGCTGTTGATGAGTTCGGTGAGGTAATCGTAGGCCTGTATATAATGGTGTCCTGCTTCGAGCATTTGGTCGCTCAGCTTAATGATGTTGGCAAACAAGGTTTGACGCCCGGTTTTCGATTGACCCACCAGAATCCCGGCCTTATCGGAGGCTTCGCGAAGCTGGTGATGGTCTTCTTCAACAAATCCCTGAAGGGTGAGAAAGTATATTTTGGAGGTTTCCAGCAGTTGCTTGCGAATGAGCTCGCTGCCGGTCTCCGACATCCATTCGAGGTTAAAGTCGGTTTCTTTTTTTAATTCGCTGTTGATGATTTGCTTTTTGTGGATCCGGTGCTTAAAATATCGGTACGACCGATACAGCGCAAAGCCGGCCAGCAGTGTCAATGCCACAGCCGCGGGTGCCTGCATGTACCAAATGAGGATGGCCAGCAAGCCCGAGAGCAACAAAATGAGCACCGACACCAAAAACCACACTCCTAAGATGGTGAACATGCCCGAGACGCGGTACACGGCATTCTCGCGGTTCCAGGCGCGGTCGGCCAGCGACGTGCCCATGGCCACCATAAATACTATGAAGGTGGTGGACATGGGAATGCGAAACCAGGTGCCCGACAATATCAGGATGCTGGCGATGACCAAATTCACTGCCGCCCGAATGGTGTCGAAATAAACCACCGAGGCGGTGACGCTTCCCGTGGCCGGCTGATACCTTTTTTGAATCCATCGTGCCGTGCCCGAGTGCGGGTTGGGTTGCACACTTCTGAAGAGATGCAAAAATAGACGAACCACCCGTCGCGACAACTCCGACGACCCAAATCGTTCGTCGCCCATGGTTTGTCGCTCGAGCGACAATTCGGTGTCGATGACGGCTTCCGTTTTTTTCGACCTGAAGATGGTGATGCCCAACGTCACCCCCGATAGCATGAAAAAAAACAGCAGCCACAGGTTCGACCAGTCCAAGCCATGGCTCTCGAGCGCCCCCGGCGTGTAGGCATCGGCCGCAAGCCCCGAGGCGTCCCATTTCAGGGCGCTTTCGATGCCCGTGAGCGGGATGCCGATGAAGTTGACCAGGTCGTTGGCCGCGAACGATAAGGCCAGGGCAAAGGTGCCAAACATCACCACCACGCGCGGGATGTCGATAAAAAACAGACTGCCCGAGATCAGGAAAAACGAAAACGACAGGGCAAACACCAGCCCGATGGTTTCCCCCAGGTAGCGATGGATGAAATTCAGCGCGCTGTCCCACGGAAACAGGTCGGTGATGAGCACTTTTTGAATGATGAAATAGGCAATGACGGTCACCGACACGGCGCCGGCCAGCGACAGCAAAACGGGCGAGCGGCGTTGCGATTGAAAGGTGAAAATGAGGCGCGACACAAACTGCGTCACCACACCCATCGCAAAGGCCAGTATCACCGAAATGAAAATGCCCGCCATAATCATAAAGATGTGGTTGGTGTCGATGAACGTGCTGGCCTGCACCTGTGTGGTTTGCGATTTCACAATGGCCACGGCCAGCGCAGCGCCCGCCAGACTGATGATCAGCGCCGTGGTGGTGGAGGTGGGGATGGCGTAACTGTTGCACACATCTATCAATACAATGTTCACCAGCATGGCGGCAATAAACACGGCCATGAGGTCGCGAAACGTGAACAACTCGGGCATCACCACCCCGTGACAGGCCAGGTTCATCATGTTTTGCGACAGCAGCACGCCCAGCATCATGCCGGCCGCGGCCACCCCGTAGATGACCCGTTTGCGTGCCACCGACGAGCCAATGGCCGAATGCAAAAAATTTACCGCATCATTGCTCACCCCAACCACCAGGCTGGCGAGGGCTCCTACAACAAACAAGGCAATGATGGCGATGGTCATAATCGGTGGGTTTTGAATATCCTGACAAATCAATGTCGTTGAGCGCTTCGGTGAAGACGTGACATTCATCAGCCGATGATCGGATGGCGAATGAATTTGTGAGATCTTCTCTCGTTTTCGTGCGTTGAACTCAATGGCATCGAATGGCAAATGTCACTTTTTTTGCATCAAAATAAAAATGTCTGATTCCCTTTTGCCCCAGGGTTGGGAAATTTAACCATTTCTTAACCTTGCAACCCGGCACGGGGGGGCTTCTCTCCGTCAATCTGATTAGTTTTGCTCTCGTAAAATTGTGTAATTTGGCTCGGATAGGATAAATGAAAACTGGTCAAAACCGGTCGGTCGTTCTGCATTTGTTAAATGTGTGATTGCACAGAGTCAAAATAAACGCAGAGGCGCTAATCGACGCAGTCGCTTGGCTATGCCAAGAAAGGCGCTGAGTTAATTTTTAACGCATTGCGTTTAAATAATAAAGCAGATAACTCAAAGAGTTATATAGCAGAATGCATAGAGATCCACTGAGGGAAACGAGACTGAACTCGGTGAAACTCTCCTCTGTTTTGCTCTGTGACATGTTTTTGTTTGCAAAGTGTTTGTTGAAACCATTGGATACAGTGTTTTTCACGATAAACACACGGCTTGTTTCACTAATTGAATTAACGGGTCACATATAGCCCTATGAGGCAATACTATTATATCTTGTGTCCTGATACGAATGTCTTGATACTTTTTTATTCATGAAAACCTCCGAATCGCAACGCATTGCCGGCATCGTCGCCCTGGTATTTGTGGGATTGAGTCTTCTTTTTTTTGTGGCGAACCATTTGTCGGGCAACCTGTATGTGTCGATGATGGTGAGTGTGCCCCTCTTTTTTGCCGGGGCCTACCTGATCATCAATGCCATTATTGGCAAGTTTATCGACAAAAAAATCAAGCCCATCTACAAAACCATCCACAGCTTTAAACCCAAGAACGTGCAGGCACTCGACGAAAAGGGCGAACTGTTTGCCCGTGTCAACACCGAGGTGGCCGACTGGATGGAGACCCGCTCGCGCGAAATACAGGAGCTGCGCCGTCTCGAGAAATACCGCAAGGAGTACATCGGCAACGTGAGCCACGAGCTCAAAACGCCCATCTTTAACATACAGGGCTACATCCTTACGCTGCTCGACGGGGGCATTGACGATCCCAACATCAACCTGCTGTACCTCAAACGCACCGAAAAAAGCATCGACCGCATGATCTCCATCATCGAGGATTTGGAGGCTATCTCTAAGCTCGAGTCGGGCGAACTGGAACTGAATTTCGAAACCTTTTGCATCTTTCAGTTGATGAACGATGTGTTTGACTACAACGAGATTCGCGCCCGCGACAAAAACATTGTTTTGCAGGCCGGCAAAAACACCCATCGCGACACCTTTGTGCGTGCCGACAAGCAACGCATCTACCAGGTGTTGATGAATTTGGTGGTCAACTCCATTAACTACGGCAAGAAGAACGGGACCACCACCGTGCGTTTTTACGACATGGACAACCTCATTTTGGTGGAGGTGAAGGACGACGGCATCGGCATTGAGGAGAAGGAGCTGAGCCGCATCTTTGAACGCTTTTACCGCATCGACAAAAGCCGAAGCCGCGACCAGGGCGGCACCGGACTGGGGCTGGCCATCGTGAAGCACATCATTGAGGCGCACGGACAATCCATTAACGTGAGCAGCAAACCCGGCGTGGGCACTTCGTTTACCTTTACGCTCGAAAAGGCGTGAGATTTAATATGACGATGACGCCGGTTTTTAATAACCGTCCGCTTTAGCGGACGGATGAATGAATGAATTGGGCTTTAGCCCAATCATTTCGTGGGCTAAAGCCCCTGGGGATTGTTACTATTGTCCGTTGGCTAAAGCCAACGGTTATTAATGCCTGCATTGGCATCATCTTTTGCTTTTGTAACGTGCAGAGTCGATTTTTTGTGCCCACGCCTTCATCCCCTCACGCATCCCTAACGATTTCTTAACACAAAATCAACATTCGGTAGTGTGTGGCGCTTATCTTTACATCAAGAAAAGCAAAACGATATGAGTTCTGAAAATTACCGCATTCTTTTGGTGGATGACGAGCCGGATATACTCGAATTTATCGGCTACAATCTTAAAAAAGAGGGGTTCGAGGTGTCTACCGCTTCCAATGGCATCGAGGCGGTGCAAATGGCTACCTCGCTGCGTCCCCACCTGATTCTGCTCGACGTGATGATGCCCGGCATGGATGGCATTGAGACCTGCGAAGAGATAAAAAAAATTCCCGAGCTGCGCCAAACCATCATCGCCTTTCTCACGGCGCGGGGCGAAGATTATTCGCAAATTGCCGGCTTTGAGGCCGGTGCCGACGATTACATCAACAAGCCTGTCAAACCCAAAGTGCTGGTGAGCCGGTTGCGTGCGTTGCTCAAGCGTTACACCCCCCTTGCGGCGCCTGTGGCCGTGGCCGGCGACACGCCCGTGATCAGCCTGGGCGATTTGGTCATTGACCGCGAACGTTACGTGGTCATTCACAAAGGCACCGAGCTGGACTTGCCCAAAAAGGAGTTTGAACTGCTCATGCTGCTGGCTTCAAAGCCCGACCGGGTGTTTACCCGCGACGAAATTTACAGTGCCGTGTGGGGCGACAACATCATTGTGGGCGACCGCACCATTGATGTGCACATTCGTAAGCTGCGCGAAAAAATTGGCCAGGACTTCATCAAAACCATCAAGGGCGTGGGGTATAAGCTGGTCGACTGAGGCGTGGCATTGACAACTGGCAGTGCCCGGGCGCCTCGTTGCGCATTTTATGTAGCCCGATGCGCATTTTTTGTGCGTCGATGCGCATATTTTGCGCGTTGATGCGCATTTAGGGCAGGGGGGGGTACCCAAATTGTACACGCGTGCGCAAAAAATGCGCATCGGTCCGCATATTTTGCGCATCGATGCGCATTTTTTGTGCATCATTGCGCATTTAGGGTACCCCCCTCCGCATTTAGGGTACCCCCCCCTACCCTGAGGGTACCCCCCTGCACGGTTAAATAAAAAGGGAAAACCGTTTGGTTTTCCCCTTGTGCAATGCGCCTGCCCCTGCCAACCCGTCAGGGATGCCGGCGCGTGTGATTGGTTTTTAATTATTGGTCACAGCATTGGTTTTGGAACTTTTGCTTTGTGTGTCGAACAGTTTGCTCAGCTCATCGGCAATGGCCTTGGTGCCGGGCAAGCCCAGTTTGGCAGCCCCTTTGGCCGAGTTGTAAATGGAGAGCGCCGCCACATAGGCATCCGACCCGGCGGCCATGCGAATGTTCGAAATCATTTCGGAAATGCTCACGGCCTCCATTTCCAGGGGGCTCACCGCATCGTAAAGCGACAGGTCTTTTTTGAGCTCGTCCATATCGGCGTAGGGGGGCATGATGCGCGCATCGGTGGTGGCGTAGTTGATACAGCGTTCGGTAAACGGACGGCGACCGTCGTTGAGCATGGGCATGGTGCGCTTTTGGGCGTTGGTTAAGCTCACGCTAAAAGCCAAAATCTTGCGGATTTCGGCAAAATGATTCATGATTTTTTGTTGATCCTCAACCGAGAGGGAGGCAGAAATGTAATTCGACATAGATGAAGATTTTAAGTGTTGATATTAAATGTTTCATAACCGGGTTGGCTCCTTGGGGCAATGCAGACCGCGCCTTCGCCTCTTCATCTCACTTTATCTCAACGCTCTTCTTCTTCCCTTGGGGTCTGCGATGTTGCTGTTTCGGTTAACAAATTTAATGGTTTTGTTGTAATGGCAATGGGGCGTGCAAAAAAAGCCTGCCGACAGGGCAGGCTTCCGGGTGAGGCTGGTTCAATGGCGGGTGCCGGGTGTTATCCCTTTTGAGCGATCAAATACACCAAGGGAATTTTATCGTGAATGACTTCCGTTTTCACGGTTTTTAAGCCATTGCTGGTCACAAAATTTTCAAAAGCCTTTAACGTCCATCGGGTGCGCGCCTTAAATCCGAAAAGACCCATCAGTCTTGATATCACATGGCTTCTCAGGTTGGCGCCGTGACAATAGGTCGGAATGATGATTTGTCCATCGTCTTTGAGCACCCGTTTCATTTCCTGTATGGCCAAGTCGGGGCTGTATAATAAGTGCAACACATTGGATGCAATGATGGTGTCGAAGCTGTTGTTGTCAAACTCAAGATGGCAGGAATCGCCAAGCCTGAAATCAACATTGCCAATCGACTGTTGTACACATTTTTCTTTGGCTACGCTGATCATTTCGGGGGCGATGTCAATGGCGATGATGTTTGTGACATGGGCGCTCATTTTTAGTGCAATGATGCCTGTGCCGGTGGCTATTTCTAACAGGTTTTTGGCCTGATGGGTGTCTTTTGCCAGATGGGTGAGGAGGGTTTCGTAGGTTTTTGACGCATTGTTGTGAATAAAGGCATCATACTTTTGGGCGTACGAATTCCAAAAGCTTCGTTCTTTTTCTACTCTGTTTTTCATGGTTGGGTATTGTTGTTTAGGTGATTGGTCATTCGGGAGTCGTTCATCCGTTTTTATCAACGTTTTGTTTCAAGTCTGAAAATATGAAGCATCGGCATCATCCTTTCTATTGTATGTGAAATTGGGGTGGGGCACCGAGTCCCACGGAGAAGGCACCGGGAAGCACGGAGTTCTTTTTTCAGAATATTTTTGAACCCTGACAGGTTTCAAACCCCCAAGCGTCCTTTGCGGTTAAACTTTTACCGCCAAGACGCCAAGATTGCGCCAAGCTCGCCAAGAAAACACATTGCGCCCTTTGTGTTCCTCCCTTTGCGCCCATTGCGGTTAAATTCTTACCGCCAAGCTCGCTAAGAAAACGCTTTGCGCCCTTTGCGTTCCTCCCTTTGCGTCTTTGCGGTTAAAATGTCTCTGCGTTTCATCTTCCACATCAAAACCTCAGCGTGTCGCGCAGTTTTTTGTAACCGCTGCGGCTCACGCGCAGTTTTTGTTGGTTGCTCACCATGGCCACATAGCTCTCCTTGTCGTAGGCTTCGAGCCGTTGAATGTGGTCGATGTTGACCAGGTGCGACCGGTGGATGCGCACAAATTGCGACGCCGGAAGCTGTTGCTCGTAAAAGGCCATGGTTTGGCTTTTGGCATACCGTCCAGTGGGGGTGTAGATGAGCACGAAATCTTCCTGCGCTTCCACATACAAAATGTCGTCAATGGGTATCACCACCATTTTGTTTCCGCTTTTGGCCACCACACGCGTGAGGGGCTCGCCGTTTTGGTGGCTCGCGTTCACCAGCTCGCCAATGGGCTGTGGGGTTTGATGCCGCAAACGGTCGGTGATTTTGTCGATGGCCTGGGCAAACCGCTGTTGCGAAAAGGGCTTGAGCAGATAGTCGACCGCGCTCATCTCGAATGCCCGTATGGCATATTGGTCGAAGGCGGTGGTGAAGACCACGGCCGGCGGGCTGTCGAGCACCTCGAGCAACTCCAGGCCCGTGATTTTTGGCATCTGCACATCTAGAAACACAATGTCGGGGCGGGTCTCCTGAATGGCTTTCAGGGCTTCGAACCCGTTGGCGCATTCGCCGGCCACTTCAATGGCGGGAAAGGCTTTCAGGTAAGCCCGGATGAGGTCGCGTGCCGGCGCTTCGTCATCCACAATCAGAGCCTTGTAGGTAGGTTCACTCATGCGAGGGTGGTTTGGGGGATTCGTAATGTGGCTTCGAAGTGATTGTTTTCGCGACTCACCTGAAACAGGCCATCGCTCTGAAACAGCAGTCGCATGCGCTGGCGAATGTTTTCAAGTCCCACCCCTTCGCCTTTGCGGGGCAGGGCTTCGGGGTCGTAGTTGTTGATGACCGAAATTTCCAGCATGCCCTGGTGCAGACGGCAATAGGTGCGGATGTGCACGGGCTCAATGCTTTCGTACACCCCGTGTTTCACGGCGTTTTCGTAGATGGGTTGCAAAATCATGGCCGGCACCTGCAGGTCGAGCAGCGTGGCCTCGGCATGAATTTCCGATTCGAGGCGGCTGCCAAAGCGCACCTTTTCGATGTCCAGATAGCGGTGCATGCTCTCGAGTTCGTCGCGAAGCGGCAGCAGGGAGTGGTCGTTGTGCCGCAGCGAGTAGCGCATAAAATCCGACAGTTTGTGGATCATCTCGCGCGCCCCGTCGGGATCGGTAATGGTGAGCGAGCTGATGGAGTTTAGGCTGTTGAACAGGAAGTGGGGGTTGAGTTGCGACTTGAGGGCCTTGAGTTCGCTTTCTTTAATCAGACGTTCCATTTGTTCGTGTTGTTGTTTTTTTTCTTCCAGGTCGCGGTAATAATCAAAGGTATGGTACAGCACTGCGATGAGCAGTAGCAAAATGGCTCCCCACAGCGCCCTGAACCAAACGATTTGGGTGGTGAATGCCACATAATCGGGCTCATGTCCGTACAGCAGCCGGGTGATTCCCCATCCGGCCGCCATCCAAATGGCCAGATATATAACGTACACCGACAGGTTGTTGCCCAGTTGCGTGAGTGTGTGGCTGGTTTTGTCGGCATAGCGCAGCGGAAACCAAAAGCTGAAGCTCAGAACCAACAGAATGCTGTTGTAAATGAGCGTGTCGCCAATGACCTGTGCCAGGCTCAGCGGCGCCATTTGGTAAACCACCAGTCCCTGCATTAGGGCAATGATGAGCCATCCGCTGAGGTAGTAAAGCAATATTCGGGTTTGCGAAAACAGTGGGTGAAGCATGGATGAGGGATTGAGGACTTAATATTTAATGTCGTTAAATTAAGAGAAGAAGACGTAAGACTATGAGACAGATGATGAGATAAGGAAAGATAATTAGATGTCTTCTTCGTCTTTACAGTCTAATCTATCTGCAGTCTAAATTTCTTCTTGTCTATTATTCAATTGTCACTAACTAAACGACATTGACTTAACATTGTTGACAGCCCAATTGGTGAATTTGATCAAGCCATTTCCGGCGCGTGGTGTCGGTGCTGCTTTTCACCGGGCTCAGCGTGGTGATGCGAACCGGACGGATGCCCGAAAACTCCAGCAGCCCTTTTTTCATGGCGTGGTGTCCCGGTTGACGTGCCACCAGCCAATAGTACCAGCGTGGTGAATCCATGGTCACAATCAGGCGGGCTGTTTTGCCCTTGAGGAGCTTGTCCCACAGCGGCGAGTTGTCGCGGTACCGGAAGGCAAATCCGGGCAGGAAGATTCGGTCTATGAATCCTTTCATCAGCGCAGGAAAGGTGCCCCACCACGTGGGATAAATCCACACCAGATGATCGGCTTCGCCAATCGCCCGGCGGGCGTTTTCAAGGTCGGGCTCCAGAGGTGTGCGCTGTCGATAACCGTATTGCAGCACCGGGTTAAAAGTCATCTCGCACAAGTGAAGCATCTGGCTTTGCGCCCCGCCCGACAGGGCTCCGCGATGGTAACTTTCGGCCAGGGTGTAGCACAGACTTTGTTTGTCGGGATGGCCGTTGATGATGACTATTTTCTTAGACATTGTGAATGGGAGTTGATTTTAATAGCTTATCAATTCACCCCCACCAAATATGGTCACTCCTTTAATATAGAGTGTGGGGGTGTTGTCGGCGTTGTTTTGGGTGTAGAGCCGTTTGTCGTTAAATCCGCCAAAGATGCTCACCACTTCCACTTTCACGTTCCATTCGCGGGGAATAATCATTTTCACCCCGCTAAAGATGGCCGTCATCTCAATCACCGCGCTGTTGCCGGCCATGCGGCAACGGGTCATTTGCAGTTCGCTTCCTCCAAAAATGCAGGTGACCTTGCCGCCCTTAAATTGTTGTGACTCCATGCGAATGTTGCGCCCCCCAAACACGGCAATCTCGTCAAAACCATCATCATTACTGGTCATCTCCTCGGGCATCGTAAAATCCCGTTTTTTTTTAGGCCTATATATAATAGATAGTCCGATGATGATGAGTAGCACCGGCCAAAACTTCCATATCTCGGCCAATGACAAGCCGGGGATGATTTTCGGCAGCAGAAAATAAGCCGCAATGGAATAGAGAATCAGCGTGGGCCTCATTTCGCCCTTGAATAGCGTGATGGTGCCAATGGCTACCAGTATCATGGGCCAACTGGTGAGCACGTGGTAAATACCATCCGGAATCATCCCCAGGTTGCCTGCTAAAAAAATGAGGCCGGCAGCGATAAATACCAGTCCGGTGCCCCAGTGTTGAACCGAATTGCATGTTTTTTTGCTCATGATGTCTGTTTTTGATGAAATGTGATACTTTGTTGTTTCGTGAGTGATCTCATTATCTCACGTCTTCTTCTCTTAACTAAACAACGTTGAGATGTGTTGCGTCAACTTTTATTAATGATGGCTCAAAAGTAGTGGCTCCGATTCTTTTATCAAACTCGCTTTCGGTGAGTGGGCGATATCGGGCGGTGAGTGTCGATGAGGTGTCTCTGAAGGATGTTGGGGCGCGGATTGTTACAATGGGGGGGCGGAAGGGATGGTTTGGGGAGCGGGGTGTTGGGGGGTGATGATCACCCCATGGGTTGCGAAGTGCAACCGTTTCGACGTGCCACCCCCATCTTTGAGGGTGATTTGATAACCCTTTCGGTCTGATTGCGTTGTGTGATGTTTTTTCGGTTTCTTTTTTTTCTAATTTCATTTTCGCTTTTGCGCCATAAGGGGATGAATGATTCCTTTATTAATATGAATGCGCAAACGTCATTTTTTTATCTAACCAACTTTAAACCTTAGTGATGGAATTATTATTGACCACCGAAAAAGATGCTGAACGCGTCAGCCTCTCTCATGAAGAGTATCGCCTGATTCGCGAAGTGATGGGGCGGGTGCCCAATGAGCTGGAACTCGAAATTTTTGGACTGCTTTGGTCCGAGCATGCCTGCTACAAAAACTCCCTCAAATGGTTGCAATTGCTGCCCCGTAAGGGTGAGCGGGTGCTGGTTGAGGCCGGCCGCGACAACACCGGTGCCATCGACATTGGCGACGGCTTGGCGTGCGTGTTCAAGGTTGAGTCGCACAACCACCCCTGCGCCGTGCAACCTCGTTTGGCCGCTTCTACCGGGTTGCGGGTGGTGCATCGCGACATCATGTCCACCGGTGCCACGCCGCTGGCCATTCTCAGTTCGTTGCGCTTTGGCGATGGCCATCGCGATACGGCTCGTTGGCTGTTTAAAGGGGTGGTCGAAGGGATTTGTGATTTCGAACGTGGCCTCGATGTGCCGGTGGTGGGTGGCGAGGTCTATTTCAACGAGGGATTTAATTCTAACCCAGTGGTCAATCAAATGGTGGTGGGCGTTGCCAATGCTGACCGTTTGTTGTCGGGCGTTGCCCCCAAACCGGGACAGCTCATAGCCATTGTGGGAGCGCCTACCGGAAAGGATGGCATTGATGACGATACGTTTGTGGCCAACATGGCTTTTCTGCTTGAGGCCAAAAATATTTCGCTCGACGATTTGCACGATGTGTCGGTTGAGAAAAACCTGCAGGGCTTGTTGGATGCTTTGATGCAAAAAGAGGTGCTGCGCGGGGTGCAACCCATTGGCGCGCAAGGCATCGTGGGCGCTGCGGCCGAAATGGCGGCTCGTTCACACAATGGCATTGTGCTGCATTTGCAACAGGTGCCGGTGCGCGAACAGATGACCTCTCGCGAGATTCTCCTGTCCGAAACCTGGGGGCGCCTGCTGCTCTGCATCGACCCCGACGACGAAGCGATGGTGTCTGCCCTGGCGGCCGATGCCAATTTGCCTCTGGCGGTGGTTGGCCGCGTCACTTCCGAAACCATTCTGGAGTGTATGGATGGTAAGGAATCGGTGGCTCGAATCCCGGTGTTGTATGTCGGCCTGGGCGGTAATGCGCCCGTGTATGACCCCATTTGGGCTGAACCGCTCTTTAAACCCACCTCTTATCCGGTGGATCAACTTCAGGAGCCCGACCATTATCCGGCCGTGGTACGCAAAATGATCACGGGTCTGAATGTATCGTCCAAGAAATGGCTGGTCGACCACTTCGATAAACTGCTTCATCGCGAAAGTGAGAACCGAAAATACCCTTCTGATGCGGCTTTTGTGCCGGTCAATGGAAGCCACAAGGCGTTGGTGCTCACCATGGACGGCAATCCCAATTACATGACGGGCGATCCTTACATTGGAGCCCAAATAGCGGTGGCCGAGGCTTCGCGCAACATTGTGTGTGCGGGCGGCGAACCTATTGGCGTGACCGATTGCCTCAATTTTGGCAACTCCCACGACCCCGAAGTGTATTGGCAATTTGTGATGAGCATCCGCGGGTTGGCGCGTGCCTGTGAGGCCTTTAAAACGCCCGTGGTATCGGGCAATGTCAGCTTCCACAATCATCGGTCGCAAGAGGGGCGCATCCTTCCCATTATTCCCTCGCCGGTGGTCGGCATGGTGGGGCTGATTAATCATTTGCAGCATCATACCACTTTGCCATTTCGTCAAAAGGGCGATATGATATTTCTTATTGGCTGCTCGCACAACGATGTCAATGGCTCCGAATATTTGAAAATCATTTTTGGGGTGGATGCCATGGCGCCTCCCCGTTATGTGGAGGAGGAAGAGCTGGATGTGCAGCGGGTGGTGAAGGAAGCCATCAAGGCCGATTTGGTGCATTCGGTTCACGATGTCTCCAATGGCGGCTTGTTCTTTACCTTGCTCGAGTGCGCCATTCCCATGGATTTTGGGTTTGATATCACCACCGATGCCGAAGTCCGAAAAGATGCCTTCCTCTTTGGCGAGGCGCAAAGCCGCGTGGTGGTGTCGGTTGCCCCGGGCAAGCAGGATTTATTTGTCGATTTCATGGTCGACAGTGGGGTGCCCTTCTCTGTTTTGGGGCACGTCACCAAGGGCGAGATTCGCGTGGACGATGAGTCGTATGGCTTTATCAAGGATTTAAAGGCGGCTTTTGAGAGCACGCTGAAGCGTTGGGTTGAAGAAAGAGATTGATTGAGTGGTATAATTTCCTGCAAGGGGCAAAAACGGATATGGGTTTTTGCCCCTTGCCTTTTCGGGAAGTAGGTTTTTGCCGTTTCGCAATCTTTTCCCACTTTTGGGGCTCAAACCCCTTTTGCATATCCCCATGACGGTGATTCCATATAAACATGCTACTGACGGGAAAAAGAGTCAGGTTGCCCGAATGTTCAATAACATTGCGCCTCGTTACGATTTGTTGAATCATCTGTTGTCGATGGGCATCGATAAGATTTGGCGTCGCAAAGTCATTCAAATTCTTCGGCAGTCACCTTGCCCGCGTGTGCTGGATGTGGCCACCGGAACCGGCGATATGGCCATTGCCATTCATCGTCGTTTGAAGGTGAGTGTGACCGGCCTCGATTTATCGGAGCAGATGCTCAACGTGGCTCGCCAAAAGGTCGCTCGGCGTCAATTGACCGACGTGACTCTGGTGCAGGGGGATTCGGAGGGGTTGCCTTTCGATTCGTCCTCGTTCGATGCGGTGACCGTGGCATTTGGGGTGCGCAACTTCGAGAACCTTGAGCAGGGGCTTCGGGAGATGAAACGGGTTTTGGTGCCCGGGGGGCGCATGTTGGTGCTCGAATTTTCAAAGCCTTCGGTGTTTCCGGTTAAACAGTTGTTTCGTTTTTATTCATCCACCATTTTGCCATTCTTGGGCGGGTTGATTTCAAAGGATCGTGCGGCTTATGATTATTTACCCCAGTCGGTTGAGCAGTTTCCCGAAGGAGAGGACTTTATGGCGGTTTTAAGCGTTGTGGGGATGGAACAGATTCGCCAGTATCGGCTTTCGTTTGGCATTGCCACCATCTATTTTTCGGTCAATCCGGTGCAATAAAACCGTGTAAGGGCTGTTTATTACCTGTAAATCGGTTTGGTGTGAAGAAAATCCTGTTGATAATATGTTTGGGGTGTTGGGGCATGTGTATGTTCTCTCAAAATGTCCCCCGAAAACGAAATGTGCCCAACTTGCCCGGTTTCGACGCACGGCAATTGCACTTTGGCTTTTTATTGGGGCTCAATACCATGGATTTTCAGGTCTTCAATAACGGAGTGGCCACTGATTTGAACAAGCAGACGCCTTTGTATGCTGATATCATTCATCTGCAACCGGGCATTAATATTGGCATTGTCTCCGATTTGCGGCTGCACAAATATTTTAATCTTCGCTTTTTGCCCGGCATCTCTTTTGGTCAGCGCGATTTATATTTCATTTATGAGGATGGCAAGCGGGTCGAAAATCCCATCGAATTGAAATCGACTTTCCTGGAATTTCCCTTGTTGTTGAAGTACAGTGCGGTTCGTGATCAAAATTTCAAACCTTATTTGATCGGCGGGGTCAACATGCGGGTCGACTTGGCTCGGAGTAAACAGGAAAAAATGGTGCTCAAACCCTTCGATGTTTGCCTTGAGGTGGGTGCCGGTATCGATTTCTATCTGAATTATTTTCGTCTCTCTACCGAACTCAAGGCATCGTTTGGCATGCTCAATGTCAAAGGCTATAAGGCTACCGAAGACCCTGCTGACATGGTTTTCGGTCAAGCCATCGACAAGTTGACGTCGAATATTTTTCATTTCACATTTTATTTTGAGTAGTTGCTGAATTTCCATTGTGAGCTTGCACGAAGGCCTGTGAATGGCGTCTGTGGTGGCTGTTTGATGGTTTCGTCAAAATGCACTTTCTTTGCACCGTTTCCCTCGCCGACATTGGATGATGGAGTTTTGATTTGATTTTTCGTTGTCATGAATAAAGAGATTGCATTGCGCTTAACGCCGCAGGAAGCTTCCTCCGAAGTGTTTTATCGGCCTCTTGTGGCCAAACAGTTGGGGGTTCGTCCCGATGAAATTACCGGTCTTCGGGTGGTTCGTCGTTCTATCGATGCCCGTCAGAAACAGGTGTTTGTACAGTTGCATGTGCAGGCGTGGGTCAACGAAGCGGTCCCTGTTGCCGAGACATTCACTTTGGGGTATAGTAACGTTTCGACTGCACCGCGGGTTATTGTGGTGGGTGCCGGCCCCGGCGGCCTTTTTGCCGCATTGAGGCTCATCGAACTGGGGCTTTGTCCGGTGGTGATTGAACGGGGCAAGGAGGTGAGCGAGCGTAAGAAGGATGTGGCTTTGCTCAATCGCAATCAGGGCTTGAATCCCGAATCGAATTATGCCTTTGGCGAAGGTGGGGCAGGGACTTTTTCCGATGGCAAACTCTATACCCGGAGTCATAAGCGGGGCGATATTCATAAGTTTTTGCAGGTGCTTTGTTTTCATGGTGCCGATGGCGACATCCTTGTGGACACCCATCCTCACGTGGGAACGGATAAATTACCTGCCGTGATTAAAAACATCCGGCAAACCATTCTTGATGCCGGAGGACAGGTTTTGTTCAACACCCGGATGGATGATTTACTCATCGATGACAATACCGTGCAAGGGGTGGTAACCGCAACCGGCGACCGCATCGAGGCACAGGCCGTTATCCTGGCTACCGGTCATTCGGCTCGCGATGTGTACCATCTGCTTCACCGCAAAGGGGTGGCTCTGGAGGCTAAAACGTGGGCCATGGGCGTGAGGGTGGAGCATCCGCAGGAATTGATCGACAATATTCAATATCATACCAATCAGGGGCGTGGCTCTTATTTGCCGGCTGCCAGCTACAGTTTTACCACTCAGGTGCAGGAGCGCGGGGTTTATTCGTTTTGCATGTGCCCGGGCGGTTTCATCGTGCCGGCCATGACCGGTCCCGACGAAATGGTGGTCAATGGTATGTCGGCTTCGCGTCGTAATTCGCCTTTTGCCAATTCGGGCATGGTGGTCGAAATTCGTCCCGAGGATATTGGTGAGTTCCAAAATCATGGGGTTATGGGCGGATTGATGTTTCAGCAACACGTTGAGCGGTTGTGCTATATCAATGGTGGAAACGGGGTCATTGCGCCGGCTCAACGTCTGGGTGATTTTGTAAAAGGGCGTCTCTCGTTCGATTTGCCCGATTGCTCATACGTGCCCGGGTTGGTTGCATCGCCCTTGCACTTCATTTTGCCCGATAACATGGCGCTCCGCCTGCGCGACGGGTTCAAGCAATTTGGCAAGTGGGCCGATGGTTTTTTGACCAACGATGCCCTTGTGGTGGGTACCGAAAGCCGCACTTCTGCTCCGGTACGCATTCCCCGCAATGCCGATACATTGCAGCACATCCATGTCAACGGTCTGTTTCCTTGTGGTGAAGGTGCCGGTTATGCGGGGGGCATAGCATCGAGTGCCATCGATGGTGAAAAGTGTGCCGAACGTTTGGCGGCCATCATCTTTCATAAAGAGATCTCCGAAGCTTAGCCAAGTGTTCTGCGCCGAAATTCGGCACACACGATGGCTGCTGCCACCGAAACATTGAGGGATTCCGGTTTTTGGCCTTCTCCGGAAAAGTCGGGGATGAGGATTTTTTTGTTGATTTCTTTGGCGACTTCATCGCTGATGCCTTGTCCTTCGTTGCCCAGCACAATCATGCCACTGGCTGAGAGCGACTCTTGAAACAGATTTCTCCCTTCTAAAAAAGTACCATACACGGGCCATTGTTCCGATTGATGTGTGGCAATAAACGCGTTGAGTGCCGTGTAGTGGATGTTGACATGTGCGATGGCACCCATGGTGGCCTGCACCACTTTGGGGTTGTAGCAGTCCACAGTTCCTTTGTTGCATATAATGGCATCGATGCCAAACCATTGTGCCAAACGGATGATGGTGCCCATATTGCCCGGGTCGCGAATGTTGTCGAGCCCCAGCCATAGTTGTCCTTCGGGCGTGTTGGGCGTGGACTGGTTGGTTGGGATTCGAGCCAGTGCCATCACCGGGGAGGGGGTGCTCAGTTGGGTGATTTTTTTCATTTCACTCTCATCTGCTTCCACTATTTCGATGGAAGGGGGGAGTGTGTGTGCTGACAACCATTGTGGTGTCGCAATAATGGTGGCAATGGGGCGTTGCGCATCCAGCAACGTCTCGGTCAGTTTAGTGCCTTCGGCAATGTAAAGCCCTTCCTGTTGTCGATATTTCGAGTGGGTGAGTGAGTTGATGAGTTTAATCTTGTTCTTGCTTAGCATCCCAAATTCATTTGGGTGCAAAAATAATTTATTAAATGGATTTCAATATCTTTACACGCTTTCCGTTTGAAGGGTAACAAGTAGAGTTCTTCGTTGTGCGATATCGTTTTTTCTGTTTTTCCAACGGCTTTTGGTTAGTACTGATTGTGGTAGGGGTCTCTCTTTTGTCAGGATGCCGTACCACTCGTTATGTGCCCGATGGTGAGCAGATGCTGGCACGCACAATGATTCATTCTCCCATTCGTGATATCTCCATGCTGGAGATGAAAAGTTATCTGCGTCAGCGTGAAAATGTGAAAATATTGGGTTTTTGGAAGGCTCATCTGGGCATTTATAACCTTTCGGGTGCCGATACATCCAAATGGGTCAATAAGGTGTTGCGCCGCATTGGTGAGGAGCCGGTGTTATATGACGAAGTCCTGACCCGAATGTCGCGCGACCAGTTACAACGCCTGATGCACTCCAAGGGCTTTTTCACCGCATTGGTGACCGATACCGTTATCCCAACCGGAAAGAAAAAGGTGAAGGTGGTGTATACCATTCACCCCTCCCGGCGTTATCGCATCGACCAAATGGGCTACCGCGTGGATGACGATTCGATGCGTGCCTATGTGTTGGCCGATACTTCCCGTTCGTTGTTAAGGCGCGGCCGACCGTTTGATGCCGCGTTGCACGATGAAGAACGCGATCGCATTACCTCGCGGTTGCGAAACCAGGGCTATTACGCGTTTAATAAAGATTACATCTCGTTCTCTGTCGATAGTGCACTGGGAAGGTATGCTGTCGTCGATTCCCTCATTCTTTCTTGTCCATTGCCCGATGGTGCATCCAATCCTAATGGGACGCATCGTCGCTATTATTACCGCAATGTGTATTACATCATTAGTGAAACCCCTCAGCGGGCTTTGCTTGAAGGTGGCTTTCAGGGATTTGATACGTTGTCCTATGAGGGGAATGTGTTTCTGTTTGAAAAAAATATTGAGGTTCATCCTACGGTATTGATTAGCTCCAGCTATTTGTCTCCGGGGGAGCGGTTTAATGCCTTTTATGCCGATCGAACGCAGATGTTGCTCTCGGGATTGGCTTATTTCCGATATGTCGACATTCGATATAAGGATGTAACGACTCCGGATGACGAAAATGGGTGGCTCGATTGTTACATTCAAATGGTGCCTGCGCGTAAACAAGTATTCTCGGTGGAGGTTGAAGGGACTAATTCTTCGGGTAACTTGGGGGCTGGAGGTAACTTGCGATATCAGCATCGCAATTTGTGGCGGGGTGCCGAAGTGCTGGATGTCGGTTTTCGAATGTCGCAGGAGCGTCAATTTGTGCGCAATACCACCGATGTGTTCAATACTTCTGAATATGGTGTGGAAGTTGGACTGGAAGTGCCCAAGTTTTGGTTGCCTTTTGAGTTTGAGGGATTTCGTAAACGGTTTACACCTAAAACCAATATTCAGGCTGTATATAGTTATCAGCATCGTCCTGATTATACCCGTACCATTGCGAATTTGAGATATGGCTATAATTGGCGTTCATCGCGCTATGTGACCCATACCTTTAATCCTGCTGAGTTTAACTTGGTGTGGTTGCCTTATGTCAACGATGATTTTTGGAAATATATCAGTGGCACTTTTTTGAGGTATAGCTACGAAGATCACTTTATCCTCAATTCATCCTATGCTTTTCAGTTCAATAATCAGTCCCGAACTCGTCAAACCGAATATTGGTTTGCTCGCATTAATATGGAAGGTGCCGGCAATTTCCTTCGCTCGTTGGTTTCGCTATGGGAAAAACCTGATGAAAATGGTCATTACCGGGTGATGGATATTCAGTTCTCGCAGTATGTCAAGGGTGATGTGGACGTGCGTTATCATCATGCCATCAACCGGGCCAATACTTTTGCTTATCGCCTGTTTGCAGGGGTCGGATACCCTTATGGTAACACCAAAGTGCTCCCTTTTGAAAAAAGGTATTTCTCAGGTGGAGCCAACAGCCTTCGGGCTTGGCCGGTGCGTGGGGTGGGGCCGGGAACTTTTGTCGATACTGTTTCTGCTTTTTATAATCAAACGGCCGATATCAAATTAGAACTGAATGCCGAATATCGTTTTAAAATGTTTTGGGTGCTCGAAGGTGCTTTGTTTGCCGACGCCGGTAATATTTGGGGAATTCGTTCGGATGCCAGTTTGCCGGGGGGGCTGTTTGAATTTGATGAGTTTTATAAAGAGATTGCAATTGGTGTTGGAGCCGGCATTCGGTTGGATTTTAATTATTTTCTTTTTCGGATGGATGCCGGAGTTAAGGCTCGGGATCCCATACAGCCTGTTGGGAAACGCTGGGTGCTGGCCAATCAGCCGTTTGGTTGGAACGATTTGACCTTTAACTTTGCCATTGGTTATCCGTTTTGATGAACGAATTATCCATCCCTTGGGGGATGAAAAAAGGCTGCCGGATAGGGCAGCCTTTTTTATAGTGGTAAAATCGTGATTCGATTATGCTTTTCCTGCAGAACCCAATACGTTTTCGTTCTTGTGCATGTAAAGTGCTTTCAACACGTCACGTGCAGGACCCAAATATTTGCGAGGGTCAAATTCGCCTGGGTTTTCAGCCAATACTTTGCGGATGGCAGCAGTCATGGCCAAACGTCCGTCTGAGTCGATGTTGATTTTGCATACAGCCGATTTCGCTGCACGACGCAGTTGCTCTTCTGGAATACCTACTGCTTCTTTCATCGCACCACCGAATTTGTTGATGGTTGCAACATGCTCTTGAGGAACTGAAGAAGCTCCGTGAAGAACGATGGGGAATCCGGGAATTCGTTTTTCAATTTCATCCAGGATTTCGAATTTCAGCGGGGGAGGAACCAACACGCCTTCAGCGTTACGAGTACATTGTGCTGGCGTAAATTTGTGCGCTCCGTGTGATGTGCCGATTGAAATAGCCAGTGAATCCACGCCGGTGCGTTTCACAAAGTCTTCTACTTCTTCGGGACGTGTGTAGGTTGAGTGCTCTGCAACCACGTCGTCTTCTACTCCTGCCAATACACCCAATTCACCTTCTACGGTTACACCGTGTGCGTGTGCGTACTCAACTACTTTTTTGGTAAGGGCAATGTTTTCTTCGTATGAGTGGTGTGAACCATCAATCATCACCGATGAAAAACCATTGTCGATACATTCTTTACAAATTTCAAAGCTGTCGCCATGATCTAAGTGTAATACAACCGGAATATCATAACCCAATTCTTTCACATATTCGGTAGCACCTTTAGCCATGTTGCGCAAAAGGGTTGCGTTGGCATATTTGCGGGCACCCGAAGAGACCTGGAGGATAACGGGCGATTTGGTTGCAACGCATGCTTGCAAAATTGCCTGAAGCTGCTCCAGGTTATTGAAGTTGTAAGCCGGGATGGCATAGCCACCGGCAATTGCTTTGGCAAACAGTTCTTTCGTGTTTACCAGGCCCAATTCTTTGTAATTAACAGCCATTTGTTTAATTGTTTATGTTTGTGTAATTCAATTGCATTGACTTCTCATTCGGGAAATCCGCCCCAAAAATAATGATTGCAAAGAACTTTTACAATTTTTACTATAATTCAAAAGGTAAATTGCCTTTTTGTAAGGATCATTTAACTTTGCGTAGGAATTTTTCAGATTGAGGTGCATGTGTGTTGGGGGGAGATGATTACTCTCATGCATTAAACCATTCTACATTCATTTCTGTTCATTGCAAAACACTCTATATGCAAAAAAAATCTTCGGGTCTCGAGAGAGAAAGTTTTTCAAGCCGCTTTGGCGTGATTGCCGCAGCGGCCGGTTCGGCTGTCGGGTTAGGGAATATTTGGCGATTTCCTTACTTGCTGGGCGAGAATGGCGGGGCTGCTTTTTTGTTACTTTATTTATTCATCGCTCTTCTTATTGGCATTCCTATTATGATGTCCGAAATGTTGATTGGACGTTTGTCGCGTAAAAATGTCATCGGAGCCTTTCATTTTCTTACGCCCGGACGTCCTTGGTTCCTTGTTGGGGTGATGGGCGTGGGAGCTGCTTTTGTGATTATGGCTTTTTACAGTGTGGTGGGTGCTTGGACCATCGAATATTTTTACGCCTCGATGACCCGTTCCCTCGAAGGGCTTTCGGTCGAGCAGTTAAACGATTATTACCTTCATTTCACGACCGATTTTTATCGTCCCGTCCTATGGACGCTTTTATTTATGGCTTTAAATGTCATTATTGTGATGGGAGGCGTTAAAGGGGGAATTGAAAAATATTCTAAGTTTTTGATGCCCCTTTTGTTTGTGATTATTGTCTTTCTCATGTTTCGTTCTTTGTCTCTTGATGGGGCTTGGGCGGGTGTCGAATTTCTTTTTAAACCCGATTTCAGCAAAATGACGGCCAAAACCGTCATGGTAGCTTTGGGGCAGGTTTTTTTTAGTATGAGTATAGGAATGGGGGTGATGGCAACTTATGGCTCCTATATCAGTAAAAAAGAGCGTTTGGGAAATACAGCTATTTCCGTAACCTCGGTCGATACGTTGGTGGCTGTCCTTTCTAGCTTGGTTATCTTCCCTGCTGTATTTGCTTTTGGACTCAAGCCCGATGCAGGACCCGGATTGGTGTTTGTGACTTTACCCAACATTTTTGCAAAAATGGGCGGTGGTTTTTTGTTTGCCTCGCTATTTTTTCTGCTTCTGAGTATTGCTGCACTCACCTCAACATTTTCATTGCTCGAAGTCGTGGTTGCCTATTTTACTGAGGAGCTACAAATGAAACGGCGTGTGGCAACCCTTGTCGCTGCAGTGGTTATGACTGTCATGTCGGTTTTTTGTGTCAAATATGCGGCCTTTTTTTCGGTACTCGAGTTTCTCTCTTCTAATATTTTATTGCCAGTGGGAGGGATGTTTATCGTTTTGTTTGTGGTTTGGGTGCTTCAACGTCATGTGGTTAAGAATGAACTTGAAGCCGGGGGAAATACCATGAAGTTTTTTCCTGTTTTTTGGTGGTTAATCAAGTTTATTGCCCCGTTAGCCATTGCTTTGGTCTTTTTAAACGGGCTTGGGTGGTTGGGATAATTGTTTACTGATTGCGGGTTTGTATTCTTCTTTTTATATTGATGAACCAAACTTTATACCTTATGTGGAGAGATTTTTGGACGCTTTCCCGGTTGGAACAGCGTTGCTTTTTTATGGTTATTGTCATCCTGGTGATGGTCGTGCTCGTATTGCTCATGCCCAATCAGATGCGCTATCGCGAAACGGCAGCGCTTTTATTGTCATTATCCGATAGTACGTTGACGTCAACGTCTGAACAACCGAAGTCTCATGTTGGTGCTGTTTTGCAACGGTTTAATCCGAATACGGTTTCGATAAAACAATTAGAGGAGATGGGGCTGAGCCGAAATGCAATTCTTAATTGGAAGAAATACCTCGAAGCCGGGGGGTGCTTTCGTAATATCACTGATGTGAAGCGGCTTTACGGGATTGATACCATGTTTGTAGCTCGGCTGGCCGATTCAATGGTGTTTGACGTCATCCCTCGGAAGCCTTGGTTGCCTGTCGCTGTTGGCTATTCTAAAGGAAACGATTTTGAAATTGATCTGAACCGAGTGAATGCTGCGCGACTCAAGTCGCTTGGTATTGATGATGCAGTCGCTGATTCTGTTATGAAAATCCGCAATACACACTGGTTTAAGAAAACATATACCCTTGGAGAGTTGAAAAATATCGGTGTGTGCGTTAGCGATTTTTTTCACAACGCTCTAGCTCCTCGTCATGCCAGAACTTCCGAAACTAATTTTGTCGTTGAGGTTAATGCTGCTGATACATCCCAATTAACCCTTATCAAAGGGATTGGTCCTGTGCTTGCACGACGTATTGTGCAATTTCGACGTAAACTCGGTGGGTTTTATCATCTCGATCAATTGTTACAGGTTTATGGCATGCCTCCCACCGTTGTCGAGCTGGCCAAGCCATTCCTGAAAGTGGATAATTCACTGATCACTCCACTAAACATCAATCAAGCTTCCCTCAGACGCATGAAGGAGCACCCCTTGTTGGGGTATTACAGGGCGCAAGCCATTGTCGATTTACGACAAAAAAACGGGCCAATTCGTCATCTCGACGACGTCATGAGTCTAATGGTATTTGCCGATGTCGATGCTCAAATGTACAGTCATTACTTCTGCCTGCAGTAATGTGTTGGATGTGAAAAAAAATGTCGTAAAATTTGTGGTAGTCAAGAATCTTCCTTTTCTTTGCAACTGCAAAAATTGACGTGCAGAAGCAAATCATCTCTGTGTAACGTCTTGATTTTTGGATGATTGTTAATTATTAATTTTTCATATTAATCGAATCTGTTATGATCGTAGTACCTATCAAAGAAGGCGAAAACATTGAGCGTGCCTTGAAAAAATTTAAACGTAAATTTGAGAAAACCGGTGCCATGAAAGAATTGCGCCACCGTCAGGCTTTCACTAAACCATCTGTGGTTCGTCGTGAGCAAATTAAGAAAGCAATTTACATTGAGCAACTTCAGCGTGTAGAAGAATAAATTTCCTTGCAAATGGGAGCAATATCACTCTTTTTTTTGTATATTGTCATAACGGTTCATCCGATTAAAGCCCTTTTGTAAATGCAATTCATTCACTCATTTCTGAATTATATACAGTACGAAAAGCGAGGATCGCATCATACCGTTACGGCTTATGAGGGCGATTTAAAGCAATTCTATAATTTTTTAGAGTCCAATCAAATTTCTGATTGGTCTCGTGTTACCTTTAGGCACATCCGTCAGTGGATGATGAATCTATTAGATGCCGGGGTGACAGCAAGATCTGTGAACCGGAAAGTGGCTACTTTGAAGTCCTTTTTCCGGTTTTTGCTTCGTGAAGGGGTGCTCGAAACCAGCCCTACCGATAAAATTTCAGCTCCCAAAATTCCCAAAAGACTTCCTGTTTTCGTGAAGGAAAAGGAGATGGATCTCCTGCTCGATCACGTTGAATTTGGAAGTGACTATCCCGGTGTGCGCAACAAATTAATCATTGATTTGTTTTATCTGACAGGGATGCGTCTTTCTGAATTATCTTCGTTGACCATTCCCGATGTTGATCTTTCCGGTGGCGTCATTCGTGTAACAGGTAAGCGCAACAAACAACGGATTGTTCCGTTTACAGCTAGTATGAAAGCTTCCATCATAGATTATCTGTTGATAAGGAACAGTTCATTTGGTTCTTCAGTGGGGAAACATCTTTTTTTAACAGACAAAGGCGCTCCGGTATATAATAAGTTGATATACCGTGTTGTCACAGGACACCTTGCCTTGGTTACTACTTTGGCTAAACGTAGTCCTCATGTGTTGAGGCATACATTTGCAACCACGTTGCTGAATCACGGCGCCGATCTCAATGCAATTAAAGAATTGATGGGACATGCCAATTTGTCGGCAACAGAAATATATACACATAATACGTTTGAACAGCTTAACACTATTTATAAACAAGCTCATCCAAGAGCTTAAATTATGGAGGATTGTACTATGAACGTGACCATTCAATCTGTGCACTTTACAACTGCCGATCATTTAGAGTTGTTTGTGAATCAAAAAGTGAATAAACTCGAGCAGTATTTTGACGGCATTATGAACGCAGAGGTGATTCTACGACTTGATAAGTCGGATGATACTGAGAACAAAGTCGCCGAAATCAGCCTGAATATTCCAGGCGGTGATCTTTTTGCCAAGAAGCAATCGAAGTCGTTTGAAGAGTCAATTGATTTGGCTTGTGAGGCGCTGAGAAAACAACTCATTAAATGGAAAGAAAAAGTGCGTGCAGTTTAAGTGAAAAAAATGCAAGATTTTTTTGCTGGATTAAAAATTAAACATACATTTGCACACCGATTTCAGAATAGCATTTTGTTGTTTTGAAATTTGATTTAATAGGCTGATTTACTCAATGTGATCAGCCTATTAAATTGAATAAAAGGGAATGAACCATCTCTTTTTGTAGATGGTGCTGAAGTTTTGGGGAGATACCAGAGTGGCCAAATGGGACTGACTGTAACTCAGTTGTCTTACGACTTCGGAGGTTCGAATCCTCCTCTCCCCACAATTTTTATCTTTGCTTGCATAGATAAATATCGTAATCAAGGCATCTTTTTAAACTTTTTCAATCGATGTATTGTGAAATTGTTTATCTTTAGTGCCCTGATTTTTAATGTTTAAAAGCATCATAAGCGGGAGTAGCTCAGTTGATAGAGCATCAGCCTTCCAAGCTGAGGGTCGCGGGTTTGAGCCCCGTTTCCCGCTCATAGGGTAAACCTGGCTTGTTGGTAACAAGCATTTTTTTAAAAACGGAATTTATTCACATTTATATCTAATTGTCAAATAATTTGAGTTATGGCTAAAGAAACATTTAAAAGGGACAAGCCTCACGTGAATATTGGTACCATTGGTCACGTTGACCACGGTAAAACCACTCTTACTGCTGCTATCACAACAGTATTAGCGAAAAAAGGTTGGTCTGAAGTAAAATCTTTCGATTCTATCGACAACGCTCCTGAAGAGAAAGAACGCGGTATCACTATCAACACCTCTCACGTTGAGTACCAGACTGCTAACCGTCACTATGCTCACGTTGACTGTCCTGGTCACGCTGACTATGTGAAAAACATGGTTACCGGTGCTGCTCAGATGGACGGTGCAATTTTGGTTTGTGCTGCTACTGACGGTCCTATGCCACAAACACGTGAGCACATCCTTTTGGCTCGTCAGGTAAACGTTCCTCGTATCGTTGTGTTCATGAACAAAGTGGATATGGTGGACGATGCTGAACTTCTTGACTTGGTTGAAATGGAGCTTCGTGACCTTTTGAGTTTCTATAACTTCGATGGTGACAATTCTCCTGTTATCCGTGGTTCTGCTTTAGGTGCTTTGAATGGTGAAGCTGAGTGGGAAGAAAAAGTAGTTGAATTGATGGCTGCTGTGGATGAGTGGATTCCTCTCCCTCCCCGTGATACTGAAAAACCATTCTTGATGCCTGTTGAGGACGTGTTCTCAATCACTGGTCGTGGTACTGTGGCTACTGGTCGTATTGAAACTGGTATCATTCACACTGGCGATGAAATGCAGTTGATTGGTTTGGGTTCTGAAGGTAAGAAAACCGTATGTACCGGTGTTGAAATGTTCCGTAAGATTTTGGACGAAGGCCAAGCTGGTGACAACGTAGGTTTGTTGCTTCGTGGTATCGACAAAGCTGACGTAAAACGCGGTATGGTATTGTGTAAGTCTGGTTCTATCAAGCCTCACACTAAATTCAAAGCTGAAATTTATGTGTTGAAGAAAGAAGAAGGTGGTCGTCACACTCCTTTCCACAACAAATATCGTCCTCAGTTCTATTTGCGTACTTTGGATATCACCGGTGAAATTTCTTTGCCCGAAGGTACTGAAATGGTTATGCCTGGTGACAACGTGAGCATCACTGTAGAGTTGATCTACCCTGTTGCCTTGAACCAAGGTTTGCGTTTCGCGATTCGCGAAGGTGGCCGTACTGTAGGTGCTGGTCAGATTACTGAAATTATTGAATAAGTTTCAATAACTCAAAGGTGGAGGGTTTCCTCCACCTTTTCTACGGGAGTAGTTCAGCGGTAGAGCACTGGTCTCCAAAACCAGCTGTCGGGAGTTCGAATCTCTCCTCCCGTGCTTTTTGCACAATTTAGATTTGTTTTTGTTGGTGCATTTGCTAATTTTGTGACCCAATTCAAGACCTGATTATCACAGGTTTTTACCTCGGAAAAATTTCTATCAATGAATAAAATTGTTGCTTATCTCAAGGATGTTCGTAGTGAGCTGGTTACAAAAACTTCATGGCCTACATGGTCTGAATTGACCAATAGTGCTGTTATTGTGATGGTTGCATCTGTGATTATTGCAGGAGTTGTTTTTGTAATGGATTTTGGGTTTGAAAATATCCTTGAACAGGTTTATAAACTGCTTAATTAATATTGAAGGGCAACAAAATGGCCGAAGTTGAGAAAAAATGGTATGTCCTCAGAGCAATTGGTGGCAAGGAAAAGAAGGTAAAAGAATACCTTGAAAGTGAAATTGCTGCTTTAAAGTTGACTGATTATGTATCTCAAGTGTTGATTCCTACTGAAAAAGTATTTCAAGTACGCAACGGTAAAAAAGTCAGCAAAGAAAGAATTTATCTTCCCGGATATGTGCTGGTTGAAGCAGCTTTGGTTGGTGAGATTTCTCACATCTTGCGTAATATCCCTAATGTGATTGGTTTTTTGGGAGGTGATGAACCAACTCCCATGAGATTGTCGGAAGTAAATCGGATATTAGGTAAGGTTGATGAACTTACGACAAGTGAAGAGTCTATTACAACACCTTATTATCCTGGTGAATCAGTGAAAGTGACTGATGGACCATTCAATGGGTTCAGCGGTATCATTGAGGAGGTTAATGATGAGAAGCGCAAGCTGAAGGTGATGGTGAAGATATTTGGACGTAAGACTCCATTAGAATTAAGTTTTTTACAGGTTGAGAAAGAGTAGATGGCTCATGGTATTGAATGCTTCCATAATAAGTAATTTACTTGTTATTACATGGCAATTGAAATTCTAACCTATTTATTAATAATCAATTACGGATTGCTACAATGGCTAAAGAAGTACAAACTTTTATCAAGCTACAGATAAAAGGAGGGGCAGCAAACCCTTCACCACCGGTAGGCCCTGCATTGGGTTCTAAAGGGGTTAATATCATGGAGTTTTGTAAGCAATTCAATGCCAGGACTCAGGAAAAAGCTGGTAAGGTTTTACCTGTAGTAATTACAGTTTACACTGACAAATCTTTTGAGTTTGTTGTGAAAACTCCTCCTGCAGCCGTTCAAGTTCTTGAAGCGGTAAAGGCAAAGGGTGGATCACCCGAGCCTAACCGTAAAAAGATTGGTTCCATTACTTGGGATCAAGTGAAAGGCATTGCAGAAGGTAAAATGACTGACATGAATTGTTTTACATTGGATTCGGCCATGACCATGATCGCCGGAACTGCTCGCAGTTTGGGTGTGACTGTTGAAGGTCAATTCCCTGGTAAAAATTAATTTAACCCTTTTTGGAAAAATGGCAAAACTAACAAAGAATAAAAAGTTAGCATTAGCAAAAATTGATGCCACTAAGCAATATGCTATCGAAGAAGCAGCTGCGTTGGTGAAGGAAATTACCACCACCAAGTTTGATGCCTCGGTAGATATTGACGTTCGATTAGGGGTTGATCCGCGTAAAGCCAACCAAATGGTGCGTGGCGTTGTAACCTTGCCAAACGGAACGGGTAAAGAAACTCGTGTGTTGGTATTGTGTACGCCCGACAAGGAGGAAGAGGCTCGCAATGCAGGTGCTGACCATGTTGGTTTGGACGATTATATCGAAAAAATCAAAGGTGGTTGGACTGATATTGATGTGATTATCACCATGCCCAGCATCATGGCTAAAGTGGGTCAGTTGGGTCGTGTGCTCGGTCCCCGAGGCTTGATGCCGAACCCTAAGAGCGGTACAGTGACCATGGATATTGCTAAAGCTGTTAATGAAGTGAAAGCCGGTAAAATTGACTTTAAAGTTGACAAATTCGGTATTGTTCACTCTACAGTTGGCAAAGTATCATTTACTCCCGAAAAACTCACAGAAAACGTGCGTGAGTTCGTAAATGTGATTCATAAGTTAAAGCCCTCTGCTGCAAAAGGTACTTATATCAAGAGCATCTATTTGTCAAGTACGATGAGTCCGGGCATCCGGATCGACGCCAAATCGGTAGAAGCTTAATGTTAAATTTTTCAGACGTTTAAAAAATCATGAAAAAGGAAGATAAAAGTACACTTATAGAGGATTTATCAGCGTCTATTAAAGAGTATAGCCACTTTTATGTGACTGATACTTTTGGAATGGATGCCGGGATGACCAGTAATCTTCGTCGTACTTGTTTTAATCAAGGTGTGAAATTGGTAGTTGTTAAAAACACCTTATTTCGCAAAGCATTAGAACAATGCGAAGGGAGTTACGAGGAATTAATGCCTTCATTGAAAGGAACCTCTGCAATCATGTTTAGCAATACAGGTAATTTACCTGCTAAATTGATTCAAGATTTTAGCAAAAGAACAAAGAAACCAGTTATCAAGAGTGCTTACGTAGAAGAATGTGTTTACGTTGGCGGTAACTTATTGGAAACTTTGGTGAGCATCAAGTCTCGTGAGGAACTGATTGGTGAGGTAGTAGGTTTGCTGCAGTCTCCGATGAAAAATGTTGTGTCTGCTCTTCAATCGGGTGGTACTACAATTCACGGATTGCTTAAGACCTTAGGAGATAAATAATTAAACAACAATTTCGAAACATTTTTTTAATTTATACAACAATGGCAGATATCAAGAAGCTTGCAGAAGAATTAGTAAATTTAACTGTAAAAGAAGTTAACGAACTGGCTCAGATCCTTAAAGATGAATATGGCATCGAGCCTGCAGCTGCTGCTGTAGCTGTTGCTGCTCCTGCTGCTGGTGCAGGTGACGCTGCTGACGCCGTTCAAACTGAATTCGACGTATTACTTAAGTCTGCAGGTGGCTCTAAATTAGCTATCGTTAAACTGGTAAAAGAAATGACCGGTATTGGACTGAAAGAAGCTAAAGAATTGGTAGATAAAGCTCCTTGTGCAATCAAGGAAAAAGTATCTAAAGAAGAAGCTGAAGCATTAAAAGCACAATTAGTAGAAGCAGGAGCTGAAGTTGAACTTAAGTAATTCCTTCCTGCGATAGGATACGGTTTAGGGACCCAATCATCAGTTGGGTTCCTAAACCTTTTTGTGCTTTAAAATGTTAAGTTCACTTAATTTGTTGATAGATGACTCCAAATATTTCCGAAAGGATTAGCTTTGCTTCCATCAAAAATCAGTTGGAATATCCTGATTTGTTGGAGGTTCAATTAAAGTCTTTCAGAGAATTTTTTCAATTGGGTTCTACCCCCGAAGATCGTAAGCACGAGGGATTGTACGATGTGTTTTTGGAAAACTTTCCAATTACTGATACGCGTAACAATTTTGTACTCGAGTTTATCGATTATTCAATTGACCCGCCCCGATACACCATTGAAGAGTGTATTGAGCGCGGTTTGACTTTCAGTGTACCACTGAAGGCCAAGTTAAAACTTTATTGTACTGATCCCGAGCACGAGGATTTTGATACAGTAGTGCAGGATGTATACCTTGGGACAATCCCGTATATGACTGCCAAGGGGAGTTTTATCATTAACGGTGCTGAGCGCGTTGTTGTTTCTCAGTTGCACCGTTCTCCCGGTGTATTTTTCGGTCAGAGTGTGCATGCCAATGGCAGTAAGTTGTATTCAGCCCGTGTGATTCCTTTTAAAGGTTCCTGGATTGAATTCTCGACCGATATCAACAGTGTGATGTATGCTTACATTGACCGGAAGAAGAAATTACCGGTGACCACCCTGTTGCGTGCAATCGGATTTGAAGGAGACAAGGATATTTTGGAAATTTTCGGCTTGGCCGATGAAATCAAAGTGAACAAAACGGCACTCAAAAAAGTGGTGGGTCGTAAGTTGGCCGCCAGGGTGCTGAAGAGTTGGATTGAGGACTTCGTGGATGAAGATACCGGCGAAGTGGTTTCAATTGAGCGTAACGAGGTGATTATTGATCGTGAGACGATATTAGAAGATCATCACGTTGATGAAATTGTAGACTCTGGCACGAAGGCTATTCTTTTGCACAAAGAGAATCAGAATCTTGCTGATTTTGCCATCATCTACAATACGTTACAGAAAGACCCCTGTAACTCAGAAAAAGAAGCAGTATTACACATCTATCGACAATTAAGGAATGCTGAGCCACCTGATGAGGCTACAGCGCGTGACGTTATTGATAAGTTATTTTTCTCGGATAAACGTTACGATTTAGGTGAAGTTGGTCGTTACCGAATTAATAAAAAGTTAGGCCTGGAAAGTTCAATGGACACCCGGGTGCTGACGAAAGAAGATATCATCAGCATTATTAAGTATCTGATTGAGTTGATAAACTCAAAAACTGATGTGGATGATATTGACCACTTAAGCAACCGACGCGTAAGAACCGTTGGTGAGCAGTTGGCCAGTCAATTTAGTGTTGGCTTGGCGCGGATGGCTCGTACCATTCGTGAACGGATGAATGTTCGCGATAATGAGGTGTTTACACCTATTGACTTGATTAACAGCAAGACCATGTCTTCTGTGATCAACAGTTTCTTTGGTACGAACGCTTTGTCTCAGTTCATGGATCAAACCAATCCGTTGGCCGAGATTACTCATAAACGTCGTATGTCGGCACTCGGACCCGGTGGTTTGTCGCGTGAGCGTGCCGGTTTTGAGGTGCGTGACGTACACTATACTCACTATGGGCGTTTGTGTCCCATTGAAACACCTGAAGGGCCAAACATCGGTTTGATTTCTTCGTTGTGTGTTTATGCAAAAATTAATGATTTAGGGTTTATTGAAACGCCTTATCGTAAGGTTGAGAGTGGTGTTGTTGATCTGTCTGATGGCGGAACAATATTTATGTCGGCCGAAGAGGAAGAGGATAAAATCATCGCTCAGGCCAATGCCCCATTGCATGATGATGGACGTTTTGTGAACCCTCGTATTAAGTCGCGTTTGGAAGCCGATTATCCGGTGGTTGGGCCTGAAGAGGTTCAATTGATGGATGTGGCACCTAACCAAATTGCCTCGGTTGCAGCTTCGTTGATTCCGTTCCTTGAGCATGATGATGCGAACCGTGCATTGATGGGATCAAACATGATGCGTCAGGCTGTGCCTTTGTTGCGTCCTCAGGCGCCTATTGTGGGGACTGGTCTGGAAGGTAAATTGATTCGCGATTCACGCACCCATATTGTTGCAGAAGGTGACGGTGTGGTTGAATATGTGGATGCCGAAGAGATTGTAATTCGATACGATAAAACGGAAGATGAGTTGTTTGTCAGCTTTGAGCCTGAAACGGTTCGTTATCGATTGTTGAAATATCAGAAAACCAACCAAAATACGACCATCGATCAAAAGCCGTTGGTGATGAAGGGTGACCGTGTGGCTAAAGGACAAATCCTTACCGAAGGTTATTCGACTCAAAATGGTGAGTTGGCGCTCGGGCGTAACCTAAAAGTGGCTTTCATGCCTTGGAAAGGTTACAACTTTGAGGATGCGATCGTAATTTCTGAAAAATTGGTGAGTAACGATGTCTTTACATCGGTTCATATCGATGAATATTCGCTTGAGGTTCGCGATACCAAACGTGGATTAGAGGAATTGACTTCCGATATTCCTAACGTAAGCGAAGAGGCCACTAAAGATTTGGATGAGAATGGCTTGATTCGTATTGGGGCGTTGGTGAAACCCGGTGATATCCTTATCGGAAAAATCACGCCTAAAGGAGAAAGTGATCCTACGCCTGAAGAGAAATTACTTCGTGCCATTTTCGGTGAAAAAGCCGGTGATGTTAAGGATGCTTCATTAAAGGCTTCTCCCTCGCTTAATGGTGTTGTTATTGATAAAAAGTTGTTTTCACGTAATGTGAAGGATCGTAAGTCGCGCACCAATGAAAAAGCGTTGTTGGCTAAAATTGATGGGGAATTAGAGCGTGCTGCTGATGAACTGAAAGGTCGTTTGGTGGATAAACTCTTTTCGCTGATTAATGGTAAGACTTCGCAAGGTGTGAAGGATTATTTGGGCGTGGATGTGATTGCCAAAGGGACCAAGTTCACTCAAAAAATCCTGCAAGATATCGACTATCTGAGCGTGAATCCTCATAAGTGGACGACCGATAAGGATAAGAATGATTTGATTGCTAAGGTTATTCATAACTATGTCAATAAGTATCGTGAGTTTGAGTCGAAAGAGAAACGTCAAAAGTATAATGTGACCATTGGTGATGAACTGCCCGCCGGGATTGTTCAGTTGGCCAAGGTATACATTGCCAAAAAACGTAAGTTGACAGTGGGTGATAAGATGGCCGGACGTCACGGTAACAAAGGTATCGTTTCGCGCGTGGTTCGTGCTGAAGATATGCCATTCCTTGAGGATGGAACACCTGTAGATATTGTTTTGAACCCATTGGGTGTGCCTTCGCGTATGAACCTTGGTCAGATTTATGAAACGGTGTTGGCTTGGGCCGGTGATGTGTTGGGTGTGAAATTTGCCACTCCAATTTTCGACGGTGCATCTAACGAAGATCTGAAATCATGGACCGATAAGGCCGGAATTCCGGCATGGGGTAAAACTTATCTTTACGATGGTGGTACCGGTGTTCGTTTTCACCAGCCTGCAACAGTAGGGATTATCTATATGTTGAAGCTGGGACACATGGTTGAGGACAAAATGCACGCACGTTCTATTGGTCCTTATTCGTTAATTACCCAGCAGCCGTTGGGTGGTAAGGCTCAGTTCGGGGGGCAGCGTTTTGGAGAAATGGAGGTTTGGGCACTCGAAGCTTTTGGTGCTGCCAATATTCTTCAGGAGATCCTGACCGTGAAGTCTGATGACGTGATGGGACGCGCCAAGGCATACGAAGCGATTGTGAAAGGCGATCCACTTCCACAGCCTGGTATACCTGAGTCACTCAATGTATTGCTGCACGAAATGCGCGGTTTAGGTTTGAGTATTACGTTTGAATAAGCCATTACATTGGTGAAAGCTGTGAAGAACAGTTTTCACCAATTGGTATTTGAATTATAAAAAATTAACAGTCAATTATATGGCATTCAGAAGAGATCACAAAAGTAAAAGCAATTTTACGAAAATCTCTATCGGTTTAGCGTCTCCCGAGGAAGTGTTGGAACTTTCGAGTGGTGAGGTGTTGAAGCCTGAGACAATTAACTACCGTACTTATAAACCTGAACGCGATGGTTTGTTTTGCGAACGCATCTTCGGCCCGGTGAAGGATTATGAGTGTCATTGCGGAAAATATAAGCGTATTCGTTACCGAGGGATTGTTTGTGACCGATGCGGTGTGGAAGTGACCGAGAAAAAGGTTCGCCGCGAGCGCATGGGGCACATTTCACTGGTCGTACCGGTAGCTCATATTTGGTATTTCCGTTCGTTGCCTAATAAAATCGGATATTTGTTAGGGTTACCCTCTAAAAAACTCGATTCTATTATTTATTACGAGCGTTATGTGGTGGTTCAGCCAGGTGTGAAAGCATCGGATGGTGTGAAACAGCTCGATTTTCTAACGGAAGAGGAATATTTGGATATTTTAGATTCTTTGCCCAAAGAAAATATTCACCTCGACGATACTGATCCCAATAAATTTATTGCCAAAATGGGGGCTGATGCTCTCGAAATGTTGTTGTCGCGCATCAATCTGGATGAGTTGTCGTATGATTTGCGTCACCGTGCCGGCGTTGAGACCTCACAACAGCGTAAAAATGAGGCTTTGAAGCGTTTGCAGGTCGTTGAGAGTTTCCGCGAATCACAAGGGATTAACAAGCCTGAGTGGATGGTGGTGAAGGTGGTGCCCGTGATTCCACCCGAATTACGTCCTTTGGTGCCCTTGGATGGTGGTCGTTTTGCTACCTCCGATTTGAACGATTTGTACCGCCGGGTGATTATTCGCAACAATCGTTTGAAACGTTTGATTGAGATTAAAGCTCCCGAAGTGATTTTGCGTAATGAAAAACGGATGTTGCAGGAAGCTGTGGATTCGTTGTTCGATAACTCGCGCAAAGCCAATGCGGTGAAAACAGATTCGAACCGTCCTTTAAAGTCGCTGAGCGATAGCTTGAAAGGTAAGCAAGGTCGTTTCCGTCAAAACCTTTTGGGTAAGCGGGTTGACTATTCGGCTCGTTCGGTAATTGTGGTTGGCCCTGAATTGGGCATGCACGAATGTGGTCTCCCCAAAGGGATGGCTGCAGAGCTGTATAAGCCATTTATTATCCGCAAGTTGATTGAGCGCGGTATTGTAAAGACCGTGAAGTCGGCCAAGAAAATTGTTGACCGAAAAGATCCGGTGGTTTGGGATATCCTTGAAAATGTGTTGAAAGGTCACCCCGTTCTTTTGAACCGAGCTCCAACACTTCACCGATTGGGTATTCAGGCCTTCCAGCCTAAGTTGATCGAGGGAAAGGCAATTCAGTTGCACCCGCTTTCGTGTACGGCATTCAACGCCGACTTTGATGGTGACCAGATGGCTGTGCATTTGCCCCTTGGCAATGCTGCAATTTTGGAAGCACAGATGTTGATGCTTGCATCGCAAAATATTTTGAACCCAGCTAACGGTGCTCCTATTACCGTTCCTTCGCAGGACATGGTGTTGGGTCTGTATTACATGACCAAGCCACGTGCCGGCGCGAAAGGTGAAGGTTTGATTTTTTATTCGCCTGAAGAGGTGAAGATTGCCTTTAACGAAGGAAAAGTGGAGTTGCACGCCAACGTGAAGGTGAAAACTTACGATTTGAACGAAAATCGTGAGCCTGAACTGATGATGGTTGAAAGTACCGTTGGTCGAATCTTGTTCAATGAGTTCGTTCCACGCGAAGTTGGATTTATCAACGAATTGTTGACCAAGAAATCGCTTCGTGACATCATTGGTAATGTACATAAAGTGTGTGGTACGCCCCGTACGGCAGCGTTCCTCGACGATATCAAAAACCTTGGTTACCGCATGGCATTCGAGGGTGGTTTGTCGTTTAACCTTGATGATGTGATCATTCCTGCCGAAAAACAAACCCTCGTGGACGAAGGTTATGCCGAGGTTGAAGAGGTGATCAATAACTATAACATGGGTTTTATCACCAACAACGAGCGTTACAACCAGATTATCGATATCTGGACGCATGTGAACGCACGATTGACACAAACGGTGATGAAGCAATTGAGCAGCGACCGTCAGGGATTCAACTCGGTGTACATGATGTTGGATTCGGGAGCACGGGGTTCTAAAGAGCAGATTCGTCAGCTCTCCGGGATGCGTGGTTTGATGGCTAAGCCTCAAAAGTCTGGCGCCGAAGGCAGTCAGATTATCGAAAACCCAATCTTGTCGAACTTTAAAGAGGGTCTGTCGGTATTGGAGTACTTTATCTCTACCCACGGTGCTCGTAAAGGTTTGGCGGATACGGCTCTTAAAACTGCCGATGCGGGTTATTTGACTCGTCGTTTGGTGGATGTTTCGCAGGATGTGATCATCAACGAAGTGGATTGTGGTACTTTGCGCGGTTTGAGTGCAGCTGCCATTAAGGACAATGAGGAAATTGTTGCCACACTTTCGGAGCGTATCCTGGGGCGCGTGTCGGTTCATGATGTGTATCATCCGTTGACCGGAAACATTATTGTGAAAGCCGGTGATGAAATTACTGAAGAAGCATGTAAAACCATCGAAGCGTCGCCCATCGAACGAGTTGAGATTCGTTCGGTATTGACTTGCGAATCGAAAAAAGGTGTTTGTGCGAAATGCTACGGTCGAAACTTGGCTACCGGTCAAATGGTGCAGATGGGTGAAGCTGTGGGTGTGATTGCCGCACAGTCGATTGGTGAGCCGGGTACACAGTTGACACTGCGTACGTTCCACGTGGGGGGTACTGCTTCGAACATTACTTCTGAAAACAGCATTATTACCAAATACGATGGTATTGTTGAGATTGAAGAGCTTCGTACAGTATCGTCCGTTCAGGAAGATGGCAGCGAAGTAGATGTGGTAATTGGTCGTTTGGCCGAGTTGCGCATCATCGACAAGAATACCAAAATCACGCTGATTACTCACCCGATCGTTTATGGTGCCAAATTGTTTGTGAAAAACGGTGCCGAAGTGAAGAAAGGTGACGTGATTTGCGAATGGGATCCATATAACGCGCTGATCATTACCGAAAAAACCGGTAAAATCCGTTTTGACAGTCTTGCCGAAGGGGTGACTTACAAGGAGGAATCGGATGAGCAGACAGGTTTCCGTGAGAAGGTGATCATTGAAAGCCGCGATAAGACCAAAAACCCTGCGATGCAGATTTTGGACAGCAATGGCGAAGTGATGCGAACCTACAACTTGCCCGTGGGCGCCCACATCTCTGTTGAAGATGGAGAGCAAGTGAAACAGGGGCAAATTCTGGCCAAGATTCCACGTGCGGTGGGTAAAACCGGTGATATCACCGGGGGTCTGCCACGTATTACCGAGTTGTTCGAGGCGCGTAACCCATCGAACCCGGCTGTGGTTTCTGAAATTGATGGTGAAGTGAGCTTTGGTAAAGTGAAACGTGGTAACCGTGAAGTGGTGGTCACATCGAAGAACGGTGAAGTGAAACGTTACTTGGTGCCACTTTCTAAGCAAATTCTGGTTCAGGAGAACGACTATGTGCGTGCCGGTATTCCATTGTCGGATGGTGCCACAACGCCTTCAGACATTCTGGCCATCCAAGGACCTACTGCCGTTCAGGAGTATATTGTGAACGAAGTACAGGATGTGTATCGCCTGCAGGGTGTGAAAATCAACGATAAACACTTCGAAATCATTGTGCGTCAGATGATGCGTAAGGTTGAGATTGACGATCCGGGTGATACCCGTTTCCTTGAGAAAGAAGTGGTGGACAAAATCGAGTTCATGGAAGAGAACGACAATATTTGGGGCAAGAAAATCGTGGTTGAATCCGGCGATTCTCAATTGCGTCCGGGTATGGTGATTACCGCCCGTCGTTTGCGTGACGAAAACTCTCAGTTGAAACGTCGCGACCAGAAGTTGATTGAAGCCCGTGATGCCGTTGCGGCCACTTCGAGCCAGGTGTTGCAGGGGATTACCCGTGCGGCCCTTCAAACCAAGAGCTTCATGTCGGCAGCTTCGTTCCAGGAAACCACCAAGGTGCTTAACGAAGCCGCTATCCAGGGCAAGATTGATCACCTCGACGGTTTGAAAGAGAACGTGATTTGCGGTCACTTGATTCCGGCCGGTACAGGCCAGCGTATTTTCGACAAAATCATTGTCGGTTCGCAGGAAGAAATGGATCGCGTGAGCGGAAAACAAGTGGTGGAAGATTAATTTTTTCCCTGATATACTAAAAAAGAGCTGCCCAAGGGTGGCTCTTTTTTTATGGTGTCGGGCGAATGTGTTAATTTAGCCCGGATTGAAACTAAAATATCTAAGCAATATGGAAAAGCAAGCAAACGGACAAATCAATATTGAGTTAACCGACGACGTGGCACAAGGCATCTACTCCAATTTGGCCATCATCACACACAGCCCGGCCGAGTTTGTGGTCGATTTTATTCGCATGATGCCAGGTATGCCCAAGGCCAAAGTGCAGTCGCGCATCATTCTCACGCTTGAGCACGCCAAGCGCCTGATGATGGCCCTCAAAGACAATGTGGCCAAGTATGAGGCCGTGCATGGCCCCATCAAGAACAGCGAACCCGGCGGCTCAATGCCCATGCCTTTTGGCGGGCCAACGGCACAGGCATAACACTGGCGTAGCATGAGAATACCATATTTTTTACGTCCAACGTTGCTGGTGGCCTGCTGTGTGACTGCTTTTCACGCGGGATGTGCGCAGTCGCCCCGTGTGCCTGCCACCACAGCATCTATCCAGAGAGAGCCGTTGGTGTTGGGCGCGGAACGCATGGACGTGTATCTGCCCAAGCTCGATGGCAAACGAGTGGCTTTGCTGGTGAATCATACCTCGATGGTGAAGAATGTTCATTTGGCCGACACCTTGTTGCGACGCGGGGTGAAGGTGGTGAGCATCTTTTCGCCCGAGCATGGTTTCAGGGGCGATGCCGATGCGGGTGCCAAGGTGGATGGCGGCCGTGACGAGGCCACCGGGCTGCCCGTGGTGTCGCTGTACGGCAGTCGCAAAAAGCCCACCCCCGAGCAGCTCAGGGGCATCGACTGTGTGGTGTTTGACATTCAGGACGTGGGGGTGCGGTTTTATACCTACATCTCGTCGTTGCACTACCTGATGGAGGCCTGTGCCGAAAACGGGGTGGGGGTGATGGTGCTGGATCGTCCCAACCCCAACGGCGACTATGTGGATGGGCCGGTGCTCGACCTCAAACACCGTTCGTTTGTGGGGATGCATCCCATTCCGGTGGTGCACGGGCTTACGGTGGGCGAGCTGGCCGGCATGGTGAATGGCGAGAAATGGCTGGCCGGTGAACGCGCGTGCAGCCTCACCGTGGTACCTATGACGGGGTATGACCACCAATTGCGTTACGAGCCGCCGGTAAAACCATCGCCCAACCTGCCCAATTATGCCTCCATAAGATGGTATCCCTCGTTGTGTTTTTTTGAAGCCACGCCGGTGAGCGTGGGACGGGGCACGGCGTTTCCCTTTCAGGTGGCCGGATATCCCGACCCGGCCATGGGGGCATTTACCTTCACGCCCCAGGCCATTGCCGGCATGGACAGTAATCCGTTGCACAAGGGCAAAACGTGTTATGGCATCGATTTGCGTGCGGCCGACCCCATTCCGCCTTTTACGCTGAAGATTCTGCTCGATTTTCGTTCCCGATGGACGGCTGTCTCCCCTTTTGTCAATCGCCCCGACTTTTTTACCCTCCTGGCCGGCACCGATGCGCTGTTAAAGCAAATTGATGCCGGGATGAGTGAGGCGCAAATCAGGGCATCGTGGCAACCGAAACTGGAGGTTTACCGGGCGTTGCGGGAGAAGTATTTGTTGTATCGGCCGTGACTCCGTGTTAACTCATCTTCCTCGGCGTGACTTTCTAAGAACTGACGCTGAGTAGCGCTGAGATAAGATGAGAAACGGTGAGGAGAAGGAAACCTCAGTGTAACTCAGTGTGAACTCATCTTTCTCAGCGTAACCAAAAGAACTGACGCTGAGCTTTCTTTTAAATGAGCTTTAATAACGTTCCTGTCTTGCGTCTTGATACTCACATCTTGATACTTTACCAAATGAATTTATTTCGGATACCCCTGTTGGCTGTCATGCTGTGTGTGGGATGGATGGCCCGGGCGCAGGCATTGGGTGAGCGCAATGATTTTTTAAGGTATGTGAATGACCCCCGGGTCGATTCCATCTACCATCATTTGACGCCCGACGAGCGCATTGCCCAGTTGTTTTGGCTGATGACTGAGAATTTGCACGACCCCAAGTCGGTGCAGCGCGTGATGTCGCTGGTGCAGACCTTTCAGCCCGGCGGACTGCTTTACATGCGAAATACGGCGGCCGACATCGTGCGTTTTTCGGCACAGGCATCGGCCGTGAGCCGCGTGCCCCTCATCTATTCCATCGATGGCGAAACGGGGGCTGCCATGCGCGTGAAGGGCATCCGGGCATTGCCCAAGGCCATGACCCTGGGCGCCATTGCCGACGAGCGCCTGTTGTATCGTGCGGGCGATGAGGCGGCGCGTCAGTTGCGCGGCTTGGGCATTCATGTCAACTTTGCGCCGGTGGCCGATGTGAACGTCAACGCGGCCAATCCGGTGATTGGCATCCGGTCGTTTGGCGAAGATCCTCATGAGGTGGCGCGTCGTGCGGTGGCTTTGATGCACGGGATGCAGGATGGCGGGGTGGTGGCCGTGGCCAAGCATTTTCCCGGGCATGGCGATACGGATGTCGACTCGCATTTGGCTCTCCCTGTGATCGGGCACACCCGCGCCCGACTCGATACGGTGGAGCTGGTGCCCTTTGATGCGATGATAAAAAATGGCGTGATGGGCGTGATGTCGGCGCACCTCGAGGTGAACGCCCTCGACACCACCCGGGGGTTGCCCGCATCGCTTTCCAAGCCCATGCTCACCGATTTGTTGTGCCATGGCATGGGCTTTCAGGGTGTGGTGATTACCGATGCCATGAACATGAAGGGGGTGAAAAAGGCCGGACAGCCCGGCCGTGTGGATGCGTTGGCGCTGGCGGCCGGCAACGACATTGTAGAGAGCACCGAGGACCTTGGGGCGGCCATCACTTCGGTGAAGCAGGCCATCGATGCCGGGGAACTCACCTGGTGCGACATTGAACGCAAATGCCGAAAGGCGCTTGCCCTGAAACTGTGGGCCGGCTGTGGCGCTCCGTTGCCCGAGCCCAACGACAGTCTGGTGACGCGCATCAACAGTGGCATGGATGCCACGCTGCTGCCCGATCTTTATCGTGCCGCGCTCACCGTGTTGCCCGGCGCGGCCGATACCGTGGCGCTGACGCCCGATTCGACCGAAGTGCTGCTGTTGGTAATGCCCGGGGGCAAGGCGCTGGCCGACAGCATTGCGGCGCATCGACCCGCCAAACGGCTCAATCTGGTGGTGGGAGCCAAGGGAGAGGTGATTCGTCAGCAGTTGGGGCGTCATGCCCAGGTGGTCATCTGCACCGGAGGCTTTGCCGATGCCCGCAAGGTGTGGAACGATGCCGCCCTGGCGCCGCTTTGGCGTTGGCTGTGGCAGCACAACGGCGTGAGGGTGGTGGTGGCCGATTCGCCCTATCGCCTGCATCAACTTAAAAACATTGAACGTGCCCGCGAAGTGGTGCTGGTGTACGAGGCCGTGCCCGAAGCTTTTCAGGCCGCTGCCCTTTATTTGAGCGGGCAGCTGACGCCCGTGGGGCGCTTGCCGGTGACGGTGAGCAACCTTTGGCGGTGCGGCCAGGGGAAGTGAGGCTTGGGGCGATCGCGGGGGTAGAGATAAACGTCAAGACGCCAAGACGCAGAGTTTGATGCTCTGTGCCTTGGCGTCTACCGTATAATTCTTTTACCGAGTGGCACTGAGGCTTCTTTTCCTCACTGGTTCTCATCTTATCTCACTGCAACTCAGCGTTAGTTCTTAGTTTGTTAAGTAGCGGACGATGATTAAATGCTGAGTTATCTGCTTTCATATTTAAACGCAATCTATTCATCAAACCAACTCAGCGCCTTCGCGCCTCAGCGTTTATTTTGCCTCAGCGTTTATTTTCGTTTGTGGATGTCTACTCAATCTCCAGAAACTCTTTGATGGCGCCCAGGTAAAACTCCTTCCAGCCCTGGGTGATGTCGTCGAAATCGTCGGCGGGAATGTTGGTGTGCACCAGTTCCACCTGTGTTTGGGGGCCGTCGGCAAACAGCTTGATGGTGGCCACCGAGGCTTCTTCCTGATCGCCAAAGTACCATTGTTGCACCACTTTTTGGTTGGGAATGGTTTCGAGGATTTTGCCTTCGATGTCGCCCTCCCACATCGAAAACTCAAAGCCGGGTTCTTCGCTCATTTGGGCGGGGTAGCCCGACCACAACTCGATGGTGAAAGGGTTGGTGAGAGCCGCGTACACGTCTTGCGGTTCGGCTTTTATTTTAATGCGGGTTTTGAAGTCTTTGAGTGCCATGGGCGATTCTGTTTTTTTATGGATTGGGGCAAAGATAATGATTTGTTCGGGCCATGGAGATTGGCGTAGCCAATGATTTAAAATCCTCATGTCTTGCGTCTTGATTCTCATGTCTTAATGCTTTTTTACACATGAAAACCTTAAAAGTCGGATTGGTAAAACAAGTCCCATCCGGGAGCCATCGACCCGGTTTTATGGGGCATTGGCTGTCGAATTGAAAATAGTGTTGGTGACATCCCTCTTTGAACGACGGGCACCGGGGCTTTATCACAACACGGCCGTGGTGTTTGAAACTGATGGGACAATCGCATTTAGTGTTGATTATCTGTGTCGGCTCAAACCGCGGCCGTTTGAGCCCAATCATTTTTACTTGAGGCTAAACCGCGGCCGTTTGATCTCAATCGTTTTTACTTGGGGCTAAACCGCGGCCGTTTGATCTCAATCGTTTTTACTTGAGTCTAAACCGCGGCCGTTTGAGCTCAATCATTTTTACTTGAGTCTAAACCGCGGCCGTTTGAGCTCAATCATTTTTACTTGAGCCTAAACAGCGGCTGTTTGACCTGAATCTGTCTTGTTGAAACATGTCTTGTATCTTGAGACTCACATCTGATGCTTTTGTAAGGCTGCTATATAACTCTTTTGAGTGATGTGATTTGTTATTTAAACGCAAGGCGTAACAAAATAACTCAGCGCCTTTGCGAGTCTCAGCGTTTATTTGATTTGTTTTGTATTCGATAAAAACCATTAAAACATTATTTGTCTGAAAAAATTACTATTCTTTCTTTTGGCAGGCATGGTGGCTTCGGTTGCCATGGCTGCAACTGTTACGGTGACCGAGACGACCGATAACGTGTCAACTCCCACGGCTGGAATGTTGAGATATTGCATTAAGAATGCAGCTTCCGGTGATGTTATCAAATTTGCGGTCGATAGAGTGGATCTTGCCGGTGAGATTTCTTTATCAGACAAAAGTATTACCATTGATGGGAGCGACAGGGGTAATGTGATTATTGACGGAGGTGCTTTGGGACGAATTTTTAATGTTACGCAATACAAACGTTCAACCAACAATTATTTCAAGAACCTTATTCTGCAGAATGGTAAAGCGTCAAAAGATGGAGGCATTGGTATTGGTTGGGGAGGGGCAGTTTATTTGTATATTGGTTCATTTGGCGGAGTTGCCGAATTCGATCAGTGTATTTTTCGAGATAATATTGCCTACTCGAACAGTGACGGGCAAGGTGGAGCCGTGCGTTGTGATGGTGGATTGTTTAAGAACTGTCAGTTTTTAAACAACAATGTTACCGGTTCTGCTTATGCCAACTCGGGAGGGGGCGTGTTAGCACTTGGCGGGACATTTATTAATTGTTTGTTTTCGGGTAACAGTGCCAAGCATGGAGGAGGTGCCGACATCGAAGGCGAGGCCAATTTCTTTAATTGTACTTTCACACAAAATCAATGTACAGAGGAAAATGATGGTGGTGGGATTTTGTGTGCATCTTCTTCTTTGATCGTTAATTGTATTGTATTCGGTAACACTGCCAAAGGAGCTGTCAATAATGTGAAGAGTATAGATTATAATGGTATCGGTACATTTAAAAACTGTGCATTCGAAACAGGTCATGCACTGGTTGGTAGCAATGGAAATATTGGTTTGTCGGCTTCGCCATTTGCTGGTGTGGGTAAATATCCATTGGCTCTGGTACAGGGAACTGCGTGTATTAATGCGGGTACTTCGACGAATATTACCGTGTTATCCTCGGATATGGCCGGTAATGCCCGAGTGGTCGGAGGGGTTATTGATATGGGGGCTTACGAATTTGGTACTTCAACCCGAATTGGCAGCAATACTGTTAGTCAAAACATGATTTATCCAAATCCTACATCAGGACTTATTTATTTTAGCGACGACTTGGGCAATGATGCCACGGTGCAAATTATTGACGTTTCGGGCAAAACAGTCGTGGGTAAACGTCTTATTGACGGCTTAACCCCCATCGACTTGTCGGGTCATAAAGGCATTTACATCGCTGTGATTGTTGATGGTGGTCAAACATCATCGACGAAAATTGTGATCCAATAAATCGTCAATGCGATAAGTTTGCCGTGAAGGTCAAATTAACAAACAACAAAACCGCCGGAGCTGAATGGCTTCCGGCGGTTTTTGTTTGTTGATGAGGCGTTTCACATGCCCGGCGGCGGCCCCATGGGGCCCATGCCCCCTCTGCCTCCGGGAGGCATCCCCTCGGGACGGAAGCGTCCGCCATCGCGTCCGGGGTTTTCGGGCATCTCGCCTCGCTTAAAGTTGCGAAGCGTGTAGGTAAAGGTGGCCATCACGTAGCGGTTGAGGGTGGTGCTTTGCTGGTCGGTGATTTGGTTGCCGGTGATGGTGCGCGAAATGGAGGTGTTGTTGTTAAACAAGTCGTAGGCCGTCACCCGCAGTTCGCCGGCGTTGTTTTTAAACATCTTTTTGCCAATGCCCAGGTTCACCACGGTGATTTTTTGGTTGAAGCTCGACGAGAGACCGCGGTAAAGGGTGTTGGCCACATCGTTCTGGAGGGTGAAGTTTTTCCAAAACATCCAGTTGAAACGAAACGATGAGGTTTGTGAGTAGTACTCGTTGTTGGTTTGGCTGCTCACGGTGTTGTGCACCACGTTGTAGGTGGCGTTTGACGAGAGGGTGAAGTCGATTTTATCGCTGATGTTGCTGCTCACCACGCCGCCCAGGCTAAACGCGTTGGTGGTGGCTGTGTTGGCGTTGCCGTTTACAAAGCCCGGCGTGCGCCCGTAGTTGTAGCCGCCCGACAGGTTGATGTTGCATTTGATGGCATTGTTGGGGCGGCCATAGTTGGCCATCGACCGCAGGGTGTAGCCGGTACCCTTGTTTACGGGGGTGACAATTTGAATGGTGTCGAGGTAAATGGTGGCGTTGCCAATGCTGTTTTGCAGGATGGAGCCGCCAAAGAGCACAAAAAAGTTCGATCGTGTTTCCTTGTTCACGTGCATCAGCCGCGAGGTGATGTTGTGTCGGTACTGGGGCTCCAGGTCGGGATTTCCCTTGGTGACGCGGGTGAGGTTCGAGGAGTATTCCGACACGTTTTGCAACTGCGTGATGCTGGGGGGCGCCGTGGAGGTGTTGTAATTGATGGTGATGCGCTGCATGTCGGTCAGTCGGATGTTGGCGTAGGCGTTGGGCAGCAGGTTGGTGAACTGCTTGTCGGTTTGTGCCGCTTGCGGATAGGTTTGGTCGCCACTCAGGTTGGCGTTTTGCAGCTCCACGCCGGCCGAAAGGTTCACTTTTTTGGTTTTAAACCGATAGGTAAGCCCGGCTTTGTTGGTGATGAAACGGTTTTTGTATTTGTTGGAGAGGGAGTCAATTTGCAGGTATTGATGCGTTGGGTCGTCCAAATCGTTGGTTTGGCGGAATGCCTCGTTGTGGGTGGTGCTGTTGCCCAAGTTGAGCTGCAACATGCTCTTCTCGCCCAAGGGTTCGGAATAGGCCAGGTTGGTGGTCAGGGTGAGGCCGTCGTTGGTGGTGATGGTGCGGCGGTCGGTGAGGCGGGTGAGGCCGGTGGTGAGGTAGGTGATGTCGCTCAGCGAACTGCTCAGTGGCTCGCGTCGGCTGAGCGAGGTGTTGACGTCGGCCGACAGGGTGCGCCCCTTTTTAGTGAACTTGTGCCGATAGGTGATGCGGTTGTTGAGGTTGTAGCCCGAGGTTTCGGCATCGCTGCGATAGGTCGAGCGGTTGCGGAGTTCATCGATGCCGCCAATGCGGAAGCCTTGGGTTTCGGCGTTGCCCGACAGTGAGGTGTTGTCCTGAAAGTTGAGCGAGGGAACAATGATGAGGGTGTTCATCGAGTCGATGTCCCACTCGGCGCGCACGTTGATGCGGTGGTTGTGATTATCCACCTCCGAGCTGTTTTGGTTCTCTTCGATGCGGCTCGAGTCGGGGTTGAGGATGAACTCGGTACTGGAGGTTTGGGCATTTTCGGTGTTGGTGATGTTGTAGAAGTAGCTGCCCGAGAGTTTCAGCTTGTTTTCGAATTCGTTGCTGTAATTGAGTCCCATGGAGTGTATGGTGGTGATGCCGCTTTGCGATCCGCCCCCGCCGCCGCCGCGTCCGCCACGGCTGCCAAAGTTGCTGGTGCCGCCCATGGCGCCCAGGAAATCTTGGGTGCCAAAGTTTTGTCGGTTGATGTTGTTGCTCATCAGCACGGCCGAGAGGCGTTGATTGCCGTTAAACTGGTTGAGGTTGGCTGCGCCGATGTAACGGTCGTCGGTGCCATAGCCGGCCATCATGTTGCCAAAGCGGCCGTTGCGCCGGTCGGGGCGGGTAACAATGTTCATGGTTTTGGAGGTCTGCCCGTCGTTAAAGCCGGTGAGTTGCGACTGTTCGCTTTGCTGATCGAATATTTGCACGCGTTCAATGATTTCGGCCGGCAGGTTTTTGAGGGCTACTGAGGGGTCGTCGCCAAAAAAGGGTTTGCCATCGACCAATACCTTCTTCACATCTTCGCCCTGGGCTTTCACGGTGCCGTTCTCCACGGTCACGCCGGGCATCTTCTTCACCAGATCTTCGACGTTGGCGTCGGGGTTCATTTTGTAGGCATTGGCGTTGTATTCAGTGGTGTCGCCGCGCAGGGTGGCCGCCGGGGTGGTGCCGGTGACGGTCACATCGCCCAGCTTCTCGCTTTGGGCTTCCATGGCAATGGGAGGGAGCTGTTGCTGGCGGCCGGTGGCGCGCACGCTCTGTGACGCCTTTTGGTAACCCAAAAACGATACCGCCAGACGGTACGAGGCATCGCGCACGCCTTTGAGGACGAACTGCCCCTCGGTGTCGGTGGTGGTAAAACGTTTGTCGAGCGAGTCGCGCTCGTTGGTGGCAATGATGTTGGCGCCGGGCAGGGGCTGGCGCGTTTGGCTGTCGATGACTTGCCCGGTGAGTTGCCCTTGTTGGGCAAAGGTGTTAGCGGCCATGAACAGCAATAGTGCAAGTAGTACGTAGGGTTTCATGCAGTGGGTGGGATATGTGTTGTCGGTTTTGATATAGCCCATTAGACCCTCTTTTGATGAAAATCCTTCGCAGGGGGGGGAGTTTTTAAACCCTCAAGGTTTCAAAAACCTTGAGGGTTTGGGATGTCGGCTGTTTTCGTAACTTAAAATCAGTCGATTAATAAGAGATTGCTAGAGTGCAGAATTAAAAATGGGTGAAGCCCTTTTTTTAAACTTTCGTCATTGTATATTTGTAACCAATGTATAAGGTTGCACGATATGGTTACACAAGAATATTTGACATTAGCAGAAGCGTCTGAGCTAATCGGAAAAAGCAAAGAAACGTTAAGACGCTGGGATCGGGATGGAAAACTCACCGCCGTGAGGGAGCCGATGAGTAATTATCGGGTTTATAAAAAGGAACAGGTTCTAAGTTTGTTTGATGATTTTTTTGCATCCAAAGAAATCCCTGAAGTGTCAAATGCTGTGGTTGCTGATCGTGAGTATCGTGTGTTGGAGCTATTTGCAGGAGCGGGCGGATTGGCCGTGGGCTTAGAGAAAGCGGGGTTAAAATGCATCGCCTTAAATGAAATCGACAAATGGGCCTGTGCAACACTTCGTCAAAACCGTCCCCACTGGAATGTTTTAGAGGGTGATATCAAAAACTTCGATTTTTCAGAATACCGGGATCAGGTTGATGTGGTCACCGGAGGATTTCCTTGTCAGGCCTTTAGTTATGCCGGGAAAAAGCTGGGGCTGAATGATGCCCGTGGGACGTTATTCTATGAATTTGCGAGAGTTGTCAAAGAGGTCAATCCCATTCTTTGTATTGGTGAAAATGTCAGGGGGCTTCTGAGTCATGAAAATGGCAGAACACTCCAGGGCATGATCTCAATATTGGATGAAATAGGGTATCGGGTGGTTCCCATTCAGGTTCTAAAAGCCATCAATTATAAGGTTCCACAAAAACGAGAGCGTTTGATTTTGGTCGGCATTCGAAAAGATATTTCCACAATCTATGAATATCCCCAGCCTTCAAGCAAGATCTATAATTTGAGTGATGCTCTTAAAAAGGGTGAACTTTTTGATGATGATGTGCCTCCATCAGAGGGTGCAAAATATCCCAAGCGTAAGAGGGAGATTTTAGAGTTAGTTCCTCAAAAGGGATATTGGAGAGATTTGCCCATCGATTTGCAGAAGGAATTTATGGGGCAAAGTTTTTATTTGGGAGGCGGAAAAACCGGCATGGCCAGACGAATCGGGTGGGATGAACCCTGTCTGACACTCACTTGCAGTCCGGCTCAAAAGCAAACTGAGCGCTGTCATCCTGAGGAGACTCGCCCTTTTACTGTTCGTGAATATGCCCGAATCCAAACCTTCCCGGATGATTGGCAATTTTCAGGGTCTGTGGCGCAGCAGTATAAGCAAATAGGTAATGCTGTGCCTGTTAATCTGGGACGGGAAGTCGGTTATTCGATTGTTAAGTTTTTAAATGATCACTATGGCGAATTAAAAATGAAATAAGGGTGATGTTCTTATTTCATTTGCCAGTTGCTCACATCCTTTGTTCAACAAATCCTTTGTGTCAAGCGCAAGAATTGTGTCGTGAAGTGCTGAAACCAATTGGTTGTAGAAGTCAGTATGGCCGGTAACACGATGCCAAAAGTCTGTGCCCACAATGACGGGATGTTGAGCATCAATTCTTTTGTAGTGCATGCTTAATTCCGACTTATCGCCATATAAAACCCCAACAATAAAATCGGTATTGTTGATGCCGGCAAGCGCTTTGTTGGTTCGAGCTAAGTTGATGGTATCGGTGAATTTCTTAATCAAAGGAGTTACATCTTCGGAGTTAATGGTATTGGGTCCGGATTTTAACTGACACCATTTTTGACGGTTGTCGGTTTTGTCAATGAATTCGATGTCCATCCCTTTAATCATGGAGCCTTTAGCGATTCCCAATTCCACAAACATATCCTGAATGCGTGTGCCGAAAGATGTGTTGATCGACGTTCCCAGTACTCTCGGGTAATACAGAGCTTTCGCGATCCCTTCCGGTGTGTAATTTCCTTCAATGACCACCGACAGATACTTCGCAACGATCGGGTTGATGTTATAACTCTTTAGTTTGGAGTGAACTGTCAATGCCGTTTGAATATGCTGTTCAAAAATCTTTACTCGAAAATATTCAACAATACTGTCGATTAATGCTTGTTTAGTTTTCATGAATGGCTTTGCTTTTCTCTAAAATTGAAATTTGATTGGATTGCAATGGTGGGATTTTTTAACCCCTCAAGGTTTTTAAAGCCTTGAGGGGTTTGGGGGATATTAGTAAGCCACCTTCACCACCTGTTTATTTTTCAGGGTGATGACGACCAGTTTTGTGTTCGCATCGTGTTGAATGTGGCGCACGGGCATCAACTCATCCTTGGAAAACGATTGGTTGGCATCTTTCCAAAGCATGAGGGTGACGTAAGTTTTGGGCAATGCGGCATCGGCGTTGCAACGGTCGGTGACCATCTGCACAGTGCTGTGGTTGCTTTGCGGGTGCAGGCCGGTGGCGTCGGCCGTGAGTGCGTCGCTCCATCCGCTCACGAGCACCAGTGCCAGTTGGTATTGCCCATTGTTGATGATGCTTACCGAAGTGCCTTTAATTTTTCGGGTCTCGCGGGTAATGGGTTTGTCGAGTTTGGGCAAAGCGTAGTGCCCCAGGCGAAACTCTGCGGGAACAGTACCCGTGTATTGATCCACGCGCAAAATGCCATTGGGCAAGGGCACATCGGCCAGGTTAAAGGAGACTTTCTCGTTGGTTTCGAGCACAGCCCGGCGGGTGTAAACGCCGTTGTTGAAACCGGTGAAGGTAAACAGGCGCAGGGCTTCCCACTGTCCGGCATCGTTTTTTACACGGTAGTTCATGGCCACTTCGCCATTGGCGCCGTCGGCCTGCCAGGGAAAGGCACTGTTGTATGCCAGACGGTTGTAGTTCTCGGTCGAGCGGAATTTCTGCCAGTCTTTGGCTACCCGTTCGTGACACCACGCCCGCACTTCCGAAGCGCCCAAATTGGGGTAGTTGGTGATAAGAATGTTGCTGGCTTGCTGAAAGTGGTTGTACACGTTGCCGGGCTTGAGTTCATCGTCCCAGGCGCCATTGTTTTCGGTAGATGTCCAAAAGGGGCTGTCGGCCGGAACCAACAATCCTAAAAAGGCCTTGCCACCCCAGTACACGCTTCCTCGGCAACTGTACATCTGCACGGCGGGCTCAAAGGGACCGTAAAATCCCAGCGTGGGCACCCCTTCTTGCATAAAATCGGGGTGCTGTAAAAACTGCAACAGGGTTCCCGTGGCGATGCGACGCATCCAGCCGTAGTTGATTTCGGGTCGGTTCTCGAATCCCATGAGCGGGAAGGGCACGATGGCGCCAAAGCGATAACTGATGCTGCGCCCCCACATGATCATGCGTCCCTGACGGTCGAACAGGTAGGGGTAGTTGCCCTGCAAGTCGTTGAAGTTGGCCACTAAGCGTTCGGCATATTGGGGGTAGTGTTGCTTGCCGAACAAATGCGCCCAGGTCATGCCATACATTTGGTAGGCCCACATGCTGTAGTAGTCGTAAGCCGGGTTGTCGTTGTACCAGCCCTGACCACGGTAGTCGGCCAGCGACTTGTCGAGGTATTCGGTGAGCAGTGTTTCGTTGATGGCATAGCCCTGGCTCTTAAAGAAGCTCATGATAAAGATGTTGAAGAACTTCCAGTTGGAAGGCACGGTGGGGCCATCGCCATAACTGAGCATCACGCGGGCGAGCGCCTCTTTTTGGTCGGCGGCCAGGGGATGCCACAGCACTTCGGGGGCGCTCATGAGCGAGATGGCCAGGGCGCCAAACTCCACCAGGTTTTGGTTGGGGCCGCCCGAGGGGGCGCGCGGGGTGATGAACGATTGGCTGGCCGTGTCGATGAGTAGCCCTATTTGGTGGCGGTAGTAATCGGCCACGCGAATGCCGTTGAGCGTCAAGTCGGGATTCTCTTTGAGTAACGGCACGGCCACGAAGAGGGTGCGGCACAGTCCCTCGAGTTTCTCGGTGGGCACCTGGTTGTCGCGATGGGGGTATGTGATGGCGTGCTGCTTGGGGAACTTCATGGCATCATCCATGGTGTGGATGTACGAAAAGGCTCCCTCGAGCACGTAATGGGCGGCATCCATCCAGTGCTGCCGTGTCATCCCCGACAAGGGACTCCGTTGGTAGTCGGGCTCACGAATTTCGAAGGTGTTGCTGTGAGTTTGTGCCGCAAGTGTGGCGGTAAGCCAAAGGATGGCTGAGAAGGTGAGGAATTTTTTTTTCATAAATGGTGTGGAATTGAGACGTCACGTGTAATGAATTCAGAATTTTAGATCAATGTTGTTTCGTGATGAGAAGAAGCGCTTTAATACGAAGGGAAAGATGGTGAGTTGACGCAGTTTTTCAGACGAGGTCGTGTGGTTTCATAACTCTTTTCTGTCTGATGTCTAATTGTCTTCTTGTCTTGCGCTTGAATAACATTAACCAAACGACATTGAATCTTTAGTCAAAGTTTTTAAATACCACCTCACCATCGGGTTTCATCACCAGGTAGGCGGGGATGCGTTGCGATGGGGTTCCCCGATAGCCCAGGAGGCTGATTTCACTGCCCGAGATGGGGAATACCCGTTCAAATACCAATGGTGATGAACTGGTGAGGGGTGTTGCCTTGATTACTTTACCGGACGGGTCGATGGTGACTGCCAGCAGTCCCAATGAGGTGGATGCGGCCGTGGTGAGTTGTTGCTTGCTGAAGTTGATAAATGCCACGTACATCGAGTCGGGCTTGATCACGCTCACCACTTTTCCGGTGACCGGAAGTGGCGTCTGCCAAAGGGTGTTGCCCATCGAGTCGGCCTGGCAAAGGGTGATGGTTTCGGTGGCATCGTTAAAGGCCATCAGGCTGAGTTTGTTGATGTCGTCGTAGGTGATGAATTCCGGCGTGGCGGTGACGGGAAGGTTTTGACGGTAGATTTCTTTGCCGGCGTTGGAGAGACGCACCAACTGGTTGGTGCGTTGGGTCCCGTTGCTCCCGGTAATCAAGGCCATGCACCCTTCGTCGAAGGCAGTGAGCGCAGGGCAACGGTTGTCGGCCACGTTTTTCATTTCGTATTCTTTCAACCATTCCACCTTTCCGGTGATGCCCACGCGCGCCACAAAGGCAGTGCGTTTGCCCCCGCCGTTGCTTTGCCCCGAAAGGTAGCGCACCTGTCCCTGATGGATGGCTGCTTGCGAGGTTTCATGGCTGCCTGCTTTGTTGGTGCCACCGATGGTCATGGCCAGTGTTCCGGCTTTTGAGCCTGTGGCAGGGGTGAGGGAGCGGGTGGTTTCTTCGCTCAGCAGATAACGGTTCAATTGCAGCAACGCCTGGTCGAAGGTTTGCGATAGTTGCGCCGTTTGTTCAATGCAATATTGTTTAACTCCCGCTTCGCCATTCAATTCCGAATTGAAAAAGTCATTAAACCGTCGAATGCGTTCGGGGGTGATGTTTTGTTGCAGGTCGTTGAGGCGTTGCCGGGTCTTTCCTGTTTGCATCGCCAAACGGTAGGTGTAACGCATCTTGCGGTTATATACGGCTAGAGTGCTGTCGGTAATCTGATTGAGGGGCGATTTGGCCAGCAGGAGCATTTCCTGCAAGGCATTTTCATAACGAAAGAGTTCGCGCACCAGCGAGTTCTGGTCGTACTTGCCCAACCTGAAAAAGAACAGGTCGTCGGCGCGGCTCAGTCGGGTCGATTCGTCAATGGTGTCGCGTGGCGCAATTTGGCGCCGGTTGGCATCGAACATGCGATGCAGCGCCACTATTTCGTCGCGCAGCGGTTCAATGTCTGTTTGGTACACTTCGCGAAACCGGGTCGTCCAGTCGGTGTAATTCCACAGGGTGAACTGGTTGGATAGGAAATCGCTGGCGGTAAGGCCATCCAGCCTGAACGTTTCGATGGGGCGAAGGGTGTATTGCTGTTTGTAGTTGCCAATGGGAAATTTGGCAATCAGCTGTTGATAGGCTGTAAACAAGGTCGTGGACTGGTTGAATTCCTTGTCCATCTCATCTAAGCTTTGTAGAAGCGCGGGGGTGGTTTGTAGCAGCGCTTCGTTGAGATTTTCGTAACGGCTGCACAGGTTGGTGAAGATGGCCAGCGCCCGGTTGTAATGCTCTTTGGATTGTTCCAGTGTGTTGAACACCATTTTGAGAGAATCCTGAAAGTGATTGCAAAACGTGGCATGTTTGTTCACGTAGGTCAGCACATCGGGGTTGTTGAGCCGTTTTTCCGACGGGGTGATGCCAAAGCGTGCATAATATTCCTCTGTTTTACGTACTTCGTTATCGTTCAAATAAATGGGAAATACCTGATAATACACCTTGGCGTTGCCCATCCAATGGTTGATGCGGTCGTATTGGCGCAGCGGGTCAAGGCTGACGGCAATTCTTTCACAGGCATCGGCCAGATGAATGTATGTGTTGGCAAACTGGTTGTCCTGTTTTTGCAACTGAAAAAAACGATAATAACGCTGCTTGGGCGAGGCATTGGCCATCGATTGCAGGGTTTCGTCGTATTTGGTGATTTGTGCCGATGTTGTTCCCATCCAACCATGGGCGATCATCAGGCTGATAATGGCGATGGCGGAGCACGTGTGCATCTTTAAAAATCGAATATTCATAGATAATGTCGATTAATGGTTAAGGCCAATGATTTTAAATTCGACGCGACGGTTTTGGGCGCGGTTGGCATCGCTGGTGTTGGGCACCAACGGAACCGACAGTCCGTAACCTTTGGCAATGAGTCGGTCGGGGGCAATGCCGTTGTCGGTGAGGTAGCTCACCACCGATTGCGCGCGGCGGTCGCTCAGCAGTATGTTAAAGGCCGCGTTGCCCACGTTGTCGGTGTGAGCCGCAATTTCGATTTTCATGCCGGGGTTGTCGCGCAGGAGTTGTATCACCCGGTCGAGTTCCGGAAACGACTCGGCCGCGAGCACCGATGAGTTGGTGCCAAAGAGGATGTTGTTGAGGCGAATGGCCGCTTCTTCCCTCAGTGAAATGAGTTCGGCGGTGAGGTTAAAGATGTTTTCGCGACTCAAATCGACCACGCGGTTAAAGAACGAGTAGCCTTGCACGCCCTGCACCGTAAATTCGTATCGGTCGTTGTGTCGAAGATGCAGTTGAATGCGGCCATCGATGACCTCGGCTGCCGGAATACGAAACGATTCTTCGCGGCTCAGATTCTGTATTTTTAGGTCGGCCGGCACGGGTTGACGTGTTTGTGCATCGCAAATAAACACTTCAAAGGGATGTTTGAGCGGCACCAGGGGCATGTTGCGTTTGAATTCTTCAAACACCACATCGCCCGTAAGGTTGAAGCGAAATGAGTTGCTTTCGAATCCCGGACATTGCGCCGCCACCACGTATTCGCGTCCCAATGGCAGCGTAAAGGCGTAACGCCCCTCCTGGCGAGTCTGCGGGGCAATGGTTTGCGATGGTAGTGCCGCATCGGCAATCGTCACATCGGCTTTCAGTGGCCGGAATATCTCGTTGTCGAAGACCGATAATTCCAACTCTATTTGTTTGAACAGTTCAATGTGGCGGGGGGCGGTGTTGGCTGATGTGTCGCGCAGGTCGATCGTGAATGAGGCGAACGAAAAGCCGGGCTGACGAACCTCTACCAGATAGTTGCGCCCGCTGAGTAGCGGCAGTTCAAACGTGCCTGTGCTCGCGTTGCTGTGGTAGGTTCCCAGCGCTTCCAGTGTGGTGGGGTTGAACACGCTGAGGGTGGCTTCCTGAGGTGTGTGCCCTGGCAATGCTGTGATGTTTCCTTTGATGGGTCGGATGGGCGAGGGGAGAGCGGCCGTGGGCAGAGCCACTTTCATGAGGGTGTTGATGGCCTCTTTTTTCTTGATGACCTGTCGGATGAAATAGAGCTGCTTACCGGCCGTTTGGGGGGCAAAGTCGGTCTCTTTTGAGGTGGTTTCGGTCACCACGGTGGGCAGATACCACACATCTTCCATAATTTCTTTGGTAAACCAGATGTCGAAGCCGGTTTTGTCGTTGTCGGGGTCGATGGCTGCAAATAAGAGCGTTTGCCCGTCAATTGCCAGGGAGGGGCTTTGGGCACAACCGCGGTTAATCATGTCGAGGAGCTGCGTGGGGGTGCTCCATTGGTTTTTTGTGTCGCGCACGGCCACCATTAGGGTTTGGCAGTCGGGGGTGTCGTTGGGTTTTTTGAAGGTGCTGCTCGCGACGCCTCTGGCGAAAAAGAGGCGATTGAGCCCCGCACTCATGCAACCGTACTGCTCATCGGCTGCTGTGTTGACGGGGGCGCCCAGGTTAATGGGGGATCCCCAATGGCCATTTTGTTTTTCGCACAGGTACAGGTCGGTGCCGCCTTTGCTGTCGGGCAATGCAGCGTGAAAAAGCAGACGTTCGCCGTTGTAACTCAGTTTGAGTCCCCCAACGGTGGGGCTGCCACCGGTCGCCTGGTTGAGTGTTTCGATGGGGGTGGGGGTGCTCCATCCGTTGGGTGTTTGGCGCGTTTCGACGAATTTGTGGTTGCCGCCTTCGCGGATGATGAGCAGCAGCGTCTGTTCGTCTTCGCTAATGGCGAACGATTGCAGGCCCGGCCATGAGCCAACGGTTTGGGGCAGGATTTCCTGAGCCCGGCTCAAGGCCATACTGCACACCAGCATCACTGTGGCCAGCCAATGGTGACGCCTTTTGTGAATCAGAGTAAAAAGTGGTTGTTGCATTTGGTTTGGATAACAATGTTGTATGAATGATTTTCAAAAGTAATGGTATTTGTTAAGTTGGGTGGGGAAGTGGAGCTTTTTTTTGATGTGGATGCTGTTTGTTGATTTATGACTATTTTCGGGACACCAAAATTCCAATTATACCCCATGCAAACAGCTATGAATTCCATCTTTCCCTTTTGGAAGCGCATGATTGCTCTGTTGTTAAGTGCTTTATTGATGATGCCTGTATCGGCACAATCGCGTTCATCAAAAAAACAGACCAAGCAGTCATCTTCATCGCCGCTCACCGTATTGTTCATCGGCGACAGCATCACCGACGGCAACCGCACGCGCGATAATGACTGGAATCATGTGATGGGTCACGGCTACGCGCAAATGCTGGCCGCCCGACTATGGTTTGAGCAGCCCGGGCGCTTTGCCATGTTTTATAACCGTGGCATCAGCGGCAACACCATTGCCGACCTGGCCGCGCGGTGGCAAACCGACTGCATCGACCTGAAGCCCGATGTGGTGAGCATTCTGGTGGGCATCAACGATGTGCATGGCATTGCCAATGGTTATCTTTCACAATCCATCGATGAGTTTGAGGCCACCTACCGGGCGGTTCTCGACAGCACCCGGGCGGCGCTGCCACAGGCATGCATCGTCATGTGTGAGCCCTTTTTATTGCCCGGCAGCCGTGTGGATGCCAATCCCGAGGTGTGGCAGCGTGAAACGAAATCGCGCCGCATGGTGGTGCGTGCGTTGGCCAATGAATATGGCGCTGTGTTTGTGCCTTTGCAACACCCTTTTGATGAGGCATTGAAGAAGGCGCCTGTGGCCAATTGGATTTGGGATGGCATTCATCCCATGCCGGCAGGGCACGAACTCATTGCCCGGGAGTGGCTCAAGGCCATGGGGTGGTGAATTTGTCTTTTTTTACACTCTCTTTGTCTAATATGTTGTCTCTATTCCTTTTTTGTTAGATTAGTGTCTGTTTTATTATCTTCAATCGTCAATGTTAAAACTCTGTTTTTTGAGAGGATTAAACATTTTGTCACTCCCATGGTTATATAATTGAAACTCCCAAATCTAATCTTTAAGCATGAAACTATAAACCCCAATCCCTCTTCTGAATGAGGAATTTTATCCTTATTTAAAACTAAAATACGTGCCAATTCCATTCTGAATGGCTATTTTTGCAGTTCAATTCACACAGCGGTTGCGCCATAGATTATCCGTAATGATAGGTTTAATAGGGATTAGTCATCATACAGCATTGGTCGAGATAAGGGAGCAATTCTTTATCAATCCCGACACCGCACCCCATTTGTATCAGTACATCAACAGCCGTTGCCCGCTCGATGGGATTTTTGTGTTGAGCACCTGCAACCGCACCGAGCTTTATGTCGAAAAAGCCATGGCCGAGGGGACGGATGAGCGTATTTTGCTGACCGTTCGTGATTTGTTTCTTCAATATTATCAGGCATCTCATTTGGCTTCTCATCTTTATTTGAAAGAAGATGGTGAGGTCATTCGGCACCTTTTTATGGTTGCCACGGGGCTCGATTCCATGATTTTGGGTGAATATCAAATTGCTTCACAAATTAAGCTGGCCTTTGCTCAGATGCATAACGACGGCATCATGGGGCCGGTGCTTTCTCGTTTGATTCAAAAGGCCTTCGAAACCAGCAAGAAAGTGCGTACCCAAACCGTCATCAACCGCGGCTTTGTGTCGGTGAGTTCGGCTGCCGTGGCCTTGGTTGGTCAAAAGCTGGGGTGTTTTAAAAGCGCCAGGGCTCTGACCGTAGGGGCCGGAGAAACCGGTACTGTGGTGGCTTTGAACCTGAAAAAGAAAAAATGCAAGCAGCTTTATATCTCCAATCGCACCCTTGCCAAGGCCGAGACTCTGGCGATGCGAACAGGAGCTGCGGCCGTTGATTTCAATCGGTTGAATGAATATTTAGCACAGGTGGATGTGGCCATTTACACCACCGGATCACGCGAGCCGTTGCTCACGGCTGCCTTGCTGGAGCCCATCCTGCAGCAACGCCAGGGTCGTCCGTTGTTACTCATCGATTTGTGCGTGCCACGTAACATACAGCCCGATGTGGTCAAGTTGCCCGGGGTTACCCTGGTCGACCTCGACCATTTGGAAAATGAGGTGCGTACCAATTTCGATCGTCGGAAAGGTGAACTGGAAGTGGCCGGTTACATCATTGAGCAACAGGCGCTCGATTTTGAAGATTGGCTCGGTTTTCGGGCATTGAGCGGAACCATCACGTCGCTTTCGGGGGCTTTGAAGCGTGTGCATCATCATCTGGCATCCAATTATACCCATCCGGGCAATGAGATTCTTGCCACTGAGGCTGTGAAAGATTATGGCGATTACCTGAGCGGTAAATTTACCCGTCTGTTTATTAAGCAAATGCGCGACATTACCCGCGACGGTCGCGACATCGAAAAAGTGAAGCTGCTTGAGGAGATGTTTCGCGATTTTGAAAAGCAGGTTTGATCACCTGCGTTGCCCGTTTGGTGCAGTGCAATCTGTCGTTTTTTTTATATCTTCTTGTTTACACCCGTTATTATCAAGGTTATGTCATCTTCAATCATATACATCGGCACCAGAGGCAGCAAATTGGCGTTGTGGCAAGCCAATCATGTTAAGGCATTGCTTGAAACGACTCATCCGCAGCTGTGTTTCGAATTAAAAATCATCAGCACCAAAGGCGACCGGGTGCTGGATGTGGCTTTGTCGAAAATCGGCGATAAAGGCTTGTTTACCCGTGAGCTTGAGGATCAATTGTTTGATGGTCATATTCACATGGCCGTGCACAGTCTCAAGGATTTGCCCACGGTGATGCCACAAGGTACCCGGGTGGGCGCCATCCTCTCGCGGGGCGAGTATCGCGATGCTTTGGTGTCGCGTGTGGGGTTGTCATTGGAGCAGATGACCGAGGAGCACACCATTGCCACATCCAGTTTGCGACGACGGGCACAAATCAAAGCCATCAACCCCAAGGTGCAGGTGGTGGACATTCGCGGCAATGTGGACACTCGTTTGCGTAAGATGCACGATGGCTATTGCCATGCCATGATGATGGCCGGTGCCGGGCTCATCCGTCTGGGGTACGACCATGAAATTCATATGCTCATGGAACCTGTCAGCTTTGTGCCGGCTCCGGGACAGGGGGCTGTGGCTATCGAGTTATTGGATGGTGCTTTTGATGTGATGCAATTGATTGCCCCCTTGCACTGTTCCGCTACCGCGTCGATGGTTATGGCTGAACGTGCGTTCCTTAATGAATTACAGGGAGGTTGCCACGTACCGATTGGAAGTCATGCAGTGATGAATCATGACCTCATCACGCTATATGGTATGGTTGCAGCAATTGATGGTTCGGTCGTGTTGAGAGACCTGGTGACAGGCTCCGTTGAAGAGGCTGAATTGCTTGGGCGAGATTTGGCGCAACGAATAAAACAACAAGGTGGTGATGATCTTCTAAATATTGAGTAGTTTTACTTGCTTGGTGCCGCACTGTATTGCATCCCTCCGAAAGAGGAAAATACATGAGCTGTGTTATTTGTAACCTTTTGCTGTGCAGATCTTTGACTCTCACACACGAGGATGATTGTTGATGAGTTAATGTTATCCGTTGAGAAAAATAAAAACATAATCGTATGAAAATTCAGCCATTCAAAACAGTTATTTTAACCCATCCCAGTGATAGTGGTTCTATTTTAAAGGAGGGTTTATTTAAACTGGGTTTGAATGTGATTGAAGATCCCATGATTGATACCATCCCCATGCAGCTCTCGTCTGCTGATTTTAAGCTGATTGATGATGCTGAAGTGTTGATTCTGACCAGTAAACGAGGGGCTGCCGAACTCATTGGACAGTGTGGAGCCGATCGCCTGCAAGGTCGTTTCATTATTTGTATTGGTACTAAAACAGCTCAGGAATTATTAAATGCCGGCGTCCGTGCCAATTGGTTGCCACAGGGGCAAACTGCCAATCAAATGTGTGATGAATTGTTGCGCAATAAATTGGTGCATGGCAAAAAGGTGACTGCCGTTGTGGGACAGTTGGCTGAGCCGACGCTTCACCAGGCCTTGCATCAGATTTGTGAGTTTTCGCGTGTGGACATTTATCAAACCATTGATGTTAAATCATCCAATCCCTTCACAATTCAGGCTTTGGAGCAAACAAATCCTCCGCTGGTGTGTTTTACCAGTGCATCGGCCGTGAGGAGTTTTGCTCAAAATTATGAGGGATTGTTTTCTGCATCATTGCCTTCTGTCAGCATTGGGCCGGTCACGACTGTTGCTTTAAATCAATTGGGTTTTAAACCGTTGGTGACAACCAATCCCTCAACCTACGAAGAGTTATTGAAGCAAATCACGGTCTTGTCATCGAAGAAGATGCTAAATGTGAGGTAGGTTGATTCGAGACGCTTTTTTTTGAATCAAACGTTAAATTTCCTCTTTAGCTCTCTCTTTGGGGGCTTTAGATGTTCTTTTAAATATTCGTATGTCATATCCACAAACCCGTTTGCGCCGTTTGCGCTACAATCCTATTTTGCGAGGCATGGTGACCGAGACGCATCTGCGTGTCGATGACCTTGTTTACCCCTTGTTTGTGTGCCCGGGTACGGGCGTAAAGAATCCCATTCGTTCAATGCCGGGCAATTATCAGATGTCGGTGGACGTGTTGGTTGAAGAGTGCCGACGTGCGGTGGCTAAAGGAGTGAAGAGCATTCTGCTGTTTGGAATTCCCGAGCACAAAGATGAGCATGGGCATGTGGCCTGCGAGCACAATGGCATTGTGCAGCGCGCCATTCGTGCCATCAAGGCCGAAATCAGCGACATCTATCTCATTGCCGACGTTTGCAACTGTGAATATACTTCGCACGGTCATTGCGGAACCATTGTGGATGGCGATGTGCACAACGACCTCACCATCGAGACCCTGGCTGCGCAGTCGGTGTCGCTGGCCCAGGCCGGTGCCGACATGATTGCCCCCAGCGACATGATGGACGGCAGGGTGGGACGCATCAGGCAGGCACTTGATGATGCCGGGTTTGAGAAAATCCCGGTGATGTCGTATGCCGCCAAGTACGCTTCTGGTTTTTATGGCCCTTTTCGCGATGCTGCCGAGAGTGCGCCCAAGTTTGGCGACCGCAGCACGTACCAAATGAACCCGGCCAACAGCAACGAAGCCATTCGCGAGGTGGCTGAGGACATTGCCGAAGGGGCTGACATTGTGATGGTGAAGCCGGCGTTGAGTTATCTTGATATCATCTATCGGGTGAAAAACGAATTCAAAATGCCGGTGGCTGCCTACAACGTGAGCGGTGAATTTTCGATGGTGAAAGCCGCAGGGGCTAATGACTGGATTGACGAGCGACGCGTGATGATGGAAATTCTGCTCTCCATCAAGCGTGCCGGTGCCGACATTATCATCACTTATCATGCGCTGGATGCGGCTGATGTGATAAATGGTCAGGTTATCAAGTAGAGAAAAGACACAAGTATCAAGATGTAAGTATCAAGACTTAAGAAAGAAATAATTAATTATCGTTGATTGGTGTCCTTTTTTTGTCTTGCGTCTTTCATCTTGATACTCCATACAATCATATTTATATGACATCATTCCAAAATCCCTTTATCGCCACGCTCAACGGCCAGTCGGCTATGCGGCCGCCCGTGTGGTTCATGCGGCAGGCCGGTCGGGTGTTGCCCAACTACTTAAAGCTTAAGGCCAATCATACGTTTGCCGGGTTGTTGGAAGATGCCGACCTGGCTGCCCGCGTTACGCTGTTGCCCATTGATGATTTGGGTGTGGATGCTGCCATTTTGTTTTCTGACATTTTGGTGGTACCTCAGGCCTTGGGCATGCAACTCGATTTTACCGATCACGGCCCTGTGTTTGGGACGCCGTTGCATCGGGCGGCAAATCCGCTGGCCGGGCTCAAGGCCGATGCTTCAAAGCTTGAGCATGTGTATCGTGCCATCGACCGCATTGTGGCCACGCGCAACCCTAACACGCCGCTCATTGGGTTTTGCGGTGCGCCGCTCACGGTGTTTTGCTTTATGTTTCGCGACAATGTGCGGGACATTACGTTTAAGCATGCCATCGAATTTTTGTACAAAGAGCGACATCAGGCTGAAATCATCCTCGATGCCCTCACTGATATGTCCATTGAGTATGCCCTCAATCAGGTGAAGCATGGCGTCGATGCGTTTCAATTGTTCGAGACGTACGGCGGGCTCATTCCTCAGGATTTATACGTGGATCTGATTTTGCCGCGTGCCGCGCGAATTTTGCAGGCTGTGCGTGGGGCAGGGGTGAAGACCATTTATTTGCCCAAGGATTTGGGTTATGGCATTACTGCCATTACGCCCGAAATGACTGACTTTGTGAGCATCGACTGGCACATGCCGCTTGCCACAGCTCGTCAGTTGGTACACCCGGCTATTGGACTGCAGGGCAACCTCGATCCTCGACTGCTTTATGCTTCGCAACCGGTCATCGAAAAGGAACTTGAAAAATATCTGGCCTTTGGCCGAATTCATCACGATTGGATTTTTAATCTGGGTCACGGCTTGTTGCCCGACATCCCGTTTGAGAATGTCAAATTTGTGGTCGATTGGGTGAAGCAGGCTTCATGGAATCGGTAAAAAAGATAAAAACAACAAACCCCGAAGGTTTTTTATAACATTCGGGGTTTGTTGTTTTTTTGAGCCAATAGGGGGACTCGAACCCCCGGCCTGCTGTTTACGAAACAGTCGCTTTTGGTTTGTATTGTATTATGATACAATCTATTGTGTTGTTTGTTTAAGATCTCGTGCAACTATCGTAAAACGATGTCGATTTTTTATCTCTTGTCATTACTCACAAATTCACGACCCTAACTTACGAAAAAAACTCAAACCCGTTCTCAACCAATTAGGAGGTTTCAACTTAATCCATGCAATCATCCCGAAAACGCCACCGACAATTAACCACACCCACCACCGAATCAATGGCGATGATTTGACCGCTTTTGATGATTCATATCGGTTCGTGTTTGCGGCTTTGGAATTTTCAGTTGATGACGATTTTTCGGCTGATGTTGATTGGTTGTCGAATTCTTCGTGAGATGAGGATGCCGCATTTCGCGTGGTCGTTCGCGTGGTTGTTTCGGTTGGGACAGGAACCGGATTCCCCTCTGCATCGCGTTCGGTTCGGAACTTCGTCGTTGTCTCATTGATGGTTTCAGAGCCAGATGCATGCTGTGTGATGCTGCCAGTGTTGACGTCCGTCGTTGAGCGTTCGGTCTCGCTCGACGACGAATGATCTGTTTCTGTGCTGGATGCTCCGCTCATCTCCTTTTTGCTCCTGCACCCGCAAAGGCACAGCAGCATAAGGGCGACGATGAGCAAGAGGGTTAAGGAGAGGAGTTGTTTCATACCGTCAATTTTTCGATCAAATCAAACATCGAGATATGGATGCGCTCCTCCTTGTCGAGCTTGTCGATTTGTTTGCGGATCACTTCGAGCTCTACGGGGGTGAGTGATACAGTAAGAGGTTTTTCCTCTTCCGTGTTCCATCGCACTTTATCTCCTTCGGAGCGGATGGCCAGGCGGCCGGCTTCCTCGCTTCCAATTTCTACTTTTTTCATGCAATTTTTGGCATGCAGTAAGTCGGTGAAATTTCCTTGTTCGGGTAACAATTGTAGGAATTGAATGCGTTCTAACACGCTCAATTCGATGGTGGTGTTTTTTTTGCTCATAACAATTCGATTAATTTGGTTTTCAGTGTTTTTCTGTTGGTTCCCTCGATGGTGCGGATTTCGGGGTTAAAACTGTCGTTCAGGGTCAGCGAGTCAAGGATGGCCGCCGCTTGTATGTCGGTGTTATTCCACGTGGAGGTCAACACCGACACGTGGGATGCGATCATCTGCTCTCGCTCACTCCCCGTGATGATTTTGCCTTGCTCGTTGTGCAACCCCAGTGCGCGCACATGATAACCCAACGAATCTTGTACGTCGGCGGGCGTGTATTCACTCAGGCGGGCCAGCAATTTACTAATCACCTCTGCCTTGTTGTCCCCCTGTATCGTCGGGGTACCGTCTGATTCCTTCGCTTCTAAAGCACGGAAGAGATTGTTGATGCTTGTTTGATTCATATTATGATTGTCTTTTTTTTAAGGGGTGGAATTAACCACCCCCTTAATAATTAGTGCTGTCTATTAATTAATAACCAATAACTTCCGTCCCAAACGAACGTCATTGAATCCCCCTTACCAACTTGCTGAGCATTTGAAAAATTAATCCATGTTCCATTATTGTCATAAAACCAATAGAAATAGGGGTTACATGTTGATTCATGGTGATTTCTAAGCGTTATAATAGTACCCTTTCCCGAACTTACTGTTCCAAAGTAATCATATATGTCTCCGCTTTGTGGCAGGGATATTTTTGAATCATAATTTGTGCACTTAACATCAATGATGGAGAATTTAAGGTAATCCACACCCAATGTATATGATGTGGTAGTGATAGTGGGGTCAGCATATCCAACCATCATAGCACCGTTAATTTTAACAGCACCATACAATTCAACTTGTTTCTTCAATGTAGAATCACTGGTATCAACAGAGATTCCTGAATTATTATTCCCAAACCGAACCCACTTTCGGCCTGTATTCCCTCCACCTGTTGCTATTGTTGCAACCTGCTCTCCATCACGGAAGAACTTGATTCCACTACTACTCTCATATTTTGCGGAACTCTGAAAGAATGAAATCCATGAGTTATCCGTATTTGATGTAATCTCGAACACATTACTTGATAACTTATTGTTTGTGAACGTGAACCCTGCAATCTGATTGGTTAATCCTAACTTGAACACACTACTACCACTCACCACACCATTCAACCCCCAGTCACTATCACCATCAATTCCATAACCCATTCTGACATAGTTTGACGTGTCCTTGTAGGCGTGAAACATCTTATAATTGCCTTCATTATACAACCCAAGACCGGCACCAGCACCCCAGTCAGCACCAGCCCATAGACGGGTTGCCGAGAAATTGAACCCTGCGATCAGTGCTATTATTTCACCGCTACTTGTATTTTTTGATATCTCGAACAGTGTTTGATTATTGTGAAAGAAATTAAAACCTATCTTACTATCCCACGCCACACCGTGTCTAAGTATCTTTCCCATTGACACATTACCATATACACCAGCACCATTATTCCACGCTGCATACATCCCAGGAAAGTCATTGTATGATTCTTTCCCTATCGCAACACCTTGACCATTAGAGATGTTGTTGAGAAATGATTCATCGCCACCCAGCATCCAATCATCTTTGATTGTGAAATTAGCTATTCGACCATATTTGGCGACAATACCACCCGTTAAATATGCGTTTTCGGCATATAACCCAAAGCCGCTGAGTTGTCCATAATTAGCATCAACAATCCCGCTGAGTTGTCCCAATCGTGCCTTTGTCCGCTTATTACCAAGTACATATGTACGACCGTCATATGTCTCAACGTACTCACCGTGGATGATGTAGTTGTGGATACAGTACCAGTTAACGCCATCTGCGGATACTTCTGTTTTAGTATGGTGGTAGGTGCGATTGTCATAGTAATAATGCCATACTTTAACCTTTTCAATATCATATTCTACTTGCAAATCAACAACAACATACTCATCACCACCAAGTGATTGTGTACCGCAAGCCTCCCAATTGAGTGAGTTATTGGTTAAATTGGATGGATTAGTTAGTGTATTACTTCCCCATGCTGGTTTTTGATAGGCTTGATTAACTCCATTATAATCAATTGCTTGAATCTCTATCCAGTGATTACCGCCATCAATGCTATTACCACACATCCAATCACGAATATATCTTATCTTGTTGGGTGCGTTAATTGTTGTATAGTCACCATCAATTACATCCATAAATGGTGCTGATTGGTCTGAGCTTGTCAAGTATAATGCGCCTTGTCTATTAGTATCTGATACAGATGAGATTCTGACAAAATCATAGACTTGTCCAGCAACTAACTGACTATCACCTTCTAATAGTGGTTTTTGAAGGCCGAAGCCTGAATTAGCATAACCACTCAAGTCTTTAACGATACCTACCAATTTCTTTACATTTTTCCCATCAAAAACTTGACATTGAACAATATCACCTTCTCTGAACGGACGTGGTGAACGACCTCCATCGTCATCAAATGTAAAATCGTAGAAACTACCTGATTTTACATAAATCGCCTTGCATGAATCACTCACCCATAGTGACCCGTTCGTTGCTCTAACCTGATTTACAACCAATTCATATACATTCATTGAACCTCTCACATAGAGATTATCAACGGTTAGTGTGGCTTGGGCAGTATTGCCGTATTCAAGCTGCCAACCCATACCAGCGAAACCACTTGAATACGATATGCTTGATAGATTATTTTGAAATCTTGACTTGTGAAGGAAGTCTATTTGCCCCAGACCAGATTCAATTATACGGCTGGTGAAGTCTCCTGCATTATTTCCGTAATGGAAATCAATGTAAGGGGTTGATGCATGGTATATTTCAATTCCACCACTATTATTCAAAACAACGCCACTTGCCCCGTCACCTGCTGTTATTGTGTTTTTTGTCACCAATCGTCCATCGGTTGTGAGTGATGCAACGTTCTGACCGTTAGCACGATTGGCGAATATCCAACCCCATGCCGTGCCATCGTTGTTCATGGTTAGATAGGTTGCATGTTTATCGGACGCTGTTGGAATGTGGCCATGGCCACCAAGTACATTGGTGTTTGCGAAGAACATTCCATAATTTATAATTCCATTTACGTTGCTATAACCATCCCATAGACTGATTCCAACGGGGCTATTACTATTTGTTTTTGCAATCCCGATACCGCCACCTACCAACAGATTACCAGCATCCCCCATAATACTAACGCCTTGACTACCTAATTGGATAGCACCAACCGTTTGATTCTGTTCACCATATACCCCAAGGGTGTTGGGCACATTGACATCATATAACCCTACATCATCACCGCCTTGGAGAAACTTACCCCCATTGACAGGAATTGTAACACACTGATTGAATGTCCATGCCCCAGTTATAGTTGCGTTCTCATTGTACTTAGGTCTGTTATTAATCTGACCTTGAATTTTTTGAATGGCTGCCAGTATCGTATCGGATGCCACAACTGCGACATCGGTGCCAACCACATAACCGGTTAATAGGGCATTGAGAATATTAGCACCGGTCATGATTTGATTACCGTCGATGTACCACACCCCGTTGGTGTTACTGCGGTAAAGGCGTGATAACACAGTGCCGCTGTCGTTGCTGATGGCGATGCCGGGATAGGCAATGGATGTGGGGGCATGGAGTTGTCCTCTGAAGGTGAGTTTCGGTTCAATGCGTTCGACACCTGCGGTTCCCTTGATTTCAAAATATTGCCTGAAAAACGCACTCGCCGCACTTCCGGCTATCGACGACGATTTCTCCGTTGCCGACTTGGCCGTGTTGATGGCTTCCTGCACCTTCTTCGATATCTTCTTATCCCAGCGCTCTTCGAGGATGTTGCTTATTTCGCACTTCACCCGGTAGGGGTTCGCAATGTCCTTCTCAATTGACGTGATGCGAATCTGGCGGTCGATGCCCAGCGCCGAGTCAATTATGCGCACCACATCGCCCAGGTTGAGCGTGATGGCATTGTTGCGCAAATATCGAGGGTCGAGGTCAAGGCGGTACTTCACCCGCAGCTTCGAGTAGTAAGCCATCCAGTCGGCTGCCTTGGCTGCCAGTTCGGCTTCGGCCGCTGCCACGTAAGCCGACGGCATCATGATGTCGATAAACGTGAACTGGTCACCCACACGGGGCATGAAGCTCGCATTCGGCCACACCCCGCCAAACTCATCGGTGTAAGTAATGAGTGTGATGGTGCGAGTGGCGTGGTCGTAACTCTTAATCTCAAATTCCTGCGATTGCAGATCGCCCGACTTAAAGAACACCTTACCTGTGATCCCCTCCATCAACTGAAGTTCCACGTCAAAGTCAATCTGCGGGCAGGTAAAAGAGTGGGTGCGGGTAGTCGTGTTGTTGCTCACCGTGGCGATCGTACCTGTGAAGTGCGGCCACACATCCTCAAAAATCACCTGCTTCTCCACCACTTTGGCAAATTCCCCAAAGTTGTCAATGCGGTTCGTGCCTGTGGCAGGGTTGGTAAACATCAGGCGGGTTTCACCGTTGCGGTAGGTGTAGTCGATGTTCTTTGTCGATCCCCAAAACCAGCCACGTGTCACGGTGTTGTCGCTGTCCACATTCTCGCGGGTAAGCTGGTACAACCCTTTCCCTTTGCCGTGCTCGAATACCAACGACGTGGCGGTTTCGTAGATGTCGTAAAAGGCGATTTGCTTACCGATGACCACAAACTCCACGTCAAAATCATCGGCCAGTCGATTCATTACCGCCCGGCATGTCTCGCCGTCAAAGGTCATCAATTTGCGCTCGGTGGTGGGGATGCTCCCCTTCGTCCACCCGCTGTCAATGCCGTTGATGTTTTCCAGCAACACATCCACAAACCCGTTCAGGTCGTCAACAAGGGCAAAGTCACCACGACCCGTCACTGGTTGTTGAAACAACTTATTGAGCAGGGTGTAGATGTTGGCTTCAAACACGAGCCTGAATTGATACTCCACCTCACTGCGTTTCTCAAGTGTGGCAGGTTGGTTGAGGTAGTAGTTTCGATTCTCGAAGATGATGTAGTCCCCAATCTGCACCGGCATACTGCCTGTGGTTTGCACCACCTCCATGGTGATTTCATCAACCCCCTGCATGTTGCGCTTGCACTCGGCATTGTCGGCCACCGGGAGGGTGGTCACCACACTGCCGGCTCTGTATATGTTGATGTTCATTGTACCTCCCTGAATTTAAGTGTGAGTTCGGCAAACACCTTCCCGTTGATGATGTTCACCCGCTTGCAGTTCACCCCGTCTCGCACGTATCCTTTAAAAATAGAAGAGTCGGGGAATGTCACCGTTCTTGTGCCGGCACCGGCCAGTAAGCCGTAAAGCTTTTGCAGCTTGTTCCAGAAATCGGCTTTTGCGGTGCCTCTCAACAGGCATTCAATGGTCAATTCTCGTGCTTCTCGATAGGTGGTGATGGTGTAGAAAGCCGTCGTGTTGACCTCGATTCGCTTAGGTGTGTCGAGATAATCAGATGATTTCAAGGCGCTCAACCCAAAGTCCTTGAAGTTGTAACCGTCAATCCTCCAGCCCGTGCCCCCTGTGGCGCCCGATGGTGTGCCAAACAGTACCGTTTCCTGCCACAGATTCACTTCCACGGTCGCCGCCTGGGCGTTGACTTTCGTCACCTTGATGTCGTCCTTCAGGATGACGCTAAAGCTCGAAAAGTCGGTGCCAAGCGTGAGCGTATTTGTCTTGAGGTAACTCGCAAACGCATCCACAACGGTTTTAATTGACCCCGTGGCCAGTGCCCTGATGGTGATGGTTCGCCCGTCAAACACGATGTCGGCAGCATCGGTAAAGGCTTCGATGCTCGTGCCCCAACTGCGCTCCGTGTCGCCTTTGCGTTTTGGCATGTCAAAGATGCCTTTCACGCTTAGCGTGTCATCCCACCGTATCGGTTTCAACCCCCAGTAGGTGAGGGGATGTGTGTTGATCGTGATCATCCTTCGCCCCTCCGGTTGTTTGATGTGTTGGTTTTAATCGACCTCAATTCTGTTATCGCATTGTTGAGCGCTGCCACCGTCGCTTCTGTCGCCACGGCTGTCCGTCCCGTGTTGAGCTCTATGGCGATCATCTGATTCAACTGCTGCACGTTGTTGGCAAGGTTTAGCTGCATGTTGTCGCGGATGCTGCGGGTGTCGAGGCTCATCACGTTGAACAGCCCGGCCAATCGCGAAGCGGTTTCCTCGGTCATCTCCTTGCGGATGCCTCCGGCCAAGCCGCTTTCGGTGGAGTCGGTGTCGGAGCTGAATAAATCCTCTCCGTACATGTTGCGGAAAGCATCGGTGTAGATTTTCATCCCCTTTTCAGCTGCTTCGGCTGCCGTTTGTGTCGCTGCATTAATGTCGTCCTGTTCGTCCTGTGTTACCAGCCCGTCAGTCATCGCTTCGCCTATCTTCGTCACTATATTGGCTGCCGCTGCCGTGACATATGTGTTTTTGAACGATTCAATCAATGCGTTCTTCATCGAGTCCTTGGTGTGCTCGGCCAAGCTGTCGGCTGCCGATTGGCCGTTTCGGAATCCCTCAACGATGGAATCGGTGATGGCATCGGTTGTGGTTCCGGAGGCTTCTTCGTAGAACTCGGCAAGTTGTTTTTTCTTGGCTGTATATTCGTCGATGAGATTTTGTATGTCTTCCAGATTCTTAACATTGAGACCATGGTTGACCATTTGCTCCACAGAGTTGTACTCGTCAATATTCTTCTTAATCTGATTGATACCAATGGCAAACATGTTACTACCCGTCAGATCCTCCGTATTGTACTTACCTCGTCCTTCCATTAATCTGATCAAGTCTTCGGCTCCTTTGACGGATACTTGATATTGCCCTAGTTCGCCAAACTTAATCTGTGTTGCTTTTGCCTTTGCATCTAAGTTGGCAATCTGTTCTTCTATTAGATTCTGTGTGTCTACCTGCGCCTGCGTCCTGTCAGTGCCCGAGAGTGTGTTCATCAGTTCAATCTGATATTCCAACGCTCTGTTTTGAAGCTCGTATTGTTGTCGTGTGTTCTCGGCTCGTCGGGCAGCTTCGGCCTGTTTGGCGGCTGAGTCGTCAAACAGTGAACTCACTGTGGCCATCACTCCTACAGCTCCAACGGCTGCCCCTAAGTAATCTCCACTTGCCATTCCTGCCACCACATTCCCCACATTTCCCACAATATCGGCGGTCGATTGCAAGGCCTTCCCCAGTTCTTCATCCATCTGACCGGCATAGCGAGCCATCTCGCTCATTGCGTTGGCGCCTTCGATGAGACCGGCACCAATTTCGGCCTTACTCAGCATACCCATTTCTTTCCGCAACTTCTCTGCGTTCAGCTTTGCTTTCTCTGAGTAGTCGGCGAGCTTCTTAAACTCAAGCGGCACAGCGGCGCTTCTCTTGATATCCGTCACCTTCACTTTTGATGTGTCGGTGTTGCCGGACATTGATTTAAAGTCTTCCTTCCCATTGAGGATGACGCCTCCTTTGGCGGCTGCCTGGTAAATGGCGGCTGTGGCATCTACATTCCCTTTGTGTACCTGTAGCTGTTTGTTGAGGTATGCTTTGTAATCATCCCCCTGCTTCTTTAAGTTGGCATAGTATTTTTCAAGTGCCTTTTCGTCCTCGGGGCGGGCGTTTTTCATCGCCTCCACGTAGTCGTCGTAGGCTTTCTTTTGCTCGGCCAATGTCTTGCGGTACTTGTCGCCGTCGTAGGCATTGTCCTTATCTTCACCTCCCGTTTTGCCGTCTTCCACCTTTGGGGGTTCCGTTTTGTCAATGATGCCAATTTTTTTTAAATAGGCATCATAAGTGGCATTCAGGTCTTCCATAGCCTTTTGCTCTGACTGCCGCGCATTGATTGTTTCGGTAACAGCATACCCCAGGTCAATCACGGCTCGATCTGACCCTGCTATGTTTATGCCATTTTGACCTAATTTCCCCCATATTGATTCAAAATCGAAACGCGCCCCTGCTCCAATGTTTGTCTTTGATAACTCCTCAATATATGCATCTATGGCAGCAGATGCCGCCCCTTTTGCTGCACTTGACGCAGATGTCTTATCGAAAATCTTTTTGAGCGACTTTGAATATGATTCTTCTGCTTCTTTTACAGCATCCTTATAGCTGGTTAATTCCTTTTCCTGCGATTTAAGCGCCATGTTTTTCGCAATGGCAACCGTCGCGGCTTCTTGTGCTTTCTGGATATCTTCTAACGAGGATTTTTCAGTCAAAAGATTTCCTAAATATTCCCCATACTTGCTGTTGATATTCTCAATAGCGATGCGTCTTGCTTCTGTTCCTTCTGCGGTTCCTTTGAGCGCTTTAAAGTTGCCTTCAACGGATTTTAGTTCGTCGTCTAGGTTTCGCTTAAAATCAGCACTAACACCAATGGATTCCTTCGTTGTTTTATTGAGGAATATCATTGCTGCTACCAATCCCGTAATTGCGGTTGCGACTGCAACATATGGATTGATTAATGTTGCTCTATTAAAAGCAATTTGGTTGGCTGTGGCCACACCTAAAGCTCGTGCCATCTTGATGTACTCTTGCACTTGTGTAGCTACCAGTTTTGCCTTTTCAGCCATCGCAACTGCTACTATTGCACCTTTGTATGTGCCATAGGCGGTTATAATCAGCCCCAGAATTTTTAGAACCACTTCATAATTCTCAACCAACGATGTTAACCCTGAAATGCCACCCGAAATCATGCCTTGACTGGATGTCCCGACATCATTCAACATCCTATCCCAAGCATCACCAAGGTTCGACAGCTGCCCGGTGAGCGATTCAGCCTGTTTCTCCATCATGTTGGCAAACTGGCCGCCCTCGTTGGTCATGTTCACGATGGCCTGTTGCAGTTCGCCAAAGCCAATCTTGCCCTGTTCGGCCATCTTATAAATGGCATCGTCGGTGGTGCCAATCACTTTCGCCAGTTCGCTGATGATGGGAACACCGCGCTCGGCAAACTGATTCAGCTCTTCAGCCTGCATCTTGCCTTTTGCCGATACCTTGCCATAAGCCGATATCAAATCGCCAACAGGCACCGATACCCCGGCGGCCACATCACCAATGCGGCGCAACGTATCGGGGATTTGCTCAGCTGGTGTTTTAAACGCCAATAACTGTTTGGCACCCTGCCCTAGTTCGGTGAGTGAGAATGGCGTTTTAGCGGCCAGTTGAACCACATTAGCCATTAGCTTGTCTGCTTGCTCCTTATTGCCAAGCATGGTTTGCAGGGCGATGTCGAGCTGTTGAAATTCGCCCCGCACGGCAATCACCTGGTCCAGGAATCCTTTGGCGGCCGTCAATGTGAAATAGCCGGCCATGGCTGCACCAATCTTTTTAAATGTGGCATCCATTTCTTGCCCACTCGATGATGCTGATTGAGTAGTCCTTTGAAAGCGCGCTTCCATTTCGGCGAGTTCTCTTCTTATTTGGCTGATGTCTATGTGGGCTTCAAATTGCAGGCTTGACATAATTGGCTGTTTTAATTGTTCGACACGATTGGGAAAGATGGCAGGTTCATGGTTTTGGCCATCGCCACGTTGTTATGCAGTTGAATGAGTGCGTTGATGTGATCCGTTAATTCGGGGTATCTGTCCCGAATTGGCTTTAAGTCGTGTTGTTTTAACCTTTCGTGCCAGTCTGCATCTATGCGCGAAGCAATAAAAGCAACGGTTTTAGCACTCAGGCGTTCCGCTTCGGCTATTAGCGTGGCTCTGACAATGGATTGGCTGATATCCGGATTGGTCATGTTCATTTCTGTTTTGCGAATTTCTTTAGCATGTTAATCTCGTCTTCCGGGGCGACCTCCACCACGTCGTCATTGGTCTTGTCGTAGTCATACCACGGCATGTCGCTCATCATCATTTGCAGGTTTACCCAGCTCACTTGCCATAAAATATAGTCCACCGTGTAGCCGAAACTTTTAGCTATTCCGGCAATGCTTCCCCAGATGGTTTTTCCTCCCCGGCTGCCTTTGTGCTTCTCAGGATGTTCGCTCCGCTTATCAACTGCATAGTGAAAAAAAAAGCCTCCGTGTTCATCTGCTTTACCAGTACCGATGTGAGTTGAAATATCTCCCCTGCGTTGAGGTGCCACAGCAGGAAGTAACTCAATCGCCACTCCTTCCATCGTGCCAACAGGTTCCACCACGCCGGTCGGGCGTTGGTAATGCCAATGGCCAGCAATCGGCACAAGGGTTTCATGTTGCCGCTATTGCCAAGCATGGCCGGAACCACAGCCTGATTCCCATCGATATGGGCAAACCCCGCCGAAATGGTGCTCATGCGTATAATCGTCCCAAGCGTCAGCCCGGTAATTTCAAACGGCTTCCCGTTGACGGAAAACCGCACCGGCTGCTCCGTGAGGGTGCGGCCGGCTTTAGTTTCGGTGGTGTTCATTTAAACTCGTTTTTAACGTTAAAACAAGGACATGCTTTCCTTGCAAATTCGTTGTGCCCGTGAATTGTTGCTTGAGGGTATTTCTTTTTAAGCTCTCTTATCAATAGGTGCATGGCCGATATTTGTTTAGTGGTGCGTGTGTCCATTGGTTTTCCGTTGTGATCCAGTCCTCCTATATAGCAGATGCCAATGCTGATGCTGTTCTGTCCTTCACAATGCGCACCTACTTGGGTTTCATCACGTCCTTTTTCCACACTGCCATCGAGGCCGATTACATAGTGATACCCTATCATGGCGAAGCCTCTTTGCCGGTGCCATTTGTCAATTTCAGCAGCAGAAACGACGCGCCCATCCGGGGTTGCTGAACAGTGGATGATAATCTTATTGATTGATCTCATTTGGTTTTAGGATTAGATGTCCGTGAACTGTTTTTATCTGATCTATCATTTGTTCCATGTTTTCTGGTGTGATTTTGTCCAGTAGTAGCACAATCTTATGGTTGATCGCTGTCAGTCGCGCCACCTCTCGGCGTAACATCTCCATTTGGGCATTCATCTCGCCTTGATAGGTCTTGTAGTCCTCCAATTCGGACTTCAACGACTCACACATCTCTCTCCATATCTTCACCGCTTCTTGCACGTTATCTAACTCAGATGTCTTTGCATCCGCTTCAGCTTTTTTTCGTGTCGATCTCATTGTTAAGAGAGAAACCAAAAAACCTCCTCCAAATACGAGATTCAACAATAGGCTGATAAATTCCATGTTCATGGTGTTTTAATTTAAAGCCCCGGACAGAGCCGGGGCAGGGTTAAGGATTGTTGCCGTTAATCGGGAATGACGATTGAGTATGGCGAACCGCCATCGCCCGGGTCAAGAGCGGTTAGTTTAATGCTCATCATCAACAATTCCTCTTTACCCATTGCCCCGTCAAAGCGAGCTACAACAGAGGCTTTGGGGATGAGCACCTTTACACCGCTGGCCGTTTCCAGCTCAACAGCCAGTTTAATGATGGATGAACTCCCTGGGGCTGCCCAGGTGTCGGAGGTTTCCCCTGCCGTAACCGTTCCTCCTTTTACCTTGGTGATGATGGCAGGTGCAATGTCGTAGCATTGCCATTCTGCTGTTAATTGGGAGTCTTCGGCAATCACCTGCTCAACAGGTGCCGATTGTTCCTCCACATAAAACTCTTTGAGCGATGCTTCTGATTCGCTCAGCTTCAATGAGCCTTTCACCGTCATCGCGAATTGTTCCAATACAGCAGGCATGGCAACCGTTCCCGTAGGGGTGCCGAATTTTACCGTCTTCAGTCCAAATGAATATTTTGCCATTGTTATAAATCAATTAGTTTGCACATTAATTTGATGTTTGCGTAATGTTCTTTCAGGGCTTCTTCGCGCTCAATGCCCTGCGAAACGTAGTATAGTGCCATGTCGTTGGTGTCAATCTCTTCGAGCATGCCCGCATACTGAGTGCTCAGTTCTTCCAACCGTTTTGTGTTGGCAACCGTGGTTCCGTCTGAGATTTTGATGTCAGCAACATGGATGTTGACATTGACAAAGCATTTTTTGAGTTCCACCCCTGTCATGGGCATCGCGTTCACCACCACATATTCGCTATGAGTCCCCAGTTTGTTCAACTTGAAAACTGGTAGTGCCCCGGTTTTAACCAGGTCGTAAACCCGCTGTATGACTTCGAATGTGGTTCTCATTGTCAAAAATTGGTGTCAAAATCAATGTTCATCCCCTTCTTCCCCAGTTGTTTGCTGAATTTTTTCAATCTATCACTGAGGTTTATAAGGGTTGTTTCCTTTTGCGATGAAATCACGTTATATCCTTTCGATTCCAAAGCCGAAGCATATTCCATCCCTGCAACACCAATCAACCGATATCCTGTTCCACTTTGCCTGGCTCTTAGAGCTGCAAGACCCGCCGACATTCCTTGTCCTGTTCCATCAATGTTCTGCTCAATCACTTCATTATCTCTCATGATAACATAGCCTATTGAGCTTCTAAGATTGGCAGTCTGATCTTTGTAGTCTCCTTTAGGGAAAGCAGAAGATGAGATGTTAAGGCCATTTTTTGCATCGGTCACAAATTCATTTCCACATCGCTTCATAATGCGGATGATGTTCGCTTCAATGGCAATTAGGTCGCTCTTTAATGCTTTCTCGATATCTGAATACCTAAAACTTCCCCTTATACCCATAACCGTGAGTTTAGCTGTCCATTGCTGTGACGTTTCACACTGCCTTTAATGGTCATGTTGCCAATGATGATTTCGGCTTCTGAGTTGGCCGAAATATCCGTTTCCATCTTGGGTAGATATACTGTGAATGAGTAATTCATTTCACTGCCATCGTCACCTCTCAGCAGTTGCCCAGTGCCGTTGGCTTCGGCTCGGCACGTTCCGGTGAAAACTACCGTTGTCGCGCCTTCTGTTGGATTTCCATCCCCATCTATGCCGGTTGCTCCCTTTGCTGTGATGGTGATAGAATGGGGGTATTGCATTACTACCATAGGTTGGATGCATTTGAAATGGCTGGCTCATCGTCTTTGAGTGGGTTTGGCTCCCCGTAAACTCCGTAAATCTTGCCCGCAATCTTCACGAAATTGGTTTTATCGGTGATGCTTAGTTGATACCCTCCCTCGGACACGTTTACCGAAGTGGCTAGCACGATATACACATCGGCCATGGCCAGTTCAAAATTTCGGTTCTTCCCGCTATATTCCTCCGTTGGCTGAATGGCTCTGTCGGTCAATGCGGTTAAAAATGTGTTCTCCGATAATGGATAACCGGCAACTTTCGATTTTAAGGCTTCAAGGTTCGTCATGGCTCAAAAGGTAAGGGCAGGGTGTTATCCCTGCCCGTTGGGTCAGGCTTTGGTTTCGGTGTTGAGGATAAAGATGGAATCAATGGCCTCGATGCCTGGGAAGGCGTTCAGCTCCACGGCTGTGTATTCGCCAAATGGGTCGTTTTGCGACCACTTGGAAATTAACGACCGTTCGTATTTGGCATACGACACACCTGCCACAGGCTTCATTTCCTCGATGCAAACCGCATTATGCACAATGCCCAATTTACCTGACGGGATAAGAACGGCAGCTGTATCCTCGAACGGACGTTGCACACTGATCTTTCCGTCTTTCTCAATACCAATGGCTTCATTAACCAATTCAATGGTTGGGAGCAAGTTGGCCTGAAGGTATTCGTTCACCTGAGCAAAGGTGGGCAGCAGCTTTTGGTTGGTGTTCAACCTGAAGAAGCCGTTCAGCATCTTGATGGTTTCATCGCACTTCTGGAACTTCCAGAATGTATTGCGAGTCATCAAGATTTTCTCAAACGCAATTCCTCTTTCCTCGGCTGCGTCCACGGCATTTTTAATGTCGGTAACTGGCGTGGCGGTTGCTGAAACGGACCACTTTTCACTGACGCTGCGTTTGTTTTCGGCAGGCATCAGCAGGTCAATTTCTCCGGTCACAATCCCATCGGGGTTGTTGGTCAACGAAAGGTTGATTTTCCCTGTTGAAATCCCTTGCAGTACCATGAAGTCAAGGCGTTTCAGAGATGCATCACCCACCTTTTTCACGTCGTTGAACAACAGGTCGAGCAACGCTTTGAGCTTGGTGCCATCGTTTACGCTCATGGCTTTAAGCATTTCCCAGTCACGGTAGTCGCTCTCGGTCATGGCGAATTTCTCCTTGATGGCTGGTACTTCACCGCGAAGTTTCTCCAATCCGGGACGGCCACGGAGCGGGGCAGAGGCGCTGCGATCAACCACAGAAGCAGCGGCTTCGATTCTTGAACGACCAATGGCTGTTTCAAAGGTTAGGGTGGTTTTTGGTGTGCCCCAATCTAAATATTTGGTGAACCACACGGGCGCGAACTTGTCTTTCGCGGTGTCGATCATCACCTGCATTTTCTCGGAATAGGGACCGAAAATGGATTTAATTCTATCTGCCATTGTTTAATTAATAAGAGTTTGACAAAATGAGAGTTGCAGGAAGTTGTTCCTGTGCCACTGGAGGGATACGACGTGCGTAAGCAGTGCCGCGAATCACAACCGAGAGGGTTGCATTTTCTTCAGCTGTTATAGCATCAAATCCTAACCCAGTGGTTTTACCTGTTGTGGCATGAGTGGCCAAAATATCTCCGGCATCTGCCGAAACATTGGAGGCCATGGTCAGGGTGTCGTAGTCGGCATTGGCGGTATTGATGGCGTTCACGGCCACCCCATCCAGTGAATCACCAACTTTTACTTTATGCCCTTTGCTTACTTTCACTGCTATTTGTGCTGCAACCGTTTCATGCACTTTTGCTGTTCGTACATAGGTTGCTTTGCGGGTCGATTCATCATAGATGAATAGTGCGCCTTTGGGGATTTCCTCTCCCGAGGTCAATCCGGTCATGTCGAGGGTGAAACCACCCTGTGCATTCTCCAATACTTTTTGGAAAACAGGCGTTCCCTCTGTGGAATAGACTTTTTTAAATCCGATTGCCATTTTGATACGTGTTTAAAATGATTAACTCTTCGCCCATGATGCAATATCAGCATCCACGTTACTGGGGTTGCCAATGGGGTTGCGAGGGGCGTCTCCAACCACACCTTCGTTAATGAGGTGTTGCTTTACGCTGGTGTAGTCGGCTTCAATCTCGGCCAACACAGCGTCAATTTGTTCTTCGCTCTCCACCGTGCGTCCCTTGATGAAGGTGTCCGGTATCTTCTTTTCGGCCAGTTTCGACTTCAAAGAGTTATGCAGCATACCTGCTTTCTCCTTTGCTTCATAGCCGTCAAGACGCTTCCGCATCTCTTCAAGTTCCTTGGCGAGCTTGTCATCACCGCCCCCTGGGGTTGGGTTCGGATTGGGGTTTTGAATGGGTTTGCCGTTTTCGTCCAATCCGTGTTTGGCTCGGAAAGCTTCCAGCGCTTTCTTTTGGGCATCAGTAACACGTCTGTCTGTTTCGGATTGTAGGATGGTGGCAAATGAGGTCACAAGTGGTTCGACCCCGGCAATAGCGGTTTCGAGTTGTGATTCTTCGGTAACAGTTTGGCTTAAGTGGTCGGCCACCCTGTCGATTACGATGGTTGGAGTTCCGGAAAATTTGGCCCTCAACAACTGCTGTATTTTTTCTTTCATAGCACCGTGCGTTTTGACCGGCAAGTTATCCGTGGTGCTATTGAGGGCAAAGAAATGAGGGGGTTATGCTTTCACCGATTGAAAAACGGTGAATGCCTTTGCATAAATGATAGTCTTTTTACTATCTTTGCATAAACACACATCGACTCAGGTGAAAAAGTACAAGGTCAGAGAAGTGATAAGGATGTTAGAAGATGAAGGTTGGTTCCTGCACAGGCAAAAGGGAAGCCATCGGCAATTTAAACATCCAACAAAAAAAGGTGCGGTAACTGTTAATCAGAAACCGAGTGACACCATAGACCAGGAGATTTTGAACAGCATTTGGAAACAGGCCGGATGGAAATGAATCCGTAAAAATTGGAGCATGAAAAAACTAATAGTAAAAATAAGCTGGAGCGGTGACAACTACGTTGCTGCAACAGGTGAGGCAGGCGGTGCGGTATTTGCAACCTCAAAAACGTTTGAAGGGGCAAAGAAAGCCTTTGCCGATGCTTTGCAATTCCACTTAGAAGGTGATGAGGGCGATGCCCCACAGTGGCTGGTTAGTGGCGGTTACGAAACGGAATACCAACTTGAAATATCCGCCATATTGCATAATCTTGATGGGGTTGTCACACGCAGTGCAATATCTCGCGTAACCGGCATCAATGTTAAACAAATAGGCCATTATGCGATGGGCATCCGAAACCCTCGCCCCGAACAGAGGAAAAAGATCATTGAAGGGATTCACCGTTTAGGGCGTGAACTTTCCTCTGTTTAGTATTTAACTATATTTGCAAAGGACTTTGTCCTAGATGGTCACTGACCGCCGGTGGCTTATGCTGGAATGATGGCAATATTGTTCCTTGCGCCACAACAAAAGGTAGCCTTTCGAGACTACCTTTTGTTTTTCACACATCTTCATTGATGGGAATATACCGCTAATCAACTATTTCCCCTCGCTCCATTCTCACCTGTAATTCTAAAGCCTCATTCTCGGCTTCTATCCGGTCTGCCCATCCGGCAAGAGCACGGCGTTGCCGTTCCTTCTCCGCTTCGGGGAGGGCTTCCCACTCGCGCTGACGATTGTCGTCTTCTTCGCAGAATTTTTGGAAATCAAATGAGCGCATATTACAATTCCTCCATATAAATTCTATAAACCCCGTCTTCGCTTATGCTATAATCTAATACATCAAACTTTGCACCTTTATCGAAGATAATTTCCTGTTGATTTGTCCTTGTAAATTTACCATTAAACTCGGACATATCAGACACATTTTTTCCTCTTTTGCTCAGAATCGCACACGATACCTTCGTTTCACCTTTTTTTAATCGTCTAAGGTTCTGGAAGGTTTTGGCCACAACATTGTCTTTGCTTGCCGATGTAAAAAACTTATGCGTATAGCTGGCTCCTCTGGTGTGAGCATCCAAATAGGCTGATAGTTGCGCATTGTTTAATATCGACCCTCGGTACACAACTCCTTCAAAATCGGGCAATTTGTTTAACCCGCTGCTCAAAAGTTCCGAAAACGCACTGTTGAAATCATCCATCTTCCCGGTCACCAACGATTTATTCAAATCGCGGTAAGCCATGGTATTACTTCGAGTGTAATGGTGTATCGCTCCAAGTTCCAAACTGGTGTGCTTGGGATATTTCTTCCTGTATTCAGGCGTATCCATCCGTTCAATGGCCTTATGGGTTGAAGGATGACGGAAAAACACCTTTCCCGCTTCCGTAAATTTTGGGGCGTTGAAAAACTGTGGATTGTACTCTGGGTTATCTTTGATGAAGTATGGGTTATCTTTCCACCCACGACTTCTAAAGGCATTTTTATCACACCAATCTTTGTAGCCTTGGGGTACGTCTTTTACTTCATTTACGCTTTTTATTCTCCCATCCCCTCCATCTAAAATGTCATCTGTTATCTTGTCGAACTCTTCATCAGTTACCAATATGGAAACCGTTTTGCAACGACACTTCGGATGCCATCCTGTGAATACAAACTCCTTCGGGTATTTTCCTGCCAAGTGGTTACAGATATCGGTAAATGGAACTCCATTCAATGTGTGGTTATTTGAAAGCTTTACTTCGATGCCAACCACTTCCGGATCGGCCAACCGCCTATGGTGCTCGCCAAGTCGATAGGCACGGTTTATTTCGGTGCCTGTCATTCGGAGGGCATTTTTGTAGCTGCTCCGATAAACGCCTTGCCCCGGATGGTAAGCAGCCGCAGCTTTACTCAAATGGAGCTGCCCGAACTCGTCACGAACTCGCCTGAATAGTTTCTCCGGATTGTTAAGATATTGCCGGACATCCCTTGATAGTTTGGCGGCACTGGCTCCTTCTTTAAAGCCAACCTGCATGGTTAATTCAATTTCGGACATGAATTGCTTTTCCCATTTCCATACCCGCTTGGATAGCCTTTTGTCCAAATCGGCCAAATACTTTGCTTTTGCTTCGTTGAATGCTTTGGTCGCATCTTTGGCCGCTTGCCCCTTCAGGAGAATTGCTGGTCGCTTGCCTGCTTCTTTTTCGTACATCATGCTCGAAACCGCCCAGGCTTCTAATGCTGCCGCTTTTATGTTGGCAGAAATCGATTCGAAATGTGATTGAACCATCGCCTCCAACTGTTTCCTGAGTGCCGGCTTTTGGCTCAAATAGAAAACCTCCGCTTCGTTGGAGGTTATTCCGTAAAGGGAGGCTATTTTCCGGATGATGGTTTGGTATGCTTTCCCAAGCCGATTGTTGTATCTTTCTTCCATCATTCAGTGGGTTCAAGTGCGTCCAGTTGACTCTCTTTTGCTTCTTCTTTTAGTATCTCTTCCAATTCCATATCGGGGTCTGATACAAACAGGTTGTTGGTGATTGCAGTTTTGCGACTCAGAACTGCTTTGCCACCCGTTGCTGTTGTGAGTGTGTCCATTTCCTCTTTATCATTTCGGGGCATGTAAGGCTTGAACACAGGCTCGATGTTGAGCAGTTTGGCTTCCGCTTCTAACGATGTGTCAACGGCCTTAGAACAGATGGCTTTAATCAAGTTTAAACGGCGTTGAAACATTTCACCGAACAGCTCAATTTTATTTTCCACCTTCATGTGAGCGTCCATAAACATGAGCTTTAAAGCCACCCCCGATAGGTTCCCCAATCCCTTCATTTGACTGAATGAGATGTTGGGTGTTTGAGTGCACGTGTAGATAAGTTCCAATAAGGTTTCAATTTCAAGTTTCACGCTTTCGGGGGCGTGATCCCATGACAAGTACTCGGCATTTCCCTCTTTTTCAATTTGTAAAACTTTCCCTTGCTCTCCCTTTTCGGCAAGCCCCAACACCTTACCTGTCACTGCAATCATTGGCGACCCAAAGTAGTCGTTGGTGTCGGCAAAGTTGGATAGAAGCGTTTCCAATCGGTTGATTAACCCATTTTGCAGCTATCCTAAAGCCAGCGCCTGTATTTCAATGAATTGTTCATTTTCGAGTTCGGATTTGTGTACTACAGATTTTCGCTTTGTAAAGGTAGCGTAATGACGCTAGCTCTCCACTAAACACGGTAATAACCGCTATAGATTCCCGTTTCGGGGTTGGTGCGCATGGATACTTTGAAATACATGCCCCAAAGTAAACATGTAAACCGCTGATATACAATACCCCCTTGTGTACTACAAATGATTTTTCGAAAATTCAGACACTGATTATCAATGTATTACAAAAGCAAATAGAGCAAAAGAGCCTATTTTGAGGTGAAAAAAGGTGTTTTTTTAATGAATTTTGGATGGAAAGCTGCAAGATGGGTTAATACTTGAACTTTGTGCCATTCCGGATATTTCTGCTGATAGTAAACGACAGGGATTTTTTTGGATGTGTTGGTTTCTTCTTTTACGATGGTAACTGTTTCACCCTTTTCAAATACGATGGTTTTTTCCGCTGTGTAGGTCTCTAAAACCGTTATCTTTTTTCCATCCCTCTCGATTAAGTATTCGCGAGAGAAGGCCATCATGTCTCCATATTCGTCGTAAAGGGGGATGAGCTTATTGCCGTCAGATGGTTTCAGGAGCTTGCATTTTGGGCGAAGGTTAGTGTTCGCGTTTTCCCAATATTCTTCATCCTTGGCCAAATACCACAACTCGGCCACCTCACATTCTGAGAATAGCGTTCGAGCTAATTCACGGTTCTTGTAGTCAAGTTTGTTATCCTTCCACAATTTTTTCACCATGTCAACCAGCCTTATTTGCTTGTCACCTTCTGCATCTGAACGCAGCTTAACAGGGTTTCCGAGTACGAAGCCAATGGTTCGCTCGACTATCAACATTTGAAGTGGTACTGCTATCCTGGCCACTTCTTCCTGTTTGTCGGAATAGGTGATATTTCCGGCTGCATCTTTGCCTGTGGCTTTTTTGACCGTTTTCTTGGGGCGTTTCGATTCGTCGAACACATCATGTTGGAGCGGGTCGATTTGCTTGGCAATATCTTCGGCTGATACTTTTGGGGTTGCTTTGGCTGTCAGCTTTTTATAAGCTTCGTCGGGAGTGAGGGCGAGGATGTCTGCTATGACCATGACCTTTTTTTGATTGCCAAGATAGACCACGAAAAAACAGACAATAATGGGACGAGGGTTTAATCTGTCACCATTTGCCATTAAGTGAACGATTAAAAAAACACCCCGCTCAAATCCTGCACTTCTTCCTCCCTTTTGTCGTGCGGATAGAAGGTGTTGGCCAATGAATCAGAATAGTCGGTGGATCGTCGCAACCTCTTTTTGATGTCGTCCTTTGGTTCAATAATGATGGAGCCGTTTGACTGGAATTTCCATTTGATTTCAGTGAGTTCTTCGGTTAATTCGTCGCAAGGAGGGAGGCAAGGGTTTTGCTCATTGGCCGGGTTTAACCAGTCACGAACAGCCCAGAATAAATATGCCCGCATATTGGCGAATCGATAAACTCCTGTCACATCAGTCAAACCTTCGGCTCCTTCCGAGAACTTGCACGAAAAGGCGTTTTTGTAGCCCAGTTCATCCAAACGGGAATAAACCCCGGCACCTTCGCCAATGGTGTCAATGAAGGCTTTGTTGGATGGATGTTTCAACAGGTTTGCAAGCTTTCCGGCTACCAACATGTGATCAGCACTTCCGGCCGTTCCCACTATTTCAAGTTTCTCGACAAAGTGATCCATGCGATGGCAAAAGATTGAATTGTCCCGTCCCATGCCGGCCACATCGGCACCAATGCGGACGGGTGTTACCGGTTTTCTGGCTCGCTTCCATCGTTCCTGTGCCAGGTCAATCCATTCCAATGGGATAAGGGTATCTTCGGCCACTTCGGGGAACATACCTCGTACCTTGACCCGGAATAGGTCGTTGGGACGATAAAGCAATCCATCAAATTCGAAATCGCCCTTCGCTTCGGTGAAGTTCGACTCTTCAATTCTTTGGCACCAAGCTTCCACTTTATCTTTGACCCACTCGTAATCGACCTGTCCTGGAATGACAATTCTCTTTTGAATGACGTTGGGAGAACTCAAACTATCCAATCGAAATTTCTTCCATCTGGGTGATTTTTGGGACTTGGCCGCATAGCCTGTTGTGTTGTTAGGGTTGAATACTATCAGTATTCGTGAGTTTCCCTGCAGGTTTCCTTCAATGGCGTTGAAGATGGTTTCCTCAATCCCCGAAGCCTCAGTAATGACGAACATGGTGTTGGCGGCGTGAAAACCAGACCACGCTTCGTGGTTATCCTTTGACGCTTTAAAGCCTGTTAAGAACCATTCCTCGTTTTCTGTACGGATGTCGTACCCGACCAGCCGTCCCGGCAAAACCTTGGCTCGTGAATACAGCCGTGATACTTCCGGGAACATGATGTTCTTCACCTGACGGTCGGTTGGGGCTGTCATGGCCACTTTGGTATTCTCCACCATCTCTCCAGCAGCATTGTATCGGGGTGTGAGGTACATAAAGCACATGGAAGCCACGGCAGCGATGAAGTCCTTCCCCCGAGCGGTTCCCGAGCAAACCGACACCCTAGGTTGGTTTTGCACAGCCGAAAGAATGGCTTGCTGTTCCGGGTCTAGGTTCACCTTTAAAACATCACAGGCAAACTTGTTCCAGTCTGCCTGCCATGCCTTGAATAGCTTTATGTATTGCTCTTTTATCACTCTCCTGTGGCTGATTTCATTAATTCCTGAAACAGATTTGTCTCTACATCGAACTTTTGAGGGGCGTTGATGCCAAATATTTTGCATCGTTGCTCAATACACCACTTGATGCCATCTAAGAATCTGGGATCTCCAACACGACTTTCTTCATTGTCTGTTTTTTCAATGTCGTTGACTTGGTTGGGTGTGCCTTTTTTCTTTGTGACAGACTTCTTTACAGGTTGACACGACTTTTCGTAGCCATCCCAGTATGTTTTTTCAAGTCGGTCAATCTTCGCCAGTTCAATAAATTTTTGATGGTCGATGAGCTCATTTCGGCTTGCTTCCCATTCTTTCAATAGTTTCTTAATCTCGTTGGACACCGTTGTGTGTGTGATGCTTCGCCCTGTTCGATGATTTACCTCGTGGGCGATTTCACGATATGACCGTCCTTTTGTGTAGAGTTCGGCGATGAGGGTCAGGTCGCTTTCTCTTTCGCCTTTACTTCTGTGTGCCATGTTGTAAAGTTGTATCGTAAATTATTCAAATGATTGTTCGTCCAATCCATCAACCTCTATCTCTGTAAAATTGTCTTTGATGGTCTTTGGGTCTCCTTTGAAGAACACCAAGACATTTTGGTGGCATTTCCCAACCTTTCTCGATGTGCTAAACTGTTTTCCTACTCTGATAGGCAAACTTCCTGCGACGTTCACAAGAATCATTTCGTTGTAATACTTTGCTCCTGCATTTTCAAAGCATTCGATTGTGTAACCCACAAAGTCGCGGTAAAAACCTTTTTCGTCTCTCACGTCTCCGACCACAAAGCATGCAAATCGGTTCTCTTTTAGTCGTGACACAGACTCACTGATGATTTTTGCATAGTCACGTTTGAAGTCTTCCCATTCCATATTCGATAGGTCACCTTCCTTTTCAGAGTAAACCTCTAAATCGAAATAAGGAGGGCATGAATAGACCATGTCAAATTGATTGCTGACCAACTGAGGTATGTCACAGCTGTTCCCTATAATCCAGTTGGGCATGTTGTTTGCGACTAATCTTTGCCCCTGCTTAATGTTCGCTTCAATCTGCTCTGCTCGCAGGTCGATACCTGTATAGTGATAACCAAGGTATGATGCAACAATTCCCCTTACGGAACCTCCGGCAAAAGGGTCGAGTATGGTTCCTCCGTTTGGGCAAAACCATTTGTATGACAATTCACACAATACAGGATCGAATATTGAAAGCATAGCGCCTGTTTCCGTCACAGCCAGATTTGATTCCTTTGGCATCATGTCCATCAAATAATCCTCTTCGAATTCTTTGTTGGATAATTTCCTACCGACTTTAGTTTCAGCCATGGTTTTGTATTCATAATAGCGGGGCACAGACCCGGATAAAGCACCAGACACTTTCATTTTGTCCCTGCCTCCCTCTTCGCTTCGAATCCCAAGGTTGATCCATGCGTTTTTCCTGTTTTGCCAATATCCTTGCCTTGAATCCAGTACTGAAAAAGGAGGAATAATGAACCGCTCTGCCAGACTGGCTTTAGCCTCTTCGTGTTTCGCTATTGCCAACTTCTTGTCATCCTCTGTCAGTTCTATATTCCAACCATCAAGTTCTAATTTCTCCCAATCTTCTCGCAGCAGATCTTCATTCCATTCACTCAGGTCGGATGCGTGGTTGTCTGCAAATGCCAATTGTTGTCTTCTCGGATCATCGGGTGACAAATCATTGCGTTTGACAACAACCAACTCGTTGCCGTCTGTTTCAATCACTTTCACTGGCCTGTCTCCCCATTGTTCGAATACTCCGTTGCCAGCAATAATCTGCCCTTCTTTATCTACCAGTATCGACCGCCCTGCCCCCAACTCGTCAACAGACTTCTTAATTATTTGCTTGTTCGCCTCATTGTGTTTCCGATAATTCCTTTCGTCCAACTTTATTTCCATTTGATAGTGTTTTACTGATTTCATTGTAAATATATTCGGCCTCGCTGCGAAAGCTTTTATAGGCTTTCAGGTATATCTTCACACTTGATAAAATGTGAGAGATTTGTGTGGCATGGCAATTCAAGAGTGCTGCCATCTTTTGACGCAGCCCTTTTCTCAGTGGGCGCTTATCGCCTTGGAAGTAATCGGAGTCATAAATCTGAACAAACACAGATGCAAACAATGCCTGTAAGTGACTTTTTTCTGAATCAGGAGGTAGGTTCAGGTGCGTTATGCCCTTGATACGGCAAAAGATGGTGAACACGGTGAGCATTTCCAATCCGTCAAGCTTTTTAGGTGCGTCAGCTTTCAGTTCGTCGGCTATTGACGGGTATTTCTCCGCCAACCGTTGGTACACTCTTTTGTAGTTAATTCGATTTTCTTTCATTGGTTTGGGTGTTAAGTGATACAAAGGGTTCGTTGATGGTGTTACCCTGCTTAATTTGGCCTTCTGTCGCCAGCTGGCTAATGGCTTTTTCTATTCGCTTTCGAGCCACATACAGGATTTCTGATTGTAGTGCATGGGTGGGGAAGATGTGTTTCTTCTCTTTGCCTTCCTGGATGTCTTGGATGATTTTGAGTACTTCGGTTTTCATTGGCTTAAGGGATTTAAAAAGCCCTCCGGTTGGGGAGAGCTTTAGTCGTTGTCGATAATGTATTTATGTCCAAGGATGCTGACAGATGGGACTGTCTTTTTAATGCCGTTGTACGTTTTGTTTCGCTCGTTGGCGTATTGCTGTATTGGGATTGGATTCAGATAGATGCAGCATAGTTCAATCAATTGAACCAATCCGTCGTTACTCCAATACCCGGCATGGATGCTATTACCCAATTTAGAGAGTGATAACCGCTCGTAATCTGATAGTTGTTTCATGGTTCATAAATTGAACTGGGGATATTAGTATGTTAGGGGCAAGCATAGGGCGAATTCATCACGACTGATTAGGTAGAGCATGTTCGCATAATTCAGGCGTTTCATAGAAATTACCAATAACCTCAGCTTTTAAATCGAAAGAAATACATATTTCAAAATATTTTTCAAGCGTTCCCCATCTGCCAAATTGATTCTGGAGTAGAAACAATCCATTATCAAAATAAACAAAGTATTCGTTTGTTCCTTTTCCAATTCTTCTCAAAACATCTGATTCGTATATTTCAACGCCATAACCATCAATCATTCCTGTGAATTGGTCGATTGACTCTTTTACGACATGAAACTTTTCGCCATCGGATAAGATAAAAAACTCCTCTTTATCTTCAACAAGACTACCAAAAACAAAATCGCATGTTCTATATGATATTGCTCTGAATTTTATTACTCTTTTCATCTTGAAAATTTTTAACGATTAGAAATAATGCCAGCCCCTAACACACGTTATCACCAATGCCGCAGAAGGCTGTTCGCACATCGAAAGTCCTACACGTGCGGCACTGGTGATACCGCAGTCCGTTATCAGTCATTAAAAGAAAGACTGAGTTGAGGATCATTTTTTGTAAGCCTGAAAATTTCCTCTGTGTCAAAATCATATTGAAACCAAACTTCTGAAAACTTTTTCCAATATTGATCTAAACTAATAGCCATTACCCAACCACCACAATTTTTACAGTGAGTTTCTTTTTTAGGCATATTGTGCCAAACGGCATCACATTGCGGATCTGGACAAACTTTTATAACTCTATTTTGATTTTCCATTTTATGATCTAAATAATAAGGAGTAAAACAATTAACGACTGATAACACACGGTATCACCAATGCCGCAAGAAGGCTGTTCACGTATCGACAGTTCTGTAAAGTGCGGCACTGGTGATACCGTAGTCCGTTAGCATCGTTTCAACACCTCAAACTGTCCCCTTTAAACTTCACCACTCTGCATAGCCTAATGATTCGGTCAAAGGTTCTTTCGCCGTATCGATCGAGGAGCTGTTCTTCGTTTAAGTTTGTCGAGATAAACACCGGCCTTAGTTTCGATTCGGCAGCGTTGATGATTCGATTAAATCCCTCGTAATTTCCAGCGTAATCGTTGACCATCGATTCCACGCCGAGTTCGTCAATGCAAACGGACCAGTAGCGAGCCAATTGGTTAACGTTGTTTGGGATATCATCGGCGTGTGTTGGTCGTAAAACCAGCCCCAGGTGTTGAAACATCAGCACAGGTAACACGCCGGTTAGGATGGTTGATTTCCCACGGCCACAAGCTCCCATCAAAAAAAGTCCTTTCCCTTTGCTGTCGCTCATCCAGTCGATGATTTCTTCGTATTCGGGCAGGTGTTGGTAGGCCTTCACGCTGCTGTCAACCGCCATGAATGTTTTGCGGAACATCGTTCGGTTTTGGTCGTGGTTTCCCCACCAAAACTTGTAGCCCCGACGCAGGGGATCCACCTTTTGCTTGTGCAGGGCTTCAATTGCTTGATGTATTTCCATTGTTGAATCGTTTTAACAAGTCTGATTTGTGTGTTTCATCTTTGGGTTGAAGAATTTGGCCTGCGCGTTGTGCGCCTTGCTTCTTATCTTGATTGATTGGGTACACGTCTTGCCATTCCTTCCCCTTGGCGTGTTCTACTATCTGTTTGGCTTTTATCAGATTATCTCCGCTTATTTCTACCAGTTTCTTGACGAATTGTGTCAATCCAAACTGTGTTTTGTAGGGTTTCCCTATTGTTTTTCGGTAGGCAATCCAATCTTCAACTAAGGCTAAATAAGCTGTTGGGATGAACGATTTGTCCAATACCTCGGCCTTTTTTTTCTTTTTGGGTGCAGGAGTCATTTCCTTTGTTTCATTATCCTCTTCGGGGAATAATTCGCCTTTGGGGGATGAAGGGGGTTCTTCTTTCTTTTTATCTAGTCTTTCCTCTTTCCTCTTATTTAACTCATCCCCAACCTCGGCACCAACCTCCGCCCGAACCTCGGCACTAACCTTGGCACTAACCTTGGTAAATTTTCCCAAGGTCTTAACCTCTTCCTCAACCTCGGCACTAACCCTGGTAAATTCTCCAAAGGTGTAGCTGACATTTGCCGCTCCGTTGGTTGTTTTAAAATCAATCGCATTGGTTTGCTTTAATCGGTTCCTTGCATTCGCGAGCGTTTTAAAGCTGACGCCTAAATCGGAACAGATTTTAGCGTTGTTCCGCTTGAAGGAATCCGGCCAGCCGCAGATGTTGGCTACTTTCATCAGATAAAAGTAAAGCGCGATTTCCGTAGTGCTGTATTGGTTGCCTTCATGCAAAACCCAGAACATGTTTATTCGCTCGATATATGTCATGGCTTGGATAGATTAAAATGGTAAATCGTCCTCAGTATTGTCCGTCATCGGTTCCTGAGGTTGTTGGGCGTTTGGGTGTGTTGTTTCTGTGCGTGGTCCGCCAAGGAACTCGATCTTTTCGGCCACCACCTCGGTCACGTAGTGTTTGTTGCCGTCTTTGTCGTCGTAGGACCAGGACTTCAATTTCCCCTCCACATACAGCTTTGTCCCTTTCTTGACATATTTCTCAACCACCTCTGCCAGCTGCCGCCAAACGGCTACCTTGTGCCAGTCGGTGGTCTCTTTTCGTTCTCCGTTTTTGTCGGTGAAGCGTTCGCTGGTGGCGATGCTCAGCTGTGCGTACTTTATACCGTTGGTTTCACCTGTTTTGGGGTCGGTGCCAACGTTGCCGGTTAAGATGACTTTGTTTGCCATGTGTTTTAGATTTCACCATTATCAGCCATGCTGTAATAGTCGGTTTTGGTTATGATTAAATGGTCGTTAAGACTAATGTTGAAAAGATTTAATGCTTTGCGCACTTCTTTTGTCGATATTATGTCGTCGGGCGATGGCGTATTGTTACCCGATGGGTGGTTGTGCGCCAATATCACCTGTTTGGCGTTGCTTTTTATGGCAGCTGCCGCAATGAGGCGTTTATCCACAAAGGCCGATCCTCCCGTTCCGTGGCATAAGTTCACCACACCCAACACTTTTGCCGAAGCATTCAAAAGCATTAGGTGAATCTCTTCTTTCAACTCAATGGTGTCGGTGTCGAAAAACGGTTTAAACACTGTTGCTGCATCTTTAGAGCATCTTACCTGAGGCCTGTCTTTAGTCCGTTGCTTGGTTTTGTAAACCAGTTTTATTTCTGATACTTTCATGTGTTTGGGTTTAAAAGTGTATGCCCGGTATAGGCCATAAATCAAACAGGGTGCATTGGTACGTTGTGCCGTTCTTCCACCAGTTATCGTCTTTGAAGTGTTCAACGGTACACGCCACCTGTTCCCCTTTTATTTCATTTATCCTTACGGTGTCGCCGTAACAATAGCCTTGCCCGGTAAGTATTACCGTGTGCATTTGTGCCAAGCCGCCTTGTTCGGGCATCCAGTGGGGGAATATGGCCTTCCAGGGCAGTTCTTTGGGTTTGGGCGGTGGTTCCGGAAAACGGAGGGTTAGCTGAGTCATGTTTCAATATCTGAATGGGGTGAAATGAATTTCGCCTTTTCGGGGGTGCGTGCCCGGGAACTTGACGCTCACCGGGATGCGGTATCTGATTGTACTCTTTTGCTTATCCATAAACCACCATTCCTTTCTTGGGTGCACGTTCGGTGCCTTTCCTTTTCGTGTCAGTTTGCGCGGGAAGTCGCCAACCTTTAATCTCTGCCACTTTTCGGTTGAATAGCTCCCACACCTTTTCATCTTTAAACTCAAAGTGCATGGTGCCTTTCTTGTAGCCACGTACCCGGAAGAAACCCCAGTCGTGCCATTCGCCCCATGTGGTACCTGTGTGATCGATTTCCACTTCTATTCCTCTCTTTGCAAGTGATTCCTTGGTGTTTTGTGCACCATTGTAACCATCCCTGTCTCTGAATGAATACTGATGGCCACCCATCAATTTCCCGTTGCTTACACGACGGAGATGTATTGGAAATTCAAAGTAATTGCGGAGAGGGATTTGGTCATCATAGCTTTCACCCGTAAGAAGGCAAAGAGCCTTAATGATGTCATCCATTCGGTCTCCACGGTCGTAACGGATTTTAATACTATCGCTTGGCCATCTGCTATCGTACTCACAGATGTATGGATGGATAAAACGTCGGTTCACCTTGTACCCTGAGTTTGTTTTCCATCCCTCACCTGCTGAGTTGTTGCTGTCGGCAAATGAGCAAATCCGTTCAAAGGCCTGTACCAACACCTGATTCATTCGGTCGGCGTGAGTGCCTATCAAGAGGTGTAGCATGCGTTGGATATTTCCCATGGTAAACGGCACGTTCGATTGCTTCTCAATGAAGGAGTTCAAGTCTTCCCGTATCTTGGAGGTGATATACTTGTCCATGTTGAGCCGATTGAAAACGGTTCGCCATGCCGATTTTTGCAATTCTTTTTTAAACTCATCTCGGTTGATTTCGGAGCGGTAATTCCCTTTTTGATGAAAGGCGCCAAACTCGATGCGACTGGCTCCGTTGATGGGTTTAATCAGATTTGTGATTTCGTTGTTAGCATCCATCACCTTGTTGAATACCTTCACTGCTCCAACATATCGGTTCACAATGTCCCTGATTTCATTGAAGCGCATCACCCCGTTTTCTCCATCCTCCTCTTCGCTGTCGTTCATATCAAAGTAGCCTTCAAACTCTGTATCTTCCGATGTGCGGGGCTTGAAAAGGTTGACAATCGATACTTCTGCATCGGTCTTTCGGTCGGCATCCGAAAACGCACTGCCGATGTCTTGTGAATAGCCATGGTCGGATATGGTTTTCAATAGTTCCTTTCGGCTCCTTGAATAATCCTTTCTCAGGGTATCAGAATTACAGAGAGAGATAATTCGGCATCCCTCCGGGGCAATTTCGTAGGCATGTAGGATGTGTTTTTCATCGGCCGAAAAAGGTGGGTTCATAATGATAAAATCCACATGGCTTATCTGTTCCGATGTGACTCTTAAGAAGTCGTTGCCAATGAACCGCCCTTTGCTTGCCGCTATTCGGGACAAATCGGGGTGCAGTTCACAACAGAGCAATTCCTTTGGCGCAAACTTGGCGCAATAGTCGAGAATGGCTCCGCTGCCGGCGCTTGGTTCTAAAATCGTTCGACCGCTTAAGTCGATTTCTGCGAGCATGGTATCTAAAACATGCTCGGGGGTAGGGTAAAAATCCTTGTTAAACATTACTTTTGTATTTGGATTGTAAAAATGTGCCCCTCTTGTTCAACCTCGGACTGTATCCTTGTGTGATGGCAATTGGGGCATTTTTTATTTCGGGTTGAATAAGCTCATGACCGACTCCATGATGGAGGTTTCCACTTCGTCAACCGCACCCACAATGGTGTTGGCGATGCTCCGTTTCTCCTCTATCACTTTGTAAATCCATTCATCGATGGTGTCTTTACCTAAAAAATAGATGCATTGGACGCTGTCTTTCTGCCCAATTCGATGGCATCTATCTTCACATTGTTCACTATCGGCCGGATGCCAGGGCTGTTCTACAAAGGCCACCCGCGAGCTGGCCGTGAGGGTAATTCCCACGCCGGCGGCTTTGATGGAGCATATAATGATTTGCGTGTCTGGGTCTTTCTGAAATGAGTCGATGTTTCGTTGCCGTGTCTGCATGTCGTCATCACCAAGGATGGTAACAGCCGATGGGAAGAACTTCAAAAGCATCTGAGCCACTTCCTTTAGGTGGACGAATACCACAATCTTTTCGCCCGATTCGATCACGTCTTTCACGTAATCCACCACATCGTTTATTTTCCCACGTGCCGATATGTTTTTCAATACCCCAATCCTTACCATCACTTCGCCCTTCATCGAACGGGCAACCTGTTCGTCGGTGGCTTGGCGGTATAGCTTCAGATACTTTTCAAGGTCGGCCAACGCATCGCGGTACTCTTTTCGGGTGGTGATATCGCAATAGGCTATCTGTCTCATCTTAGCCGGGAGGTCTTTCAGTACTTCCGTTTTTTCACGCCGATAGAAGCAGTTTTTTCTAAGTAGGAAGTTCAGCTCTTTCAAGTTGGTGCCGCCTTCCTGGCAATATCTATCCACAAAATGCTTGTGCCCGCCGAACACTTTCAACTGGTCGATGATGCCCAGTTGTGAAACCAAATCGCGGGGTTTGTTTACCACGGGTGTACCTGTCAGAGCTAAGATGTACTCCTTGCCGGATGCGACCCCTTTTACAATTTTGCTTTGTTGTGTGGATGCGTCTTTTACTCGGTGGCTTTCGTCTATGATTACCGATTTTATGATGTTGATATTCTCTTTGAATCTGATTTGGTCGAGTCTTAATGGACCACCGTTGTTGATGATGGAAGCCACGAAGTATTTCTTCAAACTTTCGTAGTTGGTGATAAATACGTCCACCATGGCACTCACCCCGAACAGGTTGTTTTTAGGGTTGGCAAACAGGTGCCAGGTATCACGGTTTCGGTCGTTGAGTATCATGGCCTTTTTCCCTGCCCACATTGTCCATTCCCGTTGCCAGTTTATTTTTAATGATGACGGGCAAATGACCAGGCATGGGAAGGCGTTGGCTCCCGTGATGGTTGCAATGGCTTGACCTGTTTTACCTAAGCCCGGCTGGTCGCCCACAATCAACCGCTTAAAGTTCAACGAACACGCTATTCCCGTTTTTTGGTAAGGGAACGGTGTCATGTTCAGCGGGATGTCGATGGTCAGTTCGGGCATGGGAGGAATATCACCAACCAATTCGGGCTTTTGCGCTGCCTTTGGTGTGCCGTACTTGGCCATCAATCGGTCAACCTTTGCTCGTTCTGAAACAGGCACAGTCCAAAGTTTTTTGGTGGGGTTCCACCGTCTGCCCGGTATGGTTTTGATGTCGTTAACTATCGAGGCTTTGTCCTGGAACGAAAGCTCGATTAAACCGTTTTGCTCAATAGCGTGCATTTTTCTTCCTTTAGGCGTTTGACTTCTCGTTGGTAATGCTCTATCATCGCTTTGGCTTCAAAGTCGGTGAATTTGGCTGTGTGATGCTTTTTCACGTACAGGTCGTCAATGACGTTTGCCCCGTACTTTTTCATCAATCCCCTCATGTAGCCAATGTTGTTCCCTTCGTCAAAGCGGTTGCAGCTTCGGCATTGGCCATTGCAGTTCTTTTCAGAATAGCGAAGGCTCATGTGTTGGCGGTTCACGAAGTGGCCGCAATCGCCTTCTGTCCAATGCACCAGCTTTCCGCAGCTGATGCACATGAAGTATCCGTCTTTGTTGGCATCCCTTAACCGGATGAATTGGGAAAAAACGGTGTCGAGCTTTCGGGTGAGGGTTTTGTTCATGGGCTTAAAATGAAAAGAGAGGCGCTTGGCCTCTCTTGGGGTTGGTTACTCTTCAATAATCACTATCTCCGGTGCAATTTCTTCGATTCGCTTCAACTGTTCGTCAATCGCACTTTCACGAAGGTTATGGACGATGTCGTTCACCTCGGGCGATACGAAAGAACAGGAATATGAATCGGGGCTGATGTAAATCTCCACCTCGAACCGTTTGGCCGGTTGCCCTTTAAAGATGGGCACGTTCAGATAGAACTTTTCGGGGATGCTGGACGAAATCACCTTTTGAGCAATCATCATCTTGTAGTCGCCTCGGTTGTTATCCGATTTTTCGGCTTCCTTCTCTACCTTCACTCGGATGTCTTGTAGTTCCTTGCTGAGCTTCATGGCCACCTCTTTGCTTTCGAAACAAGAGCGGTTCATCTTCACAAATTCCGACAGTTGTTTGGTCGTCCACCCTTCGCCAGTGTTGATGTTCCACTTCTTGAAGTCGGGATGCATCTCCAAGCTGCCTGTCACCCAGTCCTGGTAATGGTTGGTTTCATCCATCACCAATAGAATCTTCATGTCAGCTCTGTTCACCAGTATGTGACATTTGAGCTGGGTGATGACATCTACCCGTTTTTCGAGCCATCGCGCCACGCTGTCGATGGTGCCGTGGATGCTGACCGGCTTGGGTTCTTTCAGTTCCAAGGCTTTTCCTTGCCTGATTTCGAGGGTTTTGACACCGCCCTCAACGGTCACGTTAATTGTCTCCATTTGCTGTTAATTCTTTAAGGTTAAAAACTAATCCACGGCAGTACAAATCGCCGTCTTCAAAAATGTCGAACGTGGCGTGGGGGATGTCGCTTTTCATCAGCCAGCTGCAATCGGGATCTTTGGGTCCCCATACCGCATCTACTTTTGCCGCATTGGCGATGAGTCGTTTGTAATGTGGGCAGTTGTCATCGTCACATTCGTTCAGTAAAAGGCCGTGTTCATTGAAGTAAGCTGTGCCGCCGTCCCATGCCGGAATTTCATCGTTGATGACTCCGCACAAGTTCATGTAATCATCGCTTCGCCCCAGCACCACCACCAGATGGTTTTCACTTGCTAAAAGGCATTCGTCAGGTCTGATTTCTCTGCGGTATTCGCGGCCGTTAATCATATCTGCCAACTCTTCTTTAGTAATCTGTGCCATTGCGTTTGATGGTTAAAATGGATGTTTGTTTTTCTTCGGGCAATAATGGGCGGGTACCCACGCAGTATCCGTTCACGTCGTAGATAAACATGAGGTTCGATTCCTGTTCGTCCATCAGGAACACCGTTCCTCGCTGGCTTACCGATTCAAACTGGATGGTTCGTATCAGCTCCGACCGCCGTTCGTTCAACTCCTTTATCTTTTTTCGCAGCACGGCTGTTGCGTCTTTGAGTTGTGCTTTCAGGTCTTCAACCTCCATGTCTTTTTGGTAGAGTTCTGTTTTGCATTCGACCACTTCGTCGGGTTCGAGTTTGCGGGTGTAGTGTTCGTTTTCGAGCACCTTGTAACAGGTGTCTCTTAAAATCTCAGCCCGTCGGTGGATGGGCTCTGTGGCTAAAATCTGTTTTTGCATTAGCGTTGGCTTATTGGGTTTGACAATCTCATTTCTTCTTTGGCTTTAGATGTGAGGGTTCGCATCCAATCCAGTTGGTGGGTGGCGGTCCGGTTGAGGCGTTCCACCCAGTCGGCAACGTAGTTTTCATCGAAGGTGGCTGCATCAACCAACTTGCTGAGAACTGATGGCGGGATGTTGGCTTGCTTTCCCATCTCCCTCACGATGGAGGTGGAGAGGGCTTTGTTGCGGTGGTACTTCGAATCGGCAAGCATCTTACCTGTTCGGGCAATGTACACGGCCAAATCGTTGCCCCGTTCGGCAATCTCTTCGATGTTATCGCCCACCGTAATCTCCAAAAACGATTGGATGCTTTCGCATTCTGCCTTGATGGCGTGTAGTTCCTGTATCATGGTTTTGTGGTTTATGCAAACATCATCCAGTATTTAAAGGCTAAATCATCGACCTTCTCTTTTCCGCTTCGGTATAGTTCGTCGCCCCTTTTGATGGGTACTTTGAATACTTTGAAGTTGACTTTTGAAATGCCTATCAACACATCTTGGTTGCTTCCGGCCATGTCCATGTACCAAGCTCGTTGACGATCGTAGTCAAAGTGGTAAATGGCATCGACAAACTGTTTGTGTGTAGTGGCTGTGGTTGACTTTATGTCGCCACCCCATCCAAGCACGTCCATGAACAAGTCCCACTTGGAGCGGGTAGGGAGGTAGTATTCAAACCCGTCGGTCACGAAACGTTGGTTTGGGTTTATCATCACCTTCTGAGGGGTTGAACGCTCAAGCATATTGCGGCAAAAGTCGTCGCGCAAAAAGGCTTTCTTCATCTCGTTGGCTTTGTCGAAATCCTCTTGGGTGTATGGCTCGCCCGAACACTCCAACGTAGAGTAATTCACGCGGTGACTTTCTGTAATCATGCAATCGATCAGCGTGCCGAACTTGTAGGCGTTGGTCGGATCGGGCGAATCAACCGCATAGAGCATTTTTTTTAAAGCTGAAAGGTCGGAGTTGCTTACCTCCGACCTTCCGTAGTATGGGTCTTTCATTTGCGTGCCTGTACTTTGACCTGTTCTTTGTACTCGATGTAAGGGGTCTTGATGGTTTCGCTGTTCTTGTGGGCGTATTTCTCACAAAAGGCTTTCATCTGCCCCAGGGTCTTTTTGTCCAATTGGTCGATGGGGAGGTCTTTACCCTCCTTTTCAAACCAAAAGGAGAAAATCAATCCATAGGCTGCCGGATGCTTCACGATGATTTCGTATCCGGTGCGTTCCTTTGCCGGCTCACTTGTGGCCGTGGCGTCAAAGTGGGCTTGCATTTCGGCCGCTTTGGCTTTGGCATCGGCTTCGGCCTTGATTTTGGCATCTGCTTCGGCTTTCTCTTTGGCCAGACGATCGGCATCGTCTTTGGCTTTTTGGTCTTGCAGGGCTTTGAGTCGTGCCGCTTCCGCCTGGTTGGTTTTTTCAGCTTCGGCGATGGCTTCGAGTTCAGTTCGTCGTGATGGGATTTTGGTGGACAAATCGGCTTTGGCTTCCGCTACTTTGGCTTTGAATAGCTGTTTGTATTCATCGGCCTTGCCTTGCATGATCTGCGCCTTGATGGCTGCTTTTTCCTCTTTGCTGACGAATTGTGTTTGCACATTGGCCGTGAAGGCATCGTAAACCGCCTGCGAGAGGTTTTCGGGGATGGTTGCAATGCGGTGTGCTGTTTCGTCGAGCGTGTTCAGGGTGGTGGCGTTGAACCAATCGTGTAAGGTTTGCACAGCCGCACTGATGACGTTGGTGATGTAACTGCCCAGTTGTGTTTCGATACCGGCAGTAACGGTTGCCTTTTCCGTTTCGTAGGCTTTGAGGCGTTCGGCTTCTGCTTCCCTTTTCTTTTGTTCAGCCAGTTTGGCCGTTGCAAAGTTGTTACGTGCCTGCTGTATCTGTGCCACCACGCTTTCGGCTCGTTTGGGGTCGAGGGCTGCTTCAATGGTGGTGAACTCTTTTTTAAAGGCGTCCAACAGTTGGGTGATGGGCTTGCGTTGCTCCATGATCAGCTCCAGTGTTTTTCGCGCTTTCACCAGATAGGCGTTGGCTTCGTCGTCTTTTTGGTCGTTCATGCCTTCGGCCATCTTCAATATTAACGCCTGGCCGGCTTCGGTGGCTTTAACCACACGTGATTTGTTTTGCTCAAGCACCATGGGGGCTGAGGCTGTTATTTCCTGAAATTTTGCTAATTCGTTACTCATGGCTGTATGGTTTAAAATACATCGTCGTCATCTTGTACTGTCACACCTTGTTGCTCAAACTGGTCAATTTGTTGCTGTGGTGTGTTGGGGAATACCTGTGTGACAGGCTTTGGAGGTAGCTGATCTTGCGGGATAGTTTCCGTGAGCCCGTAGTCCATGGCTTGTGGTTCGGTTTCCTGCAGTTTCGAGAAGTTGCCAATTCTCACCTTTGGGAAGGTTTTGAAGGCGTGTTTGATGGTTTTGGCGGCAAGAAAGCCGGGGTCAATGTCTCCATCGTTTGATGAATAGAGGGCGTTGGCTCCTGATGTTTTGTTTTTCTTGGCTGAATAGCCTTTGAGGCGTTCAATGTCATCGGGCAACAGGTAGAAGAAATCAAAGGAGTTGTCAGGCCGTGTCAGCCGGATGAATGACCCGATGATTTTTTTCGACTGTCGCGGGATGGCCGCTTCATACAGGCAAATCTTTTGACCTCGTTCGTTCACAATGGGTTTGAACTTGTCGCCTTCGTAAACAATCACGGGGCTGTCGGCATAAAGCAATTGTCCGGCTTGCATCCTCAACACCAGTTCGCCGTATGGGCTGATTTCAAGCGTGGCTCGTTTTTCGTAGTTGTTCCCCACCTTGGCATTTCCCCATAGGAGATAAACCAACGGTTGGGAGACGTTTTCAAGTGTTAAGGCCATGGATGCCAAATCGAGAAAACATCCATACACCGAGAAGGCCGTGCACTGCTTGAGGTGTTCCGCATCCTGAATGATTCGCGAAAAGTTGTATCGTTCCTTTTCGTAAAAGTTGACCGCTTCGTCCTCTTCGGCCTTGTGCAGCTTCATGAACATGCTGATGACACGTTGTTTCACCCGTTCATCGTCAAAAACCTGCAGGGGCTTCATCGCCGTCAGGTCTTGGATTGATAATTTTGTTTCCATCTTTATAGTATTTGTTGGTATCTGAAAAAAGAAAGGGGGAATCGTAGTCTCCCCCTTATTCGTCGTCCATCTCTTCGTCCTCGTCAAGCGAATTGATGTAATCCTCTTCATCTCTGAATCCGGCCATCCGAGCCATCCCGTCCCACGGGTTCTCGGTGCGCCAACTGTCGTAATTTGCGTACATAATTGAAAGTTTTATGAGTGTATGAATAGTGCCGGATAGCGGAATCGAACCGCTGTCTCTTCCCCAGGACGAAGGCTCTGCCAACTGAGCTAATCCGGCAAGAAGGGGAGAAGGGGAATTAAATACTTCTCCCCGTTTGCCGGTGTTATTCCCCGGCTCAGTCATGTGCTGCATTGGTTTGTATGATGTGGAGTAAAAGAGCGTGAAACTCTCCCGAAACGGCAAACATGGCATGCAGTCGTCACACCCTCAGACCGGAGGGTGTTTAATTCCCGTTTCTACACTGCGTGGTGCGTACAGTATTCGAACCTGTTTTATCCTTGCGGATACTCGCCAGAGCTAACGCACCCTCTGTAATAGTCGCTCGTTGACTCACTATAAGCTTTGCCTTGAGGGGTCACCGCCCAAGATGGCTGCCCTGTTCGGAATTGCGCTTACCGACTATTTTTCATCATGTCAAAGACCGTGGTGGCTTGGTGCCAGTGTGAGGGCTTTATGCCTGTGCCCCCTTGTGCCCTGCGTTCAGGGCTCTTAGTATTCCGTTCTCTATTTGCTCGATGTCTGACAGGTAGATTCCCTCGGGGCACTCATAACGGAGGTTGCTTCCGTTGTCGTTGGTCACGTATATCATGTTCAAATTTGTGTTGCAGGTCATGCGCACGCCTGATGCGATTTCCTTTTCCCAAACTCCCGGTGCGGTTGCGTTCATGGTAGATGTGTTTTTTATTGGTTATTCAGTCATGTTGTGTTTGTACCAACTGGCTCTGTTACTGGTGGCGGCCACAGCATCGAGCTGTATCCTGTCGATGCGTACTTTGCAGTTTCGGGCTCCGTCTTTTATTGGTTTGAGTAAGCCCTCGTTAATCCATCGGTTCACGGTGTATTCGCCGTGTATTCGTTGAGCTTCCTTTAGTGTCAGGTATGGTTTGAGTTGACCTACTTCAATCAGTGCTTTCTTGGCGGCCATTTCGGCGGTGTCAATCATCAGCCTTTTGATTTCAATGTCGCTTAGCTGCATTGTTCATCGTTTAAATAGGTTTTTATCTTTTGCGTATCGGATAAAATCAGCCATCGAGTGAATGTTGAGCTTCTTGAAGCTGTTTTTTCTATGGTTGTTAACTGTGTTGAGAGAAATAAAAAGGGTAGAGGCAATGTCATCATCGGTGCGACCTTCGTAAGCCATTTGCATCACTTCCATTTCACGCTGGCTCAGGCTGCTGTTGAACTTTGGGTTGCAAATAATGCCGTCGTATTTGCATTCACCTCGAAGGGGGCATGGTACAAACTCGAAGTTCATGCGTCCCAGGTGGTCGATGTCCATCACATTGTCATACTGTCCGAAATTGCACTTGATGAACCGGCGAACTTTCAGGAATCGGTAATATGAAGGGTTGCTTCGGCTGGGCTTGTAGTTCTCGCATAGCGCCTTATCAGCATCAGGATAAAACTCGTGGATGATGCCCTCCATTTTTTCCAAAAAATCGCTGTCGCCCTGGCTAAGTTGGTGTGTGCCTGATTCGTCCTGAATCATCACCTCGTTGTTGGGAGCTGTGTAAAATTCTGATGGCTTCATGCTTTCTCAATTTCAGGAAATAGCTCTTCGATGGGTTTGCCAATGATTCTCGACATGTAGGCTTTTTCGATGGGGCTGGCAGGGTGCTTGAGGTTAATCCATCGGTACACTGTGCTCTTGTTCTTTTGCGTTTTGCGTTCCACCTTACTGCGAAAAACTCGCTTTTGCGTCTCGTCAAGGCTGTCGTAATAGTCTTTAATTGTCATTTTGTTGTGTTTTTATGCGTTGGGGATGTCCTGTTCCGTTTATTTTTTTCATATTTGTGTTGCATTGTGCAATTACCCTTTAATCTTGTCTTATGAAAGAATTAGTTCTTTGTAAGCACTTTATCGACAATCCTGATCATAAATGGCAGTCGTTACAAGTGCCTGAAAAAGCCAATCAGTTGCTTGCCGAAGGCTGGCATCTCGAAAACACCTTTTATTCAGAAGGTGCGGTGGTGTTTGTATTGTCGAGAGATGCCGAAGTGCGTTGAAATAATGCGAAGGCTTCCCTGATCGCTTTTACGTCTTCAATGGCTTTGTCGAAGTCACTCAGGCTGCTTAGTTCCATCCCTATTTCGGCGCTTAAGAAGGCCGGGTTTTTGGTGAATGTGGCTTTGATTGTCATGGTCACAGTGTTTTGTTGTTTATGTTTTCTTTTTTGCATTGTGCCCTTTGGCGGTGTTGCATGATGCAAATATAGAAGAAAGTTCAATATCGTCAAAATGAATATTGAAATATTTTCAACATTTATGGAAAGAAAAATAGATCGATTTGATAGGTATATGTCCCTCAATGGGTTAAATGATAATAAAGTTACAGTGCAATTGGGGCTTTCTGTGGGCACATTGGGGAAAAGCAGAAAAGAAGGTCGCGATTTATCTGATGCAACCATAGAAAGAATATTGAACTTCTATACTGACATAGAAAGGGTGTGGTTAGTTACAGGAGTAGGTGAAATGCTAAAAACACCGACTTTGGATGCCAATGTTCGCATTGTTGATAAGAGCATCGAAGTCACCAAAGCCCCCCTCATTGGCCAGTACGCCTATGCCGGTTATTTAAGCGGGTTTGCCGACCACGAGTACTTGGAGGCGCAGCCCATTTATGTGGCTTCAAAAAGGTATTCGGGTGGTAACTATGTGGCCTTTGAAATACGGGGCGACAGTATGGACGATAACACACGCCGAGCCATTTGCCACGGCGATGTGGTTTTGGCAAAGGAGTTGAAAAAGGACTATTGGCGATCAAAACTGCACATCCCCAAAGTGTTCGTGATTGTACATCGCGAAGAGGGAATCACTTGTAAAGAAATAACTGAGCACGATGTAGAGACTGGTGACATTGTTTGCCATAGCTGGAACTCAACTCACCGCGATTTTACCTTAAATCTGCGTGATGTGGCGCAGTTGTTTTATTTGAAGGAGATTAAGAGGGATGTGATTTAGATTTGTATAAATCAATCAAATATACACTACCAATGAAAAACGTATTAATCTACACTTTTTTAAGTTTATCGCTCCTCCTTGCATCGTGCGTAAGCAAAGAAGAGATGCTTACAAAAGAAAAGTGGTTTTTGGCAAAGAAAGAAACCAAAATTGAAGGGACTGTTGTTTTTAAAAAGTCTGATAACGAATGGATTTTGACATTTGATAAAGATGGCGATGTTAAGTCTATTGAAAATAGCGGGTTATTTCCGGCAACGCTTCAATGGCAAATTTTGGATGGTAAAACATTGAAGTTTGTTACGAGTACCAAGGAAGTCGAATTTCATATTTCGACACTGAATGAAGACCAATTAAGTGTTTGGACGTATGAGAACGGGACGTTCGATGATATTCATTTTACATTTTTTTCTGAAACCAGTGAACTTTGGGATCTTTATTCAGATGAATATGTTGATGCTTACCGAAGTGGGAAATAATGGCGATTGAAAAGGATTATGAATTTTAATCATTTTTTATTTATATCACATAATGGCACGCAAATCAGACCCTTTAAAACTAATTTTTGCTGTTGGTAAGGCAACATACAAAGCTGGTTTAGCAGCGTCCAGAGAAGCAGATAAAAGAGCCAAGGCTAATTCGGCTGCTCAAAACCGTGCATTTCGTGAGCAGGAACGAATAAACAACTCAAACCGTAAAGCACAGGAACGCGAACAAAGCCGACTTCATGCTGAGATTGAGCGAAAAGGGAGATTAGCCGCAAAGGAACAAGAACAAAATGCAAAACTTGTGGCTAAGATAAATGAGCAAAAAGCCAGGGAACAAGAAAAAATAGACAAACAGTTCGATTTCGGTGCGACTTCGTTTGACGATAAAGTGAGAAACAGGATATTGAAATCGAGCTTGCTACGAGCTGTGCTTTATGTAAAAGACACACAAAACTGCTCATTGATTGATGCAATTACAACGACTCAACAATTAACCCAAAACCCTTAATTATGTATATTTTTATCATCGCGGTGCTTGCAATTGTCTTAGTTGTAGTGGCTACTAACTTAAGTAAAGCAGAAAAGAAGCTAAAAGAGTGTCAAAGTCAATCTTTGAATAAGAGTACAGAAATAAGTGAACTGCAACGTCACAATTCTGAACTGCAACGTTATGCTTCTGAGCTCAACGAAAAGATAGGACGCTTAATTAAATACGAAAAAATAATTGATGCAGAAGAGGAGTCAAAAGCAATAATCTTAAAAGCAAACTACCTGTTAAAAAAAACGGAACAGGATATGCGTATTGCTGCCGATTTGATTGATGAGGAAATCGTTAAATCAAAGGATGTGGCAAAGCAGATTGTTGCCGAAGCTAAGTCTGAAGCTCAAGTTATTAGACAAAAGGCTGTTGTTGTTCGCGAAAAGGCAGAGGAAGAAGCACTTGCTAAAATTAATAATGCTACAACCCAATCCGATTTAATCATTGAAGGTGCTCGCAATAAGGCTGTCGAAATAGGCGGTGATGCTTACCTATCTTTAGAGAAAACTAAGTTTTATCAGGACTTATTGAAGTCGCTCGAGAACATCGTTGATGGCTATGGGAACAAATACATTATTCCCATGCATTCGTTCCTTGATGATCTTGCCGATGACTTTGGTTATACTGAAGCTGGTGCGGAATTAAAAAAGGCGCGCGAAATTACACGCAACCTCATTGAATCGAACAATGCCGGCATGTGTGATTATGTTGAAAAAGAACGACGTGAAGCAGCCATTAATTTTGCCGTGGATGCATTTAACGGTAAAGTGGATACTATCCTGTCCAGTCTTAAAGCTGATAATTTCGGCACTGTCGAGCAAAAGATTAAAGACGCCTTTGCATTGATAAACCACTTAGGCCAGCCATTTAAAAATGGGCGCATTAAAGTTGCATATCTTAATGCACGCATTCAAGAAGCTTATTGGGCTTGTATCGCGATTGAGTTGAAAATGAAACAACAAGAAGAGCAACGTCAAATAAAAGAACAGATTAGAGAAGAGGAAAAGGCAAGAAGAGAGTTTGAACGGGCGATGAAGGAAGCTGCCAAAGAAGAAGAGATGCTCAAAAAGGCTATGGATAAAGTTCAAAAAGAACTATCTGCAGCCTCCGAAGAACAGAGGGCTAAATATGAAGAAAAACTAGCTGAATTAAATAAGCGATTGGTAGAAGCCGAAGAAAAGAATCAACGAGCAATATCGATGGCTCAACAAACAAGATCCGGTCATGTTTACGTTATTTCAAATATCGGTTCTTTTGGAGAAGATGTGTATAAAATTGGTATGACAAGGCGATTAGAACCTAAGGATAGAATCAAGGAACTTGGTGACGCGAGCGTCCCCTTTGAATTTGATGTCCATGCCTTGATTTATAGTGATGACGCTCCTGGGTTAGAAAAGGAACTTCATAAGACATTTGTGTCTCGTCAAATGAATAAGATAAATCCGCGAAAAGAGTTCTTTAAATTAGGCTTGAAGGACATAAAAGACCATTTGGATACCAAAGATATAAAGGCGCAATGGACGATGGTCGCGGAAGCAAGAGAATACAGGGAAACGCAAGCCTTGGAAAAGGAACTTGCAGAGAATGAAGTTGTGCAACAGCAATGGATGCTAAGCCAAGCAAATGAAATTGATAAAATTGAGTTGTCAGAACTTGAGGAAGTTGAAGTGAATCAATAAGCATTATTCAGCAATGAAATTTATACCATTCTTTTTATTGATGTTGTTATTCTCATCATGCACAGCTAAGCGCACATGCGACTCTGTTTTGGATGCCGCAAAAGATGGCAGATTGTACTATGCAATAGGAAATTCAAATTCAATACATTTTAATTATTGGGATTTAATCACTCATCCGCCAAAAGAAGACACTTCTAGAATGGAGAGTCGGATTATGATACCCCAGAACTTTGACAGCTATGAATTCATTGCAGAAGAAGAGATTGGAATGGATACTCTTATCAGGCATGTCAATCTGAATAGTTTTAGTGACCTTACTACGGAGGGCATTAAGATAGTGAAAGATATATATATGAATAAAGATGGAGCAACGCTGGTTAATGATTCAATTATCAAATACACTGAGGCTCCTGCTCCAATTCGTCAGATTACATATCGTCTTTCTTTTGGAAATCAGAGTTCAGTTCAGATGTTTATGTGTCTAAAAACGTCAGATGGTTGGAAAGTATTTTCATCTGTCAATCATCTTAATTAGTGACTTTTACTATAAATCAAAAGTAACCCATGCCCTCCCTTGTCACCCTTCGGTTTTGTCGTTCCACAGCTAAAGACTTCAAAGAGTTGTTGACGCGGTGCAAACGTTTCGATGGCTTTAGTCAGGACGGCGATCGTTATCAACTGTCCATAACCAGTCCCAACGAGTTGCTTCAGCACTGGTCCGATTTCATGGTGTTGGCCACCCGCTTGCCTAAGCTGTCGGGGTCGTCGGCCACCTTCATGGGCGATGATGTGGTACCATTTACTCCTGAACTGTTTTATAAAATTCAGGACAGCCTTTACTACTGCTACCACAACGGCTATCAATCGACATCCTTTAGGGGGCAGTTTTGCGATTCGGACTGGGGATGTAAGCATCTCAATAAAATGCTTCGTTATCTGCCGGCCGACAGGTGGCAGTCAGTGCGGCACTGGTATCGGTATGGACGATATGTGGCAGGGGAGTGGATGATTGATAAAGGAGCCATCTTCCAGGCATTAAAAACCGAGGCAGAGCTAAAACGGCTATCTGTTTGTCCTGTTTTCTCGCTGCAAAGCATTAAGGCAATTGTGGATCAGTTGCCCGATAAAATCACCATCGATCACACCTGGCAAGTTCTCACCCGAAGCGAAGTCACCGAAAGGGGTATTGTTGATGTGCCGTACATGATTCTTCCGAACCCTCCCGTTCAGCACGATATTGAGCCTTTCTCCGACGCCCCCGATGAAGATGTGCCCCCGCCAATGCCCAATGTGGCTGATGTTGACAAGTGGACGGAGGAGGAGATAAATAGGTTTTTGGATGGGATGAAAAGATAATGTATTTTCATATTTTATTCATGATGTACAAGATATAACTATATCTGAATATAAGCATAGAAACTTGTGGTATGTATGTTACAGTTAATTGTTAGGTAAACCCAATTTAATATATGATCTATGGCTTCAGCAAATGTTGAAATTAGCATCTTTAAAATAAAAGAAAAACGCCTAAAAGCAATTCATTACTATGATTTGCGAGATATTAATGGTCTTAATTTTTTCGACCTATTAATTGATAAGTTTGTTGGCTTCTGTAGTGAAAAACAAATTGATGAAAAAGAGGAAAGAACATATCCTTTTGCGTTTGACGATCAAGGTAGGTCAATGATTAAAATAAATAAGGAGAAAGGAATATTTTCCGGGATACTTGAAGCAGGTGAATTTGGGAAGACAAGAAAAATTGCTGAAATAAATAGAGAAAATGGGGAAGTGAGCTTGGAGTATAAAGGCAATATTTCAATCGACAACACCGTACTGGATCCCTTTTTTTTCATGCTTGTAGTTCCTCCACGAAAATCAAATACTCTTTTTATTCTAACTGAAAAAAAAGGAACGAGATCAATAAGTAATAGAATTCGAAACTTATTAATCCAATTTTTCAATTATTATTTCACAAACGATAATGAAGTAAAACTTAAATGTGAAATTAAACCATACATTGACGATGAAGTTGCGAAGCATTATTTAAATGAAGGTGTTTACAAATCAATTACATTCAGTCGATCATCTTTGCCTGCAGATATATCAGCTAGATATCATTTAGGGAACTTTTACAACAAAGATTTTGAAATTCAATTAACAATTAAAGCGAAAAGGGGGCGAGCCATATCTTTGCTTGCCAAAAATAAAATACTAGACATAGTAAGTCAAAATCCAGATGGGTTCTTTACTTATCCAGCTTTTAATGAAATTGGGTTTGATAATAGAGAAACTCGAATAAGTGTGCGTTCCGACCTTGGAGGTGTTCCAAAGAAAATCAACATCGAAAATCAAAAGGTTAGGTCTTCATATGAATTAGATGTAACTTTAAATGCTGCTAATAACTTTAATTTTGAGTCACTTTATGACGAGTCTATCTTATTGCTAAACGGCTTGAATCTTGATTTATTTAATTAACCAAAGAGGATATGGAGCTCAATGATAGATGTGCTGATTCAAAAATTTGCTTTATGCATATTTACAAGGATCATCGAGAAACTTTTAGGATGTCAAATAAAAAATTCCGGAGGGGGGATAAGTGGACATTTATTATTATCCCAATTTTATTAACTATCTCATTGTTTATACTTGTTAAAGTCCCAAATAGTAATATTATAGATTTTATTACTGTTTCAATATCTATTTTTGTAGGTTTGTTCCTCAATCTTTTAGTTTTATTATTGACAACTATCAAGGCAAGTGAAAATATTTCGGATGTAAAGGGTCGAAAGGAGTTAATTAGCCAGACTTTTAAAAATGTGTCATTTGCAATATTAATTGGAGTTTTTGCGCTAATTATGGTGTTTTTGTTTAACATGAGCCCATTCCCTGATACTCTTATACTGCCATGTTGTTGTTTAAATGCTAATTATCTTTTTAAATGGATAATTTCATTTTTTATTTACCTTCTTACCATTGAGATATTTATCCACCTTTTAATGATACTCAAACGAATTTATAGTTTGTATGACGTCGATATTAAAACTTCATAAATAATAACAATGAGACAATTGCTAATAAATAATATTGCATCCAAACTTGAATTATTTGATGGTGGAGAGAAAAAACAAACAATTGAATTAATTGTGAGTTTGAATACGGATGAATTAAGTAGAATAGATAATTATATCAGTTCAAAAGATTCATCCACTAAAATTTCACATCTGTCTTTAAATGATTCGTTTATAAATCTCAAAACTAGTGATGGGGAAGGTGTAAGTCTGTTTTTGTGACTAATTTTATCACTTTCCGATTCGCATCATCCACAATACTCCAATCACGGGCAATGTAAATGTCCGTGATTTTTGTTTTGTCGTCCACATGGTTGAGAGCCATGTGAACATCATCTTTGCTAATGCGGCAATCATTTCGGGCGATAGTAGCCCAGCTGTGGCGGGCGTAATATGTTGATAGAGGAATGTCTAACCCCAGTTTCTCTGCGATAACCTTGAGCCCTTTGTTGAGGTTGCTATTGAATGCTTGAGCATTTGTGTAGCGTTCGGCAAAATTGAAGGCTTTCCCCCCTTGTGTGGCTCTGTATTTGTCAATCAATACTTTTACTTCTGGTTCAATTCGGATTGATATCTGGGCATCATCCCTTCGTCTGTCAGATGTCTTCTCTCTGTTGTATGTAATTCGGCCATTTTTGATAGAACTAGCTGGCATCCCAAATAGGTCAACCGTGTTAGTGCCCACAAGCATGAACGAAATTAAAAACACATCCCTTGCAATGATGGCTCTTTCTGTTAATCCGTCATCAGGAAGAGTTAGGATTGCCTTTATCTGCTCAATTGATAGGTTCCGTTTCTTGGTTTCCTGGAGTGGTTTAATCTTGTATTTTTTGAACGGGTAGTGTTTAATGACTATCTCATCTTTATCATCATCATTGAACTGCATGATGGCCGCATTGAATAAAGTGCGGATGTTTGACATGTAGTTGCGTATCGTCATGTCCGAAACAGGTGGTTGAATCACTTCAACCGGGACTCCCAATTGGTTGTCGCGGATGACTTTTCGCTCCGTTTTCAGATGATTTTCAAACGACATCAGGAACTTTGATGTGATTTCGGAAAACATCACCTTTTCCCTGCCAGTGTAATCCACTATTGCATTAAGTGTCGATCGGAATATTCGTGTGTAGTTATACTTTAATTTAGATGCGTAGTCCCGTCCAAACTCGATGAAGTCGATATCGCCTCCGGAATCCTTCGATTGCTTAACGAATAAATCAGCAAGCTCTTTCGCGGTGTAGTATTCAATTTTAGACCCTAGCTTCTTTAATTTTATGTCTTCATAGTCGGCAATTCTATTGTTGAGCTCCCTCAACAAAAACGCATCCTTTAGTTCGAAGCCCTTCCCGACCTGACGAATCTGTTTTTTCGATACTCGGTATTCCGTTTTAATGTATGCACTTTGACGCTTCCATGTTACTCGAATCGAAACGGGGTATGTAGCATCCTCCCTTTGTTGATGCTCAAACACACAGACCTTAAATGTTGCCATCTTAAATATTTGCTGCTAATATTTTATTCTGCACATACTCAAAAGACTTGTCAAATGATATGTATTTAGTTATATTCCGGTATTTTGAAATGATTACATCAATATCCTTTTTAACTTTTGGATTAATAATATTACCGGCATCGATGTCTTCCTGATAAACAAAGAAGTTGGTTTTTACATAAAAACTCCTCCTTTTGTATGTAAATCGAATTTTAACATTCATTGTCCCATCTCTTTTTAAATGATGCTCCATTGCAATTGGCCTAATAGATACAGAAGACCTTGAAGGGATGTAATTAGAATGCTCGATGTCGTTATTTTGTGATTTATTAAATGGAGGCTTTAATGCCTTAATTAAGATGGTCTCAACTCTGCTCAGCGAATCAACCGGAACTAATTCATACATAACTCGATTAAATGGCTTAGTCCCCTCCACTATATGTTCAAGGATTCTTTTGGCTATATTCTGAGCCTTGCCAATATAAACTAACTCATCATTATTATACAGGAAATAAACGCCAGAACTAACCACAAGTGATTTTAAGTCCATCTCTTTTGCGTTGATTACAACATCATTTTTATTCATGTTTTTTTATTTCAAAGATAATGATTTTCGTGAAACATGTAAAACATTCGCGTAATGACTTCGTAAAACAAACATCGTTATATCTGGTCAAAAGTACCGATTTTTGCAGACAACAAAAAAGGCCTCAACATTAGTTGAAGCCTTTATTTAAGCAGATTCCCAAGAGAGCCAATAGGGGGACTCGAACCCCCGGCCTGCTGTTTACGAAACAGCCGCTCTAGCCAGCTGAGCTATATCGGCTTGTTGATGTCAAATTTAGATTTTTTGTGAAAACGGGCAAAATAAAACCCCGAAGTTTTGCTTCGGGGCGAATATGATTTAAAAGCTGGCCAGCACATCGGCCAGGTGTGCTGTTTTGATGGGCAGATTTTGTTTGTCAATGAAGCTTTGCATGTTCATCAGGCACGACGAGTCGGTAGAGACAATGTACTCGGCACCGGTGCGCAGGGCATTCTCCACTTTTTGTTGCGTCATGGCTGTTGATATCGGCACGTATTTTACCATAAAGGTGCCCCCAAAGCCGCAGCAGGTGGTGTTCTCTTCCATCTCCACCAGTTCGAGGCCTTGCACGTTGGCCAGTAGTTGGCGCGGCTCATTTTTGAGCTTGTATTCGCGTAGCGACGAGCAGGAGTCGTGGTAAGTGATTTTGTGTGGAAACGATGCGCCCAGTTCGAGCACTTTCACCTGATTGACCAAAAAGTCCGACAACTCAATGATGTTGCGCGCAAGGCGGTCACATTCGCTTTGCATGGCTGCATCGCCTTCAAACAGTTTGATGTAATGTTTTTTGACATATCCCCCGCACGATGCCGATGGCACCACAATGGGGCGGTCGTGGGGGAAGTCTTTGATGAATTTCACGGCCAGTTCGCGCGATTGTTTCCAAAAACCACTGTTGAAGGTGGGCTGTCCGCAGCAAGTCTGTTGCGGGTTGTAGTTGACCGTTACGCCAACTTTTTCAAGAATTTTCACCACATTCCATCCGGTTTGTGGGTACAACTGGTCGATATAGCAGGGAATGAATAAATCAATGATCATAGACTCAATTTTTGCCCAAAAGTACATATTCAATCAATAAAAACGATTTTTAAGCGTTTATTTTGAAACGAATGCACTTTTATGTCGTTAAATGATGTAATTTCATCACCCGAAAATTTAATATTGGAACATTGGAGTGTATTGTTTAGAAAATCGATCATTCCGATCATGCGTATTATCTAACTTTTCCGGTCGAATAGCTTGAACATCATTAAAAATTGATACTACAATAATGAAGCGTTACGTCGAACAACTTCTCGAAGATATTGAAGCAGCTCAAAACAGCTGTTACGAGACGTTGGCCTTATGGGCCGGTCGTAACGAGGTGACATCCATTGAAGATATGATGGATCCTGATGCCGAAGGCGGCATTACCCCCGAAGAGTTGTTTGGCATTGACCTGTTGGCATTGCCGCCCGATTCGTACCTCGATGAAGAGGAGTTGTGGGAACTCTCGCTGGCCTTTTCGCAGTTATGGCGTGCCCATGGCCTTTACCCTGTTTTTACCCGCCATCTGCCCAAACGCATCAAATACAACCTGTTTCGCGACTATTGGCAACAACCCGTTTATCCCAGCCCCGGCGATAAGGTTGATGTAGAGATGTGTGATCACGAGGTCTGTTCTTATTGTGATCTGTGTCCTGTGTGCAAAAGTCAGAACTCAATGGGGCTCAATCAGATTGCTTAACCCGGCATTGGGCCGTCAAGCAGTTGTTCCAGGCTATTTTGCAGCAATTCGCGATCTAAAAATTTCCCGATAAAAACCATTTTGCAGATTTCCCCCCCCGGAAAGTTTCCTTCGTACTTCTCGAGCATGAACGTGCCCCGCACGGCATGAAACACAAACAGTTGGTCGTAACCGGCAAAGCTCACCAGTCCCTTGACCCGATACACGGTGTTGCTGTTGAAGTACAAGAACCCCTGAATCCATGCGTTGAAGCGCTGTATGTCGAAACTCCCCGCGAATTCGAATCCCTCGGAGGTGATGTCGTGGCGGTGTGTGTGTGCCTTTTTCTCGAAAGCGGGTGCCATTACGTTGCTCACCACCAGGGGGCGGTGCGTGGCATCGAAACGGAGCACGGTGGTGCCTACCTGACGTCCGCCATAAGCATTGGTGTCAATGATATCGATGTGGCTCACGTCGGCAAACGTGGTCTCGTGCAGCATTGCCATGGGGCTCATTTGTGAAATGGTTTTACGCAGCGTGGCCAGATAATCGGCATGCACCCGGTCGGTTTTGTTGAGCAGTACCACGTCCGACATGGCCAGTTGGTTGCGCACCTCGGGCTCGCTCTCCATCAGGTCGGCCAAATGTTCGGCATCGACCAGGCACACCACGCTGTCGATGCGGAAGTATCGCTGCACCGCTTCGCCCGTGAGGAACGACTGCACCACCGTGAGCGGGTCGGCAATGCCGGTGGTCTCCACCAGAATGTGGTTGATGCGCTCGCCCATGGCCATGAGTTTGGTCAGCGTGTCATTCAGGTCGTTGTTGAGCGTGCAGCAAATGCAGCCGTTGGAGAGTTCAAAGATTGAATCGCTCCCTTCGACGATCAGCGCCCCGTCGATGCCAATGTCGCCAAACTCGTTTTCGATGATGGCAAAGCGTTTATCGGGGTGTTTCTTGATGAGATGATTGAGCAGCGTGGTTTTGCCGGCTCCCAAAAAGCCGGTAATGATGGTGACGGGAAGACGGGGGTCGGACATGGGGCGCAGAGTTTTTGTGTGTGCGCAAAAATAGGTAAATGAACGGATGTGGCAAGTTAAGCATCACCTCCCCTCAATCCACCCCACCACCGTGTCATCATTGGGTTTTACCCGGGGTTCCACCACTTTTTCAAGTGTGCCTTCAGGGCTGATGAGGTATTTTTGGAAGTTCCATTTCACCTGGCTGTCCATCACCCCGTTTTGGCTTTTTTGGGTTAGCCATTGATAGATGGGGTGAATGTCGTTGCCCTTCACCGATATCTTTTCCATCATGGGAAAGGTAACGCCATAATTGAGGCTGCAAAATTCTTCGATTTGCAGGGCGCTGCCAGGTTCCTGATTCATGAAGTTGTTGGCCGGGAAACCGATGATGATGAATGTTTCGCCCCCGTATTTCTTGTAAAGGGCTTCCAGTTGTTCGTATTGAGGGGTGAGTCCGCACTTGCTGGCTGTGTTCACAATCATCACTTTTTTGCCTTTGAGGGAGGCAAAGTCAAAGTCGGTGCCATCGAGGGTTTTCACTTTAAAGTCATAAAAGGAGGTTTGAGCTTGTGTGGTCACTGCCATCAGCAGCAAGCAAGTGAGCGAAAGAATGAGTTTTGTCATGATTATTCGTTTGATTTGTATCAACTACAACCATCAAACCGTCGAATTGTTTTGGGTATTGTTGTCGAAAAGTGAAGCAACATTTGGCCTGCTGCCATCGATTCTCTATTTTTAGAGCCTAAAATTTTACCGTTCCGGCACCCGTCAAGGACGATGGTTGCCGGAGTTTTTTTATCCCGTTATGCAACTGAATTTAAAGAACCCCATTGTATTTTTTGATCTCGAAACCACCGGCATCAGCATTGCCACCGATCGCATTGTGGAGATTTCGATCCTGAAGGTGAATCCCGATGGCAGCCGCGAGACACGCGATCACCGCGTCAATCCAGGGATGCACATTCCGGCACAGGCCTCGGCCATTCATGGCATTTATGATAAAGATGTGAAAGATTGTCCCCCGTTTAAGGATATTGCCCGCTCATTGGCTGCCTTTATGGAGAAGTGTGACATTGGCGGGTTTAATTCCAATAAGTTCGACATTCCTCTGTTGATGGAAGAGTTTATTCGTGCCGGGGTGGAATTTGAAGTGAAAAAGTGCAAGTTTGTGGACGTGCAAACCATCTTTCACAAAATGGAGAAACGCACCCTGGAGGCTGCTTATAAATTTTATTGCAACAAAAATCTCGACAACGCCCACAGTGCTCAGGCCGACACGCTGGCCACTTACGAGGTGCTGTTGGCTCAATTGGAACGTTATCCCGAGTTGCAAAACGACATCGACTTTTTATCCACTTTCTCGTCGCACAATAAGAGCGCCGATTTGGCCGGTCGCATTGTCTTTAATGAGAAAAACGAAGAAGTGTTCAATTTTGGCAAATACAAAGGGCGCAAGGTTAGCGAAGTGTTTGATACCGATCATGGTTATTACGGTTGGATGATGAATGGCGATTTTTCGCAGGACACCAAGAGAGTCATCACTGCCATAAAACTGCGCAAACTCACGGGCAAATAACTGGGGCGATGAGGGTTGGTTTTCTTGTTGTCTGTTTGGTGTGGTCTCTTGCAGCCGGGGCTCAATGGAATTGCTTGCCCGAGCTGGCCGATGCTGTTCTGAATCTCACCCGGCAAAAGGTGACTTATGACCCGTCGTATGTCCGGTTGGCCTACCCCAATGGCGATGTGCCGGCCGACAGGGGGGTGTGCTCCGATGTGGTGATACGTGGCTATCGACAGTTGAATGTGGATCTGCAAAAGGAGGTGCACGAGGACATGAAAGCCCATTTTCACCTCTACCCCAAAAACTGGGGATTGACGCGAACCGACCGCAACATCGACCACCGACGGGTGCCCAATCTGATGACCTTTTTTTCTCGCAAGGGTGAAAAACTTCCGATCTCCGAGAAGGCCTCCGATTATTTGCCCGGTCACCTCGTTTGTTGGGATTTGGGCGGCGGCATTACCCACATCGGCATCGTGTCGGCCATGCGTTCGGCCGATGGACAGCGCAATTTGATAGTGCATAACATCGGTGCCGGACAGGTGCTCGAGGATTGCCTCTTTCGCTTTAAAATCATTGGCCATTATCGGTATTGTGAGTAAAGCCCCTTCCGACCTCCCCAAAGGGGAGGAGTGAGAACGATAAAGCTCGAGTTGGTGATATTGAGATGATTTATAAAATTCATTGTCTTGTGTCTTGATAATTATATTTTAATACTTCTTTCAACACATGAAAATCATTTGTATCGGGCGAAATTACGAGGCCCACGCACGCGAACTTAAGAACCCACTGCCACCCGAGCCGGTGGTGTTTTGCAAGCCCGACACGGCTTTGCTTCGTAATAACAATCCATTTTTTATTCCCGATTTTGCCAACGACTTTCATCACGAGGTGGAGGTGTTGGTGCGCATCAATCGCTTGGGTAAGAATATCGATGAGCGTTTTGCCCATCGTTACTACGATGAGGTGGGCTTGGGCATCGACTTCACCGCTCGCGATCTTCAGGACGACCTGCGCGCCAAAGGCCAGCCTTGGGAAAAATGCAAGGCTTTCGACGGTTCGGCCGTCATCTCGGAGTTTGTTTCCAAGGAGCGTTTTGCCGATGTTCAGAACATCGACTTTCGTCTCGACATCAACGATCAGACCCGTCAAAAAGGCAATACCCGCGACATGTTGTTTTCAATCGATGCCATCATTGCTCACGTGTCGAAATTCTTCACGCTCAAAATTGGTGACATCATCTTTACCGGGACACCCGAAGGTGTGGGGTCGGTGAAAATCAATGACCGACTGAAGGGGTATATCGGTGATGAGCTATTTTTCGATTTCTTAGTGAAGTAACCCCATGGCCAAAAAAGGGAAGAACGCCTGGCGCTGGTCATTGGTGGCCGTGGTGGCCATTGCCGCTTTTGTGGTGGTGCGTGTTTGGGTGATGCCGCCCCGTTATCCGGTGGGCGCTTCGGCCTACGAGGTGTTTGGGGTGGATGTGTCAAAACACTCCGGCAAAATTGATTGGGGTAAACTAAAGTCCAATGGGGTCGACTTTGCCTACATCAAGGCCACTGAGGGCATCGACTATGTGGATCCGTTATACAAGAAAAACTACAAAGCGCTTCGGGAACAGGGCTTGTTGTTTGGCGCCTATCATTTTTTTCGCTTTTGCAAGGACGGTCGTCAGCAAGCGCTTCATTTTATTAAGCATGCCAGGCTGCAAAAGGGCGACCTGGTGCCGGTTGTCGATGTGGAGACCTGGGGCAATACCCTGTGTACCCGATCTGATAAGGAGGTGAGAACCGAAATTGGTAAGTTTCTCAATACCATTAAAGATGAGCTGGGCGTGGTGCCCATCATTTATACCAATGGCGAGAGTCATCGCCGTTTTATCAAAGATATTTATGATGGCTATCCTCTGTGGTTTTGCGACATTGACGAGGAACCCACGGGCAATGCCGCGCGATGGGTGATGTGGCAATACAGCCATCGGGGACGCATTGAGGGGGCGCGGCACGAAATTGATTTCAACGTGTATAGACGCACCAAAACCGATTTGGTGAACCGGCATACCATGCGGTAGGGACAGGGCATGCCTTGTCCCTGCGTCAAAACGTATAATTAAACGCGATGGTCAAATTCTGTTTAAACTGCACGTTCTCCGATTCGTTCTGATAGTATCGAATGTGTGGAATCAAACGTGCCGACAGGTATTTGTTGATGCGCATGTTGAGAATTACCTCCCATTCGAGTTGCGATTTGCCTTCGTCGTCAAGGTAACTGTAAAAATAATCGAGGTTCGAGGTGATGGTCAGCTCGTGCGACACTTTGGCGGTGATGGCACTGGTGACCGACAGACCCGTTTTGGCGTCGGAGCGCTGACCTTCGGGGATGTTGTATCGCCCCGGATCCACGTTCACCGTGTCGAGTACATACGTCACCTTCGAGGTCAGGGGCGATATCAGCACCGTAAAGTCTTTGCTGCGCTTGTAATCCATACCGATGGCGAAGGTCTGGTATCCCGGTGACATGAAACCCGAGAGGATTTTGCTGTAATCTTTGGCGTCGCGCCCATAAAAAAACTGTGTTTTAAAGTCGAGCAGGGCACTGTAATACCACTTTTTCGAAGCATTCACCCCAAGCTTAGAGGTCATCTGTATCACATCGTCGTTGATGCGTGTGCGTTGTTCTTGTTGAGATATGATGCCCAGTTTGTGTAACAGTTTGTTGTCCCACTCTATTTTGTTGTGTTTGTAGTTGGCATTCACGCGCAAGTCGCTCAATACTGAAATGGAGTTTTCCCCCCCCTTCACCCAGTTGTCGAAAAATGCTTCGGAGAGTTGTAAGGCTTCGGAGCCTCCATAGTTCCAACGTTTTTTCTCTAAGCGCGGTTTTGCCACTTTCCGTGGTGGCTCCACGTAGGTTACCCTGAAAGCCTCCTGGGCTGCCTTTTTGTCGAGCAGCACACCATCGAGCACGATGCGGTGTGGCGCCGGAATTTTTTTCCAATCCCAGCGCACCAACGAAGGGTTGTAAACCATCAATGAGTCGTTTATTTTCTCTATGATCGAGCGGCTGAGGTTTTGATTCTCCTGTGTATTCTGGTAATTGTACAGTCGTGTGGGATTGTTTTGTGGCAAATAATTCTCTTGTAGGTATTTGCCATTTGGTTCGATGACCGGATAATGGGGCGCCTGAAACTTCAGTGAATAGCTGTGATTGTGTTCGTTGGCATAGGTTTGCCAATTGGTTTTTGTGTCGTGGCTACTGCTTTTAAGCAACATGAAGTTTTGCAGTGTGGTCTGCTGGCGGGACATCAGCGACACCGTGCCTGGGAGTGTGTCCCATTGCATTGACGTGATGCCGATCAATGGCTTTATAATGAGCGAATCGGTTGTTGGTGTTGTTTCAGTTTGCGTGTGAGGCCTTTGAGCAGTGTTGCTAAATAAGGGTAGGGTACTTAGTAGAAATAGAATGAGTAGAGTGACTCGTTGTCCTTTGGGCGCTTTTATCATCTTTATGGTGCAGTTTTATTAAGGTGACAGGGAGGCTGGGGCTTTACGAATGTTGATTTACGCAAAAATAGCCATAGGGTTTCTCTTGATAACGCTTTTGGGCTATTTTGATTGTTTTTGCGATGAATCCCCTTTCGTTTTTGATGAATAAATGTGTCGTTTATTCGAATTAAGGGGGGGATCCAATTGTTTTGTTTGCAAATTTCATATAAGTCAAAACCAAACCTTCGTGATTCGGCGTTTTTTCTGATTGTTTATGTGCGTTCATACAAAAGTCCTCTGCCTTTTTACTCATAATTCGCATTGTTTAAACAAACGGAAGCTTTTTCCTGTTTAAATATCAATGGCTGATGTAAAAGGGGTATTTTTGACAGCTCAAGGTGATCTGGTTTGTTTCAGCAAGTGAGGCTTGTTTGGGTTGTTTTTTTGAAAATGGTTGTTCATGGAAACGAATGATTTTATTCATATTTTAACCGAAAAGGGATTGAAAATAACCCCGCAGCGGTTGGCCGTGCTCGATGCCTTGCGTCGGTTGCACAATCATCCCACGCCCGATCAGGTCTGCCGGATGGTTAAGAGTTCCCATCCTCATATCGCCATTGGAACGGTGTATAAAACATTGGAGACGTTTGTCGAAAAAGGCATCCTCAAAAAAGTAAAGACCGATGGTGATGTGATGCGGTACGACGATGTGCCCCATTGTCATCATCATCTTTATTGTGCCGATTCGCAACGCATCGAAGATTACTTCGACGATGAGCTCAATGCCTTGCTCGACGACTACTTTAAACGTAAACAAATCCCCAATTTTAATGTCGATGAGGTGCGCTTGCATATCAATGGACGATTTGTGGGGGAATGAATAATGATTGCTTATTGGTTGATTTTATGTGGAATCCGCTCCGTTGAAACCGCTTGGTGAACCTCTTGGGGCACATTTAATTCGACCTTGGCTTTTGTTTATTTCACATTGATGGGTTAGATTTGCGTCGCCCCGATGCTTTTCGCATCGGCTTTAATTTGACCTTATGAGTATCATCATCAAAGAAGTAGTGACTGCCGGCGATGTCAAAACATTTGCTGACTTGCCCTGGAAACTTTATAAAAACAATCCCTATTGGGTGCCCGCCATGAAGGGCGATGAACGCGCGGCGTTGATGCCCGATAAGAACCCGGCCATGAAATTTTGCAAATCGAAGTTCTGGCTGGCTTATCGCAACGGACGTTGCGTGGGGCGCATTGGCGGGATTATCAACCCCCTGTGGAACGACAAAACGGGCGAGAACCTGGCTCGTTTCACCCGCGTGGAATTTGAAAACGACCCGCTCGTGGCCGATGCTCTCTTTGCTGCCGTTGAGGCTTGGGCTAAACAGCAACAGGTGACCGGACTTATGGGCCCTCTCGGCTTTTCGAACCTCGATCACCAGGGCTTGCTCATCGAAGGGCAAGAGTGGCTACCCTCGGTGGCTTCGGATTACCATTTTGACTATTACCACGACCACTTTACCCGACTGGGGTATCAAAAAGAGATTGACTGGCTCGAGTTTCGCATCACTTTTCCCGATGCCCTGCCCGAAAAATCCTATAAGGTGGCCGAGATGCTCAAAACCCGTTTCGGACTTAAAAGCATCAACTTCACCACCAAGGCTGAATTGGAGCCCTACAAACACAAAATTTTTGAGCTCTTCAACCAGGCTTTTGCCGGCCTGTTTGGAACTTACGAGCTGCCCGAAGAGCTGATTTGGTATTACATCAACAAATATTTCCCTGCCATCAACCCCCGTTACGTGAAGGTGATTCTCGACAAAGAGGACGAGTTGGCCGGATTCATTATTGCCATGCCATCGCTCTCCAAGGCCATGCAAAAAGCCGGTGGTAAACTGTTCCCGTTTGGATGGTGGCACCTCAAACAAGCCATCGATCATCCGCAGGAGATGGATTTGATGCTCACCGGCGTGCGTCCCGAACTACAAAAATTGGGCGTGGCAGCCCTGTTGATGAACGACCTGTGGGAGGCCGCCAAGGCCGACGGCGTGAAGTTTGTCGAAACCACCGGCATGCTCGAAAACAACCACGTGGCCATCCAAATGTGGAAGTCGTTCGACCACATTCAGCACAAACGCAAGCGGTGCTTCAGGAAGATGTTTTGAGGTCTGGTGAAGGGATCATGTTGTTTCGATAAGTTAAGAAGACTTTCAACGATTCGATTGATGATGAGATGAAGAATGGTTTTTGATCTGTTTTCTTTGTTGCCTTGACCTAATCTAACTGAATTTTCAAAAATTTTACAGTATTTCAAACGAGTAAGGTTAGCCGAACGACATTGACGTTGAATTTTATACAATGTTCGAAATTGGCAGTCCTGTTCGTTAATGCATCCTATTACATACTCTCCGTACTCGAGAGGTGATGCAAATATCATTGGCTTCTTCCGCACACCAAATGACAGTAATATTACTGTCATGAAGCACGCCCGTGAATTGACTCATCATCTGTGTTTTGCAAAAACACAGATGACCATTTAAGCCCCACGGTGGATATTTAATCGAGTTCCTTCGCATCTGTTTCGCCCTTTCTTCGGGTCTGCTTCGGGACTGCTTCGACAGTTCTTCGACTCCGCTTCGATACCGCTTCGACCCGGAGTCGAAGCGGTATCGAAAATGGTGTGAAGTTGGCACGATGAAGACCCCTCTATCATGTCATGTGGCGCTCAATCGTTGTTGATTTGTTGTACTATGTCGTGCGTAACCACACTCAATACATATTGGGTTGTTGCATATTCGGCGGAGCACAGCGACGCTAAGTCATGAGGATTGCTGAAAACAAACGACTGCCAAATAGCCTGTAAGAGCCCGCCCGGCTCGAGGGCACGAATTTATGGCTAAATGATGTTGATCCCTTTGATTGCTCATAAAAATCCAAAAGTGCCTTCACATCAATCAAGCCCGTTGCGATTGCGATGGGCTTGATTGATGTGAAGGGGCATTGTGTTTGTATCGCTGTGTAAATATGTTGTTTTTTTTAAATTTTAAAGTGCTATTATGGTTATTGTATTTGGTTGTTATTTTGTTGTGTTTTAAGGGGTTTGAGCCATTTGTTTTAGTAACGGTTGTGTGTTAATGATGTTGTTTGTCAGTTTGTTGCAAGGGTGATGTCAAAGGGGTGTTTGTTGTCAGTTTTGCGAATTTTATCATCAAATACTCATGTTTTATCAATAAAAATTTGGAGTCAATGTCGGATATTGATACATTTGCTTCGCTTTAAGCAAAACAAAAAATTTAAACTTAAAAAATTTAGTTCTGTATGAAGAAAATTCAAAAAATGATCGGAATGGCTGCCCTGAGTGCAGTTGTTTTGTCTTCTTGTGTGAAAAACGAAGAAAGTGATGGCGTGAAAGCCCTTCGTGAGGCTCAGGCCGGGTTGATTGATGCGCAGTCTGAAAGTGTGTTAGCGAATGCTAAATCAGTTTTAGAGGATGTAAATGGCAAGTATTATAAAAATTTATTACAAAAATACACAGCCATCGAGGATTCCTTGGATATGGAAAAGTATAAAGCGGTATCCGATACTTTGAAAGCTCAAATTGCTTGGCAACAGCAAAAGATTCAGATTCAACATGAAATTGAAATTGCCAATATCAATGCTAAATTAGAGAAAGCAAAAGTAGATTTGATTAAAGCGATTCAGGATCAGGCCGATTTTCAAAGTGCAGAATTGCAAGGATATATGACAAAATATCAGGAACTTGTTGGTACTATCGTTAATCTTGAAACCACCATTGCCAATGATGAGAAAACCATCAATAACTGGGACAATATCACAAATGAGTATGTGATTACCCAACAACAACGTGCAATTGTTGGTTTCGAAATCAATAAAAAGTACAAGCAAATTGAGCACGATAACAAAAAAGCTGTGTTGGATGCTTACAAAACGGCTGTGGCAGATCCTTCTACAGTTGCTGCGTCATTGAGTGCTGCCGTTACTGAGCAGAAGCAAACAGAAGGAGCAATGAAAGAGAAAAATGCTGAAGTTAATAAAATGTACGAAGACGTTGAAGAAGCCTATGATGTATATATTGCATCGCAAAATAAACGCAGTTCTTTGAACACTTCAATCGTTTTCCTTTCTGGTAGCAGTCTTTCTAATAGTCCGATTTTTGATGGTGTTAATAGCGTTTCGATTCCTTCGTACTCAGTTTATTATTACGAGCAGCAAATTTTAAGCAATATTGCTGCCATTAATGTAGCTAAAGCATCTCTTTTAACCAACAACCAGACTTTGGCTGATGCTCAGGCTCGTTACAATGCCTGGAATTCAAAATTATCTACATACACTTCTGCTTATCAAACAGCCGAAGCTGCCTATAAAACTGCTAAAGCATTGGTGGTTCAGCGTCAGGAAGAGTATGATGCTGCAATGGCTTATGATGCCCAATATGCGACCTCAACCGCATCTGCTGCGCAAACTGCTTTGCAAACAGCAACTGATGATTTGAATAATGTGAAGCAACCTGCTTATGCTAAAGCCAAAACCGTATTTGACGAGGCTGTTGTTGAGGTAGCAAATGCTCAGGCTGCTATCAATTCTGCAACTGCAGCTGCATCATCTAATAATGCCATTATTGAAGAGCAAACAGCTAAGAAAACTGAGAACGAATCGAAAAAAGCCAGCGCAACGACTCTGTTGGCTTCTTTGAAAACCAAGTTTGCTGCTGCTGTAACAACAGAAGAAACTAATCGGTTGGCTTATTTAGCTGTTTTGGATGCTTATACTGAATTAAATGTTGCCTATGTCGCGTTGAGTAACAAAAACACAGATTTGAGAACGTTAGTTACTTCTTTAGAGAATCTTGCCGCAGGGATTTCTACTGATTACAAAGCTCTGGAAGATGGTGTGAGTGCACTGGCAGCTGCTGTAGAAGCAATTAACAAGCAAATTACAGATGCAAATGAGTTAATTAAAGAAGCCAACAATGGTATTGTATTTAATAATGCCAGTAAAGCCACTCTTCAAGCTAAAGTAGATGGTTACAAACAATCATTGGCTGCTTATAAGTTGGAATTGGCTCGCTACTATGGTTTGATGGAGGCTGCTATTAAGTAATTTGAGGATTTTGGGAATAAGTGGCGGAAGTTTTCCGCCACCCATTTAATTGATTTAATGAACTAAAATCCTGAATTCCTTATGAGAAAGTTAATATCAATACTGTTTTTAGCACTGGGAACAGGTTCGTTGTCTTTTGCACAAAACGGTTTTGGCCCGGCTGCAGGTGATATTTCGGTGTCCATGCAGTTAGGACGAGCTGAGTCGTTTGATAATTTGCAGTATGTAAGAAGTCCTGTTAATAGTAATTACTACAATGGTGATTATTATTTAAACACTCCTTTTGCCACAACTGTTTCAACAAGTAGCAATAGTCTTGTCAATATGATTGGAGTGGAAGCCAAGTACTTTGTCACCGATCAAATAGCAGTTCGCTTGAGTGGGATGGGCATGATTGACCTGACACCTGCTCAGGATGCTGTTCCCGGTTTGAATCTTTATGATCTGGTCGATTATAATACCCAGCAGAAACTTCAGGAAGCCGGTGTTGACAACGTCGTATTGCCCTCGTATCGTGAAATTGAATCCACAACCACACATCGGTTTGTTGCCAATGTCGGTGGTGATTACTATTTCTCGGTTGGTTCACAGCGTGTGTTTCCCTATGCAGGTGCCATGGCTTCGTTCAATTATGGCCGTCACCAGTTTTATGCGCCGGATAGCGACCCGACCACCGCTGCCGGAGTTGAGTTGAGCTCTCGCTTTTTCGAAACTTTCGGTTTAGGTGGTAGTTTGGTTGGGGGAGTCGATTATTATGTGGCCGAAGGGATGTTTATTGGTTTTGAAATCAAAGCCTTTAATTACCTCTATTCGGTGAATAAAATGATGCCCATGGCCGGTGTAGAGGCTTATGATGCCGATAATCATACCATCGGGATTCTTTCGAACCCTATGTTTAAAATCGGTTTCAAGTTCTAAGATTCTTTGTTGAATCGACATATAAAAGCTGTGTGCAGATGATGCATGCAGCTTTTTTTATGGTCTGTGGTTGAGTGGTGTGGTTTTTTGTTCCTATTTTTGCAGCATGGTTAATGCAATACGTCAACAATGTGGAGTGGTCAATTTCCGCCAGTGGAGCCGGAAAGGGTATGCCGTGTTTGCCTCGCTGGGCAGGCTGGTGCGCATTGCCGTGTTGAAGCTGGCCGTGTCGGATACCTTTGCGTGCAAGGAACGCAAGGGGGCTGTGGTGCTGCAGCCTCAAGCCACGGTGGGCGATGCCTCTGATGAACCGGAGGTGATGACGACGGGTGTTGAAACCCTTGTGAATGCCGTTGCTGTGTGGATGATGCTGTCTGTGGTGCCCGTTGCTGCCAAAGTGGCTGGTGATTCGATTCTCTTGTTATTTGAAAGATATAGTGATGTGGCTCTGTTGGATTTTTTCCGGCAGGGCTTTTTTTTTAGCCCCTCCCAATCTCCCCGAAGGGAGGACAACGGAATGAGTTGGATGAATGGTTTTTTATTGAGATGAGAAGATGTCAGATCGTAAGACCGATGATGAGACAAAGAATGTTTTTTTGATCGGTTCTCATCGTCTCTTTAGTCTAATCTATCTGTCTCAAGTCTATTTGTCTTCTTCTCTTTTATTCGAATATCATTAATGAAACAACATTGTAGCATAATTGAAAAATATGGACAAAATTCAAATAGAACAGTTGTGTGACCGGGTTCTACATGTTGGTGACATCAGCGCAGCCGAGGCCCTGGCATTGGCCGGTGTGGCTGACAAAGAGGCACTGTATGGGGCTGCCGACCGCATTCGCCGGCATTTTGCGGGTGAGGCCATCGATATGTGCTCCATTATGAATGCCCAGTCGGGGCGATGTACCGAGGATTGCAAGTGGTGCGCCCAGTCGAAGCACTTTCAGACGGGGGTGGCCGAGTATGGCTTTGTGAATCAGGACGAGGCCGTGCAACTGGCGCTCGAAAACAGCCGTCAGGGTGTGAACCGTTTCTCGCTGGTGACCAGCGGGCGGGCATTGAGCCGAGGCAATGTTCAAAAGGCCTGTGCCATCTATCGAGAGATAGGGCAACGTTCCGACATTCATTTGTGTGCTTCTATGGGGCTGTTGCGGGGCGAGGAGCTGAAGGCGTTGCACGAGGCGGGGGTGACCCATTATCATTGCAACATCGAGACAGCGCCTTCGCTTTTTGCCACGCTGTGCACCACCCATACCCTCGACGAGAAAGCCCGCACCATTGCCGAAGCACGTGCGGCGGGGCTGAAGATTTGCAGCGGTGGCATCATCGGTATGGGCGAGAGCATGGGTCAGCGCATTGAGATGGCGCTGAAGCTGCGCGAGTGGGGTGTGGACTCCATCCCTCTGAACATCCTCACCCCCATTGAGGGGACGCCCCTGTACGGCAAGTCGCCCCTGACCGACGAGGAGGTGCTCACCACCATCGCCCTGTTCAGGTTCATCAACCCCAGGGCGCAGATTCGCTTTGCCGGGGGGCGCCACCTCATTGCCCACATTCAGGAACAAGCCCTGCGGTGCGGCATCAGTGCGGCGTTGGTGGGCGACTACCTCACCACCATCGGCTCTAACATCGAGCAGGACAAGCAGCTGTTTGCCCGGGTGCGTGACACGCATGAACAGCCGGAGAGGGAAAAAGCCCCCTAAATCCCCCGAAGGGGGACTTTGGGTTGTTTCGTCTTTTTTTGATGCAACCTGCACTTTTTCCCTTTTTCACTCTTGCACTATCTCTCTCTTGCACTTTCTTCACTTTGTCGCTTTGTTTCTTTGCCACTTTGCTACTTCAAAAAATGAACAACCTATTACAATTCGACCGCGATCATATATGGCATCCCTACACCTCGGCCACGCATCCGTTGCCGGTTTATCCGGTTGCGGCGGCTCATGGGTGCCGGTTGGTGCTCGACGATGGTCGCGAACTTGTGGATGGCATGTCGTCGTGGTGGGCGGCCATTCATGGCTATAGCCACCCGGTGCTCACGGCGGCCATGAAGGCGCAAATCGACCGCATGTCGCACGTCATGTTTGGCGGCATAACGCATCGGCCGGCGGTGGCGTTGGCCGAGAAACTGATGGCACTCACACCTCCCGGTCTCGACTGGGTATTCTATTCCGATTCGGGTTCGGTGGCCGTGGAGGTGGCCATGAAGATGGCCTTGCAGTACCAGCAGGCGCAGGGCATGGCGTCCCGGAACAAATTTGCAGCCCTGAGGGGCGGTTATCATGGCGACACCTGGCATGCCATGAGCGTGTGCGATCCGGTGACGGGCATGCATCAGCTTTTTAATGGCAGTCTGCCGGTGCATTATTTCGTGGAGCGACCTGTTGCGCGCTGGGATGCCCCGTGGGATGAGGGGGGTGTGACGTCGTTGAATCGTTTTTTCGAGCGTCATGGCCGCGAGTTGGCGGCGTTTATTGTAGAGCCGGTGGTGCAGGGAGCCGGTGGCATGTGGTTTTATCATCCCCAATACCTGACCCATTTGGCCGACCTGTGCCTGCACCACGATGTGCTGCTCGTTGCCGATGAAATAGCCACCGGTTTTGGCCGCACGGGACGTCTGTTTGCCTGTGAGCATGCCGGGGTGTCGCCCGATATCATGTGTCTGGGCAAGGCCCTCACGGGCGGGATGATGAGTTTTGCGGCCACGCTCACCACCCGTCGGGTGGCTGAGATCATCTCGAAGGGGCAGGCGGGCGTGTTTATGCACGGCCCCACCTTTATGGGCAATCCGCTGGCGTGCGCGGTGGCCAATGCCAACATTGAGCTGCTGTTGAGCTGGAACTGGCAACAACGGGTGAAGGCGATTGAGTCGCAATTGGAGGCCGGTTTGTCGACCTGCCGACAAATGCCTGGCGTGGCCGACGTGCGATGCCTGGGCGCCATTGGGGTGGTGGAACTGCACGAACCCGTGGCGATGGCCGTCATTCAAAAACAGTTTGTAGATGCCGGCGTGTGGGTGCGTCCATTTGGCCGGTTGGTATATTTAATGCCGCCGTTGGTGATTAGCGATGCCGAATTGGGCATGTTGACGCGGGCGGTGGTGGAAATTGTACGGTAGAGACACGGCATGCCGTGTCTCTACGAAAATATTGAACCATGAATCATTTTTCCGATCAATTATCGACCCTGCAACAGTCAGGGTTGTTACGCCAGATGCGTCACACCGATGCCCGAGAGGGTGGCATGGCACTGCTAAACGGCACCCCCGTGGTCAACCTGTCGTCGAACGACTACCTGGGGCTGGCTGTGGATGCGGCGTTGCAGCGCGAGTGGGTGCAGCAGGTGTTGCCGGCGATGGGCGACGCCCTGTTTTCGGCCTCATCGTCACGCCTGCTCACCGGCAACCACAGTTATTACGAGCGGGTGGAGGCGCAGCTGGAGCGCATGTATGGGCGCAGTGCCCTGTTTTTCAACAGTGGCTGCCATGCTAACATGGGCATCTTGCCCGCCCTCACCGGCAAGGACGACCTGATATTGTCCGATAAGCTGGTGCATGCCAGTCTCATCGACGGCATCCGCCTGAGCGAGGCCACGCATGTGCGTTACCGCCATCTCGATTACGAACGGTTAGAGGCTCTGCTCAGGGAGCATCGTCACCGTTCCCGGAGGGTGTTTATCGTCACCGAGTCGGTGTACAGTATGGATGGTGATGTGGCCGATTTGCCCCGTCTGGTGGCTCTCAAGCAACAGTACGATGCCCTGCTGATGGTGGACGAGGCCCACGCCGTGGGAGCGCGGGGGGAGCACGGGCTGGGCGTTGGCGAAGAGACGGGATGTCTCCCTCACATCGACCTGCTGGTAGGCACTATGGGCAAGGCGTTGTCATCGGTGGGAGCATACGTGATTTGCGATGAGACGGTGAAGCAACTGCTCATCAACCGATGCCGCACACTCATCTTTACCACTGCCCTGCCCCCGGTGAACATGGCCTGGTCGTTGCTGGTGCTCGAGCGCATTAGGGCGATGAATTCCCTGCGGGAGCAGTTGCGCCGGGTAACAGCGACGATGGTGCAGCAGTTGGCCGGGCATGCCGGGGTGAGTGTTGACGGGCAGAGCAATATTTTGCCGGTGATGATAGGCGACAACCATGCCGCCACCCGGGTCACCGACGGGTTGCTCGATGCGGGATTCATGGCGCTGTCGGTTCGTCCGCCTGCTGTCCCTCCGGGAACGGCCCGGCTGCGACTGTCGCTTACGGCCAATCTGCAACCCGATGATCTGAGCCGCATGGCAGGGGTGTTGAAGACTTTGCTGGAGGTTTCAAGAAATAATAACGCTGAGGCGCAAAGGCGCTGAGTTAGGTTATCGTATTGCGTTTAAATTATAAAAGCAGATACAATGTCGTTTCGTGAAGCCCCAATGGGGCGCCAGCAATAGGGTCGGGTTAAATGTAAGAAAACAAACTCAAGCCCTGAAAGGGCGTAAGCTTGCGCCCTTTCAGGGCTCTGAGATTGAGTTTGCCTTCATCGTTGGGCGATGCCCAACGCTACTGCTTATCGCCCTTTCAGGGCTTAACTTCACGACATTGAAAGCAGATAACTCAACCGAGATATTGTAGACACGAAGGTGTAATAAAAATCACGAAACAACTCCAAAGTCTTCCTTCGGGGGATTAGGAGGCTAATTATAAACAGATGCAAAACCATTGGTTACATCGAGCCAACCGATCGCGGCTGGTGATATTTTTTGCCGGATGGGGCAGCTCACCGGCTTATTTCACGCACATGAGCGCGCGCGATTGCGACGTGTGGATGTTTTATGATTACCGCGATGCCCGTTTGCCCGACGACTTTGAGGCGGTGCTGGCGCAATACTCCCGGGTGGCGGTGGTGGCCTGGTCGTTTGGGGTGTGGATGGCCAACCGGTTGTGTGCCCATTTGGACGGGCGGTTGGCAGGTGCCCTGGCTGTCAACGGCACGCTCAATCCCATTGACGACCGTGAGGGCATTCCCGTGGCCATTTTCAACGGCACCCTCGAGGGGCTGTCGCCGCGCGGGGTGGAGAAGTTCAACCGCCGCATGGTGCTCGATCAGGCGCACACGTTGCATATCCTCCAAGCTGCACTTCACCGTCCCTTCGATGCGGTGCACGATGAGCTGACCTGCTTTGCCGGGCTGTTGACGGCATCGGAGAACGTCATCTTCACCCGGGCGCTCATCGGGCATCACGATCGCATTTTTCCGGCCATCCATCAGGTGGCATTTTGGCAGGAGCGGGTGGATACGCTGGTGACCGGGGTAAGCCATTTTGTGTTTTTCGATTATCCCCTTTGGGATTCATTGATACAACTGGTTGAAGATGGGCATTGAAACGTTGTCGCCGGTGGCCGAGCGTTTTGCCCGGGCGGCTCATACCTATGCCACCCATGCGGTGGTGCAGCGTCAGATGGCCGCGTGCCTGGTGGATGCCGCGTCGCCTTATGTGACGGGCGGGGGGCGCTGGTTTGAATTTGGATGCGGCACGGGGATGCTGACGCGCGAGTGGCTGACACGATGGCGCCCCGAGGAGTGGGTGGCCAACGACTTGGTGGCATCTCACGAGCCGTGCCTGGCACACCTGGCGGCGCAGGGGGGCATTGGGCGGTTTCGGTTTGCGGGGGGCGACGCGGGGGCGATGGCGTTACCGCAGGGGTGTCAGGTGGTGTGGAGCGGTGCCGCCCTGCAGTGGTTTGCCGATGTGCCGGCCATGCTCGACAAGGTGGCCGCGGCGCTGGTGCCGGGGGGGGTGTTTGCCTTTTCGACTTTTGGCCCCGACAACTACTGCGAGATACGTGCCCTCACCGGCAGCGGGCTGACGTACCACACGGCCGGGGCGTGGCAGGCAATGGCCGATGCTCGTTACGAGGTGCTGGTCATGCGGCAGTGGCACGAGGTGCGGTATTTTGCCGATCCGGTGGCGGTGCTGCGTCATATCAAAGCCACCGGCGTGGGGGGCGTGACCCGCACGGTGTGGTGCAAGCAGCAACTCAGCCGTTTTTGCCGGGGGTACGAGCAGTATGAAACGCCGCAGGGGTTTCCCCTCACGTATCATCCGTTGGTGTGCGTGTGGCGGGCGAAGGGGTATGACGGGATGGATATTCAACGCAAAGATGCGGAGACGTTTCGTTGAACCATTTTTATGTAGCGACAGGGCATGCCCTGTCGCGTAGGGAATAATGTCGTTTCGTGAAGCCCCATAGGGGCGCCGGCAAAAGCATCGGGCGCAGCCCCGATGGATGAATGCCGTTAGGGAAGCGCCAAAAGTGCGTAAGCAAATCGGCTCTCGCCCCTTCAGGGCTAAGTCTCCGCGTTTAAAATTCATCATCATTAAAAACCCAACCACATGATTCATTTCATCACGGCCATCGACACCGATGCGGGCAAGAGCATTGCTACGGGGGTTTATGCCCGTCAACTGATGCAGCAGGGGCATCGCGTAATCACCATGAAGGTGGCTCAAACGGGCTGCACGGGCATGAGCGACGACATTGTGACGCATCGTCGTCTGATGGGCATTGACCTGCTGCCCGAGGATGTGCGGGGCGATACCTGCCCGTATCTCTTTCCTTTTCCGGCATCGCCGCATCTGTCGGCGGCCTTGGCGGGGCAGGTTATTGATCCGGCGCACATTGAGGCGTGTGTTGCGCGTTTGAGTGGCGACTACGATCGGGTGGTGGTGGAGGGCGTTGGCGGCCTCATGGTGCCCCTCACGCGAGTTCGGGAGACAGGGCATGCCCTGTCTGTACCGAGTGTTGGCGGCCTCGTGGAGCCTCTCGCGCCCGGGCTGTTGCTCATCGATTGGGTGGCGCAACAGGGGTGGCCGGTGGTGCTGGTCACTTCGGCGCGGCTGGGCAGCATCAACCACACGCTGTTGTCGCTCGAGGCCATTCACCGACGTGGCATGCCGTTGGCCGGCATCATCTTTAATCAATATCCCCCGGCACCGCAGGCCATGGCTGCCGATACCCGGGAGGTGATACGCGGTGTGGTGCAACGCGATTTTGCCGGGGCGTTTTGGATGGAATTACCGGTGGTTGAAATGGAATGAGGGGTACTCTTTAAACGCAAAGGCGCCAAGACGCAGAGTAGGCTTGTAACTCCTTGCATTTAAGTAAAGAATGAGACCTTCAATTAGCTCACGTTAGTGCCAATCCTCTATCTGTTGTCACCATCTGCTTTTTTAGTTCACTTGGAAGAGGTTTGGAGGCATCTATGGATAATCAATGATTGTAAACTTCATCAAATTTGAGTGTTGAAGATGTGTTGATTGGACTGGAAGTCTTAGCGTTTAATCCCACCCAATTTCACTCTTCCACAAACCCCAGCGAGATGGAGTTGACGCAATGGCGGGTGTTTTTAGGGGTGAATCCTTCGCCTGTGAACACGTGACCCAGGTGGCCTTTGCATCGGGCGCACACAATTTCGGTGCGGTGGCCGTCGGCATCGGGCAGGCGCAGCACGGCGCCGGGAATTTCTTCGTCGAAACTGGGCCAGCCACAGTGGGCGTCAAACTTGTCGGCCGAGCGGTAGAGGGGGGCGCTGCATTGTTTACACACATAGGTGCCTTTGGCGCGGTGACGGGTGTATTGCCCCGTGAAGGGCATCTCGGTGCCCTTGTGCAGAATGACGCGTTGTTCGTCGGGCGTGAGCGGGCGGAGGGTAAAAGTGGTGTCGTGTTTCATGGCTGTGGGCGTTTGCGTGGTGTGTGTTTGAGCCGTGGTGCAGGCGGCAAGGGGCAGCCACAGGGCGAGCAAAGCAGTTGCGGGGCGCATGGCATTGGGTTTTATGAATGAACAATTGGCGTTGGGGAAGGGTTCACCGGGGTGGGCATTCTTTTTTTTGATGAGGTTGATTACCGTTAAAGCGCGGGGCGAGTTTTGTCGATTCTTTGAATTTGGAAGCACGGCATCCGTCAACGTCACTGATGACAAATCAGCCGGGAACACCACGCCTCCACCCGGAGGTTGTCTCCATCCGTTAGCGTGGCTTTCGCAGACAACCGATCGCCCGACTCAGTGTCAGCCGATCGCTCGACTCAGTGTGAGCCGATCGCCCGACTCAGTGCGTTCGAAAGCCTCGGTGCTGTCGATCGCTTTGCTCCGTTCATGGTCAAATGGCTGCCCAAAGGGAGATTGTGGGGATGAGGTGGGGGGCTTCTGCCATGTGCATCGCCCCCATTTAGGATTCATCAAGCCAGGGAAATCTCTACAGCTACCCTTCTGAAACTGCACAAATGGCGTGTGCCAATGCTCATTTGAATATATTTTGTTGGGTGACACAGCAGGAATGGCGCTGCGTTGACATCTAAAACCGTTGAACTTTAAACATGAATTGCGTTAATGGAAACGAAACAAAAAAAGAGTGTGCAGCAAATCATGCGTTTGTTGCACCGCGACATTGGATTTTTGGTGCTGGGGCTCACGGTAATTTATGCCCTGAGCGGCATTGTGCTCATTTATCGCGACACCGATTTTCTCAAGCGCGAAGTCACCGTCGAAAAAACCATTGATCCCAATTTGGATGCCGAAGCGTTGGGGCAGGTACTGCGAAAACGACACTTTAAAATCACTGCCACACACGGCAGTGTGATGGAGTTTGAGCAGGGCACCTACAATGCTGCCACCGGCGAAATCCGTTATACGTCCAAAGAACTGCCGGACGTGTTGCGCAAGTTTAACACCTTGCACAAATCGGCCAGCCGAAGTTTGGTGCATTGGGCCGGCTTGGTGTACGGTGTGCTGTTGTTGTTTTTGGCCGTCTCGTCGTTGTGGATGTACAAGCCCGGCACCCTTTTGTTTCGTCGGGGGCTCATTTTTGCCGGCATCGGTGTGGTGGTGGCTGTTTTCCTCCTGCTGTGGCCCGGTTGATGCCTGCTCATCGCTTTCGTCTCAAACAACAAACGCCGGAAATCACTTCCGGCGTTTGGCGTTTAAGGGGATATTGTTGTTGAACCCTGTCCGGGTTTAAAAAGTCCTCTGCGAGAACGACATGACGCTTTAGCTGGTTTTTCGTCTTCTCACCGGTTCTCATCTTCACTCACTGCCACTCAGCGTCAGTTCTTCGTTGGTTTTGCCGAGGAAGATGAGCGATCGGCATTTTGGTTTAAAAGCAAGATGTTCTCGACGACCTCTCAGCGACTTAGCGTCTCAGCGTTTAACCGGTGTCTATTCCAAATAGGTGTAACCATACAATCCCGAGCGGTAGTTTGAGAGGAACTCCTTGCCCTCTTCGGTCGAAATGATGCCGTTTTTCACCGAGCTGGTCACCCAGGTTTCGACCGTTCGCACCAGCTTTTTAGGGTTGTATTGCACGTATTCGAGTACTTCGGCCACCGATTCGCCGTCAATGATTTGGTCAATCTCGTAACCCTCTTTGTCCACGGTCACATGCACCGCGTTGGTGTCGCCAAACAGGTTGTGCAGGTCGCCCAAAATCTCCTGATAGGCGCCCACCAAAAACACGCCAATGTAGTATTTGTCCTTGCCCTTGAGCGAATGCACCGGCAGGTAATAGCTAAAGTTGCGGGTCGAGATGAAGTTGTCGATTTTGCCGTCCGAGTCGCAGGTGATGTCCTGCAACGTGGCCGAGCGGGTGGGTTTCTCATCGAGCCGGTGAATGGGCATGATGGGGAATATCTGGTCGATGGCCCACGAGTCGGGCAGCGACTGAAAGAGCGAGAAGTTGCAAAAGAACTTGTCGGAAAGCATCTTGGTGAGGTGCTTGAACTCGTCGGGGGCGTGGCGCGTTTCGGTGGCCATTTGCTGTATGTCGCGTGCCACCGACCAAAACAGGCGTTCTACCTTGGCGCGGGTGGTCAGGTCAATGAGACCCAGGCTAAAACGGTCCAGCGCTTCTTCACGAATCTGCTGGGCATCGTGCCAGGTCTCCACCATGCGGGGCTGGTTGAGGTTCTCCCACAGGTAGTAGAGTTCTTTCACCAGTTCGTGGTCGTTGTCGGCAATCTCTTCATCGTCTTGCCACGACGACACGGTGGCCGTTTCCAGTACTTCGAATATCAGCACCGAGTGATGCGCCGTGAGCGAGCGTCCCGATTCGGTGATGACGTTGGGGTGGGGGATGTTGTTTTTGTTACTGGCATCCACAAACGAAAAGATGGAGTCGTTGACGTACTCCTGAATGGTGTAGTTCACGCTGCTTTCGCTGTTCGACGAGCGGGTGCCGTCATAATCCACGCCCAGTCCGCCGCCAATGTCCACAAAGCTCACTTTGTAGCCCATTTTGTGCAGCTGCACGTAAAACTGGGCCGCCTCGCGCAGGGCGTTTTTGATGCGGCGTATTTTGGTTACCTGGCTGCCAATGTGAAAGTGAATCAGCTGCAGGCAATCTTCCATTTTGTGTTTCTCGAGGATGTCGAGCGCCTCCAGCAGTTCGCTCGAGCTGAGACCAAACTTGCTGCTGTCGCCTCCCGACTCTTCCCACTTGCCGCTGCCCGAGCTGGCCAGCTTGATGCGGATGCCGATGTTGGGACGTATTTTCAGGCGTTTGGCCACACTGGCAATCAGGCGCAACTCGTTGAGTTTTTCCACCACGATGTAAATGCGCTTGCCCATTTTTTGCGCCAGCAGAGCCAGCTCAATGTAGCTTTCGTCTTTGTAACCGTTACAGATGATGAGCGAATCGGGGTCGGTGTTGATGGCAATCACGGCGTGCAGCTCGGGCTTCGACCCGGCCTCCAAACCGATGTTGAACTTCTTGCCGTGGCTCACAATTTCCTCTACCACGGGGCGCATCTGGTTCACCTTAATGGGGTAGATGATAAAGTTTTGTGCTTTGTATTCGTACTCCTCGGCCGCCGTTTTAAAGCATTTTGAGATGGTTTCGATTCGGTTGTCCAGGATGTCCGGAAAACGAACCAACACGGGATTTGAAACATCGCGGACCATGAGCTCGTCCATCAATTCTTTCAAATCGACCCCTGCAGCACCGGCCTTAGGGGTCACGGTCACATTGCCGTCCTCGTTGATGTGGAAATAATCCACCCCCCAGCCGTTGATATTGTAGAGTTCTGCAGAATCCTCAATACGCCATTTCCTCATTTCTGTCAGTCTGTTTTAAATGTTTGATACAAGGTGCGAAATAACCACTTTTTTATGAGAATATTCTACATCTCAATGGTTAAAAATAAGGTTGTTTTTGCGGCAAAGAGGAGAGTGGGGACGGGGATTGCTGTTTGGGGGCAGATGTGTTATCATTGTAGGGGTTAGGTTGTTTTGAGTCTTGGGGTTTTGAAGTATTTTTTTGATGATGTAAATAATATGAACCATGATGCGCCAATTTGTGTCATCACCTTTTCATCGTCTCGAGGATGAAATCCGGTACCCCCGCACTATCGTACTTTTTCATATCGTACTTTTGCACTCTTGTACTCTTGTACTTTCTCACTCCTCCACTCTTCCACTCCTCCACTTCTTCCCTTCTTCCCTTCTTCCCTTTTTCCGCACGTTGGTTGAAAAGTGTCGGTTGCTGTGACCCGATGAATGATGCGAAGCGTTATCTTTAGCACTCTTAAATTCAACCATTCATGCGTTTTCCGGTTTTGATTGTCGCCCTGTTGGGGATCTGTTCCTTTGTGCATTCACAGTATTATACCTCGGGCGAAGACCCGGCATCCATCCGTTGGCGGCAAATCGCCACCCCGCATTTTACCGTTGTTTTTCCTTCGGAGATGGAGGCCGATGCCCGTCGCCTGGCAGTGGTGCTCGATGGCATCCGGGGTGTCAACCGCTTCTCGGCCAATCATGTGCCGGCGCATTTTCAGGTGCTCATGCACGGCCGCTCGGCTTATGCCAATGGCTTTGTGGCCTGGGCGCCCCGCCGCATGGAGCTCTATCCCACGGGCGGCACCGGGCAGATTTCGGTTGATTGGCTCGAGCAACTGGGCATGCACGAATATCGCCACGTGGTGCAAATTGACCGCATGAATCAGGGGTTTACCCGATTCCTGTATTATGGTTTTGGACAACAGGCCGCGGGCGGCATGTTGGGGTTGCACCTGCCCATGTGGTTTCTCGAGGGCGATGCCACCCTGGCCGAGACACTCCACTCCGAGTCGGGACGCGGGCGCATGCCCTGGTTTGAGCAGCGCCTCCGTGCTCAGGTGACCGATCTGGGCATCTACAGTTACGACAAGGCCTACTTTGGGTCGTACCGCCATTTTGTGCCCAATTACTACGAAATGGGTTATCATCTGGTGGCCGGCGTACGAGGGCAATATGGTACTTCGGTTTGGACTCAGGTGGTCGACGGGGTGGCGCGCAATAGCTGGTGGCCGTTTCAGTTCAGTCGTCAGTTGCGTCAACAAACCGGACGTTCCAAAACGCGGCTTTATCGCAGTGTGTTCGATTCGTTGGCGGTGCAGTGGCATCGGCTCGATACGCTTGTGCAGCCCACACCGGCTGAAAGGGTGAGTCCCGGGGCGTCGTTTTACCGAAGTTATCTGTTTCCCCAATGGATGCCCGATGGTTCGTTCATTGCCGAGGTCACCGGCCCGTCCGATGAGGGGCGTTTTGTGCGGGTCGATGCGCAGGGGCATTCGTCCTCGTTGCTCATTCCCGGGGTGCGCACTGCCGAACCTTTTTCGGTGGCGGCCAACCGCATGGTGTGGTCCGAGTACCGTGTGCATCCCCGTTGGGGCAATGCTCAAAATTCCATCGTCCGCATGCTCAATCTCTCCTCGCTCGAGGCATGGACGCTGTCGCCTTCGCGCGGCAAATACTTTACGCCCGCCCTCTCGCCCGACGGCAGGCAGGTGGCTTGGGTGTGCGTGAGCGACAGTAACCGCTGCGCTGTTGAATTGTTTGATGTGGCCGGTCGGCGGGTCACGGCCACTTTCCCCTTGGGGCGGCAGATGCCTTTGTCGATGGCCTGGTGCGACACTGGGCATGAGTTGGCAGCCGTTGTGCTGACGGAGCAGGGTAAACAACTTTCGTTGCTGAATGTGGCCTCGGGGCAGTGGCGCACGTTGCTTCACCCCGTACGTCATGAGATACGGCACCTGCACGTGGGCAATGGTCGCGTTTATTTTAGCACTACCGTGCAGGGGCAGGAGGAGATTTGTTCCGTTGCCTTGCGCGATTCAGTGCCGGTGATTTGGCAGCACACGCGTTCGCGTTTTGGGGCATCGGCGCCCTGTACCATGGGCGACACGTTGGTGTATAATTTATACACGGCCACCGGACAGCAGGTGGTGCGTACCCACACCGGCCAATCGGTTGCAAGCCCCGAGATGTTTCAAAGCATCGCCCTGCACGAGCCGTTGCTTCGTCAGGAACCCGGGGTGCCGGCGTTCGATTACTCGCTCGACACCACCTACATCTCCAAGCCTTACTGCAAGTGGAACCTTTTGAATGTACACAGCTGGGCCCCGGCTCTGGTCAATACCGACGAGGCGCGCGTAAGTCGGGGTGTGTCGGTGATGTCGCAAAACCTGCTCAGCACCTTCACAGTGACTGCCGGCTATAACGGCGACCGCAACTACCAAAGTGAGAAATACAACCTGTTGCTGAGCTGGCGTGGCTGGTTGCCCGTGCTCTCGCTCGATGTGAAGGGGGGCGACAAAGATATTGACATGGAGGGGTATTACACCTCGTCGGGGAAGGTCTATTACCTGTCGGCGCATGCATCGCAAAACATCATTCAGTTGAAGCCCGGGGTGAGCCTACCACTCGATTTATCAAGCGGGGCATGGTATCGTCGCCTGGAACCGTCGGCGCGTTTTACTTTCTACAAAAGTGAGGGTTACCAATATGTGCGCACCGATGGCGAAGTGGTCAATAATCGCTTTGTGCCCGGTGATACCTACACGGTGTCGCAGCCCGATTACCTGTTTCAGGGACTCGAGTTCGATGTGTACGCTCATCACCTGCGCCGGGGCAGTAGTCGTGATGTGGCCACCCGCTGGGGGCAAATGGTGCAGTTCAATCATCGGGTCAATACGGGTGGATCCATCGACCGGGGGGCACAAACGGCCTTGTTTACCCGGTTGTATCTGCCCGGCATCGGGCGCCATCATGCCATTCGCCTCGAAAATAGTTTTCAGTACAAGAGCATGGGCGACACCTATCTTAATGGAATTTACCGGCAGGCGTATTCCTATTCGAGCATCGTGAGCATGCCACGTGGTTTTGCCACGTCCAATGCCGAAAGGCTTTATTCGTTCAAAGGCGATTATCAGTTGCCATTGTGTTATCCCGATGTGTCATTGGGGGGCATCAGTTATGTGAAGCGCTTGCGTGCCAATTTGTTTTATGATTATTCGCATGCCCGCCGGGAGCTTCAAGAGGCTGCTTCGGGCGAAATGCAGCAGTTGGCCAATGATTATCATTCGCTGGGGTACGAGTTGCGTGCCGATATGCACTTGTTTCGATTCATCTACCCGGTGAACATTGGTTACCGTCAGGCCTGGTTGCCGCAATCGGGAAACTGGTTTGGCGAGGTGTTGTTTGGGGTGAGCATTCCGTGATGATGTAAAAAAACGCAGAGAAGCGTTGTGTGCTGCTTCTCTGCGTTGACCCTTGATGAATGATATTGCGTTGTTTCTTATTGGAAGTGGCGATTGTTTCATCGCTCATTCAATTAATGTTGTGTTGACCGTCAGCGTTCGTAATTAAAATTAGTAGATGCGATAAAACAAACTTTTCCCGTTTCCATACCCGGTGCTGCCGGTAATGGTGATGTGGCCGGTGTTGCCGTTGCCGTCGTAACCGCATCCAATGTTATTATATGAGTTGCAGTAGGTGACTGTGTGAGGAACCACTTGTCCGGCACTGCCCAGTTTGAAGCCGTTGCCATCGCCATTGGTGCCGTAACCGTTTTTGTAGGCTTTGCAGTTTTTAATGGTGACGGTGTAGGGCTGTCCATACAAATCCCATCCGTCGTCGGAGTTGTTGTAAGCCGTGCAGTAGTTGAACTGGTTGTTTTTTCCGGCCGACAGTTTGCAGGCATAGCCATCGGCGTTTTCGCCTCCGTTGGCCACATCGTAGTTGTCGTACGACACGCAGTTGTTGATGCTGTTGTTGTGTGAACCGTTATAAATCTGGAGGCCGGAATCTTTGTTTCCAAAAGTGTTGACTTTGTTGACGTAATTGTACCCCCCTGTCTGGAATACCAGTCCGCAATCGGGGGCATAGCAAATATTCATGTTGGTAATGTTCCAATAACTGCCATTCACTTTTACGCCCCAGCCCGAGGTCATTTTGGAGCAATTGAGGGTGCCGCCCGAGAGGTTGATTTTGGCCGAAGCGGTTCCGCTTTTGAGGCATTGAAGCGTGCTGGTGAGGTAGATGGTGCCACTGACGGTGATCACATCGCCGGGTTTGGCGTTGGCAACGGCGCTTTTAAGCGCAGCTTCGGTGGTGACGGTGGTGGCTGCCTTTAAACTTGCGGTGCCTGTTTCAATCAGTTCGTCCTGTTCGGTTTCTTTTTGGCAGCCTGCAAATAACATTAGGGCTGCAAACGATAATGCAACAATTCTTTTCATGAGTTGGATTTTTTCTGATGATATTTAAGTTGATCACCCATCAAGGGATTGATGACAACGCTGATGATGCAAACATAGGTTGTTCAGCCCGGTTGCATTGGCGATGGATTGTTTGAAATACGGTGAAGGTTGTTTGCTGTAACACGATGTCAATAAGGGAGAATGGTAAAAATCGCCGGCGATTTTTACCATTCTCCCTTATTGTTCGTTTTGTCGCTGGGAGTTGCCCGTGTTAGGAAGGTTTGATTTTATTTCACTACTGACCGACAAAAAATAAAATAAGGGTTACCGCCCGAAGGTTTCACCCTATAGTTGTAGATTTATGTTGCGAAACAAAATACAACTAT
>NZ_QKZK01000006.1 GCF_003254275.1 Breznakibacter xylanolyticus | reverse complement strand
ATATGGCACTTAAAAAGCTCATATATCTTGTAATACGAGAGATCAACCGTTCGCCAAAAGGGAAAGTCCCCCATTGGGGTTTAATATATGGGCAATTAAGCATTAAATTTGGGGACCGGATAAAACACCATTGAGAGAACAAACGCCTGCGAAGAAAGGATATTTTCTTTTAGGATGGCAAGGGTATACAAGTGGCTCCGTGCCTCCGCCACCCTTGCCATCCTAACGAAAATATCCTATGGGGCAGGTGTTAATCCTCTCAAAGGAAAAAAAATGACAGACACAGTTTGATGAACACTACCGTTGGGTTGATGCATGATGGAGTGCAAAAGTAGCAATTTTTAGTCCCCTCATCCCTTCAAGAGTATTGTCCGGGTACTGTTCTTTTGTATGATGGTGCTTTTGCACAAAAAGATGTCCGATGATGAGATCCGCTCCCTTCAACTCTTCAGTCTAATCTATCTGTCTTTCGTCTCATCATCTTCTTGTCTCTTTTTTTGTCGGCCCGTGGTGATGTTCCCGTTGCACGGTGAAAGCTGCAACCATGAATTTCTTGTTGATGATGCACGAATAATTGTTTCATGATTGTATGGTTCATGCAATTTGGGTTTCTTTGTTTTGAAGCATTTTTCAATGGTTCCCAAGAGACGTTGAAATGTGCCTTTTCGAATGGTCAAAATGAAAAAGGCAAAAGCCGATACTGCTTTTTTTAAAAGCCCGCCGCCTTTTTAAAAAAGCTGATACAGCAAATTTAAAAAGCCCGCCGCCTTTTAGGTAAAAGCCCGCCGCCTTTTGGGTAAAAGGCGGCGGGCTTTTGGTCGAAAGCTCTCGGGCTTTTTATGGTAGGATGCCGGAGATGCATTTTCTTCGTCTCTTTTTGTCTTATCTATCTGTCTGACATCTAAATATCTTCCTGTCTTGCATCTTGATACTCACATCTTAATACTTGAAAATCATCATGAAACACCCCATCCTCGCTTTGTTGCTCCTTGTCACCACTTGGACGTTTGCCCAATCGCCACGCCGCGAATGGCAGCTCACCCACAACTGGAAATTCACCAAAGGCGACCCCGCCGATGCCGCCTCACTCACCTTCAACGACGGCTCCTGGCAAACCGTTTCCATCCCTCACGACTGGGCCATCTTCGGCCCCTTTGATGAAAACCACGACCTTCAGGTGGTGGCTGTCACCCAAAACAACGAAAAGGTGGCCACCCGTAAAACCGGGCGCACCGGCGGTTTGCCATACATGGGCACCGGATGGTACCGAACCCGTTTCAATGTCGATGGCTTTGAGGCCGCCGGTCAGCGCGTGAACCTGATTTTTGACGGCGCCATGAGCGAAGCCCGCGTGTATGTCAATGGCCGCGAGGTGGGTTTTTGGCCCTGTGGTTACAACAGTTTCTTTTTTGATGTCACCGACTTTCTCCATCCCGATGGACAAAACAACCTGTTGGCCGTGCGGCTCGAAAACCGTGAACAGTCGTCGCGCTGGTATCCCGGTGCCGGCCTGTATCGCAACGTGCACGTGCGGGTCACCGACCGGGTGCACGTGCCCGTGTGGGGCACTTACATCACCACGCCTCATGTGTCGGCCGAGTATGCTGCCGTGAAGCTGCAACTTTCGCTCGAAAACATCAAAACCGGATCTGAGGTGATTGTGCAAACCGACATCTTTGACCCCCATGGCAAGGTGGTGGCCTCACGTCAAACCATCCAAAAAAAGTTTCAAGCCTTGCCGCACGAGCAAAACATCACCGTCAATGCCCCCATGCTGTGGTCGCCCGAAACGCCACACCTCTATCGTGCCATCTCTAAAGTGATGGTGGGCGACCGTCTGCACGATCAGGTAGAGACCCGTTTTGGCATTCGAAGCATCGAGGTGATTGCCGACAAGGGTTTCTTCCTCAATGGTCAGCGACGCAAGTTTCAGGGCGTGTGTAACCATCACGATTTGGGCCCCCTGGGGGCTGCCATCAACAAGGCTGCCCTGCGCCGTCAGCTCACGTTGCTCAAGGAAATGGGGTGCGATGCCATCCGCACCGCCCACAACATGCCCGCTCCCGAGCTGGTGCAGCTGTGCGACGAGATGGGATTTATGATGATGCTCGAACCCTTTGATGAATGGGATCGCGCCAAATGCAAAAACGGCTATCACCGTTTCTTCTCCGAATGGGCCGAGAAGGACATGGTGAACATGATTCGCCATTACCGCAACCATCCGTCGGTGGTGATGTGGAGCATCGGCAACGAGGTGCCCACGCAATGCAGCTCCGACGGTTACAAGGTGGCCAAGTTCCTGCAGGACATCTGCCATCGCGAAGACCCCACCCGTCCGGTCACTTGTGGCATGGATCAGGTGACCTGTGTGCTCAACAATGGTTTTGCGGCTCTGATTGATGTTCCCGGCCTTAACTACCGCGCCCATCGTTATCACGAAGCCTACGACAAGCTGCCCCAGGCATTGGTGCTGGGCAGCGAAACGGCTTCGACCGTGAGTTCGCGCGGGGTGTACAAATTCCCGGTGGTGAAGAAGGCTGATGCCAAACACCCCGACAATCAATCGTCGTCCTACGACATGGAGTATTGCAGTTGGGCCAATCTGCCCGATGACGACTTTGTGTTGGCCGACGATCACGACTGGACCATGGGACAATTCGTATGGACGGGCTTTGACTATCTGGGCGAACCCAGCCCCTACGACACCGATGCCTGGCCAAGTCACAGTTCGCTTTTCGGCATCATCGACCTGGCTTCGCTGCCCAAGGATCGCTATTATCTCTACCGCAGCGTGTGGAACAAGCAGTCGCCCACGCTGCACGTGTTGCCCCACTGGACGCATCCCGGCCGCGAGGGCGAGGTGACTCCCGTGTTTGTGTACACCAGCTACCCCGAGGCCGAACTGTTTGTGAATGGCAAAAGTTACGGGCGTCAGACAAAAAGCAAGGCATCGCCCCAGCACCGTTATCGCTTGATGTGGATGGATGTGGTGTATCAGCCCGGCGAAGTAAAGGTGGTGGCTTATGACGCTGCCGGTCGGGTGGCCGATGAAAAAGTGGTGCGCACGGCCGGAAAGCCCCATCACATCGAGCTGGTTCCCGACCGCAGCGTGCTTGCGGCCGATGGCAACGACCTGGCTTACGTGACCGTGCGCGTGGTCGATAAAGAGGGCAACCTCTGCCCCAACGATCAGCGCATGGTGAAGTTTCAGGCGCGGGGAGCCGGCCGTTATCAGGCTGCCGCCAATGGCGATGCCACCAGTCTCGATCTGTTTCATCTGCCGCAGATGCCCCTTTTCAACGGTCAGCTCACGGCCATTGTGCGTGCTGCCGACAAGGGTGGTGAGCTGGTGTTTGAGGCTTCTGCTCCCGGATTGCCCAAGGCTCGGCTGGTGATTGCGGTGAAATAATTAAGGGGACGGTTGTTGATGCAGTGCGGACTGCAGTCTGTTGTTCAGTGTCTTAAGTTCTGAACGATTGTCCGCATCGGATCACCAACTGTCCCCCTCTTTCTTTTTTGTAGATGTTAGTTTTGTGAAGATTCGTAAAGAATCGTTCGTGAATTAAAAATCTACTTAAATGAAAAAATCAATGAAATGGATGATGGTCATGGCCATGGGGATGGCTATGGTGGCCTGCAATGAGCAGGAATTAACGGTGGATGAGTGCGCCAACGAAGAGGTTGGCTATCACTGGGCGCTCACCGGAAACGTGTATGCCCACGACCCCTGCATCGTGAAAGAAGGTAACTTGTGGTGGTCGTTTCAAACGGGCGCAGGCATCGGGGTCAAATATTCAACTGACGGGTTGAACTGGACGCAGGGCGTGCAGGTTTTTGGCTCTGAGTTGTCGTGGTGGCGCACTTACGCCCCGGCCATGGGTGCCAACGATGTATGGGCGCCCGACATCTTTTATTACAACGGTCGTTACTGGCTTTATTACAGCGTGTCGGAGTTTGGTAAAAACAATTCGGCCATTGGCTTAACCTCCTGCTCCAGCATTGTGAAAGGCGACTGGCGCGACGATGGTTTGGTGGTTAAAACCAAGTATGGCACCAATGCCACCAACGCCATAGATCCTAACATTACGCAAGATGCTTCGGGCAACCTTTGGATGTCGTATGGCTCATGGTTCGATGGCATCAAGGTGGTGAAGCTCAGTAAATCGACCATGAAACCTACCGGCACGCATTATGCCATTGCCCGCCGCAGCGCCGGCATCGAGGCTTCCGACATCGTTTACAACGGTGGTTATTACTATCTGTTCGTGTCGTTCGATAAGTGTTGCAGCGGCGTCAACAGTACTTACAAAGTGGCCGTTGGCCGAGCCACCAGTATCACCGGCCCTTATGTCGATAAAAACGGGGTGAACATGCTCAATGGCGGAGGCACGTATTTTGATACCGGCAACTCCCGTTGGGTGGGTCCGGGCGGACAGGACATCTACAAAAACGGCAGCCGCTTTGTCATGATTCGCCACGCTTACGATGCCGCCGAAAATGGTGCCCCCAAGATGCTCATTAGCGATTTGTACTTTAGCAACGGATGGCCCACGTATTGATCGGCGTTGAGTGAGGTGATGCGTTAAAGCAGAATCTTATTCATCTTTTTTATCGTTGCAGGTGCTTCGCACCACATCATCGGCTCGAATAATTGATCAGAAACCTTCCTTCGGGAAGGTTTTTTAGTAAATTCGGCATCATGATTCGAATTGCATTCATTATCGTCAGTCTGTTATTGACCTCGTTGGCATCCTCCCAAAATCACGAAGTGAAGGGAGTGGTGGCCTTCCGCAGGTCAATATCTGCATCCACCGGATTGGCCGTTGTAGAGCTTTCGAACCGCGCTCTCAATCATTACACCTATCGGAATGCCGCCGTGGTGCCTGTGCAACTGTCGGGGTCGATGACGATGGGGCGTTGGTACATGCAAAGTCACTTGCGATGGATGAGCGCCACCCTCTCGCCCGTGTGGATGGATGCAACGCTGTATGAAACCAATGAGCTAAAATACCGTTCATTGCAGTGGCAAACGACTTTCGAACGGGAGGTGTTTCGGTCGTCATGGGCAGGATACTTCTCGGGTGGGATGGACGTCAGGTTGGGCTGGATGCATCAAAACCAGGCCTACAACAATCTGCTTTACGAATTTGGAGCCGGTGTGCGCCGAAATTTCGAAGTGCTTTTGCCTCAGTTGTCGCCCATGATTGCGTGGCGAAATGATTGGAAACAGTTCGTTTTTCATGTGCAAGCCAGTGTGCCGGTATTGACTATTGCGGCTCATCCCGACGATAATTACATCAAACAAACCGGCTATCAGGCCAAAATGTATTGGGGCATTTACACCCCCGCGCAGCGATTTGGCTTCAATGCCGAAGCCGGAGTGATGTGGTTACTTTCACGTCGGATGCAGGCATCGGCATCATGGGGGATGGAAGCGTATCGGGGTAACCAGCCTGAGATTTTTCATGAAAGTACGCATCTGTTTCGGATGGGGATGAGATATGTTTTTTGATTCTGATGAACTGATAAATTATGAATTAATGCCGTTAAGTTAAGAGAAGAAGACTTCAGATTATGAGACAGATGATGAGATAAGGAAAGATGTTTAGATCTGTCTTCTTCTTCTTCACAGTCTAATCTATCTGTCTGTTGTCTAAAATTCTTCTTGTCTGTTATTCGATTGTCACTAAATAAAGGACATTGAATTATGAATCAATTTGATTTGCACCGTCGAATGATGAATTCAATTATTCGTTGCTCTCTTCCTAAAGACCCCCTTTGGGGGATGAGGGGGCTCTTTGCCTTATTCTTGATTTCACTCCTTTTCGGTTGTCAGTCTCACGACGATCGGTCTGAACTTATATCGGCTCCCGTTGTCTTCGACTCCTACTGGGAGGCTTTCACTCGTCATTATGCCTATATGGATGAGACGGTCAATTGGGACTCGGCCTATGCCGTACATCGTGCCACCCTGACCGCCCAAACTCCCGATGATGATTTGCTGGAGCATCTCCACCAAATGGTTAACCTCACCGGTGATGCGCACACCAACGTATTTGCCCCCTTGGGAACGGTGGGGAACGAGGCTTACTTTCTTAATTTTCGAACCAATCAGGTGGAGTTGGGCTACAATTATTTTGATGAATTGCCCCTGTCGACCCGTATTTATGACTATGGACGGTTGCGCGGCGGCGTGGCTTATCTGCGTGTCAAAACTTTTGTGGGTGAGGCTGCCGATTTTGCATTTATCGATACCATTTTGATGCAACTGGCCGATGCCCCTGCTTTAATTGTTGATGTGCGCGGAAATCGTGGCGGTTTGCTGTCGCAATGTCATGAGTTGGCTCGCCGTTTCATCGACGCTGAGCGTGTTGTCTGCCACGTAAGAGCACGAAACGGCCGTGATGCCGGCGATTTTTCAGAATGGGAGCCCGTGGTACTCTCACCCTCTCCTGTCAGGTGGACGAAGCCCATGGTGGTGCTCACCAATCGCACATGTTACAGTGCGGGCGAGCGATTTTTGGTTTGCCTTAAGTCGGTGCCGGGTGTGGTGAGTGTGGGTGACACCACCGGTGGGGGCAGTGGCAGCCCTTTGGTACGCGAATTGTCAAACGGCTGGCTCATGCGAACCTCCAACACCCAAACGCGCCTGCTCAACGGCCGCGATTTTCAAAAGACCGGCATCCCCCCCGATGTGGTGGTGTGGATCAGTGGGGGGGATGCGCGGATAATGAGGGATCGGATTCTGGAGGAAGCTGTTGAATTATTGCAAGGTAATGCAGAGTGAGGTTTCGTTCCTTGAGGTATTGACATCCGTGAGAAACATAAGGTTGCACTAAGAAAGGAGAATTGAACGTGAAGTTCGCCATGTTTTTTCTTAGCGATCCCTTAGCGTCTTGGCGGTAAAAAGGCTTATTGTAGTTTGTGAATTCAGTGCTGAATTTCTATTCCTCTTTCTCCTCCGGTTTCAGCACATTGTGCCGCAACTCAATGGGCGTTTTTCCTGTTTTTTCTTTAAACACCCGGCTGAAATAATAGATGGAATCGAACCCCGTGATCAGTGCAATGTCTTTGATGTTCTGGTCGGTGGTGATGATCAAATCTTTGGCCTTTGAAATGCGAACCTGCAAGAGGTATTGACCGGGTGAGATGCCGGTGAATCGTTTGAACATCTTTCTAAAGTAGCTATACCCGATGTCGTTATCGGCAGCCAGTTTTTCCAGGTCGATGTTTTCGGGGTAATGGTCGTGCAGGTATTGGCGTGTTTTCTCGATGATGGTCTCGATGGGTTTACCCGAAAATTCCTTGTTTTTAATGGCCGAGAGAATCAAACCGATGAGCTTGATCACCACGCCCGAGAGCACCTGTTGGTAGCCGGGCTTGGCCTTTTGGGTGATGTCGAAGGCCTGGTTGTAACAGGCGATGATTTCCTCGTGCAGGCCGCAATGAATCACCGGCAGGTTCTCTTTCAGCAGCGCGTTGCTCAGGAAATGACGCGCAATTTTGCCTTCAAAGCCGATGTAATATTCCGTCCAACCCGTGTTTTTGTTGGGGCGGTAACGGTGCCATTTGCCGGGCGTGAGCAGGATCACCGATCCGGGTTGAAGGTTGTATTTTCCCTCTTTGGTTTCCAGGATGCCATTTCCTTCGGTGATGTATAATATTTGGTATTCGTGCAGGATTCGGCCCGAGTTCCACGAGAAGTAATAGCCCGACGGGTGCGCCTTGAGCGGGTATTCCACATCGGGCGCTACGTGCGACGATCCTGTAACATTTATGTGTATCCCCCAATCTTTATCGTCTTCGCTTGGTGTAAGATACTTGAAGAAGTCTTTCATAATGTGTGTGTCAAAAAGTGCAAAACAAATGCCAAATTCTGCATTGATAAAGGCCTTTCGACCTTCTAATTTTGAATTATTAAATAAGCTTAGCTTATTGCAAGAAATGTTAAAGCGTCAAAATTAAAAAAAAATCTACATGAGCATTATTTCAGGAATTGCATTAATGGCTTTGGGGAGTGCCGGTGCGTCAAGTTTTTATGTGCCGCAAAAGAAAATCAAGAATTGGTCGTGGGAATCGTTTTGGGCTGTGCAAAGCATTTTTGCCTATTTGCTGATTCCGTTTGTCGGAGCCTGGCTCATTGTGCCATCCGGTGCTTTCGGGCAGGTGATGGGCTATGATACAACCGCGTTGTTAAAGGCCATGGGATACGGCATGTTGTGGGGCGTTGGCGGGTTGACGTTTGGATTGAGCATGCGCTATTTGGGCGTTGCTTTAGGCCAATCGATTGCACTGGGGACTTGCGCCGCATTTGGAACCATCATTCCCCCGCTGTTGGCCGGTCAGGATTTGTTTGCCACTTCGGCAGGCATCTTTATGGTGGCCGGGGTGTCGGTGTGTATTGCCGGAATTGCCATGATTGGCTATGCCGGCAGCCTGAAGTCGAAAAATATGTCGGAAGAAGACAAGCGTGCCGCTGTGAAAGAGTTTGCACTCAAAAAAGGCATCCTGGTGGCATTGCTGGCCGGGGTGATGAGCGCCTGTTTTAACCTGGGACTCAATGCCGGAGATGGCATCCGTGTGAACGCCATTGCTCTGGGGACGCCCGAATTGTTTGCCAAAAACGTGGTCATCCTGCTGGTGACGTTGGGTGGTTTTGTCACCAACTTTGGTTACTGCATCTTTTTAAATATCAAAAATAAAACCGGACGGGAGTATTTCTCGCTGTCCTCATCGGAGTTGGTCAACAATTTCCTGTTTAGTGCGCTGGCCGGCTTGTTGTGGTATTGCCAGTTTTTGTTCATGGGCATGGGTGAGGTGCAGCTCGATCCGGGAACACGTGCTTTTGCCTGGAGCATTCTGATGGCCTTTAATGTCCTTTTCAGCAATGTGTGGGGCATCGTTCTCAACGAATGGAAGAACTCAGGGAAGCAAACCATGGTGGTGTTGGTTATTGGGTTGCTGTTGCTGGTGGCTTCGACCATCGTGGGAAGTATGAAGTAAGAAAGTGGCAAAGCAGCAAAGGAAGAAAGTGCCTAAGTGCAAGAGTGCAATAGTGCAAAAGTACAGGTTGGGAAATGCAATGATTGAGAAGAAGGCGTGAATGAACTAAAGATTTAAAACGAACGACATTTTAAAATTCTAACATTATAAAAATATCACAATGGATAAAAAATCAATGATTGAGAAGGCTTACGAATTGGCCAAACTGCAGTATGCCGAATTGGGTGTGGATACCGATGCGGTGTTGAAAAAGATGGAAGAGGTGGTCATCAGTCTGCACTGCTGGCAAACTGACGATGTGGGCGGTTTCGAAAAGCCCGATGCAACGCTGGGTGGCGGTGGTATTCAGGTGACAGGTAACTACCCCGGCAAGGCACGCACCATTGCTCAAATGCGTCAGGATTTGGATAAAGTGTTGGCTTTGTTACCCGGTAAGCAACGTTTGAATCTGCACGCCATTTATGGTGAGTTTGGAGGTAAATTGGTTGATCGCGACCAAATTGGTGTGGAGCACTTTCAGGGCTGGATCGACTGGGCCAAGGAACGCCAGATGGGCTTGGACTTCAACGCCACCTGCTTCTCGCACCCCAAGGCCGATGATGGTTTTACCCTCTCGAGCAAAAACGAAGAGAACCGCAAATTCTGGGTGGAGCACGTGAAACGTTGCCGCGCCATTTCGGCCGAGATGGGCAAGCAGTTAGGCACACCCTGCGTGCACAATACCTGGATTCCCGACGGCTCAAAAGACATCCCCGTTGACCGTAACGGACACCGCGCGTTGTTGAAAAAATCGCTCGACGAAGCATTTGCAACCGAGTATCCCAAGGAACACATGAAGGATGCCGTAGAAAGTAAGGTGTTTGGCATTGGTGCCGAGGCCATGACCGTTGGGTCACACGATTTCTACCTGGGTTATGCCGTTAAAAACAACAAACTGATTTGTTTGGATAACGGTCACTTTCATCCAACAGAACAAATTGGCGACAAAATTTCATCGTGCCTCCAGTTTGTTGACGAAGTGTTGCTGCACGTGACCCGCCCCATCCGTTGGGACTCTGACCACGTGGTGACCCTCAACGACGAAATTCAGCTCATCGCTTCCGAAATCGTTCGCAACAACTTCCTGCCCCGCGTGAAAATTGGTCTCGACTTTTTCGATGCCTCCATCAACCGCATTGGCGCTTATGTAGTGGGAACCCGCGCGGCGCAACAAGCCTTCATGATTGGTTTGTTGGAACCCACAGCTGCCATCAAGGTCTACGAAGAAAAAGGCAAAAACTTTGAGCGTCTGGCCATGCTCGAACTCATGAAAACCCGCGCCTTTGGTGCCGTGTGGGATTACTACTGTCTGGTGAACAACGTTCCCACAGGTGGCGATTTCATTGCCGAAATTCAGAAGTACGAAGCCGACGTATTGCAGAAACGCTAATACAAATATTTATCACCCTTCAACCCCGCACATCGAGGCTTGCCTTGGCATGTGCGGGGGTTGATGATGATTTTGAATGATATGGAAAAAGTGATTGCCATCTTCGACGTTGGCAAAACCAATAAAAAGGTGTTGTTGTTCGACAGCCGCCTGAACCTGGTGATGCAGGAGGAACAGAAGTTCCCCACCATTACCGATGAAGACGGTTTTGAGTGCGATAACATCGAACTCATTGAGAGTTGGATGTTGGCCATCCTTATGCGCATTGCCGTGTCGGACGAGTATGAGCTGGCGGGTGTCAATTTTTCGACCTATGGCGCTTCGCTGGCCTTTATCGGCCAAGACGGTAAGCGTCAAACGCCCATCTACAACTACCTCAAACCCATCGATGCCAAGTACCAGCAGCAGCTGTTTGACCGTTACGACGGCCAAACGGAGTTCTGCCGAAAAACGGCCAGTCCGGCTTTGGGGGTGATGCTCAACTCGGGCATACAGGCCTTGTGGTTCAAAAACGAACATGCCAAAACGTTCGCGACCACCCGTCATGTGCTTCATTTTCCACAGTATCTCTCTTATCTTCTGACCAAACAAATTGTGTCGGAACCCACCTCCATCGGGTGCCATACGTTTATGTGGGATTTTGACAAGATGGATTACCATCCCTGGCTGGCCGATGAAGAGATTGACCTGCCCAAGCCCGTGAACAACGACACCGTGTTTCCCGTGAAAATTGCCAACCGTGACGTGCTGTGCGGCGTGGGCATTCACGACAGTTCATCATCGCTGGCGCCTTATTTTAAAGGGTGCGACGAACCTTTTGTGTTGGTGGGCACCGGAACCTGGTTCATTCACATGAATCCCTTTAACGCTTCGCCGCTCACGGCCGATCAGCTTAAGCGCGATTGTCTTTGCTTTATGAGCATCACGCAGCAGCCGGTGAAGTCGTCGCGACTGTTTATGGGCCACATTCACGATGTGAACGTTGACCGTATGACCAAACATTTTGGCGTGCAGGGCAACCACTACAAAACCGTGACGGTGTCGGAGCCCATGCTCAGGGGGATGCTGAGTGAAGGCAATGAGGGACAATGTTTCTTTGTGGGAGGCGTGCCGCCGCAGTATGTGGATGAGCGGGTCGATTTGACTCAGTTTGCCACTTTTGAGGAGGCCTATCACCGACTGATGTTCGACATCACCCTCGAAACTCAAAAGGCCATTGCCTTGGTGCATGTGCAGGGCGACGGGGTGAAAAACATGTTTGTGTCGGGCGGTTTTGCCCGTAACGAAATATTTGTGCGATTGCTGGCGCACTTCTTCCCGGCATTAAAAATCTACACGTCCGAAGTCGATAACTCCAGTGCGCTGGGGGCCGCCTTGGTGATTTACGACAAGGTATTTCCCCATCAAAAGCCCCCCGTCGATTTGGGGCTCAAACCCTGGTCTGCTCTGTAACCGTCTGTTTTGTCAATCAATTTTAATTTAAGATAAAGTGAAACAACTGGATATTAAAAACATGCATCCCCGCGATCAAATTGTGATGATCATCGATAAAATTTATCGACAGGGGATGACCACCACATCGGGCGGCAACATCTCTATCATGGACGAGAATGGCGACATGTGGGTGACTCCTTCGGCTGTTGACAAAGGCAACCTTCGCGCGGCCGACATCATGTGCGTGAAGAAAGATGGCACCATTGTGGGTCCTCACAAACCCTCGTCGGAATATCCTTTTCATAAGGCCATTTTCGATGCCCGTCCCGAGTTTAAGGCTGTGATTCACGCCCATCCGCCAGCGTTGGTGTCGTTTAGCATTGCCCGTGTGGTGCCCGATGTGAACGTGATGCCTTACACCCGCAAGTATTGCGGAAAGGTGGGTTTTGCCCCCTACGGACTGCCCGGCAGCGATGAGTTGGGCGAGAAAATTGCCGCTCAGTTTGTGAAGGGCGACGATGGCGTGATTATGGAAAACCACGGTACCGTGGTGGCCGGTACCGACATGCTGGATGCGTACCGTCGTTTCGAGTCGTTTGAGTACTGCTCGCGCACCATCATCAACGCCAAAACCCTGGGCGATTGCAAAACCCTCACCGATGCTCAGCACGAGGCTTACCTTGCCAAAGTTTCGGTGCAGTTGCCCGAGATGGCTTCGGCCGAACATCCTTCGTGCGAAAAGGGCATCCGCAAAGAAATTGTTGACATCCTGCAGCGCTCATGCCGTCAAAACATGATGGCCGGTTCGTTTGGTACCGTGTCGGTGCGATGGAAAGGCAACGACTTTGTGATTACCCCGGCCGACATGATGCGTTGGGACATTGAGGTGGAAGACCTGGTGCAAATTAAGGATGGCCATCGCGAAGCCGGTAAAACACCCGATGCCACCGTGCGCCTGCATCAGGAGATTTACAAGCGTCATCCCCATGTCAACTCCATCATCACCACTCCCGCGCCCTATTTAATGGGCTTTGGCGTGGCTCACAAAAAGTTTGACGTGCGCACCATTCCCGAAAGCTGGATTTTCCTTCAGGATGTGAACAATTATGCCTTTGGCGATCACGACAAAGTGGTGAGCGTGCTGGGCAACGACACGCCCGTGGTGATTGTCGAAAACGAAATGGTGGTGGTCACCAGCGACAAGTTGCTCCAAACCTTCGACAAACTCGAAGTGGCCGAATTCTCAGCCATGTCACTGGTGCAGGGCGGCGTTATTGGTCAGTTGCAGCCCATTGGCAATGCCGAAATCGAAGACCTTCGCAAGAAGTTCCTGGGTTAAGCTCTTTCTTTTATTCTTTTTTTCATAGATTTTGTTTGGCGGGTGGCTTCGGCTGCCCGTTTTTTTTGTGTGCCGATGGCAATGTTTGATGAGGTTTGTGCACGGGTGGTTCTTGCAAACATCCTTGCCCGGCAAGCGTTCACATGTGTTGCCGGGCTTCGCAAATCGTCGGCAGCCGTTCCACACCTGTTGCTTCTTTGCCGCAGTTTGTCGGCAAGGAAGTAACACCTGTTGGCGGCTTCCCGCAAATTGGCGACAGCCCGCCAACAGGTGTTACTTTGTTCCCGCAGTTTTGCGACAGCCCGCCAACAGGTGTGGATTGTTTGTCGCCATCCGGCGGCTCCCCGCCAACTTAATGGTTCGATAAGCAAATGTTTTAATGAACACAGTAACTCGGAGGTACAGGGTTTTTAGGTTGATGATTCAATGTCGTTTAGTTAAGCCCCAACGGGGCACCGGCATTAGCGTAGAGCATCGCCCTATGATGAAAAAGGGTCAGACGTTAAAAGCCCTGAAGGGGCGCGAACCGATATGCTCACGCCCCTTCAGGGCTTAACTAAACGATATTGGTCAGGTTTCTGTCGAGCTTATTTGAATCAGTTTCTTACATCATAGAAAATCTTTGCGTCTTTGCATCTCAGCGTTTAATCACTGTTTGTCAAATAAAAAACTTCATCACAAACAGCGCCGCCAGCAAATACATCACCCAGCTGATTTGACGATGCTGAAGGGTGAGCAGTTTCAGCAGCACATAGCTGATCATGCCAAACACAATACCATCGGCGATGGAGAAGGTGAGGGGCATGATGATGATGGTGAGAAACACCGGAATGGACTCGGTGAAGTCATCGAGGTCGATTTTCCGGATGGGGGTGATCATCATGGCACCCACCAAAATCAGCGCCGGGGCGGTGGCTGCTGCCGGAATCATCAGAAACAGGGGCGCTAAAAACAACGCCAAAATAAACATCACGCCCGTGGTGGCTGCCGTGAGGCCGGTGCGTCCGCCGGCTGCCACGCCTGCCGCACTCTCCACATAGGTGGTGACGGTAGATGTGCCCAACAGTGCGCCTGCCGTGGTGCCAATGGCATCGGCAAACAAGGCCTGCTTGGCGCGGGGCACGTTGCCGTTTTTGTCGAGCATGTCGGCTTTCGACGATACCCCGATGAGTGTCCCCACCGTGTCGAACATATCGACAAACAAAAAGGTGATAAGCACGATGGCCATGTCGGTGGTGAAGATTTGCGTCCATTCAAACTGACCAAACACCGGCGCGATGGAGGGGGGCGTAAAGTCGAACGTCTCGGGCAGATGGGCAATGCCGAAGGGGATGGACAGAACGGTCGACACCACAATACCGATGAGCAGGGCACCCTTGATGCCCAATCCCAACAGTGCTCCCGTAATGATGAGTCCGATGAGCGCCACCAGGGGCGAAGCATTGGTCACAATGTCGGTGACGTTGCCAAGGCGCACCAGGGTGGCGGGATCGTCCACCACCACGCCGGCGTTTTTAAAGCCGATGAAGGCGATGAACAGGCCAATGCCCACCGAAATGGCATGCTTCACGTTCACGGGGATTGCGTTGACCATCATCTCGCGAATGTTAAAGGCCGTGAGGGCGATGAATACCAACCCCTCGAGGAACACGGCCGTGAGGGCAAACTGCCACGAGTGACCCATGCCAATGCACACTGTGTAGGCAAAAAAGGCGTTGAGGCCCATGCCCGGCGCCAGTGCAAAAGGGAGCTTGGCCACAAATGCCATCACCAGCGTGGCCAGTGCCGAGGCAATGACGGTGGCCGTAAACACGGCGCCCTTGTCCATGCCCGCTTCGCTCAGGATGCCGGGGTTCACGGCCAGGATGTAGGCCATGGTCATAAACGTGGTGATGCCCGCCACGATTTCGGTGCGAACGGAAGTTTTGTTTTCCGTGAGTTTAAACAGTCGTTCTAACATGTGCGTGATATAAAGGGGGTGAGTTTAAAAATTCCATTTGGCAGCTAGGGTCGGATTGACCATCATGCCCTTGTTGCCGGCAAAGTTGCTGCTGATTTCCACCTCGGTGCCCAGCGACAGATGCTCGGTGGCATTGTACCACAACTGGGGCTCGGAGAGGAACACGTAACGGGTGGTTTCAGTGCCAAAGGTGTTGTCCTCGCGCCAAAAGTCGGCAAAGCCCGAAAAAGTCACCTTGCGGTTCATCAGGTGCAACGTCCACACGCCAGTGAGCTGAAACGAGGCATCGTGCTTGTCGCGAATGGTTTTGTACATGGCCTGCAGCGTAAAGATGCGGGTGAAGTCGGCATTGTTCCAGGTGTAGTTCCCCCCAAAGAGCCACGCATCGTTAATTTGAAACGCGCCCCCGGGCTGCCATTGCCCCATGCCCCCGTTATATTCCACATGCATCTCAAAGGGCGACTTCCAAAACTTCAGTCCCCGGGCAATCTCCCAGTAACTTTGCGACACCCCATTGACGTCGGCGCCATTGTAGTCCATGTCCACAAAAAAGAACGTGCTGCCCCAGGCATCGGGCTTAAACATCTCCACGGTGGTGGTGACGTACCGGCGGTCTTTGCCAAGGTCGTAGTGCATTTGCACGTTTTGCGCCAACGCAGCGGCTGGCAACAGAGCCAGCAATAAAATTCGGAACAATTGTTTCATGTGTTTTAAAAATTAAGCCCCCTAAATCCCCCGAAGGGGGACTTTGGGTTAGTTTCGTCTTTATTTAAATATAGTCATCTAACGATATCACTCTCGTACTTTTGCACTCTTTTGCACTTCCTTATCTCAGGCACTTTGCCACTTTGCCACTTTGCAGCTTTGTCACTTTTTCAATGCGTATTTCATACGTCAACTCTCCGGCGTTGTTTCATAATTAGACCCCTAATCCGTTCTCCTTTTAAACTCCTCCACTTCTAAACCCTCCACCCCTAAACCCTCCACCCCTAAACTCCTCCACTCTTCCACTTCTAAACCCTCCACTCTTCCACTCCTCCACTTCCTCCCCCCTCTTGAATTTGTATGAATTAATCAATACATTGAAGAGCGTTGAGGTTGATCAATAACCATATATTCGTTTTTTATGAAAGGTTTTCGCAAACGCATGTCTGTGGGATTCGGGCTGATGGCCTTATTAACCCTGACCGTTGTTGGGTACAGTTATTATTCCATCCAAAAGGGATTGAATGATGCCATCGATACCAAGCTCGATGATTTGAAGACCATCAACGATTTTAAAACAACACAGATTAACGATTGGTTGAACGAGCGGTTGGCCGATGCACGGCATTTTTCCACCAGCCCGTTGTATGCCGATGCCATTTGTTTGGCACTCAATGGAACCCGATCGACCCCCGACATGGTGCTGAAGATTTCCGATCGCAATGAGATGATTCGATCCCTGCGCGGTTTTTCGGATGTGCAAATCGTGTCATGGCAGCATCAGCTCATGTACAGCACCGACAACACATTTCGTTCGCTGCACGACCATTTGCTGCCCATGGTCGATTCGTGCCTGCGTTCAAGTCGCATCCTCTTGACCCACCTGGTGGTTCCCTCGGCCAAATCGTTCATTTGCACCCTGTCGCCCATCACCACTTCCGATGGGCAAACCTGTGCCGTGATGGTGTTTTACATCAATCCCGAGACTTATATCTATCCCACCCTTGGGTTTAAACCCTCTGACATGAAGGGGTTGACTTCCGCGTTGGTCGATTTGGATCTAATTGATGACGTCGATTCTTTAAATAATCATCCTTACTATCGCGCCATTGCGCATGGGGATGGTCAATATTTTGGGGCTGACCTGCATGGTGATGACATCATGGCCTTTTACCGTCCCTTGGGCAACGCCCCCTGGGTGGTGGTGTCGTCATTGCTCGTGCGGCAAATACGCAATGAATTTTATAAGGAATATGCGCCTATTTTCTTTATTCAGATGTTGATGTTAGGCATGGTTTTGTTTTTTGTATGGTGGCAGATGTTGCGATCAAAACAGCGTGAAATAAGCAGGCTGGCGGCTTTTCGGCAGGCGGTGCTCGAAAGTGCCGGGCATGCCATCATCACCACCGATACATCGGGCATCATCACCAGCATCAACAAAGCGGGCGAGACGCTCCTGGGCTATGCGGCCGATGAACTCATTGGTAAAAGCTCGCCGCTTTTGTTTCATGTGCATGACGAGTTGATGGATTCCGCAGCCCGACTGTCACGGGTTTACCACCGCACCATTGAACCCGGATTTGATGTGTTTGTCGATGAAGCCCGGCAAGGACTTGTCAAAACTCATGAGTGGCATTACGTCAAAAATGATGGCTCAACGGTGCCGGTCAATCTCACGGTATCCTCTCTGCTCGACAGCAAGGGGAACGTGACCGGGTATATGGGCGTGGCTGTCGATTTGACCGAGGTGAAAAATGCCGAGCAAAAATTTTCCCACTTCTACAATCTGAGCCCCGATATGGTGGGCATTTCACGCCTTTCTGACGGAACGTTTATGGATGTCAATCCTGCCTTTTGCACTATCTTAGGTTACAATTACGACGAGATTATCGGTCACTCTTCGCTGGCGATGGGTATTTGGGTCTGTCCCGATGAACGCAAGGAATTGTTGCGTTTGGTGAATGAGAAGGGTTACGTTCAAAATTTTGAATTTCAGTTGGCTGCGAAAAATGGCGACCGGTTGGCGGCGCTGTTCTCGGCCCGACGTTTTATTTATCGGGGTGAAGAATGTTTGTTGTTTGTGGTGCGCGACATCACCGAACGCAAAAAAGCCGAGGAAGAAGCTCAACATAACCGAAAACGACTCGATAGCTTGTTGCGAGTGTTGCAACATCCGTGTGACAATGTATCCACGTTTTTAGATGACACCCTCAATGAGGCCATTGCCATTACCCAAAGCCAAATTGGGTACATTTATTATTATGATGACGATAGACAGGTGTTTAACCTCAACTCCTGGTCCCGAAATGTGATGCCTGAGTGCACCATTGCCGACCCGGCAACCTGTTATGAGTTGGATAAAACCGGCTTGTGGGGCGAGGTCGTGCGCCAGCAAAAACCCATTCTCATTAACGATTTTGCGGCTCATAATCCGCTCAAGAAGGGCTATCCTCCCGGTCATGTGCCCTTGCGTAACTTTTTGTCTATTCCTGTTTGGGGGAACGACCACATTGTTGCCGTCATTGGGGTGGCCAATAAAGAGGGCGATTATTCCCACGATGACATCTTGCAATTGACATTGTTGATGGATACCGCCTGGAAGGTGGTCGAAAAGCAAAAGTCGCAACAGGCCTTGGCCGATAGTGAACAGAAGTACCGCAAGCTGTTTGAAAACATGACTTCCGGTTTGGTGTTGCACCGTATGATTTATAATCGTGACAAACAACCTGTCGATTTTCAGTTTATGGAAATTAACCCTGCCGCATCTCAAATTCTGGAGATCGATGCCGCTGCCACCAAGGGGCGGTTGTTTAACGAGGTGTTTGTGCAGGATCGTAACCGCGAGTGGCTCAATCGGCTCGGAAATGTGGATGTCAGCGGGCAAACGCTTCAGTTCATCGACTTCAATGGCATCGTTAATAAATATATCGAATGGAACCTCTTTCGATACATGGACGGTTATGTGGTGGCAGTGATGAACGACGTTACTTCGCGTGTCATGGCTGAAAGGGAGTTGAAGCTCTCGGAGGAAAAATTGAAACTCATTTACGAAATGGTGCCCGATGCCATCGGACTCTCCCGTTTGTCCGACGGGGTTATTCTCGACGCCAACCCTTCGTACACCCATTTGACCGGTTACTCGCCTGAGGAGTATGTGAATAAATCGACCAATGAGTTAGATTTATGGGTAAACCTCTATCAACGCGATGCTTTGGTCGATATATTACGAAGAGACGGTGAGTTGAAGGATTATGTTATCGATATGCGCATCAAAGATGGCTCGGTGCTGAACTGTATCTTTTCATTTAAGTTGATACGATACAACGACGAAGATTGCATCTTATTTGTCATTCACGATATGACGGCCATTCGCTTGGCCGAAAAAGCGCTGCGCGATGAACAAACCTTCATCAATACCCTGCTCGACAGCGTGCCGGGGTTGGTTTACTTGTACGATGAAGCCGGTCGTTTGATCCGTTGGAATCGCAAATTTGTTTCCGGCACAGGCTATCCTGAAGAGGAGTTGGAGAATAAAACCATTCGGAGTTGGTTCGATGACAAAAACTGGGCGATTGTTGAAAAAGTCCTTGGCTTTGTGTTTTCCGAAGGGAGTGGCGAGGTTGAAGCTTATTTGACCTTGAAAGATGGTACACAACGGCTTTACTATTTTTCGGCCTCGGCCGGCATCATTGGCGGTCGTAGCTACATAGCCGGGATTGCATTGGATATCACCGAAAAAAAAATGGCCAATGAATCCCTGCGACAGGTGGAGCAACGCTTCCAAAACATCTACAACCTCTCGCCCGACATGGTGGGCATTACGCGGCAAAGCGATGGGAAAATCATGTCCATCAATCCGGCCACAACCATTTTAACGGGCTATTCCATGGATGAGTGCATGGGGCACACCTCCGTTGAACTCAATTGGTGGGCCAATGCGGACGATCGTGATGAGATGCTCCGGCGTTTGAAAACCACCGGCGAAGTGTCGCATTTCGAAACCGGCATGCGTGTGAAAGATGGTTCTTTGTTAACCTGTGTTTTCAATGCACGACCATTGCTGTTCAACAACGAGGAGTGTCTCCTGTTTGTGGTGCACGACATTACGGAGCTTAAGCGAAAAGAGGAGCTGTTGCGCATTCATCGTGACCGATTGCAGAAGGCTCAAACGGTTGGCCACATCGGTTATAGTGAGTGGGAAATTGGCAGCCCCTATTTCTGGGCATCGGTCGAGGCCAAGCGAATTTTTGGCTATGAGCCCGTCGAGGGATTCATTCCGGTGGCTGAAGTGGTGGGGTGTTTTGCCGATGAGGTGGCGCGATTGAAAATGGCTCGACAGGCATTGCTCGAAGAGGGGAAAGCATTCGACATTGAGTATCGCATTACCCCGGCTGATGGATCTGGCAGTCGCTACATCCATTCCATTCAGGATGTAGAGTACAACGAAGCGGGTGAGCCCATCAAGATTGTCGATGTGTTTCAGGATATCACCGAGCGAAAGAAAATTGAACTTGAAATACTGCACATCAACGAAAACCTCGAGAAAACTGTCGAAGAGCGAACCGACCAACTGGCCAAGGCCAATCGTGATCTGGAGGCGTTTGCCTACAGCGTGTCGCACGATTTACGCGCACCCATTCGTCATATCGACGGGTTTTTTAAACTTCTTTTCAATCAAATTAGTCAACCATCGCCTACCATTGTCAATTATGCCGAAAAAATCAATGCCGCTTCGCAACGTATGTCGGCCATGATTGATGAATTGTTGGCTTTTTCGCGACTGGGCCGCAAGGCTTTGCTGATGACCCGTGTGGACTTGAATGAGGTGGTGAAGGAAATCATCGACCAGTTGAGCCCCGACATTGCAACGCGTTTGGTGCATTGGCAAATTGATGATTTGCCGGTAGTGATGGGTGACCGCAGCTTGTTGAAAACGGCCATCGAAAACCTCATTGGCAATTCGGTGAAGTACACCCGTCAGCGTGAAGAAGCTGTCATTGTCATCGGACAGCCCGAGCCCAAGGTGAACATGCAGGGGCTGTTTGTGCGCGATAACGGCGTGGGCTTCGACATGGCTTATCGCGATAAGCTCTTTGGCGTGTTTCAACGCCTGCATACCAACGAAGAGTTTGAAGGTACCGGCATCGGGCTGGCCAATGTGAAACAAATTGTGACCCGTCATGGCGGCGAAATTGAAGCCATGGGGAAGGTAGACGAAGGAGCTGAGTTTCGGATTTATTTGCCCTCGGGTGTTGATGTTTTGTAACCGATCGCTTGATTTCAAAATGCCATGAGCCGATAATATTTCGGCTCATGGCATTTTGTCATGAATCAATTTCTTGAGTCATCAGCATTTTGTTTGAAATCAGGTTTTACTCAATGTTGAGAGCCATTGAGTCGCAATGTGTCGGGCGATGAATTTTCATTTGTTTTTAACTGCTTCAAAATCTATATTTGTGGACTTTTTTAAAAACCAGGCAAAGAAGATATGATGGGCTTGAAATTTCCTGAATACAAAGGATTGGACCTTTCGCAGGTCAACAAGGACATACTGAAACAATGGGACGAGAATAAAGCTTTTGAACGAAGCCTGAGCGAGCGCGAAGGGCATCCTTCATTTGTGTTTTACGAAGGTCCTCCGTCGGCCAACGGCATGCCGGGCATTCACCACGTGATGGCTCGAACCATTAAGGATATCTTTTGTCGTTTCAAAACCCAGCAAGGCTACCTGGTGCATCGCAAGGCCGGTTGGGATACCCACGGTTTGCCTGTCGAACTGGGTGTAGAGAAAGCGCTTGGCATCACCAAAGAAGACATCGGCAAAACCATTTCGGTGGCCGAGTACAACAACGCCTGTCGTAAAGACGTGATGAAGTACACCGATATGTGGGAGGATTTGACCCACAAAATGGGATACTGGGTGGATATGAACAACCCTTACATCACGTACGATAACAAATACATCGAATCTATCTGGTGGCTTTTGAAGCAGCTTTACAACAAAGGGCTGCTTTATAAGGGTTACACCATTCAGCCCTATTCGCCTGCTGCCGGAACCGGCCTGAGTACACACGAGCTCAACCAACCCGGCTGTTACCGCGATGTGAAGGACACTACCTGCGTGGCGCAATTCAAGGTGGTTCGCAATGACCAATCCGAAAAATTGTTCGACGGGGTTGATACCGAACTTTTCTTCCTGGCCTGGACCACCACGCCCTGGACGCTTCCATCGAACACTGCCTTGTGCGTTGGCCCTGATATTACCTATGTGAAGGTACGTTCCTTCAATCCATACACCGGCGTGCCGGTAACGCTCATTCTTGCCAAAGATTTGCTCGACATGCATTTCAATCCCAAGAATGCTGAATTGGCGTTGGATGAATACAAAGAAGGCGACAAAAAAGTCCCCTTCAAAGTGATGGCCGAGTACAAAGGACGCGATTTGGCCGGAATACCCTACGAGCAACTCATCCCCTGGGTGACGCCCATGGGCGATGCTTTCCGCGTGATTACCGGCGATTTTGTGACCACCGAGGATGGTACCGGAATTGTGCACATTGCTCCCACCTTTGGAGCTGACGACGACCGTGTGGCCAAACAAGCCGGTATTGCGCCGCTGCTGATGATCGACAAGGACGGCAAGCGCCAGCCCATGGTCGACCGAACCGGGAAGTTCTTTGTCATCGAAGATCTTGACCCCGAATTTGTGGCCGCTCACATCAATGTCGAACTGTACCGCGAATTTGCCGGTCGTTATGTCAAAAATGCCTACGACGATAAGGTGCCCGATGATGACACCACGTTGGATGTGGACATCAGTGTGATGCTCAAAAAAGAAAACAAGGCCTTTAAAGTCGAAAAACATACGCACAACTATCCTCACTGCTGGCGTACCGATAAGCCGGTGCTCTATTACCCGCTCGACTCGTGGTTTGTGCGCACCACTGCTGTGCGTGAGCGCATGATTGAACTCAACAACACCATCAACTGGAAACCCGCTTCTACCGGAAGCGGCCGTTTTGGTAAGTGGCTCGAAAACCTCGTGGACTGGAACCTGAGCCGTTCTCGATATTGGGGGACTCCCCTGCCCATTTGGCGCACCGAAGATGGCACTCAGGAGAAATGCATTGGTTCAATGGAGGAGTTGATGTCCGAAATCGACAAAGCAGTAAAGGCCGGGCTGATGACCAAAAATCCTTTCGAAGGGTTTAAGGCGGGCGATTTCTCCAAGGAGAATTATAACCTGATTGACTTGCACCGCCCCTATGTGGACGACATCATATTGGTGGCCGATAACGGTCAGCCCATGCAGCGCGAAACCGACCTCATAGACGTTTGGTTTGACTCGGGGGCTATGCCTTATGCGCAAATGCATTTCCCGTTTTCCTCAAGCGAATCCCCCCTTGGGGGGGACTTAGGGGGGCTTTCCATCCCTTTCCCCGCTGATTTCATTGCCGAAGGTGTCGATCAAACCCGTGGCTGGTTCTTTACCCTCCATGCCATTTCGTCGATGCTGTTCGACTCGGTGGCCTTTAAAAACATCATCTCAAACGGACTGGTGCTCGATAAAAACGGCAATAAAATGTCCAAGCGTCTGGGCAATGCGGTTGATCCCTTCGCGGTGATTGAAAAGCAAGGCTCTGATCCGTTGCGCTGGTACATGATCACCAATTCTCAGCCTTGGGACAATTTGAAGTTCGATGAAGGGGGCGTGGACGAAGTGAAACGCAAGTTCTTTGGCACGCTATACAATACCTATTCATTTTTTGCCTTGTATGCCAATGTGGATGGCTATACCGGCCGCGAACCCTTGGTGCCTGTGACAGCGCGCCCCGAGATTGACCGATGGGTGATGTCGCTGCTCAACAGCCTGATTAAGGAGGTGACCGAGGCGTATGAGGCTTATGAACCCACCCGCGCCGGACGTGCCATTCAGACTTTTGTGACCGAACATTTGAGCAACTGGTATGTGCGCCTCAACCGCAAACGTTACTGGGGGGGCGAATTCAATCAGGACAAGCTGGCGGCTTATCAAACCCTGCATGCCTGCCTCGAAACGGTGGCATTGCTGGGAGCGCCCATCGCACCGTTTTACATGGATCGTCTGTTTACAGATCTCAATAAATTGTCGAACCGTTTTGCCGAAGTGTCGGTGCATCTCACCAAACTTCCGGAAGCCGATTTGTCGCTCATTGATGCGCAATTAGAGGAACGGATGCAATATGCGCAGGATATTTCGTCGATGGTGCTTGCCTTGCGTCGTAAGGTGGCTTTGAAGGTTCGTCAGCCGTTGAACAAGATCATGATTCCCATTTTGGATGCGAACTTCGAGCTTCAGTTGGAAGCTGTCAAAGATTTGATTTTGACTGAAGTCAATGTGAAGGAGCTGGAGTACATTCGCGAAGGTGCCGGCATGTTGGTGAAGAAAATCAAAGCCAATTTTAAGACCCTTGGGCCTAAATATGGCAAGTTGATGAAAACCATCGCCGAAGCTGTTGCAGGCATGAGTCAGGAGGATATTGCAACATTAGAGCGTACCGGTTGTTTCAATGTCATCATCAATGGTGAAACCATCGCGCTGTCGCCCGAAGATGCCGAAATTACCTCCGAGGACATTCCCGGATGGCTGGTAGCTACCGAAGGACGATTGACTGTGGCGCTCGACATTAATGTGTCGCCCGAGCTGAAAATGGAGGGTATTGCACGCGAGTTTATCAACCGTATCCAAAACCTGCGCAAGGAATCGGACTTTGATGTGACCGACAAAATCAACCTCACCATTCAACGGCACGAGGCCATCAACGAAGCCATTGAGCGTCATGCATCATACATTGGCGCCCAAACTTTGGCCGTTCGTGTACAATTGGTCGAAAAATGTAACGAAAACAGCGCAAAGCTTGTAGAAATAGACGAAGATGTTGTAACTTATATATCTATTGAAAAAGCATAAACAATCACGCATTAATCAGTAAACCTAAACTAGAATCTTATGTCAGAAAAAACCAGATATTCCGATGAAGAGCTGAAGGAGTTCAAAGACATCATTCAGCAGAAGCTCGACAAGGCCAAACGTGATTATGAGTTGTTGAAAAACACCATCACCAGCGGCGACGGTAACGACACACAGGATACTTCGCCTACTTTTAAGGTGTTGGAAGAAGGTGCGGCCGTATTGTCGAAGGAAGAAGCCGGCAAACTGGCTCAGCGTCAGCTCAAGTTTATTCAGCACTTGCAGGCGGCCATGGTGCGTATCGAAAACAAAACCTATGGCATCTGTCGCGAAACCGGTAAACTGATCCCAAAAGAACGCTTGCGAGCCGTGCCTCACGCCACCTTGTGTATCGATGCCAAGGAAAAGCAGAAGTAACGATGCGCTTTTTCGGGTCGGCTATTGTCTGATCATCTTTATGTGAATTTTACAGAGGCTTTTTTTGAGAAGATGGCCTCTGTAGAATTTTCTTGTGTAATATATCACCGTTCTTAACCATACGGCATTTGCCATCAATTTTGATATCTGAATGAAACAATCCACCCAAGCGATAGCCATTATTTTCGGCGTTTTATTATTCGACCAGGCTTTAAAAATTTGGATCAAAACTCACATGATGTTGGGTGATCATTTCCCCATTTTGGGTGATTGGTTTTACATTCATTTTGTGGAGAATAACGGCATGGCCTTTGGCATGGAGTTTTTTGGTACTTATGGAAAACTGTTTCTGAGTGTTTTCCGCATTGTGGCTGTGGGTGCCATAGGGTATTATTTGTACAAAATTATTCAACGCGGCACCACTGCCGGCATGGTGATTTGTGTATCGCTCATCATGGCCGGTGCCCTGGGTAACATCATCGACAGCGCCTTTTACGGGATGATGTTCAATCACAGTGAGTCGCAGATTGCGTCTTTGTTTCCTGCCGAGGGTGGGTATGCCTCGTTTTTACACGGCAAGGTGGTCGATATGTTTTACTTCCCCATTTGGCAAGGACGTTATTGGGATTGGATCCCTGTTTTAGGTGGGCAGAATTTTCTCTTTTTCCGTCCCGTGTTTAATGTGGCCGACTCTGCCATCACCATCGGGATTCTCTCCATTTTGTTGTTTCAACGCCACGTGTTCAACGAGAAACACTAATTGTGCCATCATTGCTCCCATATTTAGAACCGGGCCGAGTGGAGGCCGGGTGCGATGAGGCCGGCCGTGGTTGTCTGGCGGGGCCTGTGGTGGCGGCTGCCGTCATTTTGCCCGATGGTTTTTACCATCCCCTGCTCAACGATTCCAAAAAATTGACCGAAAAACAACGCGAGGCCTTGCGTCCTGTCATCGAACATGAAGCGATTGATTGGGCTGTGGCCTTGGTCGACAATGAGGAGATTGACCGCATCAACATTCTGAATGCATCCATTTTGGCCATGCATCGTGCGGTGGCTCAGCTAAAAGTGCTGCCTGATCATTTATTGATAGACGGCAATCGTTTTAAGCCCTATCCGCATGTGGGACACACCTGCGTGGTGAAAGGCGACGGGAAGTACGCATCTATCGCGGCGGCCAGTATTTTGGCTAAGACGCATCGCGATGCGTTCATGTGCATGGTACATGAACAATATCCGCATTACAATTGGAACGGAAATATGGGGTATCCCACTGCAAAACATCGCGAAGCCATTGCACGGCATGGCATCACTCCGTTGCATCGTCAAAGTTTTAAACTCCTGCCCGATAGTTCGCAGATGAGGTTGTTTTAACGTTGAATCAACTTGCTGCTGTCCCCCCCCCCCAAAAAAAAAAAATCCCACTATGGGTGACCTAGGATAATTTCGGTTTCTTTTTTTATCCGTGAAAACGAAATCAAGGGACTTTTGCACTCGTGCACTTTTGCACTTCTCCCAATATTCATGCTCCTGTGTGCCTTCCATCGTAATCATGAATGTTTCATTAAATTTGTCAACCTTATTTCCTCTCAATACCATTTCCCATGCAAAATGCACAAGAATTGAATCGTTGCCGAAAACTGCTTTCTTTGCCCGATAATCTGGTGCCTGTTTTTCATGATTTACAGGAAGTATCTAAGCCGGAATGGTTCGTGACTTGTGATCCGCAAGGACAAAAGGTTGGCTCCGGCGGAGGAACCGCCTGGCTGTTGGCGCAGGATAACCAATCGAATGGGGTCATGATGGATTGGCGCGATTATTTGTCGTCATCAAAAAAAATCATTATCCATGCCGGTGGACAGAGCCGTCGTTTACCGGCGTATGCTCCTTCGGGCAAAATTTTGACGCCCATTCCTGTGTTCCGTTGGAGCCGCGGCCAGCGAGTGAACCAAAATCTGCTTGACTTGCAGTTGCCTCTTTATGAGCAGTTGATGGAGTCGACTTCGCCCAACGTCAACACCATGATTGTGAGTGGCGATGTGTTGATTATGGCGCCTGAGCTACCGCCTGTGTTGCCGCAGGCCGATGTGATTTGCCTGGGAATTTGGGTTGACGCACATTTGGCATCGCGGCACGGGGTGTTTTTTGCATCGCGTCACCACCCGGCCGACCTCGATTTCATGTTGCAGAAACCCGATAAAGCAACCATCGAAAAATTGGCAGCCTCTCATCTGTTTATGATGGACATTGGCGTTTGGTTATTGAGCGATAGGGCTGTGGACGTTTTGATGAAGAAGTGCGGTTGGAATGGGGCTGCGTTTGACAATCGGGTGCCCGAATATTACGATTTGTATAGCACCTTTGGAACGGCTTTGGGGCAAAATCCTTCGGTGGTGGATCCCGATGTGGCGGCCTTGTCGGTGGCCATCGTTCCATTGGAAGGTGGTGAGTTTTACCACTACGGAACCAGTGCTGAACTAATAAGCTCCACCGAAAAGATTCAGAACCGGGTGCAGGATCAGCGTTCCATTCATCATCATCGGGTGAAACCCCATCCGTCGTTATTTGTGCTCAATGCGCGGGCGGAGCAGCGATGGGACGAATCGCATCATCACATTTGGATTGAAAACAGTCATGTTCCCGCATCCTGGGAGCTGACGCAGAATCATATCATCACCGGCATGCCCCAAAACGAGTGGGCATTGCATGTGCCCGATGGCATCTGTCTGGATATTGTGCCTGTTGAGGAATATCGCTATTGCATTCGCCCTTATCACATCAATGACCGTTTTAGCGGCAACCCCAATGACTCGCGTACGGCATGGATGAATCTTTCCGTGGTTGCCTGGCTGCAGCAGCGTGAATTGACATTGGTTGATGCCGGTTTGGACGGCGTGGATGACATCCAAAATGCGCCTTTGTTTCCCGTGCTGGAAGCCTCTCAATGGTCGGGTGCTTTTGTGCAGTGGATGATAGATGAGGTGCCGGCCTGCAATGAAGCTTTCCGGTCGTTATGGTTGACGTCGGCACGGTTGTCGGCCACCCAAATCAGTGCTGCTGCACGTCTGGATCGTTTGTATGAACAGCGACGGGCGTTCCGCCTCGAGAATTTGCCCTTGCTGGCCGCCAATCATCACCGGAGCATCTTTTATCAGGCCGATTTAAAGCAAGTTGCCAATGATTATATTAGTGGTCAATTGCCATTGCCGGCTTCATTGCCTGTCGATTTGCCATTGGTGACCCGCATGCAGGACGCCATGTTTCGAAGTGAAGTGTTGCGACAAACCGGGAATGGGGGGCAAGCCGAAGAGACAATGGCGTTTACCCATTTGCGGGAGCTGATTCTGTCATCGGCACATCAAAAAGAGATGCCTCGCCTCAATGTTTATACCGATCAAATTGTGTGGGGGCGTAGTCCTGTGCGTCTCGACTTGGCAGGGGGGTGGAGTGACACACCGCCCTTCTGCATCCAGAATGGCGGTGCGGTGGTTAACATTGCCGTTGATCTCAACGGTCAGCCGCCCATACAGGCGTTCGTCCGCCTGAGTGACTCGAACGATATTGTGTTGCGTTCCATCGATAACGGTGTGTCGGAGCGCATTACCACTTTCGATGAGGTGGGCGATTACACCAATGTGGGCTCGGCCTTTGTCATTGCCCGAGCGGCGCTTTGTTTGGCCGGTTTTCATCCCCGGCACTGCGCGGTTCCGTTTGCATCACTGCAGGAACAATTAATGGCTTTTGGTGGCGGACTGGAGATATCGCTGCTGGCTGCTGTGCCTAAGGGATCGGGGCTTGGAACCAGTTCAATTTTGGCCGCCACATTGCTGGGGGCTCTTTCCGATTTTTGTAGTCTGGCCTGGGATAAACAAACCATTTGCCATCAAACGTTGTTGCTTGAGCAGATGCTCACAACCGGCGGCGGATGGCAGGATCAGTATGGGGGCATCATTGGCGGCGTGAAGTTGTTAGAGACGCAGCCCGGCATTCAAACGCCCATGAGCATTCGTTGGTTGCCCGACCATCTGTTTGTCGATTATCAATATAAGGACAACTGGCTGCTTTACTATACCGGCATCACCCGAGTGGCCAAGAACATACTGGCAGAGATCGTGCGCGGGATGTTTCTCAACGAACAGGAACGGTTGATGGTGCTCAACCGCATTCGGCATCATGCCCGCGAGACATTCGATGCCATTCAGGGGCAGGATTATGCGCGCACGGCGGCCATGATCGGGCGGTCGTGGACGCTCAATAAGGCCCTTGATCCTGGCACCACTTCGCCCGAAATTGACGCCATGGTTCAACGCATTAGCGATTTTGCTATTGGGCAAAAACTGTTGGGTGCCGGCGGGGGAGGTTACATGGTGATTTGCGCCAAAGATGCGCACGCAGCACAGAATATCCGACAGATACTTATCGATAACCCATTGAACAATCGCGCCCGATTGGTGGAAATGTCTATCAACCGGGAGGGGTTGCAGGTGACTCGTTCTTAAAAAAAATCGTTTTATGTATTTACGTTCATGTTTTTTGACTTTTGTATGCTCATTGATGTTGGGATTGGATGGTTTTGCACAACAAACGGCAGGCCTTCAAATCGAAGCCTCAACCTCTGCCTTGCTCTCGTCCGATGAGATTCGTCCATTGTGGCTGGTGGCCAACCAATGGGGGCGACAGGCGCAATTTGGTCAATCGGGCGCGACGGCTTACGGCAAGGCTGCCTGGCAAGGGTCACCATTGGCGCATCTTAGCCTACAGGCCGGTGTGGCAGGGCTTTATCACAATGGAGAAAAAGGCTACCTGCACGAAGCTTATGTGGCCGGGAGGTATCGGTTCATCGATTTCTCGGCCGGGAAGATGGCTTTTTTACCCAATACCATCAACGACTCTCTCACCACCGGCATGTATCTGGGCAGCAGCAATGCCATGCCCATCCCGCGTTTGTGGCTGGGGATATTCGACTACACACCGCTGCCCTTTACCAACGGATGGGTAGAGGTTCGTGGTGCCGCATCGCACGGTTGGCTTGATGATGACCGAACTGAGCGGGGGCATCAAAGCGTGTTGCTGCACGAGAAATTTGCCTACATCCGTCTGGGTAAAACAAAAGTACAACCCTATGTCGGGCTGGTTCATTCGGCCCTTTATGGTGGCGAAGGCATTCCCGCTGACTTTTGGGCGACCTTCTTCGGGAGTGGATCCGAGGAGGTGGGAGGAGGCGAAGCCACCAACGCTGCCGGGGCACACATGGGGCTTTGGCACACGGGGGTGACCTTCTCGTGGGGCGAATGGAGTAACCATGTCTATTTTCAGGTGCCGTTTGCCGATGGCTCGGGCATGTACGTCAATTGGGGGCGTAACAAGGATTTCATCACCGGATGGGTATTGCAACGACCCGGCAAGCAGTTGTTTTCGTCATTGGCCATTGAGCTGATACGAACCGACTGGCAGAGCGGCCCCGGCACGCCTGACCCTTATGACCCGGTTGCTCAGGAAGGCATTTGGCCCGGCACCATTCCCAATGTGCAGGATTTTGTAGCGCAACGCCTTCCCGACATGGTCGATCAGGCTGCCAATTGGAGTGAGGACGATCTGTATCGTTATTTGCGTGACCGCTGGAACGGAGGGCATTTTTTTGGCGGGCGTGATGATAACATGAACAATGGCATGTATTATGCCGGCTGGACGTGGCAGGGCATGTCGTTTGGCACACCGATGTATCACACTGCCGACATGGCTGCAAGGTTTGCCCCTCAGTGGCGGCTCAATAACTCAGTCTATTTCATCAACACCCGCGTGCGTGCCATCAACCTGGCGGCATCGGGATGGCTGATGCCGCAGTTGAGGTATCGTGCCAAATTCACGGCATCGCGCAATTATGGAGCTTATGGTGAAGAGTTTCTGAACCGTTATTCGTGGGTGAGAACAGACGGTTACTATTTTGAAGAAGCCAAGAATCAGTTTTATAACCTGGTGGAGCTTGAGTGGATGCCCGCGCGTTTTGCCCACTGGCATCTCACCACCTCGTTGGGATACGATGCCGGCGATCTTTACAATGCCTTCGGTGGGGTTGTGACGCTGGCCTGGCGTTTGAATTAATGATTTGCTAAATATTTATCATGAACGGATTGATTGAACTCGAAGAGATGTCTTTTTATGCCTATCACGGCTGTTTCAAAGAAGAACAAGTGGTGGGCAACAAATTTGCGGTAAACATTTCGTTTATCACCAATTGCGGCCCAGCCTCAGCATCGGATCATTTGGCCGATGCCGTGAATTATGTCCACATTTACAACATTGCCAAGCGCGAAATGGCCATCAAGTCGCACCTGCTTGAGCATGTGGCCGGGCGCATCATCACGGCCATTCAAAAAGAATTTCCGCAAATCATGTCGCTCAAAGTGAAAGTCTCCAAGCTCAATCCCCCCGTGGGCGGGCAGATGAAACAGGTGAGCGTGACACTTGAGGGATAAAGGTTTTAGGTTTAATCGTTTCGGGTTGTTACACTTTAAACCCCATCAGCTTTAGACTTTAAAAGAGATAGCAGACAGCTCTCGGCCAATTTGGTGGAGGGCTGTTTCTATTTTGTGGATTTGGGCTTTACGCGGTTTGGTGTGACCGTGCAAATAGCTCCAAAGTTGTTTTCGGTTGATGCCCGTGAGGCGTTCGAGAGCAGCCGGGGTGATGATGCCCGAGTAGTATTGAAGTAGGATTTCGGTATCGAATTGATATTGAATTTTATATGGGGATTCTGGGGGATTAGTGAACCTCTGAGTCTCCTCTGTGAATTCTCTGTGTAATGATTCTCACGCAGATTACGAATAAACGCTGAGGCTAAGGCACTGAGTTCTTTTTTGTATCGCGATGTATTATTTTTTCAAAGAGCAACATTAAAATTCATCAGCAATCAGTTTTCATTGATAGATTATTGTCTATTGTTTGTCAACAAAACTGACGGAGTCTCTCCAACCGTGTTTGGCATTTTCGGGAATCGGGATGCCCTGAATGGATGGTGACGAATTGTTCACGCACGATAACACCAAAGCGTTGCGGAGGCTGATTTTTTGATTGTTTTCCGAACAATTTCAACCCATTCGTGCCCCCCGGCAACGATTTTTCATGGCACGTTGACACTATTTTTCTAACTTCTTAAACGGTTTTTAACAAACTTTGAGTTGTCATCCAACATGGCTTCTTGTGGGTAATTATACCCTGTGAGTTGCTTTGGGCGACGGTGATAAATCACTGTTTGTTGAACCGAACGATGTACGTTCTATAAAAATCTATCCAATGAAACGCTTTGCTTTTAAAATGTACCTCAAGCCCGGCATGAAAGCCGAATACAAAAAACGTCACGACGAATTATGGCCCGAGCTCGAAGCTTTGATTCGCTCGACCGGGGTGTTCGATTACTCCATTTTTTTAGATGAAGAGACCAACATCCTTTTTGGCGTGCAGAAGCAGGACGGCGAGCAGTCGTCGCAGGATTTGGGCGGAAACCCCATTGTTCAAAAGTGGTGGGCTTACATGGCCGACATCATGGAAACCAACCCCGACAACTCTCCCGTCACCATCCCCCTCGATGAGGTTTTTTATCTCAAATAAGTTTTCACGAGCCGATACACTTCGACTTTGAATTGCGCCATCAATAATCCTTGCAGTAGCTGCCTAAGGAATTATTGGCGAATGGCATGTGTAATTTAGAATATCAGCATCGTCCTTGAAATCCCCCTTTAGGGGACAAGGGGGCTTAAATCATAATCCATGAAACATCTTCTCATCCCCATTCTGGCACTTATCATCTCGCTGAACGCGGTGGCGCAACAGAAGCATTACCTCTTTTCCTACTTTATCAACAACGGGCAGGACGGTTTGCATTTGGCCTACAGTACCGACGGCCTCAAGTGGGAAGCCCTCAACAATGGCGGCTCATACCTCACGCCCGAGATTGGCCCCAACAAGCTCATGCGCGACCCTTGCATCATTATGGGAGCCGACAAGCGCTTTCACATGGTGTGGACATCGGGCTGGACAGACCGGGTGATTGGTTATGCCTCCTCAAAAGACCTGATCAATTGGTCGGCGCAGCAGGAAATTCCCGTGATGGCTCACGAGCCCGAAGCCATGAACAGCTGGGCACCCGAGGTTTTTTACGACAAGGCGAACAAGCAGTACCTTATTTTTTGGGCCACCACCATTCCCAACCGTCATTCGCCCATTCAAATGAGTGAGCGCGAGAACAAGTACAACCACCGCATGTACTATGTCTCCACGCGCGACTTCAAGACATTCAGCGACACCCAAATGTTCTATAACCCCGATTTCAGTGTGATCGACTGCACCATTCTCGAGAAGAACCGCAAGTTTTACATGTTTCTGAAAAACGAGAATCCAAATCCGGCCGAGAAAAACATTCGCCTGGCCGTGGCCGACCAAGCCGCCGGACCTTATCCGCTCAACGTGTCGGAGCCCATTACGGGCAATTATTGGGCCGAAGGCCCCACCGCCCTGCAAGTGGGCGAATACGTTTATGTCTATTTCGATAAATATCGTAACCATCAGTATGGAGCCGTTCGCTCTAAAGACATGGTCAACTGGGAAGATGTGTCGCACTTGTTGTCGATGCCCAAAGGCATTCGCCATGGCACCGTGCTCGAAGTGAAACCATCGGTGATTAAAAAGCTCACCCGCAAAACCCGGTAAAAACGCGACTCATCGCGTTTCCTGGTACATGGTCAATAATAATATGCATGCAAAAACATAACACAATGAAGTTGAGATGTCGTCCCATTTACGCATTCCTGTTTTGTCTGGGAATGATGTTTTCCGCGGTTACGCTAACCGCCCAAAACAGCCTCTCCCTCGATGGGGAATGGCGATTCCGCACCGATCGCGAAGACATGGGGGTGCAACAACGCTGGTTTGAACAATCGCTCACCGACCGTATTCAGTTGCCCGGCTCCATGCCCGAGCAAAACATTGGCGACGACATCACCCTCACTACCAAATGGACGGGTAGCATTTACGACAGCTCCTTTTATTTCAATCCCAAAACCGAGAAGTTTCGCCAGCCGGGTAACATCTTCATCCCCTTTTGGCTCACGCCTAAAAAGCATTACGTCAACGCCGCCTGGTACCAGCGCGACGTGACCATTCCAGCCGCCTGGAACGGACGCCGGGTGGTGTTTGAGATGGAGCGCCCTCACTGGGAAACCCGTGTGTGGGTTGATGGCAAAGAAGTGCCCGGCCTGCAAAACAGCCTGTCGGTGCCCCATCGCTGGGAGTTGAGCGATTATCTTACGCCCGGATCACATACCCTTACCATCCGCATCGACAACCGACTGAAGGAAATCAACGTGGGGCAAAACTCGCACAGTGTGACCGATCACACCCAGGGCAACTGGAACGGAACCGTGGGGCGTTTGGCTCTCGACAGCAAATCGTCCGTATTTATCAAGCACGCCCTACTTTATCCCGATCGCCAAAGCGGAAAGGTAAAAGCCGTGGTGGTGCTCAGCCAGGGCACACAAAAGCAGCCCGTGAAGGTGACCCTCAAGCCGTCGGCCATGAATTTTGATGCCAAAATGGTCTATAAACCTCAATCCTCGGCCTGGGTGACCGGCGACACCGTGGTGATGGAATATGCCATGGGCGCCGATGTGCGTTTGTGGGACGAGTTCACGCCCAACCTATACAATATGACCGTGACCGTAGCCCCCAAATCGGGAGGCAGCGATGTGCACACCGAGACCTTCGGGTTTCGCGATATCAAGGCCATGGGACAACAATTTGTGGTCAACGGTCGCCCCACTGTAATGCGGGGTACGGTTGAGAACTGCCAGTTTCCCAAAACCGGCTATCCGGCCATGGAGGAAGCTGAGTGGACCCGACTCATCAAGGTGTGTCGCGACTTTGGTCTCAATCACATGCGCTTTCACTCTTATTGTCCCCCCCGTGCGGCCTTTGTGGCTGCCGACAAGGCCGGGTTCTACCTTCAGGTCGAAGGGCCTGCCTGGGCCAACCACTCCACCACTTTGGGCGATGGCAAACCCGTGGACAATTACCTGATGGATGAGTACGAGCGCATTGTGGCCGAATACGGTAACCATCCTTCATTCATGATGTTGGCCTACGGCAATGAGCCACGGGGACGCGGGTCGCTGCCCTGGCTGGCCAATTTCGTGACTTACTGGAAAAACAAAGATCAGCGCTTTCTGGTCACCAGTGCCTCCATTGGCATGAGTGCCTGGCGCGTGACACCCGAGAGTGACTTCATTGTGCGATCCGGCGCCCGTGGCATCCCCTGGGAGAAGGGTGCCGAAACCATGTTTGATTACAGCAAGGGCGATGCCGCCAACTGGCCGCATCCCTACGTCTCGCACGAGATGGGGCAATATTGTGTGTTCCCCAACCTCGACGAGATAAAGAAATACGATGGCGTGATGAGCGCCCGCAACTACATGATGTTTGCGCAAATATTGGCCGATAACCACATGGCCGATCAGGCGCACGACTTGATGATGGCCTCCGGCAAACTCCAAACCCTCTGTTACAAGGCCGAGATTGAAGCCTCGTTGCGCACCCCTAATGCTGCCGGGTTCCAACTGCTGGGGCTCAACGACTTTTCGGGTCAGGGCAGTGCCATTGTGGGTATGGTCGATTCGTTTTGGGACGAGAAAGGCTATGTGACCGCCGGTGAGTTTCGCCGTTTTTGCAACGATGTGGTGCCCTTGGCTCGCATCCCCAAGTTTGTGTATCGGAACGATGAAACCTTTGATGCCGACATTTTGGTGGCCAATTACAGTGCTTCGCAGATGCCCAATCAGGATGTGTTGTGGCGCGTGACCGACGAGAATGGCAACTTTGTGAAAGAAGGGAAATTCAACAAACACATTGGCTACGGCAGCGGCTTGCCCCTGGGGGTGGCTCGCGTGATTCTGGCCGAGGTCAAGAAACCTTCGCGCCTGCGCCTCGAAGTGACCATTGGCGCCTATGCCAACGATTGGAGCTTTTGGGTTTATCCGGTGATCGAAAACATGCCTGCGCCGGCCGACGTGTATGTGTGCGACACCCCCGATGCCAAAATGTACGATGTGCTCGACAAAGGCGGCAAGGTGCTGTTGCTCTCGGGCAAGCACACTGTGCGCGGCAAAGAGGTGGTGCAATACTTCAAACCCGTGTTTTGGAACACCTCGTGGTTCAAAATGCGCCCGCCGCACACCACCGGCATCCTCGTTCAGCACAACCACCCGGCGCTGGCCGACTTCCCCACCGATTATCACAGTGATGTGCAGTGGTTCGACGTATCGCACCGCCAGCGCGTGATGGACTTGGAGGACTTCCCTCCATCGTTCCGCCCCATCGTGCAACCCATCGACACCTGGTTTTTGAGCCGGCGACTGGCCATGCTGTTCGAAGCCAACGTGGGCAAGGGCCGCCTGATGGTGTGCAGCATCGACCTCGACAGTCAGCTCAACGACCGTTTGGCTGCCAAACAAATGCGATACAGCATCCTCAATTACATGGCATCCGACAAATTTCAGCCCGCTGCGTCGCTCTCCCGTGAGGTCATTACCGGACTTTTTGAAGAGAAAAAAGTGGTGAAGGTCGAGATGGGCAAGGATGCGCCCGATGAAATCAAGTTCAACATCGGGCAGTAAGGGAGCCTCGGATCGTGGCAGTGCACCAACTGGGGGAGCATGCGCCCCCACATGAGGGGAGCATCTTCCTCCAGACCTGGGGAGCATACTCCCCTTAATGGGGGGAGCCCTATCCCCCGGGGCAGGGGCGCATGCTCCACCATTGTGACCCACTCAACGCGATTGTTGCGATGGTTTCAATGCTGCTTTAGTGGGTGGCACAATGCTACTGTTGTGACAGACGCAATGTGACCCGGGGAATCAATGTCGTTTAGCGATGAGATAAAGATGTCAGACAAAGAGACAGATGATGAGATGAAAACAGATGTATAGTTCCGTTCTCATCGTCTCTTCAGTCTAATCTATCTGTCTTTAGTCTAATCATCTTCTTTTCTCTTCTGTGTATCGCACTTGCTTAAAGACATTGACTGGCATTTCGTTATAATTTTCTTGATTAAAACGGATCATCAATATATCAGCCCTGTAAATTCTTGTGTCTTGATATTTACATCTTAATACTTTTTAAAACAAATGAAACACATCATCGCCTCTCTCTCCATATTGCTGTCGATGGCGCTTCAGGCGCAAAGCACCACTGAGGTGGTGTACCTGAGTGGCCGCGACAACCGCAGCACCGTGGAATGGGACTTTTTTTGTTCGGCCGGACGTAACAGCGGTCAGTGGCATAAAATAGTGGTGCCTTCGTGCTGGGAGCAGCAGGGGTTTGGTTGTTATGACTTTGGTCGTGCCTATTTTACCAATGGGGATAACTTTCGTTTTGCCGACGAAACCGGCATCTACAAAACCTCTTTTGAGGTTCCCAAATCGTGGGGCAACAAAAGGGTGCAAATCGTCTTCGACGGGGTGATGACCGATGCCCGGGTGACCATCAATGGCGTTATGGCCGGCGATACCCATCAGGGTGCCTTTTATCAGTTCAGGTACGATATCACCGACAAAATCAAAACAGGGATCAACACCCTGGAGGTGGCTGTGAGCAAAATGTCGGACAACCATTCGGTGAACCGTGCCGAGCGATATGCCGATTATTGGATTTTCGGGGGCATTCATCGCCCTGTTTATCTCGAGGTGTTGCCACAGGAATTTATTCAGCGCATGGCCATTGCTGCCGAAGCCGACGGATCCTTTCATGCCCGGGTGTATCCCGGCAACGTGGCCGCAGAACGTCAGGTGGTGGTTCGCATTCGCGATCATCAGGGGCAACTGGTGGGCGAAAGCATGGCCTCGGTACCTGCCGGGGCTCAGGTGGTGGATGTAAAAGGGATGGTGAAGAACCCCCGTTTGTGGAGTGCCGAAACGCCCAACCTTTACCGCGCCGAAGTGTCGCTGCTGGCCAGGGGCAAAACGCTCCATTCGCTCAACGAAACTATCGGTTTTCGCACCATTGAGGTGCGGCCTCGCGATGGCATTTATGTCAACGGCACCAAGGTGAAGATGAAGGGCATCAACCGCCACGTCTTTTGGCCCGAAACCGGGCGGACTGTCAATGCCGATGTCGATCTGATGGATGTGAAGCTCATCAAGGAGATGAACATGAATGCCGTTCGCTGCTCGCACTACCCTCCCGGCAAGGATTTCCTCAACATTTGTGACTCACTGGGGCTTTATGTCATTGATGAACTGGCCGGTTGGCAGGATGCTTACGATACCCCCGTGGGGCGCAAGCTGGTGAAGGAGATGATTGCCCACGACGTAAATCATCCTTCCATCATCTTTTGGAGCAATGGCAACGAGGGTGGCCACAACCGTGAGCTCGAACCCGACTACCAATTGTGGGATCATTCGAGCCGCGTGCTCATTCGTGCCCACCACCGTCCGGGCAACGAGCTCAACGGCATCGACTGCAATCACTACGAAGATTATTACAGTACGCGCGCCATCCTCGAGAAAGGCGATAATGTTTATATGCCCACCGAGTTTCTCCATTGTCAGGACGATGGGGGCGGGGGTGCCGGTCTGCGCGATTTTTGGGAATTGATGTGGCAGTCGCCCATGAGCGGCGGTGGCTTCCTGTGGGTGTTTGCTGATGAGGCGGTGGTGCGCACCGATATGCACAACCACATCGACGTCAATGGCGTAAATGCCAACGACGGCGTGGTGGGCCCTCACCGTCAAAAGGAGGGGAGCTTTTATGCCATTCGCGAAATCTTTACCCCTGTAAAAATCAACATGTCCAAACTTCCGGCTCCCTTCAACGGGACGGTGGCTGTGGAGAACCGATATCATTTCACCAACCTGAACCAATGCCGGTTTGTGGTTGAGTTGGTCAACTTTCAGCACCCCGATTCGCGTTTGAGTGGTTCGCTGGTGATGAAAACGCACACGGTGGCTTCGCCCGATGTGGCGCCTGTGGCTCATGGGGAGCTGAACCTGAATTTGCCTGCCGATTGGCCAAGTTATGACGCCATCCGCCTGAAATCGTATGACCCCCGGGGCATGCTGGTGGCCGAATGGACCTGGAAAACCCGTGAGACCCTGGCCATGGTGATGCCTTCTCAAACCCGGGTGGCAAAACCCGGCGTTGCCTTTGGCGATTCGGCCGGATATGTGAGTCTGAAGGCTGCCGGCATGGCGCTCATCATCAGTAAAGCAACCGGGTTGCTCGAGAAAATTGATACCGACTGGGATTACGACTTGCAATTTGGCAATGGCCCCATTCCCGCTGGCGGACAGGCGGTGTTGAAAAAACTCACCCATTTTGCCGATGGCGATAACCATGTGGTGGAGACCACTTTCGACGGGGTCTTGCAAAGCGCCCGATGGACCATGATGCCCAATGGCTGGGTGAAACTCGATTATCAATACTCGCAAAACGACTCGGCGCTCTTTGCCGGCATCAGCTTTACCTATCCTGAGTCGAATGCCATGTATGCCAAGTGGCTGGGCAAAGGACCCGTGCGCGTATGGAAAAACCGCACCACCGGAGGTACGCTTGACGTGTGGCAAAGCATCTACAACAACACCCAAACCGGAAGTGCCCCCTGGATCTATCCCGAGTTTAAAGGATATTTTGCCGATGTGGCCTGGATGGAACTGAGCACGGCCGAGGGAAAGGTATTGGTGGTGGCCGAGCAGGACGACCTGTATGTGCGTCTGTTCGATTTTTATGCCCTCACCGACAAAAACCCTCATCCGTCGTTGCCGGCCGGGAATCTCTCGTTCCTCGATGCCATTCCGCCCATTGGCACCAAAATGGCCACCGGTCTCTCGCGCAAAACCGAGCGACTGGGCCCCGACAGCGAGCGAAATGCACCCCTGGGAACTGTCAAGCGCACGCTTTGGTTCTACTTTGGTGAGCGTCCTGCCGACAAGTGAATTCAATTATTAAAATGTAATGACATTTAGTGTGTGAGTCTAAGATGGATGAAAAACATGAAGATTTTTAGATGTCAGACAGATAGATGAGACTGAAGAGACAATGAAATCTATAATATCTTTCTTCATCTTACCATCTGTCTCATCGTCTTTCGTATAATCGACAATGTATCTTGATCTCTTTTTGCCGAAAAGATATCTTTCAACAACGAAACTGTGTTTGTGTATGTTCAATTTGTTTAGAGTTGTGTTTCTGGCCGCATTCAGCGGGGTGTTGTTGGCTTGTTCATCGGGCGGCAACACCCCCCGGCCTATCGACCGTCACAGTGTGGTGGCGCGTCATGGGGTCTCGGTGACCTCGTTCGATACCCTCTCGTCGCTCACTGTGGGTAACGGAGCCTTTGCCTTTACGGTCGATGCCACCGGCTTGCAGACCTTCCCCGATGCTTATGCCCGCGGTGTTGCGCTGGGAACGCAAAGCGACTGGGGATGGCACAGCTATCCAAACACCCAAAACTACCAGCGCCACGAGGCGTATAAAACCTATGTCTACGAAGGTCGCGAGGTGCCCATCTCTATTCAGCACAAAGGCAACGATCGCAAGGCCTTGGCGGGCGATTACTTTCGTGTGAACCCCCATCGTTTGCACCTGGGGTTATTGGGGCTCGACATGCGTCATGCCGATGGCCGTGTGGTGTCGATGGCCGACATCACCGACGTGCAGCAGTCGCTCGACTTATGGACGGGCATCATTCAAAGCCGCTTTCGCGTAGATGGCTCCCCTGTGTCGGTGACCACCGTTTGCCATCCCGATGCCGATGTGGTGTCGGTGCGCATTGCTTCGCCCTTGATCGAATCCGGGCTGCTCTCCGTGAAGCTCTCCTTTGGCTATCCCACCGGCAAGCACACCGACATGGCCTTCGACACCCTTGTACCCGAGCGTCACCGCTCGGCGTTGACGGTGGTGTCGCCCACTCACGGGCGCATTGCCCGTTCACTCGACTCGACCCGATACGATGTGGATGTGCAGTCGCTTACGCCCGTGCGGTTTGTGCAGACCGACCATCACCAAATCAATGTTCAGTCTGCTTCGGGCGAGGTGCTCGAATTGTCGGTGCGCTATGCGCCTGAGTCGGCCGCTGATGCGTTGCCTCTGCACGAGGCCACCCTCGCTGCATCTAAAGTGGCCTGGGAGCAGTTTTGGATGAGCGGTGGGGCGGTCGATTTCAGTGGTTCCTCCGACCCGCGTGCCGCCGAATTGGAGCGACGCGTGGTATTGTCGCAATATCTCACCCGTGTGCAGTGTGCCGGCATCTATCCTCCTCAGGAAACCGGGCTGACGTTCAATAGTTGGTTTGGGAAGTTCCACCTTGAGATGGACTGGTGGCATGGAGCCCATTTTGTGCTGTGGGGACGCCCCGAGTTGCTCGAGAAACGACTGGGGTGGTACCGGTCAGTTTTTGATGTGGCCAAAGCAAAGGCTGCACGTCAGGGCTTTGAAGGTGTGCGTTGGGGCAAGATGACCGATCCGTCGGGGGGCGATTCCCCATCGTCTATTGGCGAGATGCTCATTTGGCAACAGCCGCACATCATTTATTTTGCCGAACTCATTTATCGCCAGCGAAGCGACTCGGCCACCCTGGCCCGCTATGCCGACCTAGTGTTTGCCACGGCCGACTTTATGGCCTCGTTTGCCCGCTGGGACGAGACGCGTGCTCAGTTTGTGCTGGGGCCTAACATTATTCCCGCACAGGAGTGTTTCAAGCCCGAAACCACCCTCAATCCACCCTTTGAACTGGCCTATTGGGCTTATGCGCTCAATGTGGCCATCGGTTGGCAACAACGCATGGGGCTTCCGGTTACTGATAAGTGGGTGAAGGTGCGCGACGGTCTGGCGCCTTTGGCTTCGGATGGTGATAAATACTTAGTGGCTGAAAGCTCGCCCGATACCTATACCAACCCCGCCTGGCGCCGCGACCATCCCATGGTGTTGGGTGCCTTTGGCATGATGCCCGGCTCGGCTTCGCTCGACACGGCCATGATGGCGCGAACCTTCGATCATCTCATGAACGATTGGGATTGGGCGCACACCTGGGGGTGGGATTATCCCATGACGGCCATGTGTGCCACCCGACTTGGCAAGCCTGCTGATGCCATTCATGCGCTGTTGATGGAGGTGCAAAAAAACACCTATCTGCCCAACGGGCATAACTATCAGGACACACGTTTGCGCATTTACCTGCCCGGCAACGGCGGCATCCTCACCACCATGGCCATGATGTGTGCCGGGTACGACGGGTGCACCTCCGTGAACCCCGGTTTCCCTAACGACGGCACGTGGACCGTGCGGTGGGAGGGGTTGAATGTTATGCCATGATGCCATTTCGTTGCATTCGTTGAGACGCGATTCATCGCGTCTCTGCCAATAATAAACAATAAATCAACAATATGAAATCAATCACCCGTTTCGTCGGTCTGGCATGGATGGTCCTTTTGATGGCCTCGTGTGGCAACCGAATCGATGTCCGTCAGGATGGCAATGTGCTGGCCTTTGACCTTGACAGTGCCCGTTATCAAATAGAACTGTGCTCGCCCACCATGTTTCGGGTGCGCATGGCCGCCCCGGGGCAGCCTTTTGCCGACAATGAACCTTGGATGGTGAACCGCTATCAATGGGATGCGGTCGATTACACCTTGTCGCAGGAGGGCGGTTTGCTTACCATTAAAACCTCCGAATTATTGGTGGAGGTCAATACCCAGCCTTTTGGGATAGCCGTGTACGACAAGAATCATCAACTCATCAATACCGATGCACAGCCTTGTGGTTACGATGGCGAGACGCCCCGTGTCACCAAACAATTGCAGCCGGGCGAGCACTTTTTCGGCTTTGGGGAACGCATGGATTTTGTCGATCAGTTGGGCAAACGCATCGAACTCAACGTGGGACGCGGCATTGGGCTGCCTCATGAAGTGGGTGCCTACAACACCCTGAAGGCCAATTATGCCCCGGTACCTTTCTTTATGAGTACTCGTGGCTATGCCATCTTCTTTCACAATGCTTATCCTTCTGTCTGGGACATGGGCAAGGCCGATGCTTCGCGCTATACTTTCTCGGCTGCGTCGGGTGAATTGGATTACTATTTTATTTTTGGTCCTGCCTTTACGTCGATGATTGGCGAGTACACCGCCTTGTCGGGACGTTCGCCCCTGATGCCCCGTGCTGCCATGGGCTTGCACGTGGGAACCTACAGTGGTGGCACCTGGGGATATGAACATCTGACGTCGCAAAACTATGTGGTGAAGCTGGCCAAACGCTTTCGCGAGCTGGGCATTCCCGCCGATATTCTTCACCTCGACAGTACGTGGCGCATCTTTGGGAAAGTGAACGGTAAGGGGGGCACTTCCTTTGAGTGGCGCACCCCGGGATTTACCAATCCTAAGGCCATGTTCGACCAGTTGTATGCCCTCAACTACGCCATGGTGGGGCTGCACATTCGTCCCCGCATCGATAATGGGGAGGTGAAAAACCTTCTTACCCTGGGTCAGGAAGCCGGTATCACCTACCCCGAAGGCGACTACGCGGGCGATTTCCCCAATTATTTCGAGAAGAGTGCCTCCGACTGGTGGTGGGAAAACTGCATGAAACCGTTGGCCGATATGGGCTGCAAGTTTGTGAAGACCGACGAGGGCAGTGCTTTTGGACATCAGGGCAATGAGCTGGTTGACAAAACCGGACCTCAGGGGCCCGAAATCCGTGCCCTGCACAACGTGTTTCCCGTGGCTTATGCCAAAACCACTTATAGCCAGTTTGCCGAACATAACGGCACCCGCGGCATGAACCACACCCGCGAGGGGTTTGCAGGCATTCAGCGCTATCCCTTCATTTTTGCCGGAGACTGGCCCTCGGAGTGGCAATATTTTGCACCCGTGGTGCGTGCCGGCATCAACATCGGTCTGTCGGGCATTGGTGCCTGGAGTCATTGTATGGGCGGGTTCGAACATGTGGCCGATCCTGAGCTGTACATTCGTTGGTGCCAGTTTGGAATGTTGAGTCCCGTGGCCATGCTCTTTGGCATGGAGCACCCGAGTTACAAGGAACCCTGGGCGTATGGTGCCGAGGCGCAGAAAATATTCACGCAATACGACAAGCTGCGCTATAGCCTGGTGCCCTACATCTACTCATCGTATTATCAGGCTTATGCTACCGGTGTGCCCATTATGCGGGCTTTGGTGATGATGTATCCCAATGATGTGAATACCTACAACATCGACGACCAATATCTGTTTGGCGACAACCTGATGGTATGTCCCGTAACCGTGAAGGCGGCCAAGACCCGTGTGGTGTATCTTCCCGAAGGGGAATGGGTGGACTACTGGACCGGCGAAAAGCTGCAAGGTCGTCAGCACATCCAAATTACCACACCCATTGAGAAATTGCCCATGTACGTAAAGGCCGGAGCCATTATTCCTTATCAGCCCGACATGCAGTACATGGCCGAGAAGCGTGTGGATCCTCTCACGGTCGATGTTTATCCGGCAACGCAACTCTCGTCGTTTGATCTTTATGAAGATGATGGTGTTTCCACCAAATATCAGGATGGCGTGTATGCCATTACTCGCATTACCTGTAATCCTGGCGACAGCGGTTGCCAAGTGTCCCTGTCGGCCACCGAAGGCACTTTTGCCGTGGAGCCCCGCAACGTGATGCTCCGTGTGCGTTGCGACAAGCAACCCGCGGGGGTGATGTTGAATGTCAACGGACAATCGACCGAACTGGCGCAAACACCCAATGCTGATGCCGTGAATCAATGGAAATATGACGCCAACAATGGTGTGGTGACCGTGGTGGTGTTGCACGATGGTAAAACCAAACGGGATGTGGTGATCAAATGATGGTTGCCCCGGTAGAGACATGGCATGCCATGTCTCTACGCACCCCCCCAAAAAAAAAACATTAAACCCCACAAATTCCCCAAAAACATGTCCCCAATCATTCATCAAATAAAAAACATCATCCGCCCTACCGCCTGCACGTTGTTACTGGCATCTTGTTTCGTCACCCATGCCCAAACACAGGCATGGCCTGAGGTGAAAAAGGAAATGAAACCCTGGTCGCGATGGTGGTGGATGGGAAGCGCCGTTGATGCTGCTAACTTATCGGCCGAGATGAATAAATATGCTGCCGCCGGGATTGGCGGCATGGAGATCACCCCCATTTACGGTGCAAAAGGGTTTGAGGATAAATACCTTCCTTTTTTGTCGGACGGCTGGATGAATATGCTGTCTCACACCCTGGCCGTGGCCGATTCGCTGGGCATGGGCATCGACATGAACACAGGTACCGGATGGCCTTTTGGCGGTCCCCATATCATGCTTAGCGAGGCGGCATCGCGGCTCATCATTCAAAAGTACTCCCTGGCAGGAGGTAAAACCCTGACAGACCCTATTAAGGTCGATAACCCAAAGCAAGCCCCCGGTGCCGTGTTGCAATCGGTGGTGGCTTATGGCTCCAAAAACCGGGTGGTGGATGTGACGGCTCACCTTGATGCGTCGGGACACCTCAATTGGAAAGCCCCCAAGGGTGAGTGGACATTGTATGCCGCTTTTGCCGGCAAGACCCTTCAGGTGGTCAAACGTCCTGCCCCCGGTGGCGAAGGCTACACCTTCGATCATTTCTCGAAAGAGGCGTTGCATAAATATCTGTCTCGTTTCGATTCGGCGTTTGCCGGGAAAGATGCCATGGTTCGCAACTTCTTCAACGACAGTTATGAGGTGTTTGGCGCCAGTTGGTCGCCTGTGTTTTTCGATGAGTTCAAGACCCGTCGGGGTTACGACTTGCGCCTGCATCTGCGCGAGCTCAATGGTGATGGCGACTCGGCTTTGATGGCTCGCATCAAATGTGATTACCGGCAGACCATGAGCGACCTGGTGCACGATCATTTCACCGTGGGATGGACTCAATGGGCACATGCCAAAGGAGCAGGCACCAAGAACCAGTCGCATGGCAGCCCGGCTAACCTGCTCGATCTTTATGCCACGGTGGATGTGCCCGAGATTGAGACTTTTGGCGGAGGTGAATTCCCCATTCCAGGGTATCGTCGCGACAGCCTCGATGCCAAATATTCCGATACCGATCCCTTGTTTCAAAAATTTGCATCCTCGGGTGCTCACACCACCGGCAAAAATCTGGTGTCGTGCGAGACCTTTACCTGGTTGCGCGAGCATTTCAAAACCAGTCTGATGCACATGAAACCCGAAGTGGACCAGTTGTTTGCTGCGGGAGTCAACCATCTCTTTTTTCATGGCACCACCTTTTCGCCCGCTGAGGCTGGTTGGCCGGGGTGGCTCTTTTATGCTTCTGTGCATTTTGGACCCACTAACAGTTTCTGGAATCATCTGGATGACATGAGCGATTACATCACCCGTTGCCAGAGTGTGCTCCAGTCCGGTAGTCACGACAACGACGTGCTGGTGTACTGGCCGGTGTACGACATTTGGCAGGATGCCAGCGGGATGGAGAAACAACTCACCGTACACAATGCCCACAACTGGTTGCACATGCAGCCTGTGCGCGACTTGATGGCTCGCGGTTATTCGTTCGATTTTGTGAGCGATGCCCAAATTGAAGCCATCACATTAAAGGATGGCGGGCTGGTGACTCATCAGGGGGTCAACCCTTATAAAACCATCATCGTGCCCGAAGCGGATTACATGCCCGTGGCGACATTGAAGAAACTGATTGAACTGGCTCATGGCGGTGCCCGTGTCATCTTTGAGAAACTGCCTGCCGATGTGCCCGGGTATCACGACCTCCAGCGTCGTCGGGATGTGTTTCGGTCGATGTTAAGCAGTTTGGCGTTTGAGAAGGTCAATGGCCTTTCGCTGGCGCAGACCGGTGATGGCACCGTGATGCTTTCGTCCGATTTAAGAAAGGCGCTCGATGTGGTGGGTGTGTCGTGTGAGACCCTTACCGACCGTGGATTGCGTTTTATGCGGCGCAAAGCCAATGGAGGGTATTACTATTTCCTGACCAATTTATCTGACAATGCCGTGGATGGGGACATCCCCCTGTGCCGTTCTGCATCTTCGGTGGTGTATATGAATCCCATGAACGGTAAGGTGGGCGTGGCCGCTTCGCGCCCTCAGAACAATGGCATGCAGGTGCGCGTGCAGTTGCAACCCGGTGAATCGTGCATTCTTTGGCTCACCGATGTTCTTCCGCAAGGGACAGCGTCATGGCGTTACATCGACAAAACAGGAACGCCCATTGTCATCACCACCCCCTGGCAGTTGCAGTTTGTGAGTGGCGGCCCGGTGTTGCCGCAGCCTGTCACTCTCGACACCATTCGCTGCTGGACCCGTTTGGGTAACAATGACATGAACCGGTTTTCGGGTGTGGCTTCTTATACCACCACCTTTCATCTGAAAAAGAACGCTGCTGACTATCTGCTTCAGCTTGACCAACTATATGAAACCGCCCGCGTGTATATCAACGATCGCGAAGTTGGCGTGGTGTGGGCCTTGCCGGCAACGTTGCGCGTGGGCGAATACCTGCACAACGGTGACAACACCATTCGCATTGAAGTGGCCAACCTCATGGCCAACCGCATTCGCTGGATGGATCAGCAAGGCATGAGTTGGCGCAATTTCCGCGAAATCAATTTTGTGAACATTGCCTATAAACCGTTCGATGCATCCAAATGGGACGTGCAACCATCCGGTGTGGATGCCCCGGTGGTGTTGGTGCCCGTGGAATGATACCGTTGACCCCAGGTAGAGACAGGGCATGCCCTGTCTCTACGCCCCCCAAAAAAATTCCCAATAATCAAATCATGAAAAATCCCCTGCTATCCCTGTTGTTATTATTGTTATCCCTAACCCTATCCGCCCAGCGCCAGGCCGAATACCTCGACCGTGGACTGGTGGCTGTGGGAGCCGGCCGCGACAGTGTGTTCGTTTCCTGGCGACTGCTGGCATCCGACGCACCATCGACCGCCTTTAACATCTACCGTCAGGTGAATGGCAAAGCCCAAAAACTTAACGCCTTGCCCCTTGTCGATGCCACCTCGTGGATGGACGTGACATCCACATCGGCTCAAGGCCATTCCTATTTCGTGACCCCTGTGGTGAATGGAGTGGAGGGCGCTCACGAAGGTCATTTTGCCATCCACCGCAAAGCAGCCTCTCATTCGTGGCTCACCATTCCCCTGCAAACACCCGACGGCTACATCCCCGGCGACATTGCCCCCGGTGATCTCGACGGTGACGGATCTTACGAACTGGTAGTTCACATGACCGGTCGTGGTCACGACAATAGTCATCATGGAGTGACGGATGCCCCCGTGTTTCATGCCTATAAAATGGATGGAACCCTGTTGTGGCGCATCAATTTGGGAATTAACATACGCGAGGGCGCCCATTATACCCAGTTTCTGGTCTACGATTTCGACGGTGATGGCCGTGCCGAGGTGGTGATGAAGACCGCCGATGGAACCATCGATTGGGTGGGGAAGGTGATAGGCGATGCCAAAGCGGATCATCGAAACAATGACGGGCACATTTTGCGCGGGCCCGAGTATCTCACCGTGTTTGATGGACTCACCGGCGCGGCCTTGTGTGCCATCCCTTATGAGCCCTCCCGACACCCCACGTTGAAAAATCCCACGCCCAGCGATATGGCACAGGTGTGGGACGATGGCAATGGCAACCGTTCGGAGCGTTACCTGGCATGTGTGGCTTACCTCGACGGGTTACATCCCTCTATTGTGATGTGTCGTGGCTATTACAGCCGCGTCTCCATGGCTGCCTTCGATTGGCATAACGGGCAGATGACCAAACGCTGGCTTTTCGACAGCGACGACGGCACGCCCGGCAATCGTGCCTTTCACGGTCAGGGCAACCACAGTGTGAGCGTGGGTGATGTGGATGGGGATGGGTGTGATGAAATCATTTACGGCTCGGCGGTCATCAACAACGATGGCAAAGGGCTTTATTCAACAGGTTTGGGGCATGCCGATGCGCTGCACTTCTCTGATTTGGATCCCTCTCGTCCCGGGTTGGAGATCTTTAATATTCAGGAGTATTTCGGCGATGCCGGGATGAACTTTCGCGATGCCCGCACCGGTGAAATTCTTTGGAAAGTTGCCTCTGTGAAGGCCGACGAAGACGGTGGCGACAAGGGCGAAGGGCCCGGTCGTGGCGTGGCTTTTAATGTCGATCCGCGTTACCCGGGGAATGAGTGCTGGGTACGTGGCGCCGGTATCGTGGGGATGTGGAACGCTCAAGGAGAGAAAATTGCGGAGGTCAATCCCCGCTCGTGCAATTTTGCCGTGTGGTGGGATGGTGACCTGTTGCGCGAGCTCCTCGACGGCAATCGTGTGATGAAATGGGACTGGAAAAATCAGCGCATCCAAAATATAATGGTGGCCGATGGCTGCGTGAGCAACAACGGCTCCAAGGGGACACCGGGACTCAGTGCCGACCTGTTTGGCGACTGGCGCGAGGAGGTGGTGTTGCGATCCCTCGATAATCGTTCGCTACGCATCTATACCACCAACATTCCCACTCATCATCGTTTGGTGACCCTGATGCACGACCCCATTTACCGGCTCAGCGTGGCTTGGCAAAATGTGGCTTACAACCAGCCACCCCATCCCGGTTTTTATATTGGCGATGACATGGACGAACTAGTTCATCCTGCACTTCTCATCATCAAATATTTATCAGAAAAATAACAACCCAACCAATGAAATGAGCCATGAGTAAGCCTTACTTACACAGAGGGATGATTATTGGCGAGTTCCACCAGATCATTAAGAAGAACAACACCCTTAAGTCCCCCTTTGGGGGATTAGGGGGCTTAATTATAAACATATGAAAATCATTTCCTATTGTTTAGCCGGCACAATGATGTTGTTGTCGTGCTCCCAGCCCGGTGGAAGTCATCCCGATCAGGTGAATGATGCCACTGCCCCGCTGCATCTGATGCAGCCTGATTATCAAACACCTTATGGCACCACTCAGCCCCAGGATATCTCGGCGGTGTTGAACAGGGTGTTGGTTTATCTCGATTCGGTGACCCCGGCGCGTGTGGTCGATGGCCAGACCGGTCAATCGGTGGACGACCTGAGTCGTTTGCCCGAACAATTTGCTTTTGCCAAAGCCGATTATCGCCTCACCAGTTACGAGTGGGGCGTGACGTATGCCGGCATGCTCAGTGCTGCCGAAGCCACCGGTGATGAGCGTTATGCCGAATATGTATCGAGCAGACTCAATCTGCTGGTGAAGCTGTTTCCGGCTTGTCTTCAGCGATTTGAAAGTAATCCCCAAGCGGTGAATCCTCTCAAGGGCTTTGTGGCCCCTCATGCGCTCGATGACTGCGGTGCCCTTTGTGCCGGTTTCATCAAGGCTCATCGCGCCGGGTTGGGGGGCGACATCCGTCCGGTCATCGATCATCAAATCAACTACATTACCAACAAAGAGTTTCGCCTCAGCGATGGCACGTTGGCTCGAAACAGGCCACTGCCCAATACCATCTGGCTCGACGACCTGTTTATGAGCGTTCCTGCGCTGGCGCAGATGGGCAAGCTCACCGGCGAAAGCAAGTATTTTGATGATGCCGTAAAACAGGTGTTGCAGTTTTCGCAGCGCATGTTCGTGGCCGAAAAAGGGTTGTTCATGCACGGCTGGGTGCAGGGCATGGAGCCGCATCCTGCGTTTCATTGGGGACGAGCCAACGGATGGGCGTTCATGACCATGGCCGAATTGCTGGATGTGTTGCCCGAGTCGCATCCGGGTTATGATGCCGTGCTGGCTCAGTTTCGCGCTCATGCCAAGGGTTTGGCGGCCTGTCAGTCGGGTGAAGGCTTTTGGCATCAGTTGCTCGATCGCAACGATTCATATTTGGAAACATCTGCCACGGCCATTTATACCTATTGCTTTGCCAAGGGCATTAACCGCGGCTGGCTTAATCCATTGGCTTATGGCCCTTGCGCTCTGTTGGGTTGGAATGCGGTTGCCACTAAAGTGACCGACAGAGGACAGGTGGAAGGTACCTGTGTGGGCACGGGAATGGGCTTTGATCCTGCGTTTTATTACTACCGTCCGGTGAACGTCTTCGCTGCTCACAGTTATGGGCCGGTGTTGCTGGCCGGTTCTGAAATGATAAAGCTCCTGAAGTTGCATCCCTACACCATTAACGACAGTTCGGTGCAGTTTGGGGAAGAGATAAAGTAATGAAGAATTTTCATTGACACGGTGTTTAGGGAACACAGAGTTTTCAATGAACACAGAGGTGCAAAGTCACAGAGTTTTCTGAAGTTGTGTTGTGCGTTTGAGATACGATTAAACCTGTGTTCAAATAAAAATGCAGATAACTCAAAAGAGTTATATAGTAGTTAAGAATAAACTCAGCGTCTTCGTGTCTCAGCGTTTATTTTGATTTTGTGTTTGTTGAGTCAATTGTTTTAAACTCATTCAGCGGTTTTTAATTAATGCCTTTCAATTCATGAAAAAGCTTCTTTTTATTTGCGCGGCCTTCGTGTTGTTTGTAACATCGGTGATGGGACAGGCCATGAAGTTCGATTTCGGAAATGGCAAAACGGCCAAAGGGTACACCCGGGTGGCACCCGAGATGGTTTATTCTGATGCATCGGGATTTGGGTTTGATTACAATACCCGCCCCGCAGCCGAGAAGCACAAAAAGGGCAACGCCCTTACTTCTGATTATTGCTTTTCGGACAGGCCGTTTTATTTTTCGGTGAAATTGCCGGAGGGGAATTACGACGTGACGTTGACGCTGGGAAATCCCAATGGCACTTCATCGACCACCGTCAAGGCCGAGTCGCGCCGTTTGATGCTCGAGAAGATGCAGACCGTTCGTGGTGAGACCCTTCAGCGCACCTTCACCGTGAATGTGCGCACGCCTCGCATCAGTGACAATGAACGCATTCGCATTAAGCCCCGTGAAAAGGGCTATCTCAATTGGGACAACAAGCTCACCATTGAGTTTGGCGACAGTCTGCCTTCGGTGTGTGCCATGGAGATTGTTCCCAATGCCACGGCTACCACGGTTTTTCTGGCGGGTAATTCCACCGTGGTAGATCAGGACAAGGAGCCGTGGGCGGCCTGGGGGCAGATGATCACCCGTTTTTTTGAACACGGGAAAGTGGTGGTGGCCAACTATGCCGAATCGGGTGAAGCGCTTCATTCGTTCAAGGCATCGCAGCGGTTGGCCAAGATTCTCAGTGTGATGAAACCCGGCGATTACCTTTTTATCGAGTTTGGTCATAACGACCAAAAGCGCAAGGGCGATGAGCATGGTGCTTGGGGCTCGTATTCCGATTTGATGCGTGAATTCGTTTCCTTAACACGACAAAAGGGCGGCAATCCCGTTATCGTCACCTCTATGCATCGTCGCAATTTCGACGCCAACGGCAAGGTGGTTCACTCCTTGGGCGACTTTCCCGCTGCGGCTCGCAAAGTGGCTGCCGACATGCAGGTTCCTCTTGTTGATCTGAATCAAATGAGTGAAATCATGTACGAAGCATGGGGGCCGGAGAAATCTATCAAAGCATTCGTGCATTATCCTGCCAATACCTGGCCGGGGCAGGAACAAAAACTCGAAGACAATACCCATTTCAACAGTTTTGGAGCCTATGAGATCGCCCGCTGCATTCGCAAAGGCATCATTGATCTGAAGCTGCCCCTTGCCCAATTTCTCACCACCGATGTTCCCGAATTTGATCCTTCACACCCCGACGATCCCGACAGCTGGTCATTATCGATAAGTCCTATGGCTGCCAACGAGAAACCCGACGGAAACTGATCCCGGGTTGTCAAATAGTGATGGTTGGTGCAAATATTCTTCATTTTTTGACACAAAATTCATGGTCGTTGTGGATGATTGTCATTCATGGTTGAAAAGGGTTAACCCTCTGATTGATGTAAATTTGTTTGAACTCTTGCCGATGTCCCCACGGGGGATGGTGGGCTTGAAAACGAATCAATGAATTGCGTGAAAATGATGAGAGGGATAGTGGTAGGGATGATGCTTGCATTGGCCATGTGCGTGCAGGCGCAGGATTGGCTGAAGCTGACCGGCGCTAAAAGGTTTCCGGAGTCTGGACGGGTATATTGTGTTAATGATTATGGCGCATTCCAAGGCAAGGTAATTGCTTCGACGGCTGCCATTCAAAAAGCCATTGATGTATGTTCGGCCAACGGTGGTGGTAAGGTGACTTTCCTGCCTGGTGTTTATCATACCGGAGCCATTTACCTCAAAAGCAATGTCAATTTTGAGATTGCCGAGGGGGTAGAGCTGCGCGCACTCATGGATGTAAAGTATTATCCCGAAATTTTAACGCGGGTGGCCGGTATTGAGATGATGTGGCCTTGTGGGGTCATCAATGTGCTCGACCAGGAAAATGTGGCCATTACCGGTAAAGGAACCCTTCATGCCCAGGGGAAGGTGCATTGGGAACACTATTGGAATCTTCGCGAAGCCTATACCCCTATGGGGTTGCGCTGGGCATCGGATTACGACAGCAAACGGGTTCGCACCCTCGAGGTGGCCAATAGCCGTCATGTGACCATCAGCGGCATTACCATCAAACAAGCCGGATTTTGGACGGTGCACGTGATGTATTGCCACAATGTGACGGTCGACGGGGTAATCATCCGCAATAACATCGATGGCAAAGGACCCAGTACCGACGGGGTGGACATTGACTCGTCATCCTACGTGGAGGTGATGAACTGCGACATCGACTGCAACGACGACAATTATTGCGTGAAGGCAGGTCGCGATGCCGATGGCTTGCGGGTGAATCGCCCTTCGGAGTACATTTGGTTTCACGACAACATAGCCCGTGCCGGCGGCGGTGTGTTGGTCATTGGCAGCGAAACATCCGGCTGGATTCGTCATGTCAGAGCTGAGCGCATGAAAGCCTATGGTTCCGGAAATGTGCTGCATCTCAAATCGGCCATGACACGTGGCGGCGGTGCCGAAGACATTACGGTGATCGATTGCCAGGCCGACGGAGTGAGAAACTTGCTGCATGTCACGCTTAACTGGAATCCCAGTTATAGCTATGCTCAACTGCCTGCAGACATGACCGAGATGCCCGAACACTGGAAGGTGATGACCCAACCGGTGCCCGATGGCAAAGGCATCGCCCGATTCAGCAATATCACGCTCGAAAACTGCACGGCCATTAATGTGTATGGCACTGCTTTCGATGTGGAAGGGCTTGAGGTATCGCCCATCACCGACGTCACCGTGCGTAACGTGGACGTGCAGGCCGCCGTGACCGGACAGTTGAAACACGTCAGCAACTGGAAACTCGAAAATATTAAAATTACCACCCCAAAAGGTGAGCGGCTGATGGTGGAGAACGACAAAAAAGTGACCCTCAAACAGGTGACCTATCATGCCGGGGGCGATAATCTTATTGTGCGAAGTGATTCAAAATGATGTAAATTGAAGGTGGTTTCTTCGGTTTAAACAATGACGAATCACGCATGATGATTGGAGGGAGTGCAAAAGTGCACGAAAAAGAAAATGAACACAAGAAGACATTGACTGAATATTAATGACAACAACCCCATATTCCCCCTTTTGGGGATGACGGGGCTTAAATTTTAAAACATGAAAAAACACCCATTCATTCTGGCCATTGTTGCCACCATGTTGTGTGGAACCGCTCTGGCACAGCAGTTGCCCGATCGCAAAGAGGTGCTGGCCACCCTTGTTCGTGCCAACGACTATTTCATGAAAAAATTCCCCGACGTGGGCATGAAACTCGTCACCGACCGCGAGCGCCCCAGTAACATCTGGACCAGAGGCGTGTATTACGAGGGATTGACCGAGCTTTATAAAATCTATCCCAAGAAGGAGTATTACGACTACATGCTCAGTTGGAGCGAGTTTCACAAGTGGGGCATGCGCAACGGCAACACCACCCGCAACGCCGATGACCATTGCTGTGGTCAGACTTACATTGCCCTTTGGAAGATGGATCCTCAGGCCGAGCGCTTGCGCAATATTAAGACGTCCATCGACATGATGGTGAATACCCCGCAAAACGACGACTGGTGGTGGATTGATGCCTTCCATATGGTGATGCCTGTGTTTGCCGAACTGGGCAACATTACCGGCGACAACCGTTACTATGAGCGCATGTTCGAGATTTATAACTATAGCAAAACCAAGCATGGCGGCAATGGCCTCTTCAATGCCAAGGATGGCTTGTGGTGGCGCGACAAGGATTTTGTGCCTCCTTACAAAGAACCCAATGGTGAGGATTGCTACTGGTCGCGTGGTAACGGGTGGGTCATTTCGGTGATGGCTCGTCTGCTCGACACCATGCCCAAGAATGCGCCGCACCGCGATGAGTACGTGAAGATGTTGCAGACCATGGCCAAAGCCCTTAAGCCCATTCAGCGTGCCGACGGATTTTGGAACGTGAGCCTGCACGATGCCAATCACTTTGGCGGCAAAGAAGCTTCGGGTACGGCGCTGTTCGTCTACGCCATGGCTTGGGGCGTGAACAACGGTATCCTCAAGCGCGAGGAATATCTGCCCACCATTCTCAAAGGGTGGAATGCCATTGCCACCGAGTGCGTGCAGCCCAACGGTTTTCTCGGTTACATACAGGGAACCGGCAAGGAGCCCAAAGATGGTCAGCCTGTTACTGTGTCGAGTGTGCCCGACTTTGAGGACTACGGCTTGGGGTGCGTGCTGTTGGCCGGTACCGAAGTGTACAAACTAAAATGATTTATTGAGTGGTTTAATTTTGTGATAACCCGGCAGGTGCCTCATGCCTGGCGGGTTTTTTTTTGATGCACGTTGGATTGAACGCTGAGGTGCAAAGGCTCGTCGTGCTTGTTGCGAATATCTTGATATAGAGAGAAATGTTGTTGTTTTTTTTCATGGTTTTCTAAAGCTAACACCTGCAGTTTTGATGCATTATTGCCTGCTTAATTAATTTTAAACCCTAAACCCTAAACCCTTAACTTATAAACTTTAAACTTCACCCCCCCCCAATGACCTTCCGGCTTCTCACTGTTTTCTGTTTGTTCATCGTTGCCTTTACATCGCTTGTCGCACAGCCATCAACTGTTGACGCGCCGGCGAGACCATTGCGTTATCGACCCGATGGTGATGACTTTGTCATTATTAACGGCACAAAGCGCTTTAATCGGGCTTTGTACGGTACTAACACCGGATTCCGGGTCGAGGCGGGCGACTTGCCCGAATTTGCCATGTACATGCCTCGTTTTGGGGGTAACCTGCACTTGGGCATCTCCAATGGGAAGCAGTGCAAGTGGCTGAAAAATTTTCAAACCATTGAAGCCCGCTACCGTGCCGGTTCCATGATTTATACCCTGCGCGATTCATTGTTGGGAAAGGCTTCGTTAAAAGTCACGTTATTGGCGCTTTCGCTGGGTGAAGGGATGGTGCTGAAGGTCGAAGCCGACCAAAAGCTCATAAACATTCAACTGGTGGCTGCGTTTGGCGGAGCCACCGACAAGCGCTTCAGTCGCGAAGGGGACATGAATGCCGACCCGTCAGATGTCTTTGATTTAAAGCCCGACAACTGCGTGGGCAATCGTTTTGATATCAGTGGCCATCGTTTTTTTCTTCAATACGGCAACGGAAATAATGTGATCCCCATGACGCCGTCAGCCACAGGCGATAAAAAACAGGTGATGGGCATTTTTCCCGCTTCGGCATCATTGCGTGTGGGTGACGCTGCGTTGATCAATCATCCTCAACAACTTCTACAATCATCGGTTTCCGATACGCCTGTGTTGGTCGCTACGGTGCCGGGGGTTGGGATAAAACCCTTGTTCTTTCAACTGAAAGTGCCCGCCGTCGCTGCTGATTTCCACATCTCCGATAAGCAAATACCGGCAGTATTTCAACAAAGTGAAGCAGACCGGGCACGATTGGCTTCGCGTATCCGCGTTTCCACCCCCGACCCGTACATCAACACTCTGGGGGCTGCTTTGGCGGTGGCCGCCGATGCCATATGGGAAGATTCCACTTATCTGCACGGCGCCATCGGCTGGCGCATGCGCCTCAATGGTTGGAGAGGTCCATACACTGCCGACCCGCTGGGCTGGCACGACCGTGCCAAAGGCCACTTTCGCAGTTATGCCCGGTCGCAAATCACTGAGCCTGCTTGGGGACCCTCGGTGCCCGACCCGGCCAAAAACCTGGCCCGACAAGAAGAGAAGCTGGGCAACGCCCTTTTCACCAGTGGTTACATCTGCCGCAATCCCAATGGCGACATTCGCCCACATCATTACGACATGAACCTGGTGTTCATTGATGCGCTCATGCGGCATTTCAGGTGGACGGGCGACACAGCTTTCATGCGTGAGATGTGGCCGGTGGTGGTGCGCCACCTCGACTGGGAAAAACGCAATTTCGATGCCGACAACGACGGCCTTTACGATGCCTACTGCTGCATCTGGGCCAGTGATGCCTTGCAGTACAGCGGTGGCGCGGTGACCCACTCGTCGGCCTATAACTATTTTGCCAACACGATGGCCGCACAAATCGCCAAACTCATTGGCGAAGATGGTCAACGATTTGCCCTCGAGGCTCAAAAGATTAATGAAGCCCTCCGAGGTCGTCTTTGGATGCCATCGGTGGGGCATTTTACCGAATACCAGGAGTGGATGGGTGAGAAGCCGTTGCATCCCTCGGCGGCTTTGTGGACCATCTATCATGCCCTCGACTCAGAACCTGCCACCCCGCAAATGTCTTGGCAGGCATCGCGTTACATTGAGACCGGTTTGCCCCGCCTTTTCATCACCTCCGACACGTCTCGTTTAGTGGGTGACACGCGTCGCCTGTGTGATTATTACGTGCATGCCACCACCAATTGGCAGCCCTACGACTGGAGCATCAACAATGTGGTGATGGCCGAAAACCTGCATGCCGCCCTGGCTCACTGGCAGGCCGGCCGCTCTGAGACGGCTTTTGACTTGTGGAAAGCCACTTTGCTCGATGCCATGTATCTTGGGGGCAGCCCGGCCAATTTTGTGCAACTGTCGGCTCTCGATGCCTCGCGGGGCGAGATGTACCGAGACTTTGCCGATGAAGTTGGCATGACTGCCCGCTCGCTAGTTGAGGGTCTTTTCGGTTTTCGACCCGATGCCCTCTGTGGTGTGTTGAATGTGATGCCGGGGCTGCCCGATGGCTGGAACCATGCTGCATTGCAGACACCTGATTTATCATTCAATTATCAACGCAACGGTTCTGTTGACCGTTATGAACTCTCTCAGCACTTGCCTCAAACGTTGAAGTGGCGCATCCATTTGAAAGCAAGGGGCGATAAAGTGGTGCGCATCACCGTCAATGGTCGTCCCGCAAATTATACTTTATGCAACCTGGAGGTTTTTCATGCCCAAGTGGTGGTCGAGGCTGAAGCTGCTGAACATCTGGTGGTGGAGGCCGAGTGGGGCGGTGATGCCTTGCGTGCTCAACCTCAAGAAGTCAAGGTGGCGCTTGGGGATGATTTCAGTCTCGATGAGGTGGTAAAGGTATCCGATCCTCAGCAATTGCTGAAGGAAATTTGGGTCGATCAAAAATCCAATATTCATGGAAAGATATCGGGCGAATTGGGACATCGCACGTTGTTTGCCCGCGTGAAACAGGGCGATTTTATGTGGTGGATGCCGGTACCCGTCGAGGTCGTTCAGCCTGTAGAAGTGCTGGTTCTGGCATCTCATAACGATGGCATGTCGTTACAATTAACAAATTACTTCAATCATCCGGTGACGGTCGATGTGTGGGTGAACCACCGGTTGGTGCATGCCAATGTTACATTGCAACAACGAGATACATCACCCTTGTTCATAGTAGAAGCGACCTTGTTGATGCCGGGCGATAACCTGATAGAGGTGAGACGTTGCGGGAGTGACGTCAGTTTGGGGTCGGGGCGTTTTGTATCTGCGTTGATGCTAAAATCAACTACGCCCCAGACGACAATCGATTTGAGTGGTGTGTTCAATGCCCGAATTACCGACATTTTTCAGCAGGAATACCTCACGCCGCGCTGGCCGCATCCCACTTTGCAACTGCCCAAACACGGGGTGGGTAACTGGTGTTATCCGAATATCCATCCGGTAATTGACGACAGTGGACTGCGTGAAAAAGCCAAACTCGGTAACAGGGTAGTGAGCCCGTCGGGCGTCATGCTTGCGACACCTTCGGCCGCTGAAGTGCCTAATGTTGCGTTTGCATCGTTGTGGGACAATTACCCCGACTCGATATCTGTTGTGTTGCAAGGAAAGGGGCGTCATCTTTATTTGATGATGGCCGGATCAACCAATCCCATGCAAAGCCGAATGGTGAACGGAACCGTGACGGTGCGATATGCCGACGGCTCCGGTGAGGTGTTGCCCCTGGTGAATCCCGACAACTGGTGCCCCATCGAGCAGGATTATTTTCACGATGGCAAGGCGTTTGAAATCACTCAGCCCGCCCCCGTGCGTCTGCATCTGAAAACCGGCTGGATGGGCAGCCATTTCGACGGTCATAATGCCATCAAAGGATACTCGAACCGCATCATTGATGGTGGTGCTGCCGTATTGCTCGACATGCCCATCCACCCTGATAAAATGCTTGAGTCGCTCACCATTCGGGCCACCACCTCCGATGTCATTATCGGGTTGATGGCGGCCACGGTGGTGGAGTAGCCGTCACGAAACCTTCAAGGTTTTCAAAACCTTGAAGGTTTGTGCTTGGTCTTGCATCTTGATACTTACGTCTTGATACTTTTTTAAAATATGAAAAAATTCATCATCACCCTGGCGCTGTTGTCAGTGCTGCCTGTGGGAGGTCAATCCCAACGCCGATCCGGTGTGCCTGCTCCCAAGCCATTGTTTCGTGACCCTGTGTGCGACGGCGCTGCCGATCCGGTCATCATCTGGAATAAAGCCGAGAAAAAATGGTTCATGTTTTACACCAACCGTCGTGCCAACGACCCGTCGCTCGATGGCGTGAGTTGGGTGCACGGAACCCGCATTGGCATTGCCGAGTCGAAAGATGGCGCCCACTGGACCTATCGCGACACGGCCGACATTCAGTATCGCCTCACCGACTACACCCATTGGGCGCCCGAGGTGATTGAACACGACGGTTTGTATCACATGTATCTCACCTACGTGCCGGGCATTTTTAAAGATTGGCGACATCCGCGCGACATCATGCACCTTACCAGCACCAATATGATCAACTGGAAGTACGAATCGACCCTCAAGCTCGCTTCCGACCGCGTGATTGATGCTTGTGTCTATCGATTGCCCGATGGTACCTGGCGCATGTGGTACAACAATGAGCGCGCCGGTAAGTCGATGTTTTATGCCGACAGTCCCGATCTTTACAATTGGACGGACAAAGGACGCGTGGTAAGTGATCAGGGCGGCGAAGGGCCCAAGGTATTTCGTTGGAATGAGAAATACTGGATGATCACCGATGTGTGGAAGGGATTGGCTTTGTATCAGTCTGATGATCTGCTGACCTGGAAACGAATTCCCGGCAATCTTCTGCAGGAACCCGGCAAAGGCGAGGATGACATGGTGAAAGGCGGCCATGCCGACGTGGTGGTGTGCAACGACCGTGCTTATGTCTATTATTTTACCCATCCCGGCAGGCGCGACGGCGTAGATTCCAATGACACCACCGAGCAGCGCCGGAGCTCCATTCAGGTGGTGGAGTTGAAAATGGTCGATGGGCAGGTGGTGTGCAATCGCGACGAAATCACCTATGTAAAACTGAAAGCAAAGAGAAAATAATGTTTACTTCAAACCTTCGAGGTTTTTTAAACCTCGAAGGTTTAAAATGAAAAAATCATGATTCATAAATCTATTCAATTACTATTGGTTTTGCTTCTGCTGGCAGGTATTCCTGCAAACGCAGATATCAAATTACCAGCTCTTGTAAGCAATCACATGGTGTTGCAGCAGCAGTGCGATATCAATATGTGGGGATGGGCTTCTCCCGGTGAAAAAGTAACTATCACGCCCAGTTGGAGCAAAAAAGCCGTTTCAACCGTTGCTGCCATCGATGGAAAGTGGCTGGTGGTGGTTAAAACGCCCAAGGCGGGTGGTCCTTTTTCCATCTCCCTAAAGGGGAACAACAGGATTGAACTTACCGACGTCATGGTGGGAGAGGTGTGGCTTTGCAGCGGACAAAGTAACATGCACCTTTATGTGGGTCGTTTTGGTGGCGAGGGGGATTGGCGCACCGGGGTTGACAACTACGAAGAAGAGATTGCCAACGCAAACTACCCCGCCATTCGCATGTTTACCGTCGATCGTCTTACTTCCGAGGTGCCCCTCGATGATGTAAAAGGCGACTGGCAGGTGTGCTCACCGCAAACGGTGGCCGAATTTTCGGCCGTGGCCTATTTCTTCGGACGCGAGTTGTATCAAAAGCTCGGTGTGCCCATTGGTCTGCTCAATGCATCATGGGGTGGCACACCGGCCGAAGCCTGGACTCGCAAAGATGTGTTGGTGGCGCATGAGGGGCTCAATGAAATTGTGAAACGCTACCAATTTATCATCGATCATAACGACTCCATCGAAGCAGCCTATAAAGCTTCTCTCGAAAAGTTTAAATCAGATGTTGCCGGCGGGATCATCACCGGCGCAGCGGCAAAGAATCCGCCCAAAGCTCCCTTGCTCAAAGGAGGTCACAAAGCGCCTTATGGTATCTACAATGCCATGGTGCATCCGTTGCTCAATTACAAATTTAAAGGCGTTATCTGGTATCAGGGCGAAAATAATGCACCGCTCGCCTGGCAGTACCGCACGCTGTTTCCGGCAATGATTGCCAATTGGCGTTTGGATTTTAGCAATGGCGAGTTTCCCTTCTATTTTGTACAAATTGCCCCGCACCGCAGTCAAAACCCCGAGATTCGTGAGGCGCAGCTCATGACCTATCGTCAGGTTCCCAATACCGGCATGGTGGTGCTCACCGATGCCGGCGACACGGTGAATATTCACCCCACCAGCAAGCAGATCCCCGGCTACCGGTTGTCGTTGTGGGCGTTGGCCAAGACTTACGGGCAGAAAATACCTGTCTGGTCCGGCCCTCTCTATAAGTCGATGCAGGTGGATGGTGATAAGATTCGCATCTCGTTCGACTTTACCGGTTCGGGCTTGATGTGTAAGGGCGACAGCCTCACTCATTTCACCATTTGTGGTGACGACCAACAGTTTGTGCCGGCGCGTGCGGTTATCGATGGTCACACGGTTGTGGTGTCGTCGCCCGACGTAAAACATCCGGTCGCTGTCCGGTTCGGGTGGGAAAATGTGCCCATGCACAATTTCTACAACAAGGAGGGATTGCCCGCATCGCCTTTCCGCACCGACGACTGGCCGGGGAAAACGTTTGGCAAGAATTGATGGAGCCCATCCCTGCCTCCCCGATGGGGAGGAGAAGGAGTGAATCGAAAATTTTATAAGTATTAGGCTTTGATTCAATGTCGTAAGTTAAGCCCTGAAAGGGCGATAAGCAGTAGCGTTGGGCATCGCTCAACGATGAATGCGATTTAACAGAGTTTTGCCCTGCTCTATCGCTGGCGCCCCCTTGGGGCTTAACTTAACGACATTTGTCTCTGATTTCTCATTTTTATATTAATGTGTTTAGCTAAGAGAAAAGATCTCATACAAAGAGACAGATGATGAGGTGAAGACAGATGTTTAGATCCGTTCTTTTCGTCTCTTCAGTCTTATCTATCTGTCTTTCGTCTAATCATATTCTTGTCTCTTCTGTGAATGCACTAACTAAACTACATTGATTGATGCGATAAAGTCTTTTTCTACTTTCTTCGCTGTCACTGTATTGAGAACGCTGTCTGAATTTATTGTCTTGCGTCTTGCGTCTTGAGACTTCCGTCTTGCTACTCAAATCTTCATACTATCTCCATCCATGAAACATCTACCCATTTTTATTCTCTTTTTTTTGATGCCCTTTTTACAGGCACAAACGGTTACCCTGCGTTTTGATGTAGCTGACCAACCCACGCCGTCGCCCGCATCCATTGCCATGGGCACCGCGGTGTCGCCCGGTGGGAGCGTCTTTTCGCTCAATACGCATCACCTGTCGCGTGACGGTCGTCCCTGGTACCCGGTGATGGGGGAGATGCACTTTTCACGCGTGCCCCGCGAGCGTTGGGAGTCCACGCTGTTGCGCATGAAGAGTGGCGGAATCAATACCGTGGCCACCTACGTGTTTTGGAATCATCACGAAGAGGTGGAGGGGGTGTTCGATTGGTCAGATTTTCGCGACCTGAAAGCTTTTGTGTTGTTATGTCAGCAATTGGACATCTATGTGTGGTTGCGCATCGGCCCTTGGTGTCACGGCGAAGTACGTAATGGTGGTTTTCCCGATTGGTTGCTACGCCAGACCAAGGTGCGTGGCAAACATCCTGTTTTTATGGACAAGGTTCAACGTTTTTATCGTGAGATTGCCCGCCAAGTGGTGCCTTCGCTGTGGAAGAACGGTGGCAGCATCATTGGGGTGCAAATCGAAAACGAGTTCAATTTCAAATCGCAAGCTGGCCTCGATTATATGTTGGCATTAAAGCAGATGGCTGTGGATGCAGGGATGGACGTGCCTTATTATTCAGTGACATCGTGGCCGGGAACGCACCCTGCGCAACGCGATTTTTTGCTCATGTATGGGGCTTATCCTGATGCCCCCTGGAGCAAAGGCACCGACCGGTTGAAACCTCGCCCCGATTACCTGTTCCGTAAGCTGGCCAACGACCCTACGATTGGTGCCGACCAGACCGGCGCTTCCAAAATTGAGGCCAACGACCGGTTGCCTTATCTCTCGGCCGAGCTGGGTGGGGGTAATCAGGTGACTTGGCACCGACGTCCGTTCATCGACTCGCTCGACTGCGTGGCGCTGGCTTACACCATGGCCGGTAGCGGTGCCAACGGCCTGGGATATTACATGTATGCAGGTGGCGTGAACCCCATGGGCAAACTCACCACCCTCGAAGAAAACAAGCAGACGCGTTATCCCAATGACTACGCGCTGATGGATTACGATTTTCAATCGCCCATCGGTCAATCGGGACAGACCAAGCCTTCGTATCGACACATGCGTTTGTTGCATGCTTTTTTAAACGACTTTGGTGCCAGCCTGGCCACCACTCGTCCTGTGTTCCCCGACAAGATGCCATTGGGTGTTGATGACGGGAGTACGCCCCGGTGCGCCTTGCGCACCGATGGTCAATCGGGCTATTTGTTCGTGAGCCATTTTCAACGTTATGGGCAGATGCAGGAGATTCCGGCCGTGCAGTTTCAGGTCAACAGCGGCACGGGATCCATCACTTTTCCTCGCCGCCCGGTAGCCATTGCGCCCAATACGCTGGCGGTGTTGCCGCTCAATATGATGATGGGGCAATCGCGGCTTCGATATGCCACCGTGCAGCCGGTGTGCAGATTGGATGATCCCGACATCACGACCTGGATATTTACAGCAGTGGATGGCATGACTCCTGAGCTGGCTTTCGACCGTCGCTCGGTTCGTAAGCTCAAATCGGTTGATAAGCCGATATATGATGATACGTTGGCCATTGTCGATAACATTCGTCCCGGCTTAAATGCTGTCATTTCCTGGGTCGATGCTCAGGGAAAAAAGCATCGGGCACTGGTTCTCACGCGTGCACAGGCGTTGGATGCCACCAAGGTCGCTCTCGCAGGGCGCGACCATCTGGTGCTCTCGAACGCCGATGTGTTGGTGCGCGACAATCAATTGACTTTTTTGCAGACGGGAAATCCTGTCATTCAAGCCTGGGTGTTCCCTTCGTTGGGGACGGATGCGGAGTTTTCGTCACAAGCGACTTATGTCAGTGTGCGTGACGGTGCATTCGAGCGCATTGAATTACGTTACCCTTCGGTGACCGGTTCGGTGGCGGTGAATCCTGCGCCTGAACGGCAGCGTCCGCCCTTGTCTGATCTCCCTAACTGGTTGCAGATGAAGGAGGGCATTCCTCATCCCCTGGCCGATACTCGCCCCATGTGGCCCCGGGGGGACATTGATTCCTGCATGGTGTTGACTTCTTTTGATGTAGGGGATCCCGGTCAAATGAGGGCTTACCTCTGTCTGGTGCCCGACGATGAGACTGAGGTGTGGTGCAATGGTCACCAATTGTTGAGAGGAGGTAAAAACAGTGTCATCACCACCATTGATCTAACGCCGGCTTTGGTGTCGCAAAGTAATGCGCTGTGCCTGAGAGTTTTCAACACCCATGGAAACGCAGGGGTGCAAGGGATGTTGTTCTTGGTTCGTCCCGGTGAGAGTGCATCTTTTTACCCCATTGACTCTACCTGGCTGTGTCACTCGCTTCATGCGGCGCATTTCTCTCCCTTGGATGGCCCTCGGGAGTTGACGCTGACTCCGGCTAAGGTCGATGACCGTTCGCAGCTACCCTGGCTCAGTGCGTCGCCCGGCGCCATGTATGGCCGCCACTTCAATCCACTCCCGGGTGCCAGGGCATGGACGCTTGTTCCCTCGATTGACTCATCGGTGACTTATGTGAACGACTGGTTGCTGCAAACCCGTTATGTGGCCGATGCTGCCGCTCTTTATTGCAACGATTTGCTGATGAACGACGACTTTTGGTATGGTCGCCCCTGGCTCATCTCCCTGGGGCAACATTTCAGGAGCGAAACTCCTTTTGTATTGCAATTGACGCCTTTGCACGAGGGTGCTCCCTTCTTTTTGGACGAACCGTATGCTTCTTTGTCTCGTCGTCATTCGTGTGATGTGATGGATGTGGCGTTGATCCCCGTGTATTGGGGTGAAATACGCCTGAGAAAAAAGTAGTGTCGGATTTGATCATGACGTTTTGCCCGTTCCCGGGTTCTGTGGTGACAGAATCGGGGAACGGGCTTTTTGCTTTCGGATGAGGTGTGTTAATATTTGTATAAAATGACACAGGCGATTTAGTTTTTATTTGGTCAATGATTGTGAATAGGTTTTGTGAAAGACTGTAAAAAATATCAATGAAATCCTTAAAATCATTGATGAAAGAATGTTTTTCATGGGTGGTTGATATGATTGTGATGGGTGGGAGTGATGAATTGCAATGCTTCCTTTGTTATTTTTGACACAAAATATTAGGTTCTTTTAAGCTTTATTTTTTAATGTCTAATAAAGGAAGTATGAAAAAGTGTTTGTTGTTTTTATTGTTGTTGATCCCCATGCTGGTGGTGGGGCAGCAAAAAAAAGTGTCGGGAAGGGTGCTCGATTCTACCGGGTTTCCGTTACCCGGGGTCAGTGTGCTCATTCAGGGAACCACACAGGGAACCATTACCGACATTGAAGGGAACTATACCATTAACGTAAATGAGGATGCTGTCCTTGTTTTTTCGTTTATTGGTTTCGAAAACCAATCAGTACCTGTGGCCGGAAAAACATCTGTGAATACGGTGTTGAAAGACTCTTCCATTGGTTTGGATGAAGTGGTGGCCGTTGGTTATGGAACTGTAAAAAAGGCCAACGTGGTGGGTTCCATTGCAAAAATTAACGAAGATGCATTGGCTGATCGTCCGGTGGCTCGCGTGGAGCAAGCCCTGCAAGGTCAAATGGCCGGGGTGAGCGTACGAAGCACCAGTGGTGCTCCCGGTAGTGACATCACCATCAACGTGCGCGGTGCGGCTTCTATCAATGGCGAAAGCACTCCTTTATATGTGGTGGACGGTGTACCTCTGGACAACTTATCGGGCATTAACCCAAGTGACATTTCATCTATCGAGGTGTTGAAAGATGCTGCCTCTGCTGCCATTTATGGTTCGCGTGGTTCTAACGGGGTCATATTGGTAACCACCAAAAAAGGGAAAACCGGCAAACCGGTGATCACTTTGTCTGCTTATACGGCTTTGTCCACTGCTGAGAAAAAAGTGGATGTGATGAGTGCCGATGAATGGTTGGCTTTTAATAAGAAGTTCTACGACCGTCAGTGGGTCAATAAAACCGGTCAGTCGGCCAGCGTGAGTCAGGCCGATCGCATTGCTTATGCCGAAGCCACTGATAAAAAGGCTTATGCCACGCGCGATGCGCTTGGAACCATTCGTTCAACTTATGGGATTTATGACCCCTATTGGGATACAGATGCCATTGAAGCCATCGATTGGCAAGATGCCATTTTTCGCACGGCTCCGTCCAATGACATTCAGTTAAGCGCTTCGGGTGCTACTGATATCTTGAATTATTCGATTTCGGGCGGTGTGTTCCAACAGGACGGGATCATCGAAGGTTCTTCGTATGATCGCTATACCATGCGCGGGAACATGGAGGCCAAATTAAACAAACGCATTACCATTGGTTTGAGCCTGGCGCCTTCGTTTGGTAAAACCATTGGTGCCAGTGTTGACGGGAAAGATAATGCAGTGTCCAAAGCTTTGTCTTTGACTCCATGGGTGTTGGCCGGTTCCGGTAAAATGGCCGGAGCAGACCCTTATAAGTTTTATGATTTGTGGGGCGCCGGAGCTAACAACGTGAGTCCTTATGTAATGGCCGTTTACAACGACCGTCAGCGTGAGGACATTCGCATGAATTCGTCGATGAATGCCACTGTGAATGTGTTAGATGGCTTGAATGTCAATGGTCTTGTGTCGTGGAATTATCGTTCGTATTCCGATCGTACCTATACCCCGACATGGATTTCTTCAACTTGGGACAAAGCTGCTTATCCCGGTGAAAAATCTTCATCGAGATATCAAACCCTTGGTAGCCACACGGTGTTGACGCAGGGTACCATCAATTACGATAAGGAGTTTGGCAACCACTCTATCAATGCTTTGGTGGGGGTTTCACAAGAGACCTATCGTCAGGAAACCACCGATCAGGGGATGGGGGTGTTGGCTAATGATAAAACCTGGGTGTTTACCAAGACATCCGGAACAACTGTGAATTATAACACATTGGCCGCATCCAAGAATGCGATGATTTCTTATTTCGGACGGATGCAATATGGTTACATGAATCGTTATTTGCTGGCCGCATCGCTGCGTCGTGATGGATCTTCAAAATTTGGACAGGACAATCGCTGGGGGTGGTTCCCATCGGTGTCGGCTGCCTGGAAATTGAATGAAGAAGGTTTTATGCAGGAGATCGACTGGGTTGGAACAGCCAAATTGCGAGTGAGCTGGGGTCAGGCAGGTAACGATCGTATCGGAACCGGACAGTACCTTTCGAATATGTATGCGCTAAATTATCCCATTGGCGATACGCAAACCTCGAGCAATGGTTTTGTGGTGGGAAACATCTCAAATCCGATGCTTGGATGGGAAAAGACCGATAGTTACAATATCGGGGTTGACTTTGGTTTGTGGCGAAATCGCGTTTATATGACGGCCGATTTTTATTATAAGAAAACCACTGATTTGTTGTTGAAGGCGCCTGTGTCTTTGACCACCGGGTTTTCAAATATGATGGATAATGTGGGAAGTGTTGAAAATAAAGGGTTCGAATTCGAAGTTAATACTGTCAACCTCAATGGCGCTTTCAAATGGAATACTTCGGCCAATATTTCCATTAACCGAAATAAAATCCTGAGTTTGGGCGATGATGATGCCGACATTCTTTCGGGTCAGGGATCCACGATCATTCAGCGCGTGGGTGAAGTGATTAACTCATATTATTTATTGGAAGCCAATGGCGTTTTGCGCGAAAGTGATTTTGGGAGCTACAATGCCACTACTAAAAAATGGATTGATCCTAAAGTGCCCATTTATAGCGGACAGCAGCCTGGTGATACAAAATATGTTGACAAGCGCGGTGGTGCAGAGGGTTCCAAAGATGGCGCGATCACCTCTGCTGATTATGATGCCGTAGGTGCTTATCAGCCTGATTTTGAATGGGGGATGACCAATACCTTTAGCTATAAGAATTTCGATTTGTCCGTTTTGTTACAAGGTCGTGTGGGGGGCGATCTGCTCTCTATCGGTTCGCGTAGCTGGAACAAGCCAACCAATGCTCCGGCCTATAACTACATGGCTTCGTGGTTGAATGATGCTTATTGGTCTGAAGAAGATCCGGGCAACGGTACCGTGCCGGCATTCTATGCAACGGTAACTGGTGCTCAGTACGATACCAACTGGTTGTATGATGCCGGTTATGTGCGCATCAAAAATATCACCCTGGGGTACACCTTGCCCATCAAAAAAGAGATTCTCAAGATGGCTCGGGTGTATGTGTCGTGCGACAACGTGTACATGTGGGACAATTACTATCCCGGTTTCTCACCCGAGGCAGCCACTCAGGATAATGGTTCATCTGACTGGGGATCTTACCCATTGGCTCGTACCTTCTCTTTTGGGTTGAACGTGACTTTTTAATCCCATTTGATGTCATCAAGGTTAAATTCTTCTCCTTGATGACATCTGAAATGTTTTTACCATTTATAAATGATAAGACAAATGAAAATTTCAAAATATTATCTGGCTGCCCTGATGGTGGGCTCCTTGGCTTTGGGAGCTTGCAGCGAAGATGCCATCGATATTGCTCCGGTGGAGAATAATACCACAGCTCAGTTTTACTCCTCTGAATTGGAAATTAAACAGGCTGTGATGGGAACTTATGCCCGATTGGGGCGTAATGGGACGAATACTGATTTTCCGACTGAGTATTTTTGGCTGGCTTCTGAAAATCGTGCCGATGTGTTGTATTTGGCGACTCAGGGAACTACTGCTCAAAACGATCAGTTGGATTTGCGTAAGTACCTGACCACCGATCAGACCGGTATGGTGCAAACCATTTTTGCACGCTTGTATATGGTGATTAAGGAAGCCAATAATTTGTTGGCCAACACCAAAAAGGATGAATATCTCCGTTACCGTGCCGAAGCGAAGTTTTTGAGGGCTTATGCCTATTCGGAGCTGGCGCGTTCTTTTGGACCTGTGGCAATCGTGAAAACGCCTATCCTTCAAAATGAAGCTTTGCTTTTACCTCGAGCTCCTTTGTCTGAGATATATGACTTTATTATCTCTGATCTTGAATATGCTGCTGCCAATCTTGCAAAGATTTATACTGGGGCTGAAGCAGGACGCGTAGGAAGCCTTGCTGCCAATGCGCTGTTGGGGCAAGTTTACATGACCATGGGCGGTTATCCGCTGAATGACAACTCGGCTTATGCCAAGGCTGAAACGGTGTTTGCCTCCATCATTGGTGATGTGGCCACTCGTTTTGCTCCAAACTATGGCGATATCTTTACTTTGGCCAACGAAAACAAATATGATTTGTTTTCCGTTCAGTTTGCATCAGGTAACCTCGGGTTAGGTTCGAGCTTGCCAGGATATATCACCAATTCATCCTCTTCGGGGACGCCTTATCCTGAGTGGGCGTATTCGTCATACAACCTTCAGGGGCAAGATATTCGTGTGGATAAAACTTTGATGGATGACATGAAGGCTCGCAACGATTTGCGTTTGGCCGCTTCGGTTGATTTCGGTTATTGGAACAGTTTAGATGTGTCAAAACGCACATGGGTGGAACGTACCATCGTTACCAAGTTTCTTGAAAAGGATAAAACCAATTCGACCATCAAAGCCTGGAACGACTATCCCCGTAACTTCCCCATTTTACGTGTGGCCGATGTGTATTTATTATATGCCGAAGCGTTGGTGCGCAATGGTAAAGCGGCTGATGCCAAATCATATGTAGATAATATTCGTCTGCGTGCCGGCATTGGTGAGTTGGCTGCTGATCCCACCCTCGAGGATATTCTTTACGAACGTAAGTGCGAGTTTATTGGCGAAGGTCGCCGTTTCTTCGACCTGGTGCGCATGGGTGAGACCTATGCCATTGATGCTCTGACTGCTTTCTCGACTCAATACCATTCGGGCTTTAACGGGAATATTCCATCTAAGCGTGATTTGTTATTGCCCATTCCTTTGGCCGAAATGAAAACTCGTAACAACTGGGATAACAATTTTGGGTATTGATATTCTTCGTGACATTATTGAGAGCTGATTAACCCATCTTGCAGCTTTCCATCCAAAATTCATTAAAAAAACACCTTTTTTCACCTCAAAATAGTCTCTTTTGCTCTATTTGCTTTTGTAATACATTGATAATCAGTGTCTGAATTTTCGAAAAATCATTTGTAGTACACAAGGGGGTATTGTATATCAGCGGTTTACATGTTTACTTTGGGGCATGTATTTCAAAGTATCCATGCGCACCAACCCCGAAACGGGAATCTATAGCGGTTATTACCGTGTTTAGTGGAGAGCTAGCGTCATTACGCTACCTTTACAAAGCGAAAATCTGTAGTACACAAATCCGAACTCGAAAATGAACAATTCATTGAAATACAGGCGCTGGCTTTAGGATAGCTGCAAAATGGGTTAAGATTTTTTGTTGATTATTCTGGAGAAGGGTGTTCCGTGAGGGGCGCCCTTTTTTATATTTCCCCCAAACCCATGATGTTTAGAAAACCAGGGGTTTCGAGTAGTTGTCAAGCCTCCGTTGTTCCTATAAACCTCTCTCATGTGCAACGCATGTCACTTATATGGATGGTGATTCATGTCTTTTTTGATCATGCCTCGAAGTTCCATATTCTGCAATTCTTTAATTGCAGGTTTTGTTTTATGTGAACTGCCATGGCTGAGAATGGCGGACTTATGTGTTTTGGGTTGCTTGTTCGCATTATTGAAACATATTTAAACAGTTGTTGGTGAAAGAGTATGAAAAAGTGTACAATCATCCTCTTTTTCGATGGCTTTTTTTGTTTATCACCCTCCTTTTGCGCTGTTTCTTGCCGTTCTGTTCCGCTGTGATGTTTGCATAAAATGACATTTGTGGTAACTCTTTCATGTTTGATGTTTGAAATGTCTGTGTTTTGTTGTGGAGTGTGAATAAGTCTCAAATGGATCCCCTTTTATTGTGGTGGTGAAAAATGGCTAATTCTTTTCTATTGCCCTGTGTGCCTACTTTTGGGACGATTTTCATGGCTGCTCGGTACGATTTTGGAGGGTGACGATTGGTGTTTGGATGTTGATGTATGTTAATTTTGATGAAAATTAATTGTTGTTTGAAGGTGTTGACAAATGTGGATGTTTGATTTATTTGACATCAAAAATTCCCGCTGTGCTCTCATCTTTTTTCAACCATGAGATGTCAATCATTCAAAAAAATAAAACCAATCTGTTATGCGAAGGAAATTTGCAGTTTTTAATGCATGGATGGTCATCACTCTTTCTGCTTTGCTGATGGTCGCCTGCGAGGACAAAGAGGCATATTACGATCGCCCGTCGTGGCTCGAGCCCCCTATTTATCAGCAGCTCAAGGAAAGGGGCAACTTTACCCATTATTTGGCTTGTGTCGATAAAGCCGGGTATGAGAAGACGTTGCAGGGTGCAGGTTTTTATACTGTGTTTGCTCCCAATGATGCGGCGTTTGATCTGTTTTTTAAGGAAAATGGATTTACCTCCATTGACGAAATTACCGCTGATATTGCCAAGTCAATCGTGACCTATTCCTTAACTGTGTCGGCTGTTTCAAAAGATAGCATTGACGACTATAAGGCCTCTGCAGCTGCGGCACTGGTAAAGGATGTTGCCTTTAAAAGACAGACTTATTATTATAAGTGGGTTTATGAGGATTCTGTGTATGCAGAGGGACGAGCATCGATCAATCAAACCTGGACCTCGTTGGTCGATATGAATGCTGTGGAGTCTGAATTGGCCATCCCTGGTGTGTTCGAGTCAACCGATAACAACCGTAAACACATTCCGTTTTTTACAGATGCTTTTATGGCCAAACAGAAGTTAACGGCCGAGGATTATAATTACTTCTTTCCCAATACCCCTTTAACCGATTTCAATGTGGCTGATGCTCGTGTAGTCGATAAAAATATTTGGGCTGAGAACGGGATTATTCATGTTGTTGACAAAGTGTTGTTGCCCCTCGATAATCTGAGTGAGATTTTGGCTAGACGGGAAAGTTGTTCTTCTTTCAGGAGTTTACTGGAAAAATACACCACCTCTTATTCATTGGCGTCTGAGAGTTATCTGTTAAAATACTTTCAGGCATCAGGAGAGTACAAACAATTGTATATTAAAGATTATCCTTATTTGAGTTTTGCCCCCAATTGTGAAAACTATTTGCGTTATGGCGGAGGTAGCTTGATGGATGCCTATACCGAAGGCTGGACCATGTTTGCCCCCAATAACACCGCATTGAAGCTCTTTTACGACGAGGTGTTGTTTACAAAGGGGTATAAGTCACTTAACGAGGTTCCGGATTTTGTAATTCGTGAGTTTGTGAATGCTCACCTGTTTCGCAAAACCGTTTGGCCATCTAAGTTTGCAGTCACCACCAATCCCTATGGTGAAGTACCTCGGTTTGATCCTGTTGCTGATGTAGAGGTTGGTGAGATGGCGAGCAATGGTTTATTTTATTCTGTGACGAAAGTGCAAAATACTGATGCTTTTCGTACCGTGTTGGGTGAAGTGATTTTGAATCCAAACTACTCCATGATGTATCAGGCGCTTGATGATTTGGAGCCGTTGGTGAATTTGCTGAAGAATCCCATCGCGACCTATCGTCTTTTTCTGATTTCGAATGATCAGTTTGCAGCAGCCGGGTTTAAATATAACGCCGCAAGTTCTAAGTGGGAATTTACTTCCGATGTCAATCGTCCGGATCTGGGTAGTAAAGTGGATGAAGCATTGCGACGTTTCATGAATCATCACATTGTGTTAACCACTCCGGCGATGGAAACTAACGGTTTGTCATTTGTGAACTACACCGGGATGATTCAGACGTATGAAAATCAGGAGTACATTAAGTTAAGCAATAATGTGGTTTATGCTGCCGGAAATGCGTCAACCGCACGACCCAAAATTTTACGTGAAGTGCCTTCGACGGCAGTCAATGGCAAGTGTTATGAATTGGACAGACCCATCTTGTTTTCGGTGGGTAACCTCGGCAATTGGCTCTCATTTTTTAATTCAAATTCCAATTATCGAGCTCAATCTTTATTGAATTATCTTAATAAAGCAGCTAAAGCGACTTATGTCGATGATAATGGAAAAACCGTGACTTCATCCAGTGCCGTTTACAACGTGGATACCAAGGTCATAAAAGGCATTGCTAACACGGATGTGATTACTGTTTTCTTGCCTAACGATCCTGCTATGACAAAAGCGGTGACTGCCGGGGTGTTGACTGCATTGGCCAATTTCGCACCCAATGGCGATCCTATTAAAATAGCTTCTGATAATACTGTAATTGAGCGGTTTGTAAAATATCACATTGTTAAAGGAAATATTGTGGTGGGTGATATTGTGAAAAATGGCACCTATACCACTTATCGGACTCTCGAAGACGGAAGCAATGCCACGCTGACCGTTAATGCCACTGAAGGCAATCCGGGCGCCATTACCATTACCGACAATCAGGGTAGGACTGCTAAAGTAATCACTGGAGCATCATCTACTTACAATATTTTAGGGAACCGATGCATCGTGCACATGATCGATAATTATTTAACCTATTGATAAATCGTTGAAAAAATGAATAAGCTAATCAGTATACTGCTTATACTCCAGGCTTTCTTTCTTTTCTCCGAAGCCACTGCGCAAAAGCGAACCGTGGTTCGGGGGAAGATCATTTCGGGGAGCGATAAAGGCGGACTCCCGGGAGTAACAGTGGTCGAAATAGATAAAAACAACCGGATTACTGTGGGTACCGTCACCAATATCGACGGCGAGTATGCTCTGGAAGTGCTCAGTGATCAGGATCGGTTGATGTTTTCGTTCATCGGCTTTAAAGAGCAAATACACGATATTAAAGGTCGCACACTGATTGATGTCACGCTCATTGAGGATATGAAAACTCTCGAAGGCGTTGAGGTGCGTGCCGAGCGTCGAACCAATACCGGGATGATGACCATCGCCGACCGTAACCTGGCCATTCCCATGGCCAAAATATCGGCCGAGGAGTTTGAAAACGTTCAGGCATCGTCCATCGATGATGCCTTGCAGGGGCGTTTGGCCGGGGTCGATATCGCTTCTAATTCGGGCGATCCAGGTGCCGGGATGTCCATCCGGATTCGCGGGGTGAGCACCCTGAGTGCCAACATCACCCCCATGATTGTCGTCGATAACATTCCTTATGAGGTAAACGTTTCTTCGGATTTTAACTTTGGAACGGCCAACGAAGAGGGGTATTCGCAAATGTTAAACATTCCGGTAGACGACATCAAGGAGATCACCGTACTCAAGGACGCTGCTGCCACTGCCATGTGGGGAACCAAGGCTGCCAATGGGGTGCTGATGATTACCACCAAACGGGGTACCAAAACACAAAAACCCAAAATCAGCTATACTTATCGTGGAACCTACTCCATGAACCCGGGGCATATTCCCCTGCTCAATGGCGATGAATATTCAACCATGATTTTGGAGGGATATCAAAATGCCAATGGCGTGCCCCTGAATACCAACACTCGTCGTGAGTTCTCCTATTCGCTTGATGATCCTTATTACTACTATAATTACAGCGCTAACACCGACTGGATGGAAGCCATCACCCGCGATGGATTCACCAACAACCACGACTTCTCAATTGCCGGGGGGGGGAGCAAGGCTTTTTACCGTTTCTCGGTGAACTACCAAAACACCAAAGGAACCACGGTGGGCAATGACCTCGATCGTCTCTCGGGACGTTTGAACCTCGACTACTTTATCTCCGACAAATTGAAGATGCGGGCCGACTTCTCCATCGCTCATGCCGTCACCAATAGCAACTTTACCGATGATGAACTGGTGAGGAGTGTGAAAGGCAACGATGTGCGCCAAATCGCCTACAAAAAAATGCCCAACATGTCCATTTGGGAGTACGATGCCTATGGCAACAGAACTGGTGAGTACTTTTCTCCTGAGGCAAATGCTCAAGGTACGTTTCCAACTACCTATAACCCGGTGGCCATGGCCAACGATGCCACCAACCGCACCACCAACGATCGGATTACTACCAAGTATTCATTGTACTACGACATTATCCCCGGTTTGCGTTACACCCTCGACTTGTCTTTTGATGTGGTGACCAATAAAATCAACCGCTTTTTGCCACAGTCGGCTACTGGTCGCTCATGGACCAACACCTGGGTGAATCGTGCCATGGACAAGGATGATGACTCGTATTACATCTATACCAATAACATGTTGAACTACAACAAAACGTTCAACGAAATTCACCAGTTGTATGCCACGGTAAACTTTACGACCAACGAAACCATGGGGGATTTTTACAAAATATGGTCTTCCAACTCGGTCTCCACTTCGCAGGAAGATGCGGCCAACGCTTCAGTGATCAATAATGCGGCCAACAGTTTGGAGTCGTCACCCTGGCACAATCGAACCATGGGAACCACGGCCATGGTCAACTACATCCTCAAGGATCGTTATATTATGGCTTCAGGCTTGCGTTATGAAGGGAATTCGAAATTCGATACCAACAACAAGTTTGCCTTCTTCCCCAGTGTGTCCCTTGCTTGGCGCATTTCGGGCGAAAATTTCATGAAAAATGTTAAAAACCTCAATGACTTACGACTCCGCTTCAGTTATGGCGAAAACGGGAACCCGCCTAAATACGATGGATTAACTTACAGTAATATTGCTTCGTTTGGATGGAACTACTTGGGTAACAGTGCTACATATGTCAGCAACCTGCAGTTGAAGAACCTTAAATGGGAGTCCATTCAAAATACGAACTATGGCATCACGGCCGAAATGTACGACGGCCGACTCAATGTGGAGTTGGATTATTATGAAAACCGAACCAAGGATATGTTTGGGCGGAATACTTCCATTCAGTCCACGTCAGGATATTCTTCCATATCATATGTAAACCTCGGCACGATGGATAACCTGGGTTGGGATGTTTCAATTCGAACCATTCCCATTAAAACCAAGGACTGGCGCGTGAACTTCGACTTTAACATTGCCCGTAATTATAACGTGCTGCGCGAAGTGAGTGAAACTTTTCCTTTGGAGCGTAATGCAACCATCGGAAACGGTCAGTACAAAAATATCATCCAAATTGACAACCCGGCAGGCTCGTTCTATGGCTATCGTTACAATGGTGTTTATCTGAATAACGATCAGTTGCTGGCGCGTGATGCCAATGGCAACACCATTCTCGATGCCAACGGCAACGCCAAACCCATGGTGTATGACTACGACAATGCCCGCTACTTCTTTGAATTGGGCGATGCCATGTACGAAGACATCAATCATGATGGCAACATCAATGCCAGTGACGTGGTGTACCTGGGGAATGCCAATGCCGAGTTCTTTGGTGGATTCGGAACCATGGTTTCCTACAAAAACTTTTCGGTCAACTGCTTTTTCAACTATCGGGTTGGTAACGATATCATCAACCGCACTAAGATGAACGGTGAGGCCATGTTTAATTACGATAACCAGTTAAAGTCGACCCTCAAGCGCTGGCGCAAGCCAGGGGATGATACCGATATTCCTCGTGCTTTAATGGGAGCCGGATACAACTATTTAGGATCCGATCGCTTTGTGGAAGACGGCTCGTTTATGCGTATGAAGTACGTGACGCTGACTTATCGGTTTCCACAACAATTCTGTTCCAAGTTGAAGCTTGAGTCGATGCGTGTGTCGGCAACGCTTAACAACATGTTGACTTTTACAAATTATAGTGGACAGGATCCGGATATTAGCATCAACTCGAAAGATGGTACCATCTATACCGTCGGCTATGATGATTCGGCCACTCCACGAACCAAAGACATCACCTTTAACCTTGCGATAACTTTCTGATTTGTCAGGTAGTGAATGGATTAATGTTTCAAAATATGAACATGAAAACAATATATAAAATCAAATTATCTGTAGCAACGCTGATGGTGGCACTGGGGTTGTCGGCCTGTACCGACTGGCTGACCATCGACCCGGTAAACGGAGTCATTGCCGAAGAGTACTGGCAGAGCGAAGCCGACCTGAAGTCCGGCGTGATGGGCATTTATGCTTCCATGCTGGGTAATAATGCTTCGGGTAGCAATAGTGTCGCTGAATTACTGTTTTATTGGGGCGAAGTGCGGGCTGATATGGTGGCCAATGGCAATCTTATATTGAACGATTTTAACCTGATTTATAATGGAGACTTAAATTCAAATAACGGTTTGGTTAAATGGAATTCCATTTATCGCACCATCAATTATTGCAACATCATTCTTGAAAAGGCACCGGAGGTGAAGCGTGTGGATGCGGCTTTGACCGATGCGCGAATGAACGAGTATCGTGCTGAGGCGCTGACCATACGTGCCATGATGTACTTGTTGTTGAATAAAGTGTACCGCGAAGTGCCGTTGATTACTGAGGCAACAACCGCCGACAATCAAACCCTTCAGCGAGCAAAGGTGCTTGAACAGTCAGAGTTGTGGAATCAAATTGAAGCCGATTTGCTCGAAGCTCAGAAATATGCTGTGGAGTCGTATGGCACTACCTCGGCTGAGGACAAAGGGCGGGTAACGAAATACACCATTGCTTCGTTAATGGCCGATTTCTACCTCTGGCGCAGTGAGCCTGGTGACGCTGCCAAAGCGCAGGCGGCCTGTGACATCGTGATAAAGTCCGGTCGTTTTAATTTGGTCAAAGGCGACGAAAACTGGCTCAATACCCTCTATTATAATGGAAACAGTCTGGAGGGTGTTTTCGAATTGCAGTTTTCGGCTGATATTCTCAATCCGTATTTTAACCTCTTTGCTACAAATAACTACTTGAGAGCCAATGTTGATGTGGTGGAAAGCTTCTTTCCCGACGATCCGATGGTCGATGCCGACAGTGCCGATGTGCGTGCGGATCGTGGTTCATACCGCTCGGCGCTCAATTATGCTTTGTGGAAGTACATTGGGGTCAATCGTTATGCTTCTAAAACAGCGACCACCGCTTATTCCAATTTCATTGTCTATCGTTATGCCGATATCTTGCTGATGAAAGCCGAAGCGCTGGCTCTTCAGGTTGAGGATCAACCTGAACTGGCTGCCGAATCGTTGGCCTTGATTCATAAAATTCGCAATCGTGCCCGTGCTTCTGTGTTGACGTCTGAAGGAGCCCCCGATACCAAAGAAGGTCTGATCAATTATGTTCTCAATGAAAGGGCTCGCGAGTTTGCTTTTGAAGGGAAGCGTTGGTTCGATTTACTTCGCATTGCCAAACGTGATGGTTATAAAAAGAAAAACATTTTGGTAGACATGCTCACCCTGTCGGCTCCTGCCACACGGTTGTTGTCCATCCAAGCCAAAATGCAGGATCCGAATTATCACTACATGCCCATTCCTCAGTCCGATATTGATGCAGGATATCCTTATCTGATTCAAAATCCTTTCTACCAAAAATAATGTCAACCCGATAACAGTATCAATTATGAACAAATTTAAATATTGCATTTGGGGATTTGTCTGCTTGTTGGGCATGACCTTTTTGTGGAGCGGATGTGAAGATCCCAACTACGAAGAACGAACCAATTTCGAAGTACTCATTGGCGAGTATTTTGATGCCCGTCCGGATTCATTCTCTTTGTTTTCCGAAATTTTAGAGCGTTCGCAGACCGTCGCTTTTTTGAAAGCTTACGGTAACTACACTTGTTTTGCTCCCACAAATGTGGCCGTACAGGCCTACTTGAAGAGCAAAAATGTGAGCTCTGTGAGTGAGATCGACCCGCTTGAACTCAAGCAATTGGTGCGTTATTGTGTGGTGAACGATACCGTGCCCAGCGAAATGTTTGTCGATGGGCGTTTGGAGTATCCTTCTATGCAGGGTCAATACATGATTACCGGAACCACGGTGTCAGCTTCCGGCGAAGTGATGACCTTGGTGAACCGTCAGGCCGCCATTGTAAAGAAAGATTTGCGCGTGACCAATGGCATCATTCATGTCATCGATCAGGTGCTCACTCCCTCCGAGTTATCGATCTCTGACTACCTGGCTGCCAACCCCGAATTTTCTTATTTCTGGCAGGCCATGCAGGAAACCGGTTTCGACAAAATTCTCGATACCATTCCTTCGGCTGACAAGGCCGATACCACCTGGTACACCATTTTTTCGGTTCCCGATGCCGTTTACAACGCCAGTGGCATTACTTCGTTTGAGGCGCTCAAAGCCACCTACGATAGCCAACCTGATGAAAAAGGTCTGACAGGATTGTACAAATACATGGCTTATCATGTGTTAAAAGGGCAACAGAGTTTTGTGTCCGATTTGATCACTGCTAAAGTTGCCAAAACCATGGCTCCCGGGGAAGTGTTAACCGTTAAAAATTCCGGAACCACGGTACTCATCAACGATGACATATTTGCCGGGGTGCATGAACCGGGATTTGAGATTCAACGCGAAGTGTCCGACCTCTGTATCGGAAACGGAGTGGTGCATGTGATGAAGGGTAATTTTGCAGTTAAAGAGCGTTTCCCATTTCCGGTGTACTGGGAGGTCACTGACATGCTTGAAATTAAAAAGATGCCGGGTGTTTATAAAAAGGCTTATCAGAATCTCACACACGGCCAATTGGCCGATGTGACCTGGGAGCCCACCACCGCCTCTATTGGTTATGTGGCTCCCTTCACGGTGAGCGGAACCCGTCACTGTGTCAATGACGATGTGTTTGAGATTTACTTGCGTCCCGAAGTGGTGAAAAGCATCACCTTTAAAACCCCAACACTCGTGAAAGGTTCTTATAAAATATGGATCGCTTCGCGTAACGTACCCACCAGCTCCCGGATGCCTAAGTTTTATGTCTATTTCAATGATAAATCAACCAGTCGAATCATGGATTGTGCCAAAGCTCCCGGCTTGTCCGATGGTAAAGCACCTACGGATGCTGAATTGAATCTGAATAATTTCAAGATTTATCAATACAACCCTTACGATTGGTACACCACCGATGAAACCGCGATTCAAACCAATATTGACAATGGCACAAAACTCAATTGGCTTGGTTCCAATGCCTGGGGACGCGTCGCCTGCCAGTATGCAGGAACGGTGGTGGTGGAGGAAACCGGATCGCAAACCCTCAAGTTCGAAGCCATTAGTGGAGGTTCCAACAGTTATTTATGGCTCGACCAGATTCAATTTATCCCTGTCGAGGAAGATCAGAACTGGCCGCGCATCAACACGCTGGACGCTTCCTACGTGTACAAGGAGGATTTGCTGATGGGGAATTTTCCAAAAACAAACTAATGGAAATCTTTTCGGGAGAACTCGCAATGTGTTCTCCCCTTTAAAAAGAGAAGGTCACACCTTCGCTGCATTGGTAAAGCACATCTGTGTGGTTGGCTCATACCCATGCCGGGATGAATAAAAACAAGCAATTAATAATCTTATGAAACGAGCCATGAGCAAGCCTTGCTCTCTCAGAAGGATGACGATTGGCGAGTTCCATTTGACCATTGAAAAAAATTAGACATATGAATAAAAATCCATTTGTTGTTCTGCTCGCTGCGCTGCTGATGCTGGCCGGTTGTTCCGATGCCTGGGACGATCATGTGGCTGTGTCCGGGAGTGTGTCGAAGTTGACGCTGTCGGAATACATCCTTTCCAACAGCGAATGTTCGCAGTTTGCTGCACTTTTAACTGCTACCGGTCTGGATCGGAAACTCGATTCGGTAAATGTTTATACGGTTTGGTTGCCGACCAACTCGGCCATGGCCAACGTTGACCCTCAAATCATCGATACTGATGAGGAGAAAAAAGCGTTTGTGCTTAACCATCTGATTGCCGGAAAATTCCAGGCTAATGTCACCACGTCTGCCGATTCCTTGCGGATGCTCAGTGGGAAAAAGCTTTGGTATCAGCCCGCTGCTTCACTCATCGATGAGGTGACTTTGCTTAAGGAAAAGGAAACGGTGACCACTAATGGTGTCATTCAGTATGTTGCTCAGAGCCTTTCGCCCCGTCTTTCTATTTGGGAGTGGGTATTGAATGCCGCTCCTTCATCTCGATTTATCACGTATTTAAAATCCCTCGATTATCTTTATTTCGATGCTGCGGCATCGGGGTATCTGGGGACTTCGGCAGACGGAAAAAATGTATATCGCGATAGCGTTTTTGTCTTGCGAAATAAGTACCTGCAGCAGGTGGCCGATTTGTCGTCCGAAGATTCGATGATGACTTTGCTGGTTCCTTCTGATGAGTTGTTTGAAGCTCATTTTAATCGTTTTCAAAAGTATTACCGCTTGGATGACCGCGAGTCCAATGTCGTTCCAACCGCTCGCGATAGTGCTTACATCTGGTTGATGGTGGCGCGCGATTTTGCAGTAAAAGGGGATCATTCAGCCCTTCAGGCACCGGCTCTGTTGACTTCCGTTGCCGGGGTGCAGGTTCCGTTCAATCCTTCAGAGGTATCTGTGTCTTATAAAGCCAGTAATGGACATGTTCACATGATTAAAGCATGTGATTTGGCTGTGGCCGATAAAATTTTGCCCATCGTGATTGATGCCAACCAGCAAACGCTTTACAGAACGACCAGTAAGGTAGGGATGCCTACGTTGTATTACCGCCAGCGTGCCAATGCGCTCAATGGGTATGATATGATTTTGGACAATCAAAGTAACTCCAAAACTGACGTCATTGATGGTTTGGTGATTCGGGGAGGTATGACGGCCTCGTGTCGTTATCGTGTGAAAATTCGTGCCGTTAACGATTTTGGGAAATCCTATCGTTATGCTGACAATGCCTTGGCCTTAAGTCAGATGATTGGCCCGGTGACTGTGATTCGTTATCCTAAAAATGATTATGCATTTGAAGATATTTCTGATGTCACCAACAAACTGACCGACGATAGTCCCGATGTGGATTATTCAACCTCTTATTATGTTGCTTTTCCATATAAGGCTGCTTCTTACAGTCCGTTGGCAAATGTGTTAGACGATGAGCTGGATTTGGGTTCCTATTATTACCGGAATGCTGAAATGTCGTTTTTCCGTTTGGTGCCATTGTCGGCACAAATGGCTGTGACTCTCGACTACATCCGTTTGATCCCGATCCTTGAAGATTAACCTTGTTATAAAACATCAGAAACATGAATTATTTACATAAAACCTTGATGACTGCTTTGGCTTTGCTGGTGTCGTGTGGCGCTCTCATTGGCCAGTCCGAGGCTGCGCAAACCAAAACGGTGGCCGGGGTGGTGTTTGATGCTGCAACCCTGCAACCCATCGAGATCGCTGCTGTTAATTGTGGAACCCTCTCGTCTACCTTTACCGATTTGGATGGTTCTTTCTCATTAAATGTTTCCGGCATTGCCGATGTTCTCACTGTGAAGGCCATGGGCTACCATGATAAACACGTGGTGGTGGGAAACCGGGATTCCGTATTTATTTATCTTAAAGATGTGGGGGCTTACTCTTTGTTTGAATCGGCTCAATCCGGATATTTTAACGTAAATCAGGTGTATACGACTCAGTCGGTGGTGGGTGTCAATCGTTTTGATGATAAAAAACGACAGATACTGGGGTCGGCCGAGGCTGCTTTCAACGGCCGGGTCGCTGGCTTAAATGCGCTCTCGCGTAACGGTATCAAAGGCGTTGGTTCTGATTTGATCATCCGTGGTAACTCCTCGCTCAATGCTTCTAATCAGCCACTGGTTGTGGTTGATGGCATGATTTACGACATTAATGCTTATGGCATTTCGCTTATTCCAGGTTACAAAAACAATCCACTGGGTGGGATCAATGTTGATGACATCGAAAGTGTTTCGGTGATTCGCGATGCGGCTTCGGTGTATGGTGCCAAAGCTGCCAACGGGGTCATTCTCATTCGTACCACTCGTGCTCAAAAACAGGCAACCACCATCGACTTTCATCTGAGTGGGGGCTTGGAGCTGAGTCCCGAATCGTTGCCCTTGTTAGATGCTGAAAGTTATCGAAGCTATCTCAACGAGATGTTGCTTTCTTCAGGAAAATCAGGAACGGCCATTAATGCCATGCCATATTTTATCAATGATCCGGCCGTGGCCGGTTATTACACCGCTCGAAACAACACCGACTGGCAAAAAAAGGTCTTCGCCAACAGCTATTCATCTAATTATGGGCTTTCCATCAAGGGGGGTGACGATGTGGCGCTTTATGCCCTCAATGTGGGTTACATGACTCAGGGGGGGATTGTCGATGGCAGTGATAACAATCGCTTTAACCTTCGGTTCAATTCCGATATCAATATCTCAAAAGCCATTCAGCTCAACTCAACCATTGGGTTTCATTACATCCAAAAAAACATTACCGCTTCCGGTATCGAGGGAAGTGCCGATGCCGTGCATCAGGCTCGTGTGAAAGCACCTTTCCTGCAGGAGCGCGAACGGAACATTTTGGGGCTCACCACCCCAGTGTATTGCGGCTACGACAGTTTGCAGGTGAGTAACCCGGTTGCCTTGCTCAATGGGTTAAAGCAGGAAGATATGAACTACCGTTTTTTTGGAGCCTTTAACTTTAATGTGAATTCGGGAAAGCATCTCTCGGTGGCCGATCAAATTGGCATTTCTTTTGATAAAGAGCGTCAAAGTATTTTCATCCCCGGGAGTGGGGTTACCCCAGACTCGGTGTACAATGGTGTGCGTATCAATCAAATGATGCAGAGTGTGACCCGTCACATGGCGGTAAACAACGATTTGCGGTTGGTGTATGACAACACCTTTGCTGCTTTTCACCATTTAAACGGGGTGGCTGGCGCTCGGTTGAACATCAATATGTTGGAGCAAGATTGGGGTAAAGATTACAATTCGGCCAACGATCAAATTTATACACTGGGTAGTGGCGATTATCTGTTGCGCCAAAAAGGTGGATTGATGGGCGATTGGTCAAGTTTGACCTGGTACACCAATGTGAATTACGATTTCCAAAAGAAATATTTCCTTTCTGCCAGCATGTCGCTCGACGGTTCTTCTCGCTTTGGCAAAGATGCTCAGGGATTGAAGATGTTTAACACTGTGTTTGGTTTCTTTCCTGCTGTGAGTGCTGCATGGCTCATTTCCTCTGAACCGTTTATGGCTGGGTTGAACTGGCTCGATGTGTTGAAGCTGCGTGCCGGTTATGGGATGACTGGTAACGATGACATTGGTAATTATCGTGCCCTGCGTTATTATACCGAAAAAAGTTTCCTCAACTCGCAGGGGGCTGTCATTGGCAATGTAGGCAACTCTGAGCTTTCGTGGGAGAAAAATACCAAAATCAACATCGGACTTGATGTCGCTGTGGCACATGAACGGGTGAGCATGAGCGTGGATGTGTATCAAAACAAAACCACTGACATGATTGATTATATCTCCGGTCAAACGCTTTTTAGTGGCATTGATGGTTACTGGGCCAATGTGGGTGGATTGACCACCACCGGTCTCGATCTCATGCTCAACGGACGCATCATCAATCGTCCTTTCCGTTGGGATCTTGGTGTGATTGTTTCAAAATATTCTACCGAGATGGATGAGTTGTGGGATGGTTCGCGCATCACTACCATGTACGATGCTAACATTCTGACTCAAAAGGGTGCCCCCATCGGTCAGTTTTATGGTTACAAAACCAATGGCGTGTATGCTTCGGCTGCCGAAGCCTCGGCAGCTGGTCTGTCCGCAGTTATGCCCAATGGTGACAAAGTGGCCTTCCTTGGGGGGGATGTCCGTTTTGTTGAAAAGACCGTTGATGGGGTGATTGATGCCAGCGACATGCAGGTGATTGGCGATGCAACGCCCGATTTTACCGGCGAGATCTTCACAAAAGTGCGTTATAAAAAGCTAACCCTGGATGCTTCTTTATCGTTCTCTTATGGTGGTGATGTGTTTAACTACATGCGCTATACCATGGAGCGAATGAGCAACTTTGACAATCAAACTCAGGGGGTGCTCAATCGCTGGCAGTACGACGGTCAGATTACCTCTGCGCCCCGTGCTGATTACGGCGACACCATGGGGAATGCCCGTTTTAGTGATCGTTGGATTGAAGATGGTTCTTATGCTCGTCTTAAAAATGTTACCATCAGCTATGTGGTGCCATTTAAGTTGGGATTTCTTAAACGTGCCGAGGTATACGCTTCGGGGCTCAATTTGGTGACCTGGACAAAATATAAAGGCCTTGACCCTGATTTCAGTCTCAATGGATCAGCGCTCAGCCGTGGTATTGATTTGGGAATGATTCCTCAAAATCGTGCGTTCATTTTTGGTGTAAAAATTGGCCTCTAAGCCTTGGGTTTAATCTGAATAACGATAAAGATGAAAAAAGTTAAATTAATGATAGTGAAAGGTGTGGCAGTTCTTCTTTTGGGTGCTGCTGCCATGTCGTGCAGCGATCTGCTCTCGGCCGATGCCGATGATGTGCTTTTGCCCGATGAGATGTACCAAAGTACCGACGATGCCAATTCGGCCATTCGGGGTGTGTATGGTTCGCTCATGGATGTGGCTGCCCAGTATGTGGTGCTCAATGAGTTGCGTGCCGATTTGATGGATGTGACTTCCAATGCCACCCCCGATCTTAAGGCGTTGTCTCACCATGGTGAGATGCCGGTCGACAGCAAATGGGCTGACCCATCAGCATTTTTTCGCCTCATTAACAATTGCAACGATGTGATTCGGAATTTTGAAGCCATGCTGGCTGCCAAAAAAATGACCGATGAGGAGTTCAATCCCCGATATTCCGACATGGTCGCGGTTCGTTCATGGGCTTATTTACAACTATCGCTCCATTTTGCAGATCCGGTTAAGGGCGGAATACCTTACATTACCGAGCCGCTTACCGATGTTACAGCATTTTCGTCTGATAGATTGGATAAATATCCTCATCTGGATTTGCCCGCTATGGTCGCAAAATTATTGGAAACCATGGAGGCGCTGCCTTACAAAGATAAGTACACGGATGCCAATTTGCTCGAAACGATCATTACTTATTATCCCCGGTTGATGTACATCGATAAGGAATATTTGTTGGGTGAACTCAATTTATGGAATGGTAATTATTTCAAGGCTGCTTCATATTTTAAAAACATCATGGAGCGCGGTAAAAGCGGTAATGATTTATTCGACTTGTATAAATTACCGAATGATGTCTCTGCAACGCTCGCTGAAGCTTCTTGTCGTTTCAATAGCGGTTATGCCCGCTATTACGAAAACGACCGCTTGAGTTCCCGTAACATGTGGCCTCTCATGTTTTGGTACGACAACAGCGATGCCAACTACAATTACGAGTGGCTTTGGGTTCTCTATTTTGATAAAACGTTTGCGCCAAACCCCTTTGTCGAGTTATTTGCCAAAACCAATGGCAGCTATCTTTTCCGCCCTTCACAGCTGATCATGGACACCTGGAATGCTCAGGTGCAAAAGAACGGATTCGTGGGTGACTTTCGCGGTTATTATCCCGGCGTCAATTATGTTTTCCCCACGGGATCTTACGATATGGATGGCTCTGACCCCATTATCACCAAATTCATTTCCGAAGTTTATTATAAGGGTTCTACGACCGCATTGGATGGCAAATGGTTTTTGTGGCGTGCCGGGAGCTTGCACCTGCGTTACTGCGAGGCTGCAAACCGCGACGGAAAGCACAAGGTGGCTTATGCCTTAATGAATAATGGAATCAATGCCAATTTCAATGGAGCCGATTATCTGGCCGCCAATCCCACTGAGACCTGGAACTATCAGGACGTGACCGGCAGAGGACAAACAAGAATGGCCTTTCCTTACAATTTTGATGCCCGATCAACCGGGGTGTCCGATGTTCCCGCAAACCTGCGTCAACCCTGGTACCGAAATACAGGTATCCGAAATCGTGTTTCGCTTAAACCCAATGCTGTTGAGGGTGACTCTATTCTGGTGATTGAGAATCAGATTCTGGATGAGAACGCGCTTGAACTTGCCTTTGAGGGCGAGCGGTGGGGCGACCTGGTGCGTGTGGCTTTACGTCGTGGCGACAATGCCGTGCTGGCCAATCGGGTTGCCGATAAACTCAATAAGGCCGGTTTCAATGGCGAAGCCGTTCGCACCAAGCTCATGGATCAAAAAAACTGGTTCTTGCCTCTTTATTGATTTTGATAACTAACGAATATCTTTTGTTTAATTTAAAAATTGAGATCATGAGAAAATTTTATGACGATTTAAACGTCCATCGTCCTGCAACCCGTAACTGGGTGCGCAAGACCATGGGAACATTAGGCGTGGCCGCGTTGCTGGCTCTGCCTGCTCAGGTGGTGGCTCAGGGTACTGCCATGTCTTGGACCGGAGCTTCCAACACCAACTTTACGTATGATGCCAACTGGAATCCGGCAGGTACTCCGGGCGGAAATTCGCTAACGGTTCCCGTTACTACTTCTGTTACCAGTAATAACTACCCTGTTATTTCCGGTTCTGAAAACATCTCTGTTTATTTTTTGGAAAATGCTTATAATGCAGATCCAACTTTGATTACCCCCATTGTTGTTGATCTGGCTTCTAATGATGTGTCGTTATCGATCAATAGGGGTAACACCAGTAAGATTGATTATGGGATGTGTGGTTTGACAATCAATAAAGGAACTGTCAATTTTGGAAAGGATGGTAGTTGGCGTTGGGATGAAAATAACAGCCTTTTAACCGTTAATGGTGGGGTGGTAAATTTCAATGGTCAGGTTGTATTGTGGAACAATAAAACCGGTGCTGCACTGGGTAGTGGTCAAATCACCATCAATGGTGGAACCGTTAAATTTGCTTCTACCCTTGAGCCGATTATTCGTTTTAATGAAACTCGTGAAGGTGGGCAGATCATCATTAAGGGCGATGGCAAAGTATTTTATCGTGGGAACTGGGATTGTCAGTCAAAAATCGACAATGGATGTATCAATGGTGGAAGTGAGTACAGCATCTTAAAAACTTATGACGCTGCGACTGGTTATACCACTTTGTCTGCTCTCCCCAGTTCAACGTTTTTGATTAAAAATGCCGATCGCCAATTGTTGACTGCCGGTGCTTCCGGCACAGCACTGGAAATGTTGAAGACAGCCCGTGTTACCGGAGCCAAATCGTTGGTGTGGAAATACCGTGAAGAAGGGGCTGTAACCTATACTTCTACTGGTGTCACTGAGGCCACTTATACCCCAAGTTTTGCAAATTCAGGTGTGTACTATGTGATTTGCGAAGCTGTGGATGCCAATGATGTGGTTGTGCAATCGCAAGAGGTTGAAATCAATGTGGGTTCTACCCGTATTTCGGTGAGTCCTTACTTTAACCAGCAGTACATTCGGGTCAATGGTGTGTTGCATCCCAAAACCGCTTCCTTTACTGAAACACCCGTGTCATATACCTGGAAGAGCTTCAACCGTGACACTAAAGAATACCTTGAGTTTGATGGTGCCGCCGGACAATTGACCGTTAGTCCTTCTTTTACGTCCATTGGGACTTATGATGTGTTTGTTGAAGCAACATTTAATGATGGTCGTGTTGAACGCAGTTCTGTGATGGTTTATTATGTCGAGGCTGCTTCAACTACCGGTAAGGATATGATCTGGAACGGGTTATTTTCAACCGATGGTTTTTATTCCGGGAACTATGCTCCGGTTTCACCCACCTTCAAAAATAAGTTAACCATCAATGGATCCGGCAATGTGCCTGCAACCTTTACCGGTTCGGTAAATGATACCATCAACGCTTTAACTGTTGCTGCGGGTGCTTCAATGAATTTGTCGATGAATTCAGGTGTGGTGTTCAACGTCAGGGGAGAAGTTTATGTGCATGGTACATTGAACATTACTTCGGGTATTGCGCATTTCTCCAGTAACTTTACCCGTTTACATTCGGCTGGAAGTTTGTTGAATGTGAGCGGAAATGCCATCGCCATTGTGCAGTATATGAAAATGGGCGATAGCGATACCCCGGCGTCTACTAACGGCGGACAACTGCATGTGACAGACAATGCACGGGTTTACAATAATATGGTGCCCGACCGTATTTCAACCAAAGATCCTTCATATAGCATGATGTATGTCGATGACAATGCCAGCATCTATTTCCCCGGTAACTCCACTGCCGTGGTCAATACCCGCATTGCTGATGCGAAAATTGCTTGTGCCAAAGCAGGTTATGTGCCTGCGGTGGTGTACGATAAGTCGATAGACTCTACCCGCATCTATTCTCGTTTGGCATCCGGTTTTGCGATTGAGAATGTGACAAGTCAAATTGTGGCACAAAATACGGAAACTGAAGCAGCTTATACGCTCACCAATCTCGAAAGCAACGATATTCAGGCCATTAAATGGTATTATGGCACCAGCCTCAACGGACCATGGAATGAGTTGGCAGGTAGTGATAATCAATTGACTTATAAGCCTGCGGTACCGGTGGGTGGTACCGTTTATGTGGTGGCCATCGGAACCACTTCGCAAGGAGTGCAGGTGATGACCAACAATGTGGTGGCACTTGATGTCATTGCGGTAACATTATCGCCTGCCAGTCAACAAGTGTTGGTGAGTGGGACTCCCGTTGATCTCACTTATTCGATAAATGGTGGTCTAACGGCTCAAGATGTGGCATGGTATGAAAAGATTAATGGGGAAGTCGATTATAATGCTCCCATTTCAACAACTGCAACCTTTACGCCTTCTACAGCAGCCTTGGGTGAGCGCATTTACATCTGTCTGGCAAATGTCGAAATCAATAATGTGGTGACCACTGTTGAAAGTAGTGAAGCGGTTGTGAAAGTGGTCGAAGTAATCACTTCGGTTGAGGAAAAAGCTTCTGCTCAATTAAGTGTTTATCCCAACCCATCTAAAGGCCAGTTCTTTGTGGATGGCATCGAAGGTGAATATTCTGTTGAGGTGATTGACATGAAAGGCGCCATTGTTTATAAAAATCACTTTACCAATGGTGGTGCCCAAGAGGTGGCCATCGACCGCAAAGGCATCTTTACCGTGAAAGTGGTTTCGGGTGCTGATGTGAAAACCACTCGTGTGGTGGTGAAGTAACCTTTTAAGGTTAAGTAATGTATCAATCAATACCATGGGGCTTGTCCCCATGGTATTCTTTCCTTTTTGTAATGATTTCGTCATCACGTTCTCTTGTTCCGTTAATGTCTCTGTTTGTTGTTATCATACCGGGGGTTGTGGCTTTCTGTATGACAATGGCTGCTGATGGCATCGGGGCGGTGGTGGCTTGTGTGTGACGCCATGCTTGCAAGATGTAAAGTGTTTTGATCATTTCAATGGTTGAGGAGCTTTCGGTGCGTTTGTGGCAGGATGGAATTTTTTTTTGGTGCATTCTCTTATCTCATCCTCTGCCTGTGCTCCACGGGTTTTCTGCTCTCAGAATTCAATGGCTTGTTCATGTTTAATGTTATATTTCAAATAGTATTTCAATGAGAAAAATTTTCTACCCATTGATTTTAGCTTTGTCGTTGGGCTTTTCGGCTCACGCACAGCGGCAAATGGAAACGCTCGATCGGGGAGTGGTGGCGGTGAAGGTGCCTGCAGGCGTTTTTGTGAGCTGGCGCATTCCCGGGGATGAGTGGTACGGGGTGACTTACAATCTCTATCGCGATGGCGTTAAAGTGAATGCCTCTCCTCTGGAGGTTTCTAATTATCTCGACGCATCCGGCACCGGTACTTCTTCTTACTCCGTTAAGGCGGTGGTCAATAATGTTGAGCAAGTGGCATCAACGGCTGTGACGCCCTGGGCACAACAATACAAAGAGATCACGTTGAAGCCTCGTTCATCGGCTTATCAAATCAACGACATCACCACTGCCGATTTGGATGGGGATGGGGAGTATGAGTTGATTGTGAAGCGGTTGAATAATGATTATGCCAATACCACCACCACCGAGTTTTCCTTCTTCGAGGCTTATAAACTCGATGGGACTCATCTCTGGAGCATCGACGTGGGGCCTAACCTGATGGATGGGGTTGAGATCAACATCATGGCCTTCGACTTTAATGGTGACGGCAAAGCCGAAGTGGTGATGCGCTCGTCTGAAGGTACGGTCGATGGTAAAGGGAATGCCATTGGTGACACCAATGGTGACGGAAAAACCAATTATCGTTCAACAGGAATTCGCACCAACAACTCTCCTTACATGATTGAAGGACCCGAATTTCTCTCGCTTTATGACGGGGTCACAGGGGAGGAGCTCGATCGAGTCGATTTTATTGCTCGTGCCCCACTGTCGCAGTGGGGCCCCAGTGGATTGAACGAAGCTCAGTTGGCTCACCGTTGTAGTAAGTATTTTTTTGGGGCTCCTTATCTCGATGGGGTGAAGCCAAGCATCTTCATCGGTCGCGGCATCTATTACCGCACCAAATTTCAAACTTATGATGTGGTAGACAATGGCGGACAACTGGAGTTGCAAGCTCGCTGGTCGTTCGACTCAGGAACGGGCGAATATTGCGGACAGGGAAATCACAATTACTCTGTGGCTGACATTGACATGGATGGTCGTGATGAAATTGTCTGGGGCTCAATGGTTGTAGACGATGATGGCAAAGGAAAATATTCCACCCGTTTTGGTCATGGTGATGCATTGCATGTGGGTGATCTTGATCCGTATCGTAAAGGCACCGAGGTGTTTAAATGTATCGAGGATTCGCCCAACTGGGGAACCTCTATGTGGGATGGCGCCACCGGCGAAATCATCATTCATCATTATACGGGGTACGACTGTGGCCGTTGTTGTGCGGCCAATATCTCTGACGACATCAAGGGGAAAGAGTTGTGGGGCGGTAACAAGTTGTTCTCGGCATCCACCCGCAAACAGGAGGCCAATGGCGCCAACGCCGAAAACTTCCGTATCTATTGGGATGGCGATTTGTTGGAGGAGATGACAGACCATACCGGCTTTTCCACCACCACCGGATATGGTACCGGATGCATCTATAAATATGGTTTGGGTAGCCCCTTGTTTACGGCAACAGGTGCCACTTCGTGCAACTATACCAAGGGAACTCCCAGCCTGCAGGCCGATTTGCTGGGCGACTGGCGCGAAGAGGTGGTTTGGCGAAAAGAGGATAACTCTGCTGTGCGCATTTATACCACGGTCGACCCCACCATCTATCGCAATTATACGCTCATGCACGATCATCAATACCGTCAGGCGGTGGCCTGGCAGATGTGTGGATACAATCAGCCTCCTCATGTGAGTTACTTCCTTGGTGAGGCCGAAGGATTGACCGTTCCCCCTCCTCCAGTGATGACCAATAATCGATTGGTGTTTGCAGGATCTAATAGTTGGGATGTGAGCAACGCTGTGTGGAAATACAATGGTGCTGCGGCTTCATATTCTGATGCAAGTCATGTGTTGCTGGATGTATCGGCAGGCTCGAATGTGGCTTTGTCACTTACCTCAACTGTGGCTCCATCAGTGCTGACTGTCAACACTCCCGGTAGTTATGCCATTGACGCATCATCCGGTAAATTCTCAGGTGCCATGCAACTGGTGAAACAGGGCGAAGGGGTGTTGGCGCTCAATGGTGTGCATGATTACAGTGGCTCCACTGCTGTTTGGGGAGGTCGTTTGAACTTTTCCGGAGAGTTACAGCAAAGCGCCGTTTGGCTTGGTTTTTTCTCTCAGATGGATGCAGTGGGCAAGTTGGCTAAGGGAGCTTTGTTGCGTTATGGTTCAAAAATGTATGTAGGGGGCGAAAATACGAATGCGGCTCTTGAAGTTGGAGAGTCACTCACGCTCGAAGAAAATGCTGCCTTGGTGTTCGACCTGGTGGCTCCTGCTGATGCGGGCAATGACCTTTTAATCTTGTCCGGTAATCTGGTATTTCACGATGGCAGTGTAATTCGTATCAATGCTGCCAATCTGGTTCCTGGCAATTACACATTGATTCAGGTTGGTGGTGCCATCACCGGAGACTTGACAAATGTGGTGATTGACGGGATTGATGGGGTGCCGTGTCATCTTGAAAACATTTCCGGTGTCTTGACTTTAATAATAGAGTCGGTGCGTGCTGCCGGCGATATTACCTGGACCGGTGCTGTGAGTTCGGTGTGGGACTTGGCCAATCTTCAAAATTTTAACAATGGCACTTCTGCCGATCATTTTGTGACCGGCGATCATGTGAATTTTGATGCAACTTCTTCGCAAAACAGTGTGAATATCTCAGAATCGGTGATGCCTGCTTCGGTTGTTGTGAACGGTTCGTCCGATTACACTTTTTATGGTGCAGGAAAAATTTCGGGGGCTGCAACTTTAACCAAAAATGGCACCGGAACTCTGGTGATCAATAATGATAACGATTTTACAGGTAAGGTGTCGATTACCGGTGGTGTGCTGGAAGTGTTCAAAATGCCGACAACGCAGGATATTGGTGCTCTGGGTAAAAGCAGTTCTGTGGCTTCTGATTTGGAGATCAATGGTGGTACGTTGCGTGTGCTGGGTGATGGTTACGCCAATCGTGCTTCTTTTATCGGTGCCAATGGTGGAACACTCGAAAACACCGGTAAACTCTATTGGTTCGAACCGGTTACCGGTGGTGTCCTTACCAAAACCGGTGCAGGTCAGTTGATTTTTGCGGCTGCCAATACCCATGCCAAAACGATCATTGCCGATGGCTCTCTTTATATGTTGAGTGATGTTGCCAATCCGGGAGCAGCCGTTTCTCTCCAAAATGGAACCTTTTACTGTTTCAACGATGTTTATTCGTACAATACCTGGAGTTTCAATGTGGAAGTTCCGGCCGATAAAACCGGATGGCTTCACATGGACGGCCGTAGTTATAATACAGGCTCTTTGACAGGAGGCGGAACTTTACATGTCTATATTCCCAATGTGAGGACAGAGTTTAGAGGAAATTGGTCGGCTTTTTCTGGTGACATTAATATTAACAACAGTTTTTCGACCACTTCGGGTGTCGAATTCATGATTAACAACACTTTCGGTTACGCCAATGCAACTGTTAACTTAGGGGCCAATGTGTATGCGAAACAAACCTCGGGCAGTGCCGTTAAAATCGGAGCCCTCACCGGGATCGGTGTGTTAAGTGGAGCCCACAATTGGGAGCTGGGAGCTAAGAACACCGATTTCACCTATAATGGAACCATCACTGCGACCGATGCCAGTGTTACCAAAGTGGGGACAGGCATTATGACATTGAGCACTGCAAATACTTACACCAAAGGAACCATTGTGCGGGAAGGAAGGTTGGTGCTGACCAACACTTCGGGTAGTGCAACCGGAACGGGTTCTGTCTCTATCAGAAATGGGGCTGCGCTTTCCGGAAATGGGATTTCCTCCTCGGCCGTGACGGTTGAGAGCGGTGGAACCCTTTATGCCGGACATACCACCACCGGATCGTCGTTGAGTGTGCAAAGTGTGACCATGAATAGTGGTGCCCGTTTTCATGTCAAGGCCAATGCTGCTTTTGGCTCGGCCGATAAAATTAAGGTGACGGGAGCCTTTGCGGCCAATGGTGTGTTAGTGATGCAAAATACCAACAACATCACGCCTTATAGCGCCGGTAAATCTTTTACTGTTGTGTCGGCTGCTACCATCACCGGTAGTTTTACCTCGGTTGAACCTGAATCTCCCGGTGCCGGTCTGGCCTGGGATTTTAGTGAGTTTAATACCGCCGGGAAGGTCAAGGTTGTGGCTGCTACGGGCATCCTCAATCGTGGTGTTGAGCAATTGACATTTTATCCCAATCCGACCAATGGAATTGTCAATGTGCAGATGCCTTCGGGAGTGCAAAAAGCGTTCGTGACTGTGTCGGCCATGAATGGTCGTGAAGTGATGGTGCTTGATGCTGCTGACGGTTTTGATCTTGAAGTGGATCTGACTCCCTTCGAGAAGGGCATTTACACCATTCGCCTGGTTGCCGATGATCACATATATGTCGGAAAAGTTATTTTGAAATAGTTTGTTGATTGTAACCATTCCTGGTCGTCTTCCTGTTTTTGTGCAGGGAGACGACCTTCTTTCTTAATCAAAAAATTGCGTGTCCGGCATTGTACGGATGTGTGTTAACGGTTTTAAATAATTGAGGTATGAAGAGATTTATTTCTTTCGGGTTGTTGGCTTGCTTTGTTGTCCTTGCCCATGGGCAAAATGCCGATGTTCAAAAAAGTGAGGCCATCATGTTGGAGACTTCGCGTGATTATGCCGGTGCTGCTGCTTTATATGAGGCTGCTGCGATGGGATACGAGGCACAGTCGGTGCACGACACCCTTTGCCTGCTCCGGGCCGGTATTTGTTATATGCGGGTTAAAAACTATCAAAAAGCGTCGGATTTTTTCTCAAAGATGGAAACCCTAAACATGGCCTCGTCTGAATTGTATCTGAGCATGGGTGAGAATTATGCCGGACTCAAAAAATGCGACCTGTCGAAAGATTATTTCCTTAAGGCCATCGACTTGGATGCGTCGTCCAAGGCTGCCATTGCCAAAAAAATGGCCACCTCAATGTTCAATTGTGGTAAGTATGAGGATGCCCTCCTGGCTGCCGATCAGGTGTTGGCCGACAATCCTCAGGATGAGCATGTCATGTTTATCAAAGTGATGGCTTACGAACAATTGGCCCGCTACGATGACGCCCTTGCTGCCGGTGAGGCGTTGTTGGCCATCAACCCGGGGCACGACCGATGCATCGAGAAGATGGGGGTGCTTCACTGCAAAAAAACCGATGTGGCTTACGACAAAGAAAAAAAACGTTACGAATCGATGAAGAACCCCACTCGTGTCGATTTTGCCGTGGCTAACCGCAATCTTGCAGCCATCAGTCAGGGATATAAAAATGGAATCCCTTATCTCGAAAAAGTGCTGATGAAAAATCCCAATAATGCTGCTGTGAAGGCTGTGTTGGATAATGCAAAGAAGAGGTTAGAGTGATGTTAGGTTCGTGTAAAAAAGGGCGTCCCGCAGGGACGCCCTTTTTTCATCTTTATCTCTCCCCAACCCTTGGGGTTTTCAAAACCCCAAGGGTTTAATTTAAACAATCGATTGCTTTCGTTTTTTCATAATCGCACCATGTTCATGTGCTGATGGCCTTCGATATATATGCTTAGAGTTATTTGCTTTTTTAACGCAAGGTGTTACCATTTAACCCAGCCCCTTTCTTGGCATAGCCAAGCGACTACGTCGATTGGCGCCTCAGTATTTATTCTTACTCTGATCAAAGCCCGGTAGATTATTCGATTGCAGAGAGATAGATTAGAGCCGGAAGGCAGATCTAAAAATCTTTCCTCGTCTTATCATCTGTCTCGTCGTCTCACTTCTTCTTCTCTTAGCGAAACGTCATTGTTATCTCCTCAGCCTCTTCGTTAGTCCCTTCAACTTTAGTTCACGCATCCCCTCCGTGGCCAGTCGTGCCACTTCGCGAGCCCCAGTTTCGTTGATGTGTGTGTGGTCGTCCTTGCCATCGGGCAGTGACGGATGTTGACCGGCTGCATAAATCATGTAAAGGCTTTTAGAGGCTTCAGGTCCCATCTGTTCTAGCAGTTGCCGGGTTTTATGATGCAAGTCGATGAGAGGCACCTTTAATTCATTGGCGACCTCGCGCATCTTGCCGGGGTATTCGCCGTGACCATCTTTCAGCGTGCCATTATCGTGAAAGCGGTGCATCACGATAGACGTACACAGAATGGGGTTTCCCTTTTTGGAACGCACATCGTTCACAAATTTTATGAGGTTTTGTTTGTACGCATCCGGCGTGCAGTAACGTTCCGGCTTGGCCACCGTGGCATCGTTGTGACCAAACTGAATGATCACCCAGTCGCCCGCCTGCAGCGTGTCGAGAAGTTTTTGCCAGCGTCCCTCCGTCTGGAACGTCTTGGTGCTGCGGCCGCCAATGGCCATGTTGATGATATGCGTTTGTTCGTCGAAGAAGTCAGGAAGCACCTGACCCCAACCCCGTTGCGGGTTCAGCGTGTCGCGGTACGTCTGCATGGTCGAGTCGCCCGACATGAGGATGCGCACTTGCTTCTCCTTCTTACAGATGAACCCCGTGGTGATGAGTGCGCTGATGGCCAACAGGCCTATGATTTTTCGCATGATGGTGTGTTTTTGTGTGCCGATAAGGCTTGTGGTATCATTTCATCTGATGCCTCCTATTTCCCCACCTCCCCATCGGGGAGGCAGGGAGGGGCTTTTTCTTGGCTCTATGTCGAATTCTGTGGGTAAACAAAATATAAAAGCACGAAATCAACAAAAGGTAACTAAGCCGCCTTCGGAAACGAGCCCTGTCTAACACTTCGATACACAGGAGTTGATTACTGGCGAGTTCCATCTGACCAATTAAAAACAAATAATCTTCAGATGAAAATGGCGTTAAAAAAATCATAGGCCTGAGCGTAAAAAAAATATGCGCTGTTTGAGCTTGCGAGTTCGCAGATTTTAGCAAGAGCCTATGATTTTTAGCCATTTCACGTCAGCGGCGGCCTTTTTTAGCAAAGCTGATTTTTGCAACGTTCGGCATTGGCAAACCAGTTTGCACATTGCTCTCACTTGATGCAAAAATTGCTTACTTTTTGGGGCTGTAGCCAATTCAGCGGAGCTCAGCGACGCTTAATCATGAGGGCAAATGAAAACAAACGCTTTCCGAATAAAAAGTAAGAGCCCGCCCGGCTAGAGGGCACGAAATATAGGTTTGAGTGAATACATACTTATGATTACCCATATGAATCAGAATAGAGCCTTTTTCTTCTTTAAAACGCTTTTTTGTACAGCGCCAGAATCTCTTCTGCCGACGTATCTCTCGGGTTGCCGGGTGTACACACGTCATTAAACGCAGCCACGGCCAGTTTCTCCAGGTCGGCTTCTTTGACGCCTATCTCGTTGAGCTTTTGGGGGATGTGGATGCGTTTCGACAACGCCTTCACCGCGTCAACGGCTGCCGTGCGATAAGCTTCCTGACTCATGCCGTCCACGTTGGCCACTCCCATGGCTTTGGCAATGGCCTTGTATTTGTCGCCTGTGGCAGGTGCGTTGTATTCCATCACGTAAGGAAGCAGCAGTGCATTGGCCACGCCGTGCGGAGTGTCGTAGTAGGCGCCCAGCGGGTGCGCCATGCTGTGCACGATGCCCAGACCAACGTTCGAGAAGCCCATGCCGGCGATGTACTGTGCCAGCGCCATGCCGTTACGCGCCTCCAGGTTGGTGGGCTCGTTCACGGCGGTCTCCAGGTGCTGAGCGATGAGCTCAATGGCCTTGATCTCGAACATGTCTGTCATCGTCCAGGCCCCACGGGTGATGTATCCCTCAATGGCATGCGTGAGCGCATCCATCCCTGTGGCGGCCGTCAGACCCTTGGGCATCGACACCATCATTTCGGGATCCACAATTGACAATTCGGGGATGTCGTTAGGATCCACGCACACCATTTTCTTCACCGATTCCTCGTCGGTAATCACGTAGTTGATGGTCACCTCGGCAGCTGTGCCTGCCGTGGTGGGAACGGCAATGATGGGAACACTGCGTTTCTTGGTGTCAGCAACCCCCTCCAGGGACTTCACGTCGGCAAACGATGGGTTGTTGGTGATGATACCGATGGCCTTTGATGTGTCGATGGGCGATCCTCCGCCTATGGCGATCAGGAAGTCGGCTCCCGCTTCTTTAAACGCCTTCACCCCGGCTTTCACGTTGTTGACCGTTGGGTTGGCCTTCACCTCGTCGTACACCACATAAGGAACATTGGCCTTATCCAGCACTTCGAGAACCCGCGTGGCGACCCCAAACTTCATCAAATCCTTGTCGGTCACCACAAGTGCTTTTTTGTAACCCCGACGGGCTATTTCGCCCGTGATTTGTTGAATGGCGCCTGCGCCAAAATAACTTGTCTCGTTCAAAATCAGTCGTTTTGTTTCCATGTTTTTATTTTTTGTTATCAATGCAATGTCTTTAAATGAGTGCGTTTCATTGTAGAGATACGAAGATGATTAGACTGAAGAGAGGTAATGAACGGATCTAAACATCCGTTTTCATCTTATCATCCGTCTCTTTGTCTGACATCTTTTTCTCTTAACTAAACGATATTGATTATCTGTGTGTGGATGTTCATTTTTTGTAGAAGAACGGTTTAAGAATGGTTAAATGGTGTAAATGGTTGATTGTGTGTTTGCTCTTGCAGAAGTGACAGCTTTGGAATTGGATGTCTTGTATGTGTAGTGACAAAAAGTGCAAAACAATTATTGCGAACCTGCGTAATGCATTGTAAGCGAATTGTGATGACATGCGAATATAAAATCAAATAATGGAATTGCCGAACATTTTTCGCATTATTATTGATTCCAAATGACCGACGATTCGTTATTTTTGAGTCACGAATATTTAGATCTGTTAGTGAATATTTACTTTCCGCGGGGGCGTTGTTTCTTTTCCTTATTTTTGTTCCCGAGTAAGACGAACCGTTAATTGGAGGTGTGTGCGATGATAAGAGCTGGATGGTTGTTGATGGTGGTGACGTTATGGGGCTGTGCCGGACTGGTCTGTGCCGGCGTGCGTTTTGAGCATTTGAACATCTCTCACGGGTTGTCTAATAACTCGGTGCGCCTGTTTTATCAGGATCACGACGGTTACATGTGGATGGGGACTCTCAACGGACTCAATCGTTACGATGGCTACCGTTTTAAGGATTATCATTACTTGCCAGGCAATCCCAATACGCTTCAAAATAACCGACTTACGCACATATTGCAGGATTCGCGTGGCATCTTTTACCTCTCCACTTTCGACGGGCACATTCATCGGTTCGATGCCCAACGCGAAATATTTACGCCTGTGGATGCCAACACGGGGAGCGGCTATGGCGATTTTGCCGTGTCGTACGTCTATCAAAGCTCCCCCGATGTGTTTTGGTACTATTCCCTCAAAGGGGGTTGCATTCGGTTAATCTCTAATCCTGATTTGCCGGGGGGCTACCGCATCGATTATCTCTCAAACAATCATTTTAAGCCATCCGATGTGGTTAACTTCATTCAGGCTGCACCCAATGGCGAAGTGTGGTTGGGCTCCTCTCGCGGACTGCTGTTGTTGTCCGACGACCGTGCCGATTTCTCTTCTTCTGCCATTCAGCCGCTTTATGTGGAGGGGTCTGCCAATTCTGTCAAAATAACCCCGCAACACGTGTGGGTCGGAACCGGGGCAAACGGAGTGTTGCAGTTTTCGACCGCCATCGGCAGGAAATCGATGGCCTCTTTCAACCGTTTTGGCCCCATGCGCATTCAGTGTCTCGAGCAATACAATCAATATCTTTTGGTGGGAACATGGGGCGATGGCCTATATGTGTTCGACACCCTAAAGAATGAAGTGCAGCACTTTCAGGTGCGTAACTCCGGGTTGCCGGCCAGCTCCATTCAGTCGTTTTTCTACGATCAAAACGGACTATTCTGGATTGTGACCGCACAGCGGGGCGTCTGCTCATTTGATGTTTATACCGGAAAAATTACCTATTTCCCTCTGGGTGCCGATAAACGCGATGCTTTGGGCGACATGGATAAACAGCTCATTTTCAAAGACAGCAATAACACCTTGTGGGTAGGCATCTATGGCGGCGGGTTGAGTCGTTATCATCGCGCTTCCGCTCAGTTTGAACAATATCTGTACGACGATAAGGATGCCAACTCGCTCTCGTCCGACTATGTGCTCTCTATTTTCGAAGATCGAAGCAAAAACCTTTGGGTGGGTACCTACAATGGGGGCATCAACAAAATCAACATCACCCCTTCCGATTTTTACCATGTCACCCCTTCGGCAGCTTCTGCATCGTTCCTCTCCAACGATGTCAGGGCGCTCTTTGTCGATGCTTCCGAACGGATTTGGGTGGGTACTCGTGCCGGTGAACTCTTTGCCATGGAGCAAAGCCCCGATTGGGACAACCTCAAAAACTACCGCATCATCCCTTTTATTCCCAAGTTCAAAAAGGGAATCTATTGTTTGTTCGAGGATCGCGACAAAAACTTGTGGATTGGCACCAAGGGCGATGGCATTTGCGTGATCCGCGCCAGCGAGCGCCTTAAGCAAAACCCGGTGGTCATGCGATATAGTGAGACCTTGGGCATGAATCTTAACGACGACTCTCAGAATGTTTTCGACATTCATCAGGACAAGCACGGACAGTATTGGATTGCAACCTATTCCGGTGGTTTGTATCTGCTCAACGACCCCTTTGGAGTGCCACGCTTGTCGCGCTACTTGGCAGATGCCAACAATCTGGCTTCGCTCTCCGACAACCGCGTGCGTCAGCTTCTGTTTGATCGTGACGACAACCTGTGGATTGCCACCTCGGGGGGACTCAATATTTTGCCGGCCAATCAGCTGACGGCTGCCGATAAACAGTTTGTCCGTCTCTCCGTTCGTCGCGACGGGGCTCCCGGCATCTCTAATAACGATGTGCTGTGCATGTGGCAGCATGCCTCGGGCGATGTGTATCTGGGAACCTTTGGCGGAGGTCTCAATGTGATCTCTCACATTGATGTGCTAAATCAGCATTTTGACTGGCGGTATGTGATGCGTAACGATGGCCTCTCCAGCAACGTCATCAACAGCATTGTGGAAGATAAATCAGGAAAGCTCTGGCTGGGAACCGACAATGGCATCAACCATTACGACCCTGTCACCGGCCTGGTGGAGCGTTACCGTGAGGCCGACGGGCTGGGAAGCAACCTCTTTTCCGAGAGTGCCGCGCTCATGACTCGTGCCGGGCAGGTGGTCATGGGGCATGCCAATGGCCTGGTGCTTTTCAATCCTCTGAGCTTGATGGGCGATACTTCACAATATCGGGTACATATCTCGGCCGTGTACAACAGCAACCGACCGGTGGGGATGATGCCCCATGAGGCCGGTTTTGACCACAGCGATAATACGTTGACGTTCGACTTTGCGGCCCTCGACTACGCGGCACCCGATAAAATTAAGTATGCCTTTTATCTCGAAAATTTCGACAAAGGGTGGTCGGCACCTTCGTCGCAAAGCTCGGTCACTTATCGCGGTCTGCCGCCCGGCTCGTATACCTTTAAAGTGCGTGCCACCAATAGCAATGGTATGTGGATGGAGGCGGTGGCTGATTATTCTTTTGTCATCCATCCTCCTTTTTGGAACTCTTTCCCGGCTTATGTCATCTATCTGGCCTTGCTGGCTTTTTTGGTGTGGTTTTATTATCGTTTAAAGGTGCGCCAGTTGCGCCTGCGCCAGGAACTCGAAATCAACGAGCGTCTCAACGAGGAGAAGCTCCAATATTATACCAACATCTCGCACGAGTTTAAAACGCCATTGACATTAATTTTGAGTCCGGTCGATGACATCATTACCGGTTCCGACGTGCCCGAAAAAGTGCGGCAGCGCGCCCTGCAAATCAAGAAAAATGCCGGTTATCTGCTCCATCTCGTAGAACAGATTCTTGATTTCCGCCGTCTGCGCGAAAATAAGGCCAATCTCAAGGTCGCCCCTGTCGACTTGGGGACTTTCTTTAACGACATTCATGGGGTGTTTCTTCCATTGGCTCAAAAGCGGGGCATCAATTTCACGGTCTCCTGTCCCGCCCCCGGCATCATCGGTTTTGTGGATGTGGGGGTAATGGAGAAGGTGTGTTACAACCTATTGTCGAATGCTCTGAAGCATACGCCGCAGGGCAAAACAATCGCCATGTCGGTTTCTCTCGATGCCTCTTCTCAGATGTTACGAATTTCGGTGATGGATCAGGGCGTGGGCATTGCCCCGGATGAGCTGGGTAAGATTTTCGACCGTTTTTATAAAAGTCAGGAGAGCACCGGACTGGGGCTTTTCTTCACTCGTGAACTGGTGACCTGGCATGGGGGTTCCATCGAGGTGCGAAGTGAACTGGGGCATGGCACCGAATTTATGGTGATGCTGCCCGTGTCACGCCCCAAGTCCATGCCCGATACCGATGTGGTGACAACTGCCGCTCGTGCGTCGGCCGATGAGGTGGCATTGAAGTATGCGCCGGAACTGGAAGTGCCTGCCCCTGAAGTGCGCAAGGCTTCGGCTCGCAAAGAATCACTCTTGCTGGTGGAAGACAACCCGAACCTGCTCGCGTTCTTAATGGAAAAACTCAATGAGACATACAATGTGGTGGGTGCCGAAAATGGACGAATAGCCATCGAAAAAGCGCGCGCGCACGCCATCGACCTGGTGGTGTGCGACTACATGATGCCCGAGATGGATGGTCTCGAAACCCTCAAGCGCCTTAAGGGCGACCTCAATACTTCGCACATTCCCGTCATCCTGCTCACGGCCATCGCCAGTGAAGATAAGATGCTGGAAGCCATGGCGCTGGGCGCCGACGATTACATTACCAAGCCCTTTAACATCAGCCACCTGCAGGTGCGAATCGATAATCTAATCAATCAGCGCAAACGCCTCCGGCAGGTATTTGGCCAGGAGCCCGACTTCGCCACCGACAACGTGCCCGGCGTCAATGCCGATAAGGAATTTATAGACACCGTGACCCGAGTCATCGACGAAAATATCGGCAACAACGATTTCAGCGTCGACCTCATTGCCGACAAACTCAACATGAGCCGTACCGTCTTTTATAAAAAGATGAAACTCATTAGCGGCTATTCACCCAACGAGTTCATTCAGCTCATCCGCATGAAAAAAGCCGCTTTCCTGATTAAAAATAGCAACCTCACCATCAGTGAAATAGGCCTGAACGTTGGCTTTAGCGATGCCAATTATTTCAGCAAGTGCTTTAAAAACCATTTCGGAATGCCCCCATCCGTCTATCAAAAAAGCAGTGACACATCTGCCGAAGGGTAGATGTGTTTAGTAGTAGGGGCACAGAGAGTTCTAATCTCTGTGCCCCTGTGTTTTTTATGTGACAATGCTGTAAGTTGTTGTTATTCATGTGTTATGGCCTGAGTTATAGAGGGGTGCCAAATCACTTTTTTATTGAGTTACCCTTAGATTTCTTCTCCTCACTGGTTCTCATCTTATCTCACTGCAACTCACTGTCAGTTCTTAGTTAGTTACGCAGAGAAAGATGAGTTATCTGCTTTGTTATTTAAACGCATGGCGTAACAAAATAGCTCAGCGCCTTCGCGCCTTTGCGTTTATTCTGACTCTGTGTTCATTGAAAACTCTATGTGCCGAAAATCGTTTTCCTCCCTCTCCCCTTCGGGAACGCCGGGAGGGGCTTTCACCTCCCCGCCGCATACATCCCAATCACCGTCCCCACAAATCCGCCTGCCTGGCTGGTGCTTAAATACGTGGCATCCACATCTCGAGCCACCTCTGTCCATTTTCCGGGGCGCGTGGCAATGGCAAAGTGCATCAATGCGCCTTCGCCCGTCACTCGTAAATCGATCTGTCTGGCTTTCCCGATGGGAATCTCGGCCAGCACTTCGCTTTTCTGTTCCTTGAGCCCTTTCGTGAGCCGCACCACCTGTTGTTTCCCTTTCTTGTACACGCCTAGATAGTAATAGTGGTTTTCGTTTTGAAAACACACCAATCCCGCATTTTCAGTTTCATTGCCAGGCTTGAAGCTCATGCGCGTGGTGGCTGTGAAGTGATGATGCTGTTGACGACGTGCTACAAAAGCCGGATTCCCCTTTTCGTTGATGCTCACGTTGTGGCACGCAATCTCCAGTTGGCCGTTTTGTAATTTGTGCCAAGGTGTGTGAGGCGTGCGAATCATCAGCCACGTCATGGCAAGTTTCGCTGCGTCAAAGTTGTCGGTGATCGTGAAATTGCCGTTGGGCATTACCTCCGGTGTGGCTCCCTGGCGAACGCCTTGTTTCTCCCCCACCTGCGGGATTTCGAGTCCATGTTTGAGAATCACCGGCCAGCCATCTTCCCATGTTACCGGCAGTAAAAAGGTCTCGCGGCCAATGTTAAACAGGTTGTCACGGTATGGGCGACAGGCCAGGAACACGCTCCACCAGTTGCCTTCGTGGTCTTCAAGCAGGTCGGCATGCCCGGCGTTGGTCACGGGAAAGTCACGTCCCCACGACAGATCGCGTTGTGTCAGGATGGGGTTATGATCCCATACTTCGAATGGCCCCCACGGGTTGTCGGCTCGTAATATCACCTCGCAGTGGTTGATGTCGGTGCCTCCCTCGGCGGCCATCAGATAATAGCGGCCTTTTATTTTATACAAGTGTGGACCTTCAATCCATTGCGGCTGGGTGCTGATGTCTATGCCTCCGTCGATGAGCACTTTGGGCGTGCCCACGGTGCGGTCGGTGGCCACATCGTACTCGTGAATCCACACGGCTCGGTGACCGCTGTAAAGCGCAGGGTAAGCCGGCTCGCGGTTGTTGACGATGTATGCTTTGCCGTTGTCGTCAAAAAAGAGCGACGGGTCGATGCCTGGCACTTCGGGCAGCCAAATGGGATCGCTCCAGGGGCCGCGGGGGTCTTTGGCCTTCACCACAAAGTTGTCGCCACGTCCCACCAGTGTGGTAATCATGTAAAACGTGTCGTTGAATGGGTTGTATTCAATGGCCGGGGCAAAGATGCCGTACGACATGGGCAGACCATCGAGGTTGAGCTGTGAAGGACGGTTCAGCACATGACCAATTTGTTGCCAGTTCACCAGATCGGTGCTGTGAAAAATGGGTACACCCGGATAGTGCGAAAAGGTGCTGTTCACCAAATAGTAGTCGTTGCCTTTTCGGCACACGCTCGGATCGGGGTAATAGCCCTGTAGGATGGGGTTGAAATATTGACCTTCGGTCAACTGTTTCTCGTGGTAAACAGGGTCATGACCCTGATACGTAAAATGGTCAAAACGCGCCATATTGACCGACGTTTGTGCCGTTAACCCGGTGGCAGTCAGAAATAATAATAGGATTTTTTTCATGGTGGTTTTTTATGTAGAGCCATGGCATGCCATGGCTCTAAGGCATGGCATGATTCAATGATATACGTTATTATTTTTTTATCACAATCCCCCCCGCATCCGGCACCGCATCAAATACCACATACCGTTGCCCATTGTTGACATGTGTTTTGTATGTCACATTTTGACCGTTCTGGGTTACCGATGCCTTTTTCCAGTTGTTTGGAATTGCCTTGGTGATGGTCAGCGGCTGGTTGAACAATGTATTGTCAAGTCCGTCCGTCAATGTCAGCTCTATGCGTTGCTTGTTGGAGGATGTTTCGGTGATGATGGCATTTTGTCGTTGTTTCAGGTATTGAAATACTTGCCCGAATGGAGCCACCCAAAAGTGTCCCTGCTCACGAATGCGGGTAAGGTGAGACGTAAGGGTGGGAGAGGTGATGGGCGAATAGCCGCCGTCGTCATCAATACCATGCAGTAGAAACACGCACCAGCCATTCATCGTCGCTGCTTCGTCGCACTTTTGGTTGAGTGCCTCTGGTGTGTTGAGCCCCTGGTCTCCCAGGCTGATGGAACTGATAAGGTAGTCTTCGGCATGTGTTGGGGCGTTGATTTGGCCACTGCAAATACGACCGGCTACAAAGTGACGTTGGGTGATGTCCATTTGCCCGGTGATGCAATAGGGATAGGCAATGGTGGTGCATTTTCCGCTCCCGATCTGCGACTCGATGGTGGCTTTGGACCCGCTCAGTTCGCGTTCTTGTGCCGCTGTATCGATGCTGCCAAGGTTGGGGTGCGATTGGCTGTGACAACCGATTTCGTGTCCCATGGCCGAGGCCTTTTTAAGCTGCTCCCAGTCGGTGACCCAGTTGGTGACCGGGTATAGCGTGGTACGGTAACCAAACTGTTCGAACAGCGGCAACGCTACCGTAAATTGTTTGGGAGTGTTGTCATCGAATGTGTAGCTCACCGCTGCCTTCGAGAAACCGTACCAGGTGGCTATTTCATAACCGGTGGGCAACGATTGTGCTTTACCAGCCATCGTGAATACTCCGATGGCAATCAGGATTTTGATGCGTTTCATTTTTTTATATGGTTTTGTGTGTTTGTGGTTTCTATAAACCTTCAAGGTTTTGAAACCTTGAAGGTTTGGTTGTCTCAATAAACTCTTATTCACCACTTTTTTGGGACGGCCGGGTGGGGCTCCTAAACGGTGCTGCCGGCATTCCCTCTTTGGTGTATAGATTGGCTCGATGCGGATTGTCGGCCCAGGCGTAGCCCACTGCCACCGGTTTTTTAATGTCGGGATGCCACACTTCCACTCGGTTGCCTTTGACAATGGCTTTGGCCCATTTAAAACGGCCATCGGCACCGGCAATGGCAAACTCCTGCAGGTCGCCGCCCCCTTTCACCATCAGGCCGCTGCCGCAATGGGCAAAGGTGAGGATGATTTTGGAGCCTTTTATCTTCACCGAACTCATCATAGGACCTGAACGCTCTATGGTTTTGTCGCCATAGGCCACATGAAAGGCACTCAAAGCCAGACGGTCAGCCACCGATTTTTTGTCCAGCGGGTGGATGTCGTTCCATTCTCCCAGGTCGATGGTCACGGCCATGCCCGTGTTGGGAAGCGCGAGGGCTGCTTGTTGGGCTTCGCGCAACGCTGCCCAGTTGCTTTCCGAGGGCTCGGGGCGCGGTTCCATGAAGTTGGGCAGTTGTGCCACCATAAACGGGAAGTCGCCTTGTTGCCATTGTTCTCGCCAGTCGTTGATGAGTGTCTTCAATAATTGCGCGTATTCGCCCGATCTGTCGGTGTTCGATTCGCCCTGATACCAGATTGCTCCCTTTAGTCCATAACCGATGGCGGGTGATATCATGGCGTTGAACAGTCCCGCCGGTTTCCAGCGCACAAAGGTCTGACTGCCCAAGGATTCCATTTTGGCGCCTAATCGATAGTGCCACGTGCCGCATAGGTTCACGGTTTCGTTGCCCACGCGCAACTCGTATTTTTTGTCGGGCACAAAACCGCCCGTGCCACTGTTCACAATCACCTTCACGGCAATGGTGTTGTTGCCGGCTTTCAACACGTTGGCCGGGATGGTGTACCAACGTGGCGGGTATTGGTAGCTGGTGGTGCCCACGAACACGCCATTGACAAACACCGAGTCGGCATCCACAATACGCCCCATCTCCAATTTGGCCGGTTGACCGGCTGCTGCGCCCGACAATGCTATGGTTGTGCGAAACCACACGGCACCCACCGCACCCGTGAGCGGTGACTGAAAGTCCCAGTAGCCCGGTACGTGAGTGGTATCCCATTGCGAATGATCGTAATTGTCTTCATGCCATTGCTCTTGTGGATCTTTGCGTCCGGCATCATGCATCTGTAAGGTTTGGTACCACTGCCCAATGCGGGCGTTGTCGGCGGATTCTATTTGTTGGATGAGTTTTGGATCCTTGAATTTTTGCAACTCGGCATCGTAAGCAGGAAACTGTTTCAGTGCCGGTTCGCCGATCCACGCCTCGGCAGGTGAACCTCCCAGACTGGCATTGATGAGCCCTATCGGGACGCCGTAGCGTGCCTGCACTGCCTTGGCAAAAAAGTAGGGCACGGCCGAGATGTTGCCAATGGTGGCTGCGGATGCGGCCACCCATTGTCCCGATGGGTAGTCTTCCTCGGCTTTATTAAAATTGTATCGTTGCGGCACTTTAAACTCACGAATGTGTGGTTCGTTGCATTGAGCCATCTCATCCCCGTAAAGCGGCGTGAGTCGCCGCATGGGCATCTCCATGTTCGATTGTCCTGAACAGAGCCATACGTCACCGACCAACACATCGTTGATGGTCACGGAATCGTTCCCCCGAATGGTCATGGTGTAAGGGCCGCCCGCCTCAAGGTTTTTCAACAATACCTGCCACTTGCCCGATGCGAGTGTGGTGGTTGTGGCCTTTTGTCCGTTCAGTTCTACTTCAATGGCTTCACCAACCGTTGCCCATCCCCAGATTTTTACCTCTGCGTCGCGTTGCAGCACCATTCCGTCGCTCACCAACTTTGGGAGCCGTATTTGCGCCATCATTGGCATCATCATCCCTAGCACGAGCATGATGGCCGTTCGTCGTTTTGAATGTCTCATCTTTTATTAATATGCCCCGTTGTTCACAAATGGAGGAAGAAGGGATTTTGTTTTCTTGTTCCCTCATCCACCTGTGATGAATCTTGATACTTTTGTAAAGTTATGTCAATGTGTGCGTTGCTATTTCCTTTGGCACTTTTGCACTCATGCACTACTTCACTTTGCCACTCTCTTCCTCTACTACTCTCCTCAATTATGGTGTCCCATGTCAAGCTTAATCTGTTTTAACTCATTCAAATCGTGAATGGGGCGTTCGTATTCGAGCGGGATGGGTCGCTTTGAGAAGGTTTGGAAATAGAGCAGACAGGCATCGCGCCACCAAATGGCATCTCGTGCCTGAATTTTAAGCTTATATTGCACGGCTTTAAAACGCTCGGCATCCACCATTCCTTCCATGCTGTCCCACGTGCGTTGAAAACCGCGCACGTTGTTGGTGCCTACATGGTATCGTTCAATGAGTTCGTGCCACAGCGTACGACCCGATTTCATGGGGTAGTCCCACGGCAAGTGGTGAAACCACAGCAAGTATCCTTCCGGGCAGGTGGTGGCATCGTTGAGTTGCGAACGTAGGGGTTCGGCATATTGAGCCGTCGCATTGCTACCCTTGTCGGTGCGGTCAAAGCCCAAGCCACTGGCCGATGCCTGGTGATAGTATTGGGGCAACCAGTCGGCGCGGGCTCCCGGAAATTCTGTCCATGGTTCGGGGCCGTAGTGGTGATCCCACCCCATGATGTGGTGCAGTCCCAAGGGCATCGAATAGTCAACACAGGTTTGGTGTGAGGCCATCATCATGGAAGAGATGGGCGTCACCACTTCTGCCTGGTTTGAGAAGGTCATGCGCACCCATTCGTCGGCAATCTGTTCGGAGGTCAGTTGGTGGTTCCAGGCCAGGCGCCCATAGGCATACCAGTTCGATTGGGCAATGTCGTGACCGCACCAGTTGGCATCGCGGCCTATGTTCGACACCCCGGCAATGGCCGTGTGTTGGTGGGGGTAGATGCTGCCATCCAGTGTCTTGGCAACGGTGCTGCCGGTGCCTTTGCAGTAAGTGTCGGCATCCAGGACTTCTTTATACATGGGAGCGAGATACACCAGGTGATTGGAGTGTCCCAGGTACTCCTGGGTGATTTGAAATTCCATCATCAGCGGCGTCTTTTCCATGGCGCCAAACATGGGACTGAAAGGTTCGCGTGGCTGAAAATCGATCGGGCCGTTTTTAACCTGAACAATCACATTGTCGCGAAACTGCCCGTCAAGGGGTTTGAATTCGCTGTAGGCCTGCTTGGCCCGGTCTTCGGGGGTGGGATTGTACACAAAAGCACGCCACATCACCAAGCCACCATGCGGCTTGAGGGCATCGGCCAGCATGTTGGCGCCGTCGGCGTGGGTGCGACCATAGTCTTGGGGGCCGGGCAAGCCTTCGGAGTTGGCTTTGACCAAAAATCCCCCAAAATCGGGAATCAGGCGGTAGATCTCTGTGGCTTTCTCTTTCCACCATTGTGCCACCTGCGGGTTGAGTGGGTCGCTGTTTTCAATGCCACCCAGCTCTTTGGGCGATGAAAAGTTGATGGAGAGATACACTTTGATGTGATAGGGGCGCAAACGTCCGGCTATCACGGCCACCTTTTCGAGATACTCGGATGTGAGCATCTGAGGCGTGGCATTCACGTTGTTGAGCACTGTGCCGTTGATGCCGATGGATGCATTGGCGCGGGCGTAGTCCTCGTGACGGGCAATGATGCTGTCGGCGTTCAGATTGACGTTCCACCAGATGGAATGCCCGGCGTAGCCTCGTTCGACGGTGCCGTTGAGGTTGTCCCAGTGGTTCAGCAGGCGATGTGCAAAGGACGGCGCTTCACGAACGTTGAGGTTTGTCAGGTCGTTGCCTGTTTGTAGCAGCCGCAACAGTGCATAGGTGCCATAAAGGGCGCCGGCATCGTTTTTCCCGGCCACGACCACCATCATTTTATTTTGATGTTTCACCGTGCGCAGCAAATAACCTTCTTCGCCCAGTGTTGACATATCTTGTCGCAATCCCAGTTGCTTTGCATACGGGTGTGTTGCTGTGATGACCACGATGCCCGGAGCATTGAGCGATTGGGCACGTTGAATAGGGGTTTGCAGCATGGCCGGCAGAGCCTTGGTGAGTTCTGCTGCTGCCGATTGCATCACCGAGCTTTGTTCGGGAATAACCACTTGACGGATGCGTTCCTTCAGTGCGTTTTGTTGTGTGGTTTCAAGCGGCTCGTAGCGAAGCCATAATCGGTAGCCGTTCTCGGCATTTATCCGGGGCGCCAGTGTCGCGACCAGGATGGCAATTAGCATGAATTTTCTCATGGGATATATTTGTTTTTGTTTTGATGTCTTTCGTGTGGCATGAGGCAAAAATCTTCGTGGCTCTACTATATAACTTTTTTTACCGAGTGGCAGTGAGGCTTCTTCTCCTCACTGGTTCTCATCTTATCTCACTGCAACTCAGTGTTAGTTCTTAGTTCGTTAAGTAGAGGACGATGATTAAATGCCGAGTTATCTGCTTTCATATTTAAACGCAATCTACATAATCAACCCAACTCAGTGCCTTCGCGCCTTTGCGTTTATTCTGACTACTATATAACTCTTTCACCGAGTGGCAGTGAGGCTTCTTCTCCTCACTGGTTCTCATCTTATCTCACTGCAACTCAGTGTTAGTTCTTAGTTCGTTAAGTAGAGGACGATGATTAAATGCTGAGTTATCTGCTTTCATATTTAAACGCAATCTATTAATCATACCAACTCAGCGCCTTCGCGCCTCAGCGTTTAATCCTACTCAGTGTTATTATTTCACAGAGAATTATGGGAGGAAACTCTGAGAACCACAGAGCTTTAATTCGTCTTGTTCTTATAGTCCGTTTTTTATTCCCTGCATACAAAGCTTCCGGTAACCTCAATGTTTTTTTCTACCGCCATCTGCCTGGCCAGTGCTGCCGGTGATGGTTGACCGCCTCCTACTGACAGTTTCATCTGGCCGGCCATCACCTCCTGTTGGTTTTGATGGTTGACAATGGCCATCTGTTCCGGCGTTAGTCTAAAGGTTACCTGTCGGGTTTCTCCTGTGGGGATGGTGACTCTTGCAAATGCTCGCAGGCTGCGAATGGGAGCGCGGGCCACACGCGGGTGCGACAGATAGAGCTGCACCACTTCGTCTCCATCCATCAGACCTTTGTTGGTCACATCCACGGTCACGGTCATGGTATCTCCGGCTGTTATGGATGATGGGATTTGCAGGTTCGAATATGCAAACGTGGTGTAACTGAGTCCGTGGCCAAAGGCAAAGAGCGGCTTGCCCTTGAAGTAACGATAGGTACGGTTCTCCATGCTGTAGTCATTGATGTCGGGCAGTTGGTCCACGCCTTCGTAAAAAGTCACAGGTAGACGACCCGAGGGATTGCAGTCACCAAACAGAATGTCCGCCAGGGCGGTGCCGCCTGCCTGGCCGGGATACCAGGCCTCTACGATGGCCGGTATGTTATCCGCTTCCTTGGGAAGTGATATGGCGCTGCCGTTAAGCAACACCATCACCGTGGGTTTGTTAAGTGTGCGAAGCTCATTGATGAGGTGAATTTGTGCCGGAGGAAGTCCAATGTCAATCCGGTCGCCGCCACTGAAACCCGGGACTGCCACTTTCATCTCTTCACCTTCGAGCAAAGGACTTAGGCCCATGCAAAGGATCACAACATCGGCTTCTTTCGCGGCAGTGATCGCTTCGTCAATCAATGGCTGGCCGGGCTGATCCCACATGAGCTTCACGGTGGCGTATTCCGATTTGTGTTGACGGTAGGTGACAGTCACCGGATAGACCTTGCCGGCTTCCAGTTGATAATAGGTGTATTGCAGTTTGGGGTGATGGATGTCCTTAAATTGGCATATCAGCGAGTCGGCCAGGGTGACCGTAAACTCAGGGAAACCTTCTCCGCCTATGGCATAACGTCCCGAAAATTCGGGGACAATCACCCCGGTCCATTTCACCGAATACGACAATGGACTCATGTCGCTGAAGGGGGCTTTGTCCCACCAGACAAAGTTGATGGTTTTGTCAGTTTGGGTGTGCACAGGTTGGCCGTGGAGTGAGTCGTTGGCAAAGTATTGGGCGGTGAGACCCCGTTCTTGCTTCGTGGCATCGGTGTATAGCACTTTTTCGGGAATCATGCGCATGGTGGGCAGTTCGTCGGCATGGCGGCATCCCTGTGCGTAGGTCACTTCGGCTGTAGGAAGTTTGGCGCGAATGCCCGCATAGGGCGTCACGGGGTTTGACGGGTAGCCATGGTAGTTGCCCAACAACACGTCGGTGTTGTCGGCATTGGGGCCTATGACGGCTATGTTTTTTATGCTTTTTGATAGGGGGAGGGTGTTGTGCTCATTGCGCAACAGCACCATTGACTTTTGAGCGGCTTCGAGGGCCAGTTGTTGGTGTTCGCGACTGTCCACCACTTGATAGGGAATTTTGGACCATTTAACGGTTGCCGGGTCATCAAACATGCCCAGTTTCATCCGGGCCAGCATCAATCGGGTCACGCTAATGTCGATTTCGGATTCGCTGATCAGGCCTTGTTTCACTGCCTTGACCAATGCCGGATAGGTGTCGCCACAATTCAGATCGGTTCCGGCGCGTACGGCCATGGCCGCTGCTTCTTCGGGTGTGGGAACCAATTCGTGCGCGCCTTTGTCGTAAAAGTCACGGATGGCCCAGCAGTCCGATACGATGTAACCGTTAAAACCCCATCGCACACGCAGTAAACTGTCCAGAAAAGTGCTGCCACAGCACGGCTGATCGCGAAAACGGTTGTAAGCGCACATCACTGAATAAACGCCGCTCTCGCGAATGGTTTTGCGGAAATGGGGCGTGTAGGTCTCGTAAAAGTCACGGTCGTTGACCTGTGCATTAAAGCTGTGCCGCGACGACTCGGGGCCACTGTGCACCACAAAATGTTTCACCGTGGCAATGAGCTTGAGGTGGGTGCTGTCGTCACCCTGCAGACCTCGGATAAATGGAACGGCCAGCTCGCCAGATAAATAGGGATCTTCGCCGTAGGTCTCCATGCCTCGTCCCCAGCGTGGGTCGCGGAATATGTTGATGTTGGGCGTCCAAAACGTCAGCCCTTGGTAAATGCCTCGTTTGCCCTGTGCCATAAAGGCGTGGTGTTTGGCTCGCGCTTCATCTGAAATGGCTGTGGCAATGGCGTGCATTTGTGCCGTGTCCCACATGGCGGCCATGCCAATGGCTTGAGGAAACACGGTTGAAATGCCGGCGCGTCCCACGCCGTGCAGGCATTCATTCCACCAGTTGTATTCGGGAATGCCCAGGCGGTCGATGGCCGGTGACTCGTAAACCATCTGACTCACTTTTTCTTCGAGGGTCATCGCGGCAACCAGCGCTTTGGCCCGTTCCTCAAACGTGAGCGTGGGGTCGAGGTATCGCGGGGGGTGCGATGTTTGGCATCCGAATGTCAGCATCAGGGCTAACATCAACGTGGTGAAAAGGTTCCTGTTCATAATCTGTTATGTTTGGGGTTTGTTGTGTCAGGTCGGTTTTATAAACCCCGAGGGTCTTTTAATACCCTCGGGGATTCTGATTTGTTAAACACACAGACCCGACAAACCCATTATCGGCTTGTCAGGTCTTATATAAGTGTCAACAAATGACGAAAAATGCCTTATTCGTCATACTCTAATTCTCCACTAAAGTCGGCACTCACATCTTTTCCGGCCAGGCCGTCGGCAAAATACTTGTAGGCCATTTTGCGTTCGTACTTGGCATCCCACAAGTTGGGCGCATCATCGGGAATCCAGTGTTCATGTTCTTTCTCGTTGTCGCTCACACCCCACACGGTGATGCCAAACTGTTGTGCTGCCGGAACAAGCGCTTTGTACTGATCTACCACAAACTGGTACATCTCGGCCTGTTTTTGGTAATGGTCGGCCGATGGGGCATCGGTTTGCACCTGCACATCCAGCTCGGTAATGCGCACCTGTTTTCCGGTAGCGGCCAGCAGGGTAAACATCTCTTTGATGTTTTCCTTGTTGGTGTTGATGTTGATGTGCATCTGTGTGCCAATGCCATCTACTTTGGCGCCTTTTTCTTCAATGTATGTCACATATTCAATCAGGGCTTTGCACTTGTCGATGTTATGCTCAAGGTTGTAATCGTTGATAAACAACACATCTTCGGCATTCCCATACTGACGAGCCAGTTTGAACGCAGTAACCGCGTAGTCTTTACCCAGATATTTCACCCAATAGAACTCATCGCTGGCAGGTTCGCTCACGTTGCCGTCGCGCAATACTGCATTGTCACCAATGGGCTCGTTCACCACGTCCCAGGCTTTCACGTCGCCCTTGTAGTGTTCCATCATCCCCTTGATCCAGCTCTCCATGGCGGCTCCAATGAGTTGGGTTTTCTCTTCGGCGGTTTTCTCGATGATCGTGTTGGCTGTGGCGGCTTTGAGCTTTGGTGATGCTGCCGCTGATTCTTTTTTAGCCAATACGATGTCATCAATGTAAAATGTGCAAGCTGTTTCTCCAAAATCGAAAATGAACTTGGTGCGATCGTCTTTTGAAGGTTTGATGGTTTTCTCAATTTGAATCCATGTAGTACCAACGTCAATACCGCCGTAGTAATCTCCGTTGTAATCTGCGTTTTGTATTTGTACTTGTAGTTTTGCTGCGGTGGTTGCTTTCACCCAAAATGTACATGTGTATTCTTGATCCAATGTCAGTGCTTCGCTCAGTGTGTAAACTTGTTGCGCACTGTAGTTATTGGCCGCAGTTGGGTTGGTGAGTACCATTGAGTAGCCTTTGTTGCCGTAGCCTTCTCCTTCGGCCGAGATGGCACGCGTTGATTCATTGCCCCAACCTCCCCATCCGTCGAGGTTACCTCCTTCGAAGTTTCCGTTACCAATCAGGTTGATGACGATAGGTGCACCGTCTTTGTCGACGAGTGAAATGGTTGGAACGTCGATGTAATAGGTGACATCTGGCAGGTAACCCAAGTCAAAGTTCATGGTGATATTTGCTTCTTTAAAATCTTCCGGTTTTAAGCTGATTTTGACTTGTTGCCAGGTCGATGTGGTTTCAAATGCTTCGGTCCATGAACCTCCGGTCGCATACCAATCTTTATAAGGATAATTGTTTTCAAGCCCGGCAAATGAAATACGCCCTTTGCCTGGTTGTTCCGATTTAATCCAAAAGGACAACTCGTAATTGTGTTCTTTGACAACTGCTGTGGATGGGGTTTTGATTTGCAAATTATAAGCAGCAGAAGAAGTTGCGCTCGAAATCAATTTTATTGCTTTTGAAGTGCTCGTTAGACCTGCTCCATCAACGATCGTAATCCCTGCTCCGGGGTTTGATCTCTCCCATCCGGTAAATGTCCCATCTTCCAAACCACTGATGTCAATGGCACTGCTGCCGGCAGGCCCGGGAATAATCGTTGGGGCAATCAGTCCGTTCAGGTAGCTCGCATTCTGATTCTGGTGCCACACCAGTGTATGTCCGTACACGCCAAGCCCATTTTCTTTTAGCTTGGCGATCATTTCATCCACTGAATTGAAGTTGATGTCGCCCTTGCTGGTCACCATCGGGCCGTGCTTCATGTGATAGCCGATGGTAATTTCGTCGAAGTTCTCGTTTACGATGTTGGCGTATACTTCATCTTCCATGTAAAGCGTCAGGTCAATGCCGATGCCCAGTTTCATCTCGGCATATTCGTTCAACGCCTTGTAACGCGATATCTTCTCGGCCATCGCCAGTGGAATTTCGGCGGTGGTGATTTGAGACGCCGGGTCGCGGGTTTCCCACTCCATTTTGCTCTCGTCGCACGATGCGACCAGCAAGCTGCCCATTGCCAGGGCGGGTAATATTCTGTTGAGTTTCATACGTTTTTATTTTTTTGTGATAACAACATCCATCCGTTGGCATCAATTATGAAAAATTGATCTGGCGATGGATGTTGTTTTTCTTGTTTTGATCACTCGGCCGTCTCAGGAAAATCCGAATAGGTTGGCGTATTTAATGACACCACACGCCAGTTATCGGTATATACATCGATGGATGTCACCGATGAGGCGAATTCAATTCCTTCATCGGTGGTGCTGCCCGTGATGTTGGATAGCTTAAAGTCGGAGTTTTCAAAATAAAAACCGAAGTTTCTCCATGATGCGGCTTCACGCGCTGCCAATACATTTTCAAAGGTAAATGTCTTGTCAGTGGCCGAGAAGCTGTAAAACTTGTTGAAGGGAATGGTAACGGTTACCCAACCTTCAGTTTGGTATGGCGTTACTGTTTTTTCAACAATCCAGGGCACATAATTGTAGGTATTGCCGCTCCATTCGCCGCCATTGAAACTATTGTAAAGGCAAATTTTCAGGAACCCTGTGTTTGACCATGCTTTGGGCACATATATGTCGAACTGAAAGGCCACTTCGCTGACGGGGGTGGTTGCCGGGATATAAGGGGTTAATTGACCGCGCCAGTCATCCACATCGTTGCCGGCTGTCCACACTTCACTCAGTCGATTTTTGTTTTGACCGAATTCTGCGATGCGAGCCGGGCGATGAGCGCAATACTTCCCTTGTGATGTGTTGCCGATGCCAATTACCGCCGATTCTAGATCATCGGCTTTGATCATGCTTGTAGCTGATCCCCATGAACCATGTGTTCCCAAACCATCAAAGTTGAGCAGAACCCCTTTCTTAAAGTTGAAATATGCCGGCGTGTAAGCACCGCCGTTGGAGCCTTCAATAAAGATGGCTCCACCTTCTTCTGAAACACCTTCGGGCATGGTGACCAACACATATTCACCGTCCGGGTCTGATACGATGCCTTCGGTGACTTCGATGTTGCCGGGAAATACCACCTTGGTGATTTCGGTCAGACCTGATCCGTAAATGATGACGGGTTCGCCCACCTGAGGCATCGTGTGTGAAATGCTTGAAACAGATGGTGCTGCATCTCGAACTTGAAAATCATAGGTTAATTCTGTGCCGCTTTTTACCAACTTGATTTTATTCCGAACCGATGCATCCGCATCCATGATGGGTGTTTTCTTGTCAATTTGAATCAGCATGGAATTGTCTGTCACAAACACCGGATTGAAATAGGTCGAGTGTCCGTTGACATAGACTTTTAGCATTCCGGCCAATCCGGTTCCTTCAATGCGCAACACTTGTCCTTTTCGGACAAAGGTGACCGGACGATCTTTGACGTCCGAATCTGCATCTTCAAGATAAATCCCTATGACGGTGATGGGGGTGCTGCCTGAGTCATCGGAGTCCTTTTCGCAGGCTGTAAAGTTGACCGCTGCCAGTACCATCACCAGCCATAGCCATATATATTTTTTCATTTTCATGATTTCGACGGTTTGTAATTATTCAAATAGATTGATGGGTGCTTCCGTAAATTTGTAAGCAACGGGTGTTTGCTTCAACAACGGGTTTTGAACCATTTCCGATTCCGGATAAGGAAGCAATAAGGAGGCTGCCGTGGCGGTAGCGACTTGCTGTGCCGTGTTTTTATTCCCTATTACGTATTGGTTGCTTTCCCATTTATAACCCACGGAGCGTTCCTGGGTGTCGTTCATGTAGTTGAGCACTTCTTGCTGACGATAGTAACCGCGGCGCACCAGGTCGTACCAGTATTGTCCTTCCATGGCCAGCTCTATGCGGCGTTCGTAACGCAAGTCGTCATAGGTGATTGTACTTTTGGTTTCCATGCCGGCACGTTTACGCACTTCGTTGTAATATTTCAGTGCATTGGCATCGCTCGTTGATGTGTTGTTGCCCATGATGGCTTCGGCATAGTTGAGATACACTTCGGCCAGACGCAACATTTTGGTAGTCAATCCCGAGTTCATCCGTGCCGATACGCCTTCGGTGTCTTTGGTCGATCCTGATACCCCTTTTCGGATATTGCAGCGGTCGGTAGCCTCATAGGTGTAACCCCCTGCGGCTTTGTTCAGCTCCGGATATTTGGCGCCATAGGTGCAAAAGGTGGCATGTAAACGCTTGGTGTCCTGTGTGTCGTATTCCTGAATCATGTCCCATGAGGCATACGTGAAGTAACCCCATGCGGCATCGTTACCGGTGATTTCCGAATTCCAGGCAAAATAAGCTTGTTGCGTGTTGGTGATACCATATTCGGTGGTGCCACCAACCCATTGCAGTGCAAACAGTGATTCGGGATCGTTGTTGCCGGCAATGGTGAACAGATGGGCATAGTCCTTGTTCAGCGTCAGCTCGCTCTCTTCACACACTTTTTGCGCTGCTTTACGAGCCAGTTCCAAATATGTCACATCTCGTACCCCGTCGTTACGGTCGGTGTTATCGCTGATGCCTGCGTACGACAAATAAACCCGCGAGAGCATTCCGTAGGCGCTCCATTTGGTCAATCGCCCCGCTTGGGATGCCGTGGCTGGGAGGTGTTTTGCTGCAAACTCCAAATCGCGGATGGCAAATTCAAACACATCTTTTTGAGGATGGGTGTTGACGATGGGATTGTTCACAAGTGTGCTGTTGTCTTCAATAATGATGACATTTCCCCATAGTGATGCCAGATACCAATAGGCTGTGCCGCGCATAAATCGAGCTTCGGCGATGGCCGTGTTTTTTGATTCTTCGGTAACACCTGTGGCCAAACGATTGATATTGTTGATGGTGTTATTCGACTGTCCTACCACATTGTACAGCGATGCCCATGCCGATACCAATGGCCCGGTCAGTGAGGTTTCGGTGAAATTGGTAAATGGATAAATGTAGTCTGAGTAAGGTGCGAACATATTGTTGGCGCGTCCGTCACCCAACGCATAATAGAATTTGTCATTGAAGTCGAACCATACTTTCCCGTATAGAGCCGAAGTGGCGGCTTGCAATTCGCTTTCGCTGGTGAAGTAATTTTCAAGGGTCAGCCGGTCGTTGGGCTTTATCTCCAGGAAATCTTCGTTACAACCCGTCATGGTGAGCGTGGCGGCTGCCGCCATCGCAAATATCGTTTTATTGATTTTCATGATGAAATGCTTTTTGTGGGTTAGAACGTGAGGTTAACACCAAAGGTGTAAATACGTGGTGAAGGATAACGGCCGTTGTCGATCCCTGTGAGAAGGGCATCCTGGTTGTATGAACCCACTTCGGGGTCGTATCCTTTGTATTTCGTGAAGGTGTAAACGTTTTGCAAGTTTGCATACACTTTCACATTGCTCAGTCCTACGTAATTGATCCATTTATCGGGCAGGTTGTACCCAATCGAAATGTTTTGGATGCGCAGGTAAGATCCATCTTCTACATAGCGGTCGCTCATCCGGTTGTTCGCATTTGATCCGGAAGCCGACATGCGGTACATTTCCGATCCGGTGTTGGTCACTACTAAGTTTCGGATGTCATTGTCGGGGCCATCTGCTCTGATTTTTTCAACCCGTGCGTAATTGAGCGCCTCTTTAAGAAGGTTATGGTTCTCTCGGGGGTTCTCGAGCCAGCGGCGCTGATAATTGATCACATCGTTGCCGTACGAGCCTGTCAGGTTGATGCTTAAATCAATGCCTTTGTATGAGAACGAGTTGCCAATCCCATAAGTGAATTTGGGTTCCGGATTGCCAATGATGGTTCGGTCTGAGTCGTCAATCACACCATCGTTATTGACATCTTTAAAGATGTAATCACCAATCCATGCGCCTGTTTCACTAATGCCAACGCCTTTTGGGCGTGCCACTTCCTTAATGTTGCCTTGCTCGTCTTTATAGTAAAAGTCGGTTGCCTTATCGAAACGGCCGATGACTTTGTATCCATAAAACTGACCGATGGGGTTGCCTACCGAGGTCCGTGTGACGGGGGTAACTTCTGAACCTTCCTGAATGGTTTTATCCAAGGTACCCGATTGGGTGGCCAATTCTAATACCTTATTTCGGTTCAATGAGAATACCAAATTGGTGCGCCATTGGAATCCACGTGTGTCAAGGTTGATGGTGTTCAGAGTCAATTCAATCCCTTTGTTTTCCAATGATCCCACGTTCGCCCAGGGCGCTGATGTTGAACCTTGCCCTGTGGTTCCCACATACGCAGGGAGGGGCAATACCAACAAAAGGTCTTTGGTCTCTTTGTAATATATGTCGGCAATGAATTCAACCCGGTTTCTGAACAAGTTGACATCTAAACCCAAGTTACTCGAATAAGTGGTTTCCCATTTCAAATCGGGGTTAGCGGTGTTGCCACTGATTTGTCCTGTTCCCCATACGGTGGTCACGGATGCCATGGTCGAGGTGTATGCATAGTCGGTTACGTTTTGGTTACCCACAGCACCCCAGCCCAATCGCAACTTTAGGTTGTTAATTACCGGATGGTCTTGCAAAAATGACTCATTCGAAATTTTCCAGGCCAAGGCGGCTGAAGGGAAGGTTCCCCAGCGATTGCCTTCCTTAAATTTTGAGGAGCCATCATGACGTAAAGTGGCTGTCAATAAATATCGGTCGTTGAACGAATAGAACAGACGGCCAAAATAGGATTGAATGGCACTTCCGCCGCTGTTGCCATTGGCTTTGGCTGTGGAGCCGTCTCCGGCATTCAGATCATGTGCCATGTTGTTCAAAAAGCCACTGCGGTAACCATATAAGTATTCCCAATGTGACTTTTGCATCTCCTGTCCCAACATCATGGTGACGTTGTGGATGTCTGCAAATGTTTTGTTGTAATTCAGGATGTTACGCCATGACCAAAACTTGTTGTACGATTTGGAGCGTTCTGATTCAATGGTTTCATTGGTGATGGCACCGAACTTATAGGAGGGCATAAATTTATAACTATTGGTAATGCCCATGTCACTCGAATGCTCGGTTTTAAATGTCAGACCCTCTATGATGGTCGCCTCGGCATACACGTTGCTGCGTAATCCGGTTTTTTCGTTCTCGTTCTCGCGCATCATGGCCATCCCTACCGGGTTGGTTTGCACATACATGTCAGTGTCAGGACCGTCAAATGATCCGTCTGCACTGCGTACGGCCACGTTGGGTGTCTGCTTCATCGCGGTCTTGATCAGGTTGTTGTCGTCAACCGTTACATTTTGATACGAGTTGCTCAATGCAAAGGTCACGCCCATTTTTAACCACGATTTTACTTGTGAGTCAAAGTTCCCACGTAGGTTGATCCGCTCAAAACCTGATCCGATGGCAATACCGTCCTGATCCAGGTAACCGGCACTCAATGAATAGAGGTTTTTCTCGTTTCCGCCGGTTACCGACAGGTTGTGGCTGGTCATCTTGGCTGTTTTAAACAGCTCGTTCTGCCAGTCGGTGCCTTCGCCCAATAAATCTGCTCGTACAAAGTAATCATCGCCGGTGACGATGTTGGCTGCTGCGCGTGCATTTTTGTGTTCCGCATATTCGCGCAAATTCAATAAATCCAATCGCGTCGGGATTTGTTGAAATCCAATGTAGCCATCGTAATTAATTTTTGCTTCGCCGCTTTGTCCGCGCTTGGTGGTGATAAGAATCACTCCGTTGGCTGCACGTGATCCGTAAATTGCCGTTGCTGAAGCATCTTTTAAGATGTCCATCGATACGATGTCCGAGGGGTTGATTGATGATAATGCATTTTCGCTGCTCGAACTGGTCGAGCCGTCAATCACCACCCCGTCAATCACGAAGATGGGTTCGTTGGAGGCGTTCAGTGAGTTAATCCCCCGGATGCGAATGGATGAGCTACCCCCGGGTGTGCCCGAGTTTTGCTGAATTTGCACCCCTGCTGCACGACCCTGAAGAACCTGGTCGATGGAGGTTGGTACCGATTTTTGAATCGCATCGCTCGATACCGACACCATTGAACCCGTCACATCTGTGCGTTTCATTTGGCCGTAACCCACGACCACCACTTCATCCAGACCCAAATTATCTTCATTCAGCACCACGTTGATGGTGGTTTGATTGCCAACGGTAATTTCTTTGGCTTCAAACCCAATGAACGAATACACCAAAATTGAGGTACTCGATGGGGCGTTCAGTTCGTACGTTCCCATTCCCGTGGTGATGGTGCCTGTGGTGGTTCCTTTTACCACTATGGAGACGCCCGGCAACGGGTCTCCGTTTTTGTCCTTTACACTTCCCGTTACCCTGACGTTTTGCGCCTGGGCTAACAAGTGTACCGCCAGAAAGAGAACCACTGTCAGGATGGCTCCCTTCCTAAATCCACTTCTTTTTCTCATAAATAATTTAATTTTAATGTGTGAATAGCCTTTGTCAGATGCTAATTCGCTAATGAATGTTAATTGTAAAGCTACTCACTGCAAACAGATGTTAATATCAGGTTTGTATCAGATGCTTGTCGTTTTTGTAACATTTTTTAAGAGGGGGCTTGTGATTTTGAAACATTTACTGTCAATGGCGTAACATGAATGTGGCTAATGTGATGAAAATTAGGTGTGTGGATTGTTTGGCTGCCGAACGTCGTTTTTTTTACTTGCGGCAACTGTTCTGCTTTGTTTTAATGGGTTGTCTCTTCAATTTCTTTTGTGGTTTTTTGTGCTTATATGATTGGTTGATTGTTTATAAATGGTAGTTTTGTGGGTTGTTTTGATCTCGTAGAATTCAAACAGGGCAGAATGGTAAGGTACTTATTCGGTTTTCAAGGTTTGTTAACAATCTGTCGGACTGTGCTTCCGCTTTTTTTCGGGCTGCTGAGCCAATCGGGATGGTCGCAAACCTCTCGGCTTTTTTCTTCTGATCATGGTCTGTCAAACAGCCAAATCAATCAGGTCTATCAGGATCGGCGTGGATTTATGTGGATTGCCACCGAGGACGGGCTTAACCATTTCGACGGCACTCGCTTCAGCATTTATCGCAGTCAACGCAGCGATTCATCTTCCCTGACCGGTAATTTCGTTCATACTGTGTATGAAGATTCTCAAGGCAATTTTTGGGTGGGCACCATCAACGGGCTCAATCTTTACGACCGCGTGTCTAATAGCTTTCGGAGGTTTCCGCTCACCGATGTGCCCAATATGTTTGCCTTTCCGCATGTTACCTCAATCCTCGAAGATCGAAATGGGTTCTTATGGGTCACCACCTCTGGCGATGGTGTGGTGCGCATCAATCCCAAAACATTAAAAGTCGATCAGGATCGCGTGGTGAGTGCCAAACTTCCAAGTGTCTATCTACTCAAAGTTTACGAAGATCGTAACGGAAAGCTGTGGTTTGGCAGCGAGGACAAGGGACTCACCGTTTATGACCCGGCTTCGGGGGCGGTCGATTTGTCGTTCAACCGCCATCCCTGGTTTCGCATGCTGGCTGATAAGCAGATTTCCGATATTTGTGAGGATCCTGCCGGTAATGTGGTCATTGCGTCTCTCGATGGCGGCTTGGGTATTTATTTGCGCGATGAGAATCGTTTTGTCGATTTCAATCAGCGCGGCATCTTGCCTGTCAAGTCGTTGCTCAGCGACAAGCGTGGAACCATCTGGATTGGAACCGATGGGCAGGGAATCAAGCATCTGACAAATCTTCAATTAACCGATTTTGACGTCCCCGGTTCGCAAGTGTCGCTGCACAAGGCCAAGGCGCATTCGCTCTGCCTCGACAACCAGGGGAACGTGTGGGTGGGGGTCTTCCATAAAGGGGTGCTCATCATTCCCGGGTTTACCAATAAATTTGAATATTACGGTTATTCGCATAACCCTTCTTATAGCATCGGCAATGGTTGCATCATGTCCATTGCTGCCACCACCGATGGTGCTTTGTGGGCCGGTACTGATGGCAACGGCCTCTATCGCGTGGATACGCAGTCGCGTCAAACGCGCCAATATTCGCTGGCTGGGGCCTCATTGCACGCTAATACTGTGATGTCGCTGGCTGTGGATGAGCCTAAGGGGTTGCTTTGGGTGGGGTCATACCTCAATGGGCTGGCGTCGTTTGACTTAAATACCGGACGGGTGCAGAAGGTCTCACTGGGACAAGATCGTGAAAACGAGAAAATATTTGCGGTTGCCATTGATGACAAACACAATGTATGGGCCGGCACTTATGGGCGGGGCGTCTACCGCTATGAGCCGGATGGCCGAAAAGTATCCCATATCAATGCCATGGGGGCTGATTCTCTGGAGCGTCTCACCAATTCGTGGATCAATGTGCTCCGTTTTGATGAAAAAGGTCGCCTCTGGATCGGCACATTTCGCGGGGTTGACTGTTTTGACCCGGCCACGGGTAAGTTTCTTCATTTTAACAAGGACAACGGCTTTCTCTACGACAACGTGGTTTACTGCATCACCATCGATAGACAGGGAAATATATGGGTGGGTACAAGCAATGGCCTGGTACGTATTTTTGAGGATACAGGCAAATCACAATTCTTTTTCGAAAAAGATGGCCTCTCCGGCAATGTCATCAATGGCATTGAGGAAGATGCCAACGGAAACCTCTGGATCAGTACCAATTCGGGATTGAGTCGCTATTCGCCGCAACTCAATGTCTTTACCAATTTCTACTCCTACGAAGGCTTGCAAAGCAACGAGTTTCGTCGTGGTGCGGCTTTCCGATCGGCCGATGGAAAACTCTTTTTTGGTGGCGTCAATGGCATCACGGCCTTTTACCCGCAAAACATTGGGGTGTCGCGTCCTCTGCCCGATCTCTATTTTACCGGGTTGCGCATCTTTAATCAACCCGTGGCTGTGGGACAACTGTCGGGCGGGGTTACGGTGCTCGACAAATCGTTGCAGGAGAACCCTACCGTGCATCTTCGACACACCGACAATGTTTTTTCCATCGAGTTTGTTGCGCTTGAATACACCAATCCCGAAAAAATCGTCTATTGCTACCGCATGGATGGCTTTGAAAACGATTGGAAAACCACCAACGTGCGCAACCGAATCATCACTTATACCAATCTCAGCCCGGGGAGTTATACATTTCACGTGATTGCGGCCGATAACAGTGGTAACGAAAAGCAGATTGCTCTATCGCTCATTATCCTTCCCCCCTGGTGGATGAGCTGGTGGGCCTTTGCCATCTATTTCGTTTTGGCTGTGTTTATCTTCATTTTGGTGATGCGCGAAATTCACTTTCGCTTGCACAAAAACCATGAACTGCTCGAGCTTCAGTATGCCGAACAGGCCAATGATGCCCGTTTGCAACTGTTTGCCAACATCTCGCACGAGATTCGCACGCCGCTCACGCTGGTCATCAACCCCCTTGAACAACTCATGGACAAGGAAAATGACCCCGCACGCCGTTCCATCTACGACCTGATGCACCGCAACTCCATGCGCATTCTTCGTCTCATGAACCAGCTCATCGACGTGCGTAAAATCGACAAGGGGCAGATGCGTCTTCAATACGAACAGATTGAACTGGTGAGCTTCATTCGCGACATCATCAATGCTTTTGATTACACTGCTCAGTCGCGTAACATTACCCTGGTGTTTGAGCCCGAGCTCTCCGAATTGAACGTTTGGGTCGATCCCGGTAATTTCGATAAGGTGCTCTTCAATGTCCTCTCCAACGCTCTTAAATTCACCGAGCGCGATGGCCGCATCGAGGTCCGTCTCTATCTCTCCATCGATAGCAGCCGTTTTATTGTCGAAGTCGAAGACAATGGCATTGGAATCCCCGAGGAGATTCGTGAAAAGATTTTCGACCGTTTCTATCAGGGCAAAACGGCCATGGTGAGCAAAGGTTCGGGCGTGGGATTGCACTTGGCCCGTCGTCTGGTGGAGATGCACCGCGGAACCATTTTTGCCGCCGATGGTCGGGATAAGGGTGCCTTGTTTGTCATGGATCTGCCCATGGGCAACGAGCACCTCACCCCCGATGATTATGCGGTGCCCGGACGGGTTGAAGAACCTCGCATGGTGATAGCCCCGATTGTGGGTGAGCTGCCCGTTTTGACCGATGCCGGACGTGCCAAAGGTAAACCCCGGCTGCTGCTTGCGGAGGACGATGCCGATGTGCGCGCTTACCTGGTGAACGAACTCAGCTCTCTATACCGCGTGGTGGAGGTGGAGAACGGTAAACTGGCGTGGAAAAATGCCCTGCGCGATAAGCCCGACGTGGTGGTCAGCGACGTAATGATGCCCGAGATGACCGGCCTCGAGCTATGCCGTAAACTCAAGGGACATCCTGATACGGCTCATGTGCCCGTCATTCTGCTCACTGCCCTGGCAAAGGACGAGGATGTGGTCGAGGGGCTGGGGCAAGGTGCCGATGCCTACCTGCCTAAACCTTTCAATATCGAGGTGCTCAAAAGCACCATCGCCCGCCTGTTGCAGTCGCGTCAAATGCTCATGATGAAATTTGCACACGACAAGGAGCTTGCTCTTGACGACATGAAACTCGACTCGGCCGACGAAAAGCTCATTGAGAAAGTGATGGGAGCCATCCAGGCTCACCTGCACGATTCTGAACTCAGCGTCGAAATGATCAGCAAACACATCGGAATCAGCCGCGTGCACCTGCACCGCAAGCTCAAGGAACTCACCGGACAGTCGCCACGCGACTTCATCAAAAACATTCGCCTCAAGCAGGCCGCCAAGCTCCTTACCGTGCCCGGCGCCAACGTCTCCGAAGTGGCTTTCACCGTCGGCTTCTCATCACACTCCTATTTCACCAACTGCTTCCGCGAATATTTTGGCGTGAGTCCCACGGAGTTTGTGGAGAAACAACGTGGTGAAGAAGTGGCTGATGAGTCGTAGTTGATGTGATCGTTGTTGTAAGCTGTTGAAAGAAAATTTTGAATTGCCGTTGACTTTAATCACCGCTGATTGAGCAATAAGAGGAATGTTTATCTGAATGATGGTTTTGAATTGCCGTTGACTTTAGTCAACGGACTATTGGTTGTTGTTCTGATAGGGCTTTAGCCCTAAGTTTTTTTGGATGATAGATCTTTTCTGTTTGTAATCTTTTCAATATGTGTGATTGAATTGTTCATCCTGATTGTTTTTCCTTCGTGATGAGTTATTGTTTTGTGGATGATGCTGGTATTTTGATTGGTATGCATTAAAAAAGGCAGCACATTGGCTGCCTTTTTTAATCTATTAGTAATCTTTGATTTTAGAATTTGTAGCTTACACCAATGTTAATCGTATTAATTTTATAAGTTCCATCCCCCTCTCCGTCATAAAGGTTGGAAAGCCCTAGGTTATATCGCAGCCCAATTCCTAAACCGTTTTCCATTTCATAACCGGCACCAATTCCAAGAGCAAAATTCATGGATTTCATATCTTCAATGTCTTCTTCTTTACTCTGGCCTGCTGCTTCCATTTCGTTTTTGGCAGATAATTTAAAACCCAATTGTGGTCCCGCTTCTAAATAAAGGCCATTAGCAATATTTGCTTTTGCCATTACGGGGATATTCAGAAAAGTAATTTTACTAGTGGATTTAATATCAAATCCTTCCACTGAGCTTTCTTCTTTTCCACCTTCCATTGAAATCAATAATTCAGGTTGAATTGAGAATTTGTCTGATAATTGATAATTCATAAAACCACCAAATGCTGCTGAAATGCGGTTGTCCGATGTTTCGCTTTCATCACCAAATTCGACGGTGTACTTTGATAAATTTAGACCTGCTTTTACACCAAAGCTTACTTGAGCAAATACTCCTGTTGTCATCATTGCGGCAGCCGCAAATACAAAAAATTTCTTCTTCATTTTGTTTATTGTTTTAGTTAAACGATGATGCAATTAAAGAAAAAAAATAACGCCAGCTGTTAATATTTGTTGAAATATTTGTTACCATTTGACTGAAATAAACAAATTGATTGATTAAAGTCAATAATATATAGATGAAGTTATGAATTGCTTGTGTAAATTTATTCACATCAATGAAGCTCATTTGCAATGTGTGTCTTCTATTTTTGCACCATCCAGTATTCTCCGCTGGCGCACATTTGTAATGTGTGCCCTTGTTGATGTATTTCTGCTTCCCATTTGTTTCTCTTCTTTTCAAGTGTTTAATTTGTGTTTCTCAAATTCAAAAAGATAATCACATTCAATCTTTTGATGACTTGTTCATCTCATTACGAAATTTTCCTTCGCTGGCGCACATTTGCAATGTGTGCCTTCATTATGGTTCTTCACTCCTTTTATTATCTCGTTGCTATTGAGATACAACCATAGCTGTCATAGATAGTCAACCACTATGATCATCGAACCAATACGTATCCTCTGCTGGTGCCTCTTTGCAAAATGGGTCTTCTGTTTTACCATCCAATATTCACAGTACTTGATTGTTATTTTTTAAATATGTACATGGACAATAACAGGCAAGTTGCCTGCAAAATGGTTTGGCCGCATAGCCTCCGCTGGCGCACATTTGCAATGTGTGCCTTCATTATGGTTCTTCACTCCTTTTATTATCTCGTTGCTATTGGGATAAAACCATAGATATCAGTGATAGTCAATCACTATGATCATCGATATAGAACCAATACGTATCCTTTGCTGGTGCATCTTTGCAAAATGGGTCTTCTATTTTACCATCCAATATTCATAATATCTGATTGTCATTTTTCTATTTTGATTCATCAATCATCCTCTATTTTTCTTGTTGAGGTTGTGTCATTTTCTGCAACCCTCTTTTCCGTTCTTTCTCCAAAATCCCTCAAAATACCAATCTATACCCCTCTCAACCCCTTGCCAGCAAAGGGTTTCAGGAGGATAGTGTATGGATGGTGTATAGATGAAGCATAGATAAAGCATAGATAGTGTATGAATAGTGCCTGAACGATTAAGTTAAATAGGTGCTAAATTGAAGATGTCTGATTTTGTCAAAAAGTGCAAATACTGCTCCGCTGGCGCACATTTGTAATGTGTGCCCTTGTTGATGTATTTCTGCTTCCCATTTGTTTCTCTTCTTTTCATGTGTTTAATATGTGTTTCTCAAATTCAAAAAGATAATCACATTCAATCTTTTGATGACTTGTTCATCTCATTACGAAATTATCCTTCGCTGGCGCACATTTGCAATGTGTGCCCTTGTTGATGTATTTCTGCTTCCCATTTGTTTCTCTTCTTTTCATGTGTTTAATTTGTGTTTCTCAAATTCAAAAAGATAATCACATTCAATCTTTTTGATGACTTGTTCATCTCATTACGAAATATTCACACCACCCCCATTGGGGAAAGAGGGGCTTTTAAAACCACACTTATGAAATCTAATCTTCGAATCTTGTTTCTTTCCAGGCTTGCAGCCTTTTCGTTGTTGTTCCTAACCGGCATCGGCACCATCGCCCGTGCCGACGAGGGAATGTGGATGCTTCCCCTCATTGAGAAACTCAACGTCACCGACATGCAGGCCAAAGGCTTCCGCCTCACTGCCGAAGATATCTACAGCATCAATCACAGCAGCATCAAAGATGCCGTGGTGATGTTTCACAACTACTGCACTGGGGAGATGGTATCGGATAAAGGGCTGCTGCTCACCAATCACCATTGTGGCTACGATCGCATCCAGTCGCTCAGCTCTGTGGAACGCAACTTTCTGGAAGACGGCTATTGGGCGGCCTCCTTTGCCGACGAAATTTACGTGCCCGACCTCACCGTCACTTTTCTCAAACGAATGGATGATGTCACCTCTCGGGTGCTCGAGGGTGTGACATCCGATCTTTCTGAAGCTGCTCGCCAGCAAATCATCGCCACCAACTGTCGCGCCATCGAAAAAGAGGCCATTGACGATACGCATTACACCGCTTCGGTAAAGCCTTTTTTTGCCGGGAATCAGTATTTCTTATCGGTTTACGAAGTGTTCAAGGATGTGCGGCTGGTGGGCACGCCGCCTTCTTCCATCGGCAAATTTGGCCACGACACCGACAACTGGATGTGGCCCCGCCACACGGGCGATTTCTCCTTGTTCCGCGTTTATGCCGCCCCCGACGGTTCTCCGGCTGATTTTTCGCTTGAGAATGTCCCATTAAAGCCTGCGCATCATTTGCCCGTCTCCACCAAAGGCTTTCAGGAAGGTGACTTTGCCATGACGCTGGGCTATCCCGGCAGCACCGACCGTTATGTGAGTTCCTGGGGCATCGACGAACGCATGAACATCGTCAACCACAGTCGAATCAAGCCCCGCGGCGCCAAGCAGGACATCTGGATGGCCGACATGCAGGCCGACGACAAGGTGAAACTTCAGTACGCTTCCAAATATGCCCGTAGTTCTAATTACTGGAAAAACAGCATCGGCATGAACCTGGGGCTCACCAGGCTGGAGGTGCCCACCCGCAAACGTGCCCTCGAAGCCCGTTTTGCCGCCTGGGTGGCTGCCGATGGTGACCGGGTGGCTCGTTACGGCAACTTGCTCGACTCGTTGGCGTCGGCCTATCGCGAGCGCGCCGAACTGGTCAAGGCTCGTTCATTCCTCATCGAGTGTCTGTTGCGGGGTGCCGAATTGCCCTATTTTGCCTATGGTGCCAACGCGCTCAAGTCGGCGCTTCAGAAAAACGACACAGCCGCCATTCGCGCTCAGGTAGAGAAACTGCGTGCCGAAGCGACTGATTTTTATAAGAACTACAGCCCCGAAACCGACCGAAAGGTGTTGGCAGCACTGGCTCAGATGTATGCCGATGATATCTCGCCCGAATTTCATCCTTCGCTCTTCAAAGAGGTTGCCAAGCGGTACAAGGGCGATTTTGGCAAGTATGCCGATGATCTCTTTCGCAAATCCATTTTTGCCAATGAGGTGCGTTTGATGGCTTTTCTTGATAAGCCATCGTTGAAGCGCCTCAATGCCGACGTGGCTTTTGTGGCCGGCAGTTCGGTGATGTCGCTTTACGGTGAGGTGTCGCACCGTGCCACCGACCTTAATCTGCGCGTCGACCGTTTTGTTCGACTCTTTCAGGCCGGCATCATGGAAATGGATTCTGATCTTATTCGTTATTCGGATGCCAATTTCACCATGCGCATGAGTTATGGCACCGTGGGCGGATACGTGGCTCGCGACGCGGTTTATTACAACCATTTTACCACCCTCGAAGGGGTGATGGAGAAGGAGGATTCGACCAACTGGGAGTTTGTGGTTGATCCGCGTCTCAAAGCTTTGCATCTGGCCCGCGATTATGGCCGTTATGCCGATGCCAACGGCGAGCTCAACGTTTGCTTCATCTCCAATAACGACATCACCGGCGGCAACAGCGGCAGCCCTGTGATCAACGGCAATGGCGAGCTCATTGGCTTGGCATTCGATAGCAATTGGGAGGCCATGAGCGGCGACATTGCTTTTGAACCTCGTTTGCAAAAGTGCATTAATGTGGACATCCGCTACGTTCTTTTCGTGATTGATAAATTTGCGGGAGCAACACGTCTCATCGAGGAGATGACCATTCGGTGAGTTCGGTTGATGTCTCACAATCGTTCAACTGTTGCCTAGCCCTAAACGCAACGGGATGAGGTACCATTTTTTCAACCCAATTCTTTACCTTTGCCCGCAATAAAAAATCAGGATTATGACCCGCTCGAAAGTACGCGTTCGTTTTGCGCCCAGTCCTACCGGCCCCTTACACATTGGTGGGGTTCGCACGGCTTTGTTTAATTATCTGTTTGCCAAAAAACATGGCGGAACATTTATCCTTCGCATCGAGGATACCGACAGCACTCGCTTTGTGTCCAATGCCGAGGAATACATCAACGAGTCGCTGGCCTGGTTGGGATTGACCGTTGACGAGGGGGTGAAAGAAGGCGGTCCCTTTGGCCCTTATAAACAGTCGGAACGGAAAGCGATTTACAAGCAATATGCAAACTTGCTGCTTGAGCGGGGTTGGGCTTATTATGCTTTCGATACGCCTGAGCAACTTGATGCTCTGCGAGCTCAATGTGAGGCAGAAAAGAGAACTTTTGCCTACGACATCTCTACGCGCACCTCGCTTTGCAACTCTCTCTCGCTGGGCGATGAAGAAACTCAGCGTCGTATTTCGGCTGGCGAGCCTTATGTGATTCGTTTCAAGATGCCTGAAAATGTGCTGGTGAAAGCATCTGATTTGGTGCGCGGCGATGTGACTTTTAATACGAATACTCTCGATGATAAAGTTCTGTACAAGTCGGCTGACGAATTGCCCACTTATCACCTGGCCAATATTGTTGATGACCATTTGATGGAGATCACGCACGTGATACGTGGCGAAGAGTGGTTGCCATCGGTTCCCCTGCACGTGATGCTGTACCGTGCCTTTGGTTGGGAAGAAACCATGCCGCAGTTTGCGCATTTGCCCCTCATTCTCAAACCCAGTGGAAAAGGGAAGTTGAGCAAACGTGATGGCGACAAGGATGGCTTTCCTGTGTTTCCATTAGAGTATACTTCGCCTGAAGGCGAAGTGGCCAGCGGGTATCGCGAGTCGGGTTATTTCCCCGAAGCGGTTATTAACCTGTTGGCATTGTTGGGTTGGAATCCCGGAACCGAGCAGGAAATTTTCAGCGTTGAACAGTTGGCCGAGATTTTCACCATCGAGCGTGTCAATAAGTCCGGTGCCCGTTTCGACCCCGAAAAAGCCAAGTGGTTCAACCATCAATACCTGATTCAAAAATCCGATGCGCAATTGGCCGCTCTTTTCATGCCCTTGTTAGAACAGAAGGGAATTGCAGTCGATTCTCAAAAGCTTCAAACCATTGTAGGGCTGGTAAAAGAGCGTGTTAACTTTGTTTCTGAATTATGGGAGCAGACGCATTTCTTCTTTGAGGCGCCAACTGCATACGACGACAAAGTGGTGCAAAAGCGTTGGAAAGACGGCGTGCCTGCTTTTATGCTTCAGTTGGCCGATTTGTTGAATGAACAACCCGATTGGACGGTCGAAGCCTTGAAACACGCCGCTTCGGAGCTCATCTCATCTAATGGTCAAAATTTTGGCAACATCATGAATGCGCTTCGATTGGCGCTGGTGGGCGGTAGTTTTGGACCTGATCTTTTTACCATTGTTGAACTCTTGGGCAAGGACGAAACCATTAAGCGTATTCGAGCTGCTGTTGAGACCATCAAATGATTACTTTTATTATTATAACAAACAAAAAGGTTGCTGATTTCAGCAACCTTTTTGTTTGTATTTATAGTACCTCCTTTGTGTAGGCACCAGTTCGGGAGGGGCTTTATTTCGCTGCCGCTTTTGCCCAGCTGTCCTTCAATCCAACGGTTTTGTTGAAAATCAACTTTTCTGGACTTGAGTGGGTGTCCACACAGAAATAGCCCAAGCGTTGGAATTGGAACTTATCCAGTGGTTTCACATCTTTCATGCAGGGCTCCAGTTTGCAGTTCGAGAGGACTTTGAGCGAATCGGGGTTGATAAATTCTTTAAAATCCACGTCTTTGTGCCCATCGGGTTCCGCATCCATAAAGAGGCGGTCGTACAGGCGTACTTCGGCATCGATGCAATGGCGAGCCGACACCCAGTGCAGCGTTCCTTTTACCTTGCGCTCGCTTTGCGGCATGCCGCTGCGGGTTTCGGGATCGTAGGTACAATGGATTTCGGTGATGTTGCCATTGGCGTCTTTCACAAAACTCTCGCATTTGATGATATAGGCGCTTTTGAGTCGCACTTCAAGCCCCGGTCCCAGTCGGAAAAACTTTTTGGGTGGTTCTTCCATAAAGTCGTCTCGCTCAATGAACAACTCTTTACAGAAGGGGAGGGTGCGACTGCCCATGCTTTCGTCTTCTGGGTTGTTGATGGTTTCCATCATTTCAACCTGGTCATCTGGATAGTTGGTGATGATGAGCTTCACCGGGTCGAGCACGGCATTGACCCGCATGGTGCGTTTATTTAGGTCTTCGCGGATGCAATATTCAAGCAGAGCTACGTCAATCACGTTGTCGCGACGTGCCACGCCCACCTTATCGGCAAACATGCGTATCGATTCGGGTGTGTACCCCCTGCGGCGCAGTCCCGATATGGTTGGCATGCGGGGATCATCCCAAGCATCCACAATGTTTTTCTGTACCAGCTCGAGCAATCGTCGCTTGCTCATCACGGTATAGTTGAGGTTCAGACGGGCAAATTCAATTTGTCGGGGACGGGCAGCGGGCGTCGGTTCTCCTTCCAAAATCTGGTCGAGGAACCAGTTGTAGAGCGGACGGTGCACTTCAAACTCGAGCGTACAGATTGAGTGAGTGATGCCCTCGATAAAGTCTGACTGTCCATGGGTATAGTCGTACATGGGGTAGATGCACCACTTATCGCCCGTACGATGGTGATGCTTGTGGATGATGCGGTACATGATAGGGTCGCGCATGTGCATGTTGGGCGATGCCATGTCAATTTTTGCGCGAAGTATTTTTTCCCCGTCTTTAAACTCGCCATTCTTCATGCGTTCAAACAGATCCAGGTTTTCTTCCACACTTCGGTTGCGGTAGGGACTTTCTTTACCGGCTTCGGTGGGAGTCCCTTTTTGTGCTGCGATCTCTTCAGCAGTGAGCTCACAAACGTAGGCTTTGCCTTTTTTTATCAGTTTCACGGCCCATTCGTAGAGCTGGTCAAAATAGTCGGAAGCGTATTTGGGTTCGTCGGCCCAGTTGAACCCTAGCCATCTGACATCGGCCTCAATGGAATCAACATACTCTACATCTTCCTTCACTGGATTGGTATCGTCGAAACGCAAGTTGCAGGCCGCATTAAATTTTTGAGCGATGCCAAAGTTAAGGCAAATGGATTTGGCGTGGCCAATGTGCAGGTAGCCATTGGGTTCGGGTGGGAAGCGCGTCAGAACCTTTCCGCCATTCTTACCTTGCGCCAGATCGTTATCTATTTCATTGTGAATAAAATTGCTTTTCGACTCGTGCGAATCGTCAATCAGTTCGGTGCTCATATGTGAATGTTTAGAAGATGCAAATCGTTGATTCTCTCCTTGATGATATCCAAGGGAGTGTTGATGCGCAAAAATAACGGTTTTTGTGTTATTAGGCCTGTTTTTAGTCGATTTATCGGCTTTGCATTTTTAATCCGTTTATAGTCTTATCCTGACTTTTCAATGCTCAGAAGTGAGGCTTTGGGGCCCCCTGTTTACAATTTCTTTAATTGTGATGTATTGATTTCTAAATGTCATATTAAAAGGAATTTGCCATAATTATGGCAAAGCATTGCGATCTTTTTCTTAAGTTGCCTTTTTGAGCAATTTTGAGGATTATTTACGTGGTTAAATTATTAATTTTTTGAATTACAGCTGTTTAGTAGTTTGTTTAAGGTGGGAATGTTTGTTTCAATCAGTAAATTATTAATTTTGTGTTCCTCAAAAATCAACCTTCATGAGCATGTTAAAAGAAAAGGAACATTTTGTCCGTTCGCTTCTGGGATTTCTTGACGTTGTCGTGGGATGGATTGCGTTAAATTATTCCATGAATTTTTTTGGTTTTAGCGAACGATTTTATGGATCCAACGATTATTTGATATTAAATATTTGCATTTTAGCTGTTTGGTTTTATTTGTCAAAGTTGTTGAGATTAAGTGAGATTTACAGGTCTCGCCCGTATTCGGTTATTTTATTCAATTGTCTTGGGTTGTCTTTCTTAGGCAGCGGTATTATTGGTCTGGCAATTTTTGCGTTTCGATTAGATTATATCGGAATGATGCCGTTGATTTTCTTTGCCCTGATTAATTCTTTCTTAATGTTTATTTCAAAAGGGATAATTTTTTCCTTGTTGAAATATTTTCGACGTAATGGAAAGAATTACCGTTATATCGTGATTATAGGCGATAATTCAGCTGCTTCCTTTATTCGTCAAATCATTAAAAATAAAGAGTGGGGGTATCGCATTGTAGCCATTGTAGATGGTGGCTCACTTCGTCAAGAATTTAATTCCCTGTTTCCCGTTATTTCATCTTCGGATGTCAATTTGGATGAGCTTATTACCGGTAAATCTGTCGATGAGGTGATTTATTGCACTGAACGACCTGATATGAAGGTTCTCGAAGAACTGACTTTTTCGTGCAGCGAGGTGGGGGTGATCTTTAGGATGTACTCGCCTTTTTTCAATATGTTGACCAATCGGATGCACTTGCATTATTTCAACACGACTCCCATGCTCACATTCTCCAATGTTCCTGAGGATTATGTGTCTTTGCAGGTGAAGCGGTTGATCGATTTTTTAGGAAGTTTTTCGGTTATTGTGCTGCTATCTCCTGTTTTTGTGTTCATTGCCATTTTGATTAAAATGTCTTCAAAGGGACCTGTATTTTTTAAGCAGAAGAGGGTCGGTGTTCGTGGGCGTAAGTTTTGGGTTTATAAGTTTAGAACCATGGTGACCAATGCCGAGGCTTTGCGTGCAAAATTAGAGAGACACAATGAAATGGATGGCCCGGTGTTTAAAATGACCAATGATCCACGCATTACACCCATTGGTCGCTTTTTGAGAAAGACCAGTTTGGATGAACTGCCTCAGTTTTTTAATGTCTTTTTGGGTGATATGTCAATTGTTGGCCCCCGTCCTCCCATCCCTTCTGAGGTAAGTAAATATGAGCGTTGGCAATTACGTCGTCTCTCAATGAAGCCCGGTATCACTTGTGTGTGGCAGATTTCACCTTCTCGAAATGATATTTCATTTGAAGAGTGGATGCGCATGGATTTGGAGTACATCGATAACTGGTCTCTGAAGCATGATTTTGTCATTATTCTTAAAACCATTCGCACCATGTTACGTGCTGACGGTAAATAACCTTCAATGTTGAACTTCATGAAGTACAGGAATGTGTGGTTTGTTTCGGTCGTTGTATTGCTGACTGTGTTGTTTCTGGGATGTAACGTCAAGGATCGGGTGCCGTCACATATTCCGTCTAAAAAAGAGATGGCAACTATTTTGGCTGACATCCATCTGGTGGAAGATGCCATGAATCTTAGTAACGTTTCACTCCGTCCCCAGCAATTGGGACATTATAAAGATGTGCTCGAACGTCACGGATTATCACAGGCTGATTTTGATTCTGCCCTCTCTTGGTATTCTGCTCATCCGAATGTTTATCTGAAGGTTTACGATCAGGTGATTCAGATTCTTACACAACACGAAGCTCGTTTACAACAGGAAATCACGGCCAGGAGTGAAGCCGAAAAGGATTCTGCTTCGGCAATTAAAGATTTGTGGACATTGGAACGTTCTTTTGTGTTGCCTTTACATGATTCACTTGATGCGACTTTGCCTTTTGTATTTGCTGTGGATTCGTTGAAGAACGGAAAGATCAAGTTGAGTGCCTGGTTCACCTACAAAAAAGATGATTTGGGTAAGAAGGACGAAATGGTATTGGTGACTTGTTATGCCGACAGTACACGCGACACACTGAGAACAGGCATCACAAAATCGTACTCTCGCACCAATGCCCTGCTGACAAAGGTGTTAAAACAAGATACTGCCGTTGTTTCGTTAGAAGGCTTTTTGTTGTTTCACGATAAAAAGCATAAACGACATCTTTCTATCGAAGAAGTCTCGCTTGAGCATATCCCTCTTGCACCTGAAAAGAAGCCATGATAGAAAGACGACGCATTGCTGCGCATTTTGCCTGGTCGCCTCAAGGTACTTTTCTACACATGCCGTTGCTTGAGTTGGATGATGACCTTCGCGTGGTCTCCATTTCTGAGCATGGGGATGCTTTTACTGAATCTGCCGGTGTTGAGTTTTTTAATGGTTTGATTGTTCCCGGTTTTGTTGGTTGTTTCCCTGCTAACCCGATTGATGATATCGCAGCAATCATGCGGATGGTTCGTAACGGCATGTTGTATGTTCGATGTCGTAAGGGGGAGATTCCCAAAAATTCGTTAGGTTATCCTTTGTTCATTCATGATGACTGTTTGCCTGATTGTAATGTCATTTCTCAGTATGTTTGGGACGATTTACAAGCGACTTTACGCATAGGGGGGCAGATAGATGTTGCCGAATGGTTAAGCCAGCATCTTGATACCCCATGGCGTGAGACCGATTGTTGCGAAGGCGGTTCTTTTTTGCCCGGCAGAAGACCCGGTGTGCTTCAGATGACAGGTATTGACTGGAAAAATATGCGTTTTACGCCCTCTGCGACCCTAAAGATCATTCTTTGATTTCCATCACGCTTTATTCTGAAATTGGTTTAAATTTGCGTGTTTCTTTAAAAAAATCTTCGCTTGAAACGGTTTCTATTTTTATTCATCGTCATGATTGGCGTTATTGCCATTTGGGTTAGGTGTGCCAATCCCGGAACACCGACAGGTGGAGCCAAGGACGAACAACCTCCCAGAGTGCGTAAATCTGTTCCGCTTGATGGAGCTCTCAATTTTACAGGGAAGGAAGTCTCTATTGAATTTGATGAGTTGATTCAGCTTAAGGATGTGAATCAAAAGTTAGTGGTTTCTCCGCCAATGAATAAGGTCCCGACTGTTGTTGCACGGGGTAGTGAATTGTTGGTGACCTTCGAGGAGGATCTACAGGAGAATACGACATATACCCTCGATTTCGCAGATGCCATCAGTGATAATAATGAAGGCAATGTGCTTCCCAATTTTCGTTTTTCGTTTTCAACGGGCGATGTTGTCGATTCTTTGTCGGTATCGGGTCATCTCTTTGATGCGGAAAATCTGGCTCCAACAGCAGGCTCCCTGGTGTTTTTGCATAGTAACCTTTCCGATACTGCTTTTCAAACATTGGTGCCCGTACGCTTGGCCAAGACTGATGAAAAAGGCTATTTCTCTATTCGCAATGTGCGCCCCGGATCTTATCGTGTTTATGCCATCACAGATGCCAATGCCAACTATCGTTTCGATCAGCCCGGTGAACGCATTGCTTGGTACGACTCGCTGGTGGTTCCTGCTTTTGAGTATCGTACAGTTGCCGATACCATTAAGGCTCCTAAACCGTCCGAAGGTTCATCGGTTGATACCCTGGTTGCCGATTCGGTGGTGTATCGGCAAGAGCTGGCCTATATTCCTGATAGTTTGAAATTATTTATGTTCTCTGATCCGGTGCGTCAACAGTACATCAAGTCCAGCGATCGTAAGGAAAAGGGACGTTTGAATCTCGTGTTTGGAGCTCGTGTTGAAGGGTTGAAGATGGAGCCTCTCTTAGATAGTGTGGATGACGAATGGTTTATTCCTGAGTTTTCACAGGGTCGTGATTCCTTGTCGGTTTGGTTGCGTGACACCATGCTCATTGCCAACGATTCGTTGCCTTTGGCTGTGAGTTATGCCACTGTTGATTCATTAATGCAACCCATTTTTAAGACCGATACCTTGACGTTTTATTATTTTGCAGATGATACTCCCAAAAAGGAGAGTAAGAAAAAAAAGGATGATCAGGAAATGGATGAAGTTCCCTCGTTGGGTATCAAAGATCTTAAAAGTTCATTGGACATCTTCAGCCGCTTGTCGTTCTATCTCGATGCTGCTCCTGTTTACTTTAACGAACAGGGACTCCGGTTAAGTAAGATGGTTGATAGCACGTTGGTTGATCAATCGTTTAACGTGATTCGTGATTCTCTCAATGTCCGTCGTTTTTCTGTCGATCGGGTTTGGGAGTCCGGTGCTGCTTACGAGTTGGTGGTCGATTCAGCCACTTTTCGTGATGTGTATGGTCGTGTCAACAAGCCATTGAAGTTTAAAACCACCATCAACAAAGAGGATAGTTATGCCACACTATATTTAACGGTTGAAAATCCAGGCGAAAAGTGGTTGGTTCAGATTCTCAATGCCGGCAACGAATCGGTGGATCGTCAGGCAAGGGTACCTGCCAATGGTAAAATCGCCTTTCGATTGCTCAAACCCGCTGAGTATTTGTTGCGCATTGTGGTTGATGTGAACGATAACGGTCGGTGGGATTCGGGTGATTATTTGCTGCGCCGACAACCTGAGGTGTTGATGTATTATCCCGAAAAGATTGCTGCCCGTGCCAATTGGGATCATAATGTGAAGTGGAATCCCGGCGAATTTGATGTGTTGCAGTTCTCTCAATCTTTTCGTTCCAAATCCTCTAAGTCGAACCGACCTTAATCGCCTGTGGTGATGATGAATTTTTTTTCGATGTTTTTCAGTCAGAGGAGGGTTCCCGTGTTTGTGTTGTTGCTTTTTGTGACAGCTTCAATTTCAGCTCAATGTGATGCCCGAAACGCCGCTTTTACTGCCGGCGAGCGGCTCACTTATCAGGCCTATTACAATTGGCATTTTATTTGGGTCAATGGCGGGGAGGTGTTGTTTAAAACCGATCCCATCACTTATCGCCAAAAGCCGGCCATGAAGCTGACAGCCCTCGCCAAAACCCATAAGAAATACGACGTTTTATTAACCATTCGCGATACTTTTATCGCCATCATCGATACGTCTCGCCTTGAGCCTCTATGGTCCGCTCGAAGTGTTAAAGAAGGAAGTTACGTGGCTAATGAATATTATCGCTTCGATTACGATAAAAAGCAAATCGTGACGTCTCTCAAGGTCGATAAGAAACCTGATCGCAACCTTACCGTTCCCATGAAGGAATGTACCATGGATCTCTTGACAATGGTGTACAAAGCCCGTAATATTGATTTTTCAAAGTACCGGACGAGCGATAAAATCCCCACACGCATGATTGTCGATGGCGTGATTCACGATTTATACATCACTTACCTGGGCAAGGAAATTATCAAAACCAAAGACCAAAACCGGACGTTTCGTTGCATCAAGTTTAAGCCCATGCTCATGAAAGGAACGCTGTTTGATGCAGGCGAAGACATGACCGTTTGGGTGACTGACGATGCCAATCGCATTCCGGTAATGGTTGAAGCCAAGATTACCATCGGATCGGTTAAGGCAATACTTTTTGATGCCAAAGGTTTGAGGCATCCCATCACGGCTGAGGTGAAATGACTTAGCCATGTTCGGATGCTCATTTTAATCCGAACATGACATGCCAGACTCTTCGTATATTTCCTTTATTGTGGATGCTTCCCGGCGGTTCAGTCATCACGTGATTAAAGCTGCCGATGGTGCTGATGATCAATCGGTGCACGATTTTCGTGTGGCTGCCAAGGAATTGGATGCTTTTTATTGTCCCTTAATGAATGTGGCAGAGACCTCACAGGGGCAACGAATGACTCAATGGCGTTCACATCTTTTCAAAATTTATAAACCTGCCGGTAAATATCGCAATGCTTTCATGATTCACAAGCTTGGGAAGCAGGTTAAAGTGTGGGATCATTTGCCATGTGCTGAGGTTCGGTTGTTGACCAGGATGCAGCACCTGAAAGCTCAGTTTATCTCCGAATTGGCTTCTTATCAACCGCCCCGTTTCAATAAAATTCATTCGTTACTAAAGCATTTAGAACCGTTGTTGAGTGCTGAGATCGATAATGTCATTCATCAGAATTTTGTGAAGGCACACCCTTTAATGGTCTTACCTGCGGGCATGCATTGGCACGATGCTCGCAGATGTTTTAAAAAGAATCATTTTCTTTTGCGTGCCCGATTGAGGATTGGTGCAAATGTGAATGATGACGAGATGGTTGTCTTGACAGATTTGTTGGAAAAGGAACTGGGTCATTGGCACGACTGGGCACTTTTACTTCATTTTTTAAACCCCGAGTTGAAGCATAGCCCCGAGGTTGCGACATTGATCCATGCCCGTGTATTCGAAAACGAGCAAGCCATCCTTCGATATTTTGGCGTCTATAAAATGAAACAGGATGTTATGACGTGAACTGACTCATAAAGTCGGTAAATCCTGCTTCATTGACCGGGCGTACCGAGTGGAACATATTTCGAAGTTCCTGCGGGGCGTTGGCCACCACGGCCGAGTGACGAAATGTGCTTAGTAAGTCCATGTCGTTGTAGTCGTTACCAATCGCAGCCACATCGTGTTCGGATATTTGATGATGCTTGCAAATCAGATTCACACCATGGGCCTTGGATACCTGTGGGTGAAAACATTCTAACCAGATGGAGGCGTCATCAATGGGCGAAGTGGCGCGGATGGTCTTCATGTTGGTCACCTGCCTGGAAATGGTGTCGAACTGTTCCCAATTTGGCATAAAAGCCAATAGTTGGCTGTATGCATCATGAGGGACGGGCTCCATTAACGGTTGCCCGTTGGGATGGTAATGTTCCAGGTATGCTGCGAGGTTTGGGTGTGGCGAACTTCCCTGGTGATAATAAAAGCGGTGATTGTCGGGTGAGCGATGGTGTAGTGTAAAGGCAAGATTGTGCCGTTTAAAGAGTGTCGTAGTGCGATGCACATCTTCAAACGGGATGCAATAGTTTTCGATAAGTTGTTGAGTTTTCCAGTTCAGGATGCCGGCGCCCGACGAAAATACCAGATAATCGATGGGGAAATCGGGGGAGATCACTTTTTGTGCCGACCACAACGATCGGCCCGTGGCAATGATGCGTACAACGCCACTTTGCCCCAAACGAGTCAGTGTTTCTATGTCGGCTGTGTTGAATTGCCCGTGATAGGGCAATAGAGTCCCGTCCAAGTCGGAGGCAATGGCCTTGATGTGAGGTTTAACTGATTTCATCCAGCACAAAAGGCGTCGCCTGATAGACGTAGTAGTTTAACCAGTTCGAGTAGAGCAGGTGGGCATGGCTTCGCCAGGTCACCATGGGAGGCTGAGATGGGTCGTTGTTGGTAAAATAATTGGCCGGGATGGCAATGTCTAATCCCTTGCGTACATCCCGCACATACTCCTCCTTCAGTGTGTTGGGGTCGTATTCCGAATGGCCGGTGACGAATATTTGGCGCCTGTTGGCCGACATGGCAATATAAACACCCGCTTCGTTAGACTCTGAAACGATGATCAGACCTTCTTTGTTAAGCATCTCTTCGCGCTTCACTCCGGTGTAGCGGGAGTGGGGGGCGAAAAACAGATCATCGAAGCCACGTACCAAAGGTTCCTGAGGGCAGTTGACGGTGTGCGGAAAAACGCCAAACATCTTTTTGCCTAAATGGTGTTTGGGAATGCCGAAATGGTAGTACAAGCCGGCTTGCGCGCCCCAGCAGATGTGGAAGGTACATGTCACATTGGTCTTGCTCCATTCCATGATTTCTTTCATCTCCTCCCAATAATTGACCTCTTCAAAATCCATTTCTTCAACAGGCGCCCCCGTGATGATCATGCCGTCATATTTCTGATGCTTAATTTCGTGAAACGTATGATAAAAAGCCGTTAAGTGTTCCAGTGGCGTATTTTTAGAGATGTGGCTGCTGGTCATCAATAAATCCACCTCTACCTGCAAGGGCGTATTGGAGAGTACTCTGAGAAGGTGCGTTTCGGTGGTAATTTTGAGAGGCATCAGGTTGAAAATTAGTATTTTCAGAGGTCTGATGTCTTGATTGGCAGCTCGTGTTTGTGGCATCACAAACACGTTTTCGCTGTCAAGAACGCTACGGGCAGGCAGGGTATCTGGAATTTTTATGGGCATGCGCTTTTAATTAATTGGTGGTTTGCCGAAGTCATTTTCATTAAACCAAGTTCCTACCTTATTGGTTCACGCCAATGAGGGATGTTTTGTAAAAAGGATAAATGGGAGCGCGTTTTTTTACGCGGTTTTAATCTCTTTTGATGAGGCCGTAAAACAGGATGTTGAGGATGTTGTTGATTTGTACGCGGAAATCCTCATAGTTCTTTTGGTTGATGGCCTGTAAAAGAGGGGTTTCCAGTCCTTTGAGGGCTGTGACGATGGCTACGGCTGCCATATTGGTGTTGTTGAGATGAAACAACCCGGCATCCAAACCTTCCTGCATGATGGACTCGATCATCTGCACTTCCTGCTGTTCGTAGTCGTTTTTAATCTGTTCAAGAAACTCAAACCCCCCGGGCACATCTTGTTTGAGGGTCACATGGTAATTTTGCAACTCGCGAATGTTTTCCATGCGAATGACCACGTAATTACGCATCTTCACATCGGGCGCATCATTGGTTTGGAGCACCTTTTGGAGTTTGGAAAAAAGAAGATCCCCTTCCCATTTGATGACCGCCTGAAATATCTCCTCTTTGTTTTTGAAGTAGTAGTAGAGCGAGCTTTTTCCTTTTCCAAGAACCTGAGCGATGTCCTCCATGGTTGTTTTCTTGTAACCAAATCGGGCAAACAGTTCTCTTGCAGATTCTAAAATGGCGGTTTGTACACTATCATTCAGTGCTCCTGGTGTCAATTCCTGGGTCATGAGTTGATTTTTATTTTAACAGGGTGCACGGCTGTGTAACCGAGACGATTCCTTTGATATTTATTGCAAAAATATATTTTTTGCCCTTATAATGCTTATTTCAATTTATCGATGGTTCCGGGAAGGGCAAAGTCGAGTTGTTTGCGTTCCAGGTTGGCGCGTGCAATGACAATGCGGATAGCGTCGCCCAATTGGTATTTTTTATGTTTTCGACGTCCCACGATGCAGTAGTTCTCTTCGTCGAACACGTAAAAGTCGTCATCCAGATCGCGCATGGGGACAAGGCCTTCGCATTTGTTCTCGTTCAGTTCGACGTAAAAGCCCCATTCGGTCACGCCCGAGATGACGCCATCAAATTCCTGTCCCACGCGGTCTTTGAGGAATTCCACTTGTTTGTATTTGATGGAAGCACGTTCGGCATCTGCGGCGCGAGCCTCCATGTCGGAGCTGTGTTCGCAGCGGTCTTCGTACTCATCGGCAGCCACGCTTTTTCCGCCATCGAGGTAATGTTGCAGCAGGCGGTGCACCATCATGTCGGGGTAGCGGCGTATGGGCGAGGTGAAGTGGGTGTAATGGTCGAAGCCCAGTCCGTAGTGTCCCACGTTGTGGGTGGAGTACACGGCTTTGGCCATGGTGCGAACTGCGAGTGTTTCAACGATGTTTTGTTCCGGTCGGCCATGCACATCATCGAGCAGCTTGTTGAGAGATCGGTTGATGTTGACTCCCGGGAGAGCAGACAAGTTGTATCCGAAACGGGTGATGAAACGAGTAAACGATTCAAATTTATCGGGGTTGGGTTCATCGTGAATGCGATATACAAAGGTGAGTTCCTTTTTTTTGCCCGAATGCCTTCCGGCTTCTTCTTTGCCGATGAATTCGGCCACTGCTTTGTTGGCCAGCAACATGTATTCTTCGATGAGTTTGTTGGCATCTTTCGATTCTTTAAAAAAGACGCTGAGGGGTTTGCCGTTTTCGTCGATTTTAAATTTCACTTCGGCACGTTCAAAACCGATGGCACCGGCTTTGAATCGTTTGTCGCGCAGTATCTTGGCCAGGCGATCCATGTTGGTGATTTCCCAAGCCAGGTCGCCTTGTCCGGTTTCGATGACTTGTTGGGCTTCGTCGTAGGTGAAGCGGTGATCGGAGTTGATGATTGTACGGCCAATCCATTTGTCGAGCACTTCGGCCTGGTCGTTGATTCGGAACACGACCGAAAAGCAAAGCTTTTCTTCGTTGGGGCGGAGTGAGCAAATGAAATTGCTCAACCGTTCGGGCAACATGGGCACCACGCGGTCGACCAGGTAGACCGATGTGGCCCGGAAGAAGGCCTCGTTTTCCATGATGGAGTCTTCTTTCACATAATGGGTCACATCAGCAATGTGCACACCCACTTCCCATTCGCCGTCGGGAAGTTGACGTACCGACAGGGCATCGTCGAAGTCCTTGGCGTCCTCCGGGTCGATGGTGAAGGTGGTGATGTCGCGGAAGTCGCGTCGATTGGCGATCTCCTCGGGGGTGATGCCGGCATCGATTTTCTCAGCTTCGGCATTTACATGATCGGGGTAGCGATAGGGGAGGTTGAATTCCGCCAGGATGGCGTGCATCTCGGTTTGGTTTTCCCCTGCATCGCCAAGCACGTCAATGATTTCGCCATAGGGGTTTTTGGCATTGGCCGGCCAGTCGGTGATTTTGGCCACGGCTTTTTGGCCATTTTGCCCGCCGTTGAGTTTGTTTAGGGGGATGAAGATGTCCTGGTACATGACCTTTCGGTCGGTGATGAGGAATGCAAAGTTTTTAGCCACCTCGAGGGTTCCCACAAACGTGTCGCGTTTGCGTTTGATAATTTCCACCACTTCGCCCTGTGGTTGGTGTCGACGGCGTTGGGCGTACTGCAAAACCTTCACCACATCGCCGTGGAGCGCCTGGTTGAGGTTGCTTTGAGCCACGAAGATGTCCTCGCCGCCATCTTCGGGAACGATGTATGCGGCGCCCGAAGCGGTCATGTCCACCTTTCCGGTGACGTATGCTTCGCGCATGAGCAGCTTGAATTTGCCCGGTACCACTTCGGTGAGCAGGCCTTGGGTGACCATTTCGTTGAGCAGGATGGCCACTTTTTGACGGTCGGTTTTTTTCACCAGGCCGGTAAGGCCGGTCATTTGTTTGTAGTTAAAGCTCCGCTTTGGATTGGCTGTGAAGATGTCCATGAGCAACTGTTTGATGTCGATGGATTTACTTCCTTTCTTTTTATCTTTTTTATCTTTCATTTGTCTATAATTTGTTTTTCAGTTGCCATGTGGAACTCGCAAATTGTCAACCTTCGGTGTGGTAAAGGTTTGCTCATGGCTCTTTTTAAGTTTTTATGATGTCAGGATGTGAGTGACGGTGCACCGGCTTAAGAGGTTATGTTTTATTCATGAATCTTATCTTAGTGTCGTTTCTTTAGTGATTTGCTATCATTTCTCCCAATTCTTATGGCTCACAATCAAATCGGACTTGATCTTTTGAGCTTTTTCTATGGTGCCTTTGGGCCCCAAAGCTCGGTAGATGAAGGTTCGCAAATCATCTTTCGCCCCGATTGGGGCGAGAGGTAAACGAATCCCCTAAATGCTACCGATATTTGGCCCCTATGGGGCCTCTTAAAAAGTATTGCACGCGTCTAAAAAGAAATCATAGGGTATTTGACCTATTTTTACGTTGCATTTGTAGCTTAAATATATCACAAAAACAGTGATCTGTTAACTCCTTGACTGACCCGAGAGCCTCATTGAACCGTTCAGATTCTTAACTTAACGATATTGAATCTCAAATCATTGCTTTAGTGCATTCTGTGCCAGGCAAAGAGATTGTGGCAATTTGCGAAGGCAGTGTGTTGTGTGGATTATATTTTTCAGAAAGTGGCTGTGTCGATTATCACAAAATGAGTTTGTATGTTGGTTGTGTTTGTACTTTTTGGCAGTATTAGCGTTGCTTGTCTTGGTGGCTATTTAACTTAATCGTTCAGGCACTATTCATACACTATCTATGCTTTATCTATGCTTCATCCAGGCACTATCTATGCTTTACCCATGCTTTATCTGTTTTAAAACGCAGGCTATCAGTGTGTTGAGATTTTTAGAAAACTTGCATTTTGCCAGTTTTGAGGGTTTGTGGTAAAAACGCATTAGAGAAAATGACACAATTTTTCAATGGGTGCTGCCGTGCATGTTCGGGAGGTTTAGCCATTGGACATTGAGTGTGCAAATTCGATAAGAAATTACTATATTTTTTGCAACCCCGATCGAAAGCATGTAACTTGTTTTTGATGCCTAAAAGCATCGACCCATGCAAATATCGTGAAAAAATGGATGTTGTGAACCACGTTGTTAAAAATAGAGGGGATTGGGCATTGGCTTTTTTAATGAGTTGGTGCTTTTTTGGTATGATCACGGTGTTGGGGCAAGAGACATCTGCATCGTTTGATGGTCTTAATCGAATGGATGAGCGAGGTCAGCGAACCGGGATGTGGGAATTGCGTGACAATGGAGGGGGTGTATTGGAGAAAGGCGTTTATCGGAAAGGACAGAAGCATGGGGTTTGGGAGGCTTATTATCCGCATGGGCGCATGAAGCATCAATTGACCTACGAAGATGGTCAAGCTCGTGGACCGGCAAGGTTTTATTATGAAGACGGGACTTTGTGGGAAGAAGGGTTTTGGGATGTTGACAAGTGGGTGGGTGAGTATCGGTTTTATTATCCTTCGGGTCAAATGGCCTATCATTGGCGGTACAATACCGCCGGGAAACGAGAGGGAGAGCAGCTTTATTATCACGAGAATGGACAATTGAAATATCGCACGCCTCGAACCAATGGCGTGATTGATGGCATTGAAAGGCATTATGACGAGCAAGGGACGTTGGTGAAGAGTACCCGTTTTAAGAATGGGGTTGCGCAACTTGCTGCAGGAGAGAAATCACCCGCAGAGGCGATGCCCGATGGGGTGGGGCAAGCGGTGAACGAGGTGACTCCATTTATCGGAACCGGCCGACATACCGTTTATCACATCAATGGTCAGATTGAGAAGCAAGGGTATTTTAGAGATGGGATTTTGATGGACGGGCGGCGGTATGTGTATGATGCGGCGGGGCGATTGGTGATGACGCAATATTATGAGGATGGGAAAATTGTACGATCTGAAGTTTCGGAGAAGGGGGCGGCGCCCTTGCCGGCCTCAACAGAGTCGAAATAAACGCAAAGGCGCGAAGGCGCTGAGTTTTGTTGTAATACTTTGCGTTTAAATAAGAAAGCAGATCACTCGTTAGCGTTATTATTTTGTTTTTGGTAGGTTTTTAGGAAATTTTTATCCACGAATTTCACGATTTTTTACTATCCAAATTATCAGAGTACACAGGGGCACAGAGGCACGGAGTTTTTTTGGGGGGTGTTAAGCCTGAGAAATTTTAACCTAGTATTCAGTTAATTATTTAGAAACTCTGCGTTAATTAACATCCTTAGTTTAACTGACTAAGAACTTACGCTGATTTGCAGTGAGTTAAGATGAGAACCAGTGAGGAGAAGAAACATCAGTGTAAACAACTAAGAACTGACGCTGAGTTGCGGTGAGAAAAGATGAGGGCCAGTTAGGGGAATATACGAAAGGAACTCAGTGTTCAGTTATTTTCCTCTGCATAATCAATTAAGAGCTGACACTGAGGTGCAGTGAGTTAAGATGAGAACCAGTGAGGAGATTAAGCCCTTATTTAATTAATAGGAGGGTTGAATTTTAGTGCACAACGGAGATTCTGAATTTCGTGGAGATACACTCATTCAACATTCTAATTTGTTTGAGTTGCCGCAATATTACTGTATTTGAAGTTAAAGAAATGGTTAATGGGTGGCAGTAAGTGTTATGTGGACATTAAATATTTTTTTTGAATGATTTAGTGGTTTTGTTGACGAACTGACGAAAATGAATGACGAGAATCCGTTAATAGATGTTTTTTTGGTGTTTGGATGAATTTTGAATGGTTGTTTTTTGTATATTTGTTCGCAACTTAGTGAGCAACAAAGAGTAGATGGTACTTTTTTCCCATGTTGGTTGCAAATGTGCATGAAATGTACTTTTTAAAAGATTGGGATTCTCGACTCAAAAGCGTAACCATTCAAATTTTTGAGCGTACAATATAAAAAAAGGTTACATTTTTTTGACGATCCTTACCACCTTGATTTGAAGTTTGGCGATCGTATTTTTTACGTTCCCGTTTTTCGTTTTAGGGTGGCTTTTCTTTTCCTGTTGTCGGGATTATTTTTTTGTATTTAGTTACACACCAAACCACCTGTATATGAAGTTGTTTTTACGAAGCTTCGCGTTGGCCATCGGCCTGTTTTTAGTCTCCACTCTTTATTTATCCGCACAAGTTGACCGCACCTTTTGGTTTGTGGCACCGGATGCGTCTAAGAGTCATAGTAATGAAGATCAATATATCAAATTGCGATTGACCAATGTTTCTGCGGTTGCAGCGACTGTGACAATTTCTATGCCAAAAAATAGCACTTTCGCAACCCAAACTATTGTGATCAATCCGGGTGTTCAATCTACGGTCACGTTAAATAAGGCAGATGTGGAGAACGGGACGGATGGGAATCGGACTACCGATCTTCCTGTGATGAATAAAGGTCTTTTAATAGAATCGACTCAGGATATTACTGCTTATTACGAAGTAGGAGATATGAATAATCCGGATAAGTTTACATTAAAGGGTAATTCTGCGTTGGGGACAGAGTTTTATGTGCCCTCGAACCTTGATTATCGCAATTATCCATTAACGATAAAAGCTAAGGAGAAAATTGACATTGTGGCAACGGAAGACACGAAGGTGACTATTACACCTACGACTGATTGTGTTGGAGGACGTAAAGCCGGAGAGTCTTTTGATATTGACTTAAAAAGAGGTGAAACCTATTGCCTAGAGGCTGTTGGAGAAGATGCTAAAATTAATTTAGGTGGAACACATATTGTATCCACCGGAAAAATAGCCGTCACGATTTCTGATGATTCTATCAATCTAGAACCTCAGGGGAATTATGATATTATTGGTGATCAGTTAATTCCTGTTGATGTGATTGGTGATAAATATGTTGCCATAAAGACTAATGATTCATCATTCGGTAATATTCAAAAGGTCTATTTAACTGCGGTTCGTGACAATTCCGTGATATGGTATGGTACTGAAAAAATTACTTTAAATAAAGGGCAAAGTGTAAGTCGAGATATTGCCAAAGACAATGTTTATATTTATTCTGAGATTGGTGTTCCCTTTTATGCGTATCAGGTAACTGGTTATGGTTACGAGATGGGAAGTGCCATTCTACCTCCCATCACGTGTACCGGCTCCAAACAGGTTGACTTTAATCGAAGTTTTGTAAAAGATTTTTGGATTCAGATATTAGCAAAAGATACTGATATTGGATCGTTTAAACTGATGGATATTTCTCAGAATAAGGATAAATCATCGTTACTCCCCGCTCAAAGTGATTGGGATATTGTGTATGATAAGAATGGTATGGATACCAAGTGGCGAACTGTTGCAGTTAAATCTGAGGCAATTGATACTAATAAACCACATACCGGAATATCAACCGGTACGACCTATCGTATTAGTAATTCTACCGGGAAATTTCACTTTAGTGTTCTTGATCAAAATGGTGCCAGTTTGAATTATGGCTATTTTTCGGCTTACAATTCCATCAGGGTAAGTGACCCACAATCTTTTTGTAAATCGAATGGGACATTGAATATATCCACTTCAGCTACCTATCCGGAATATAACATTCGATGGTATTTAGCCAGTACCGACGGAACTCCAATTGCAACCAATGTTTCGGAGATTGTAGCAAAGCAAACCGGGGTATATTGGGTAGTGGCCACCGAAAAAATTACGAGCGGTTGCGAAAACAAAGCATCTACGCAGGTCAAGATTCTGGGTGCCGATGTGCAATTGCCCAAAGACACCACCGTTTGTGCTGAGGCGAATTACACATTAGAAGGCACCGTGGGTACAACACCATATACCTATTTGTGGACGTATCAAAATAGTGGTTCTTCGATTGTCAATACAGCAACCACACAAGATTTGGATTTAACAGTCAGTGCCGGTACCACGACGACAGTGATTTTAACGGTGACCGATGAAAACAAATGTGCCGTAAAAGATACAATAAATGTCACTGCTCACCCCATTCCGGCATTAAATTTATCTAAAAATCCTTCATCCATCTGTATCGGTCAAAAAATCAGCACCGATGCCGTTTTGGATCGATATCAGTGGTATTTGAATGGCGTTGCATTGAAGGATTCCATTCAATCATCCATTTATCCCAAAGTTTCCGGTGTTTACCAGTTAACAGGCTGGGCAGAGAACGATTGTAGTGTGACCGAACAGTTGTCCATTACTGTCAATTCCCTGCCTGTGATAAGTTTGTCAGACAAGACGGAATGTCATGGTAGTTCCGAAGTCTATTCCGGTCCCTCCGGGATGGCAAGTTATGCGTGGACGGTTGGGAGTTCAACATTTGCCACGTCACAGATCACCCTTGCTCAGCCTGCCTCTTCCATTGAGTTGAGTGTAGTTGATAATAATGGATGCCGAGCACAAGCAAAGGCAAGCTATTCGTGGTATCCTAAAGCCCCGACATTGGCCGGTCAAACCATCTGTTCCGGGGGGAGTGTGGTTCTAGCCAGCGATCCCGCTTATACTAACTATAGCTGGTCATTTAAGCAAACCAGCGCATCTACATCAGTCAGTCTGCCTCTTGATGTGACCCAGCCACATCAGCAAGCACTGAACAATGTGATGAGAGGTTTGAATGATGGGATTTATTCAATCAGTGCCTTTGATGGCAATGGTTGCCCGGTCAATCAGACGATTGGTTTGGTTGTTCATCCCATGCCGGTTATTGACCTGGGAATCACCAATGCATCCTTTTGTCCTGGATCGACAGTGACTTTACAAACCAATACGGTTTACCATTCCTATGCCTGGACTATCGGATCAGATCCTGCTGTGATTTCTACGACCCATTCAGTTGTAGCATCCACTGCCGGGACGTATACCCTGACAGCCACCACCGGAGCAGATGGATGTAAACAACAGGGGAGCGTCACCGTAACTGCGTTGCAGAATCCAATAGTAACCTTGTCCGGTAGTAATATCTCAGCCTGTGAAAACCAACAGGTGGTTGTTAATGCTGCTGCCGCCAATGGCAGTGGGAGCCCGTATGTTTATCGTTGGTATGATTCAAGTCATCAGGTGATTGATTATGACTCGCAGTTAACACGGACAGATGCCGGTAGCTTTTATGTTGTGGTCACCGATAAAGCGAGCTGTACCGGCACTGCGACTGTTGATATAACCAGAAATCCATTGCCGGTGTTTAGTTTACGCGATGCCACTGAATGTCATGGGGAGCCATATTCATTTGATGGTCCAGTCGGCATGAAAACTTATTTGTGGCAGGATGGTAGTGGCAATCAAACGTTAACCTTAAATCAGCCTGTTTCGGAAGTGAGATTGACGGTCACCGATAACAACAATTGCACGAGTGAAGCAACCGGAAGTTTGAAATGGCACGCCGAACAACCAACAAAATTATCGGATCGAATTACCTGTCCTGGTACTGATATTGTCTTATCAACTGATCCGACTTATACGGATATCCGATGGTCATTTCAGAAAGCCCCAAGCGTTGTTCCCGTGGCATTAGCCACAACCGGATATCAGCATACAGTTACAGCTGCTGTTAATGGGGTGAATGATGGTAACTATATTATTGAGGCAAAAGATGTGAATAAATGTCCGGTTAAACAAACTATTTTATTGGAAGTTGAATATATACCCGAATTGGATTTAGGTGATGATAATATCACCAAATGTGAAGGTGCATTTATCACGCTAAAGAGTAATTATGAGTTTGATTCCTATGAGTGGGAATGGACTGATGGGGCATCAGTCAAGAGTTTACCTAGCAGAAATTTTGCGATTGTTGAAAAGAGTGGGGCTTATTCGTTAACCGTATATGATACAGGAAAGAAACTTATTTGTTTTAAAACTAAGTCTGTTAATGTTATCTCATTAGAGAATCCTGAAATTAAACTTTCTACCGACACGAGCAAGCCATTCTGTTTTAGCATTCCCGTAACAGTAACAGCGACAGCCAATGAAGTTGGCGGGGCTAATCTGTTTAAGTGGTATGATGCCGCCGGAGCAGAGGTGGATGGTGATGGTGATGCAGAGTTGACAAGGACTGATTCCGGAGATTTTTATGTGGTTGCAACGGCAACCAATAATTGTACCGATACTTCCCGAATTTCGATAGAGAGATATGCAAGGATGGCAGATGTCATTCTTCCGGATATCACAGAATGCTATGGAAGCAGTGAGGAATTCAAAGGCCTTGATGGGATGGTATCCTATACATGGCGAGATGGCAGTGGCGGGTCATTGTTAGGTAGCGGTCAAACTTTTTTTGCAGATCGGCAGTATGAACAGTTGGTGTTAGACGTAGTTGACAGTGATGGATGTACGAATTCGGGTATAGGACGTTATGCCTGGTGGGATTCACAATCAGCCAGTCTGCCCGATCAATCCATTTGTTATGGAGGGAAAATTGTGTTGTCGACCGCTCCGGGTTATTTGAATTATCGTTGGTCGTTTCAGCAGACATCTTCTTCCAGCACTGTTGCATTGCCGTTGATTCAAACCATGCCTTATCAGCAAATGGTGACAAATTCGATGCCCGGGATTAATGACGGGATCTATACCATCCTCGCGCAAGATGAACATGGTTGCGATGTGAATCAGACGATAAAATTGACCATAGATCCGGTTCAAACGCTTGATTTGAGCAGTTCTCCACGTTCATTCTGCGCCGGATCATCTGTGATTTTACATTGTGAAGATGTTTATGATTCTTATCAATGGTATAAAGATTCCGATCCAACCGTTATTTCATCAGCTCATGAAGTCGAGGTGACTCAAGCCGGAAGATATCATCTTCGCGTCAAGGAAGCTTCAGATGGATGTCGACTTGATGGTTATATTGATGTGGTTTCTTACCAAAATCCGACAGTTGCTTTTGCGCAGTCAACCATTCCTGCATGTCAGGATGTGATGGTTTCTGTCATCCCTGATGTGGTACAGGGTAGTGGGAACGTCATTCATTATGAGTGGTACGATTCCAATGATGTTGTTATAGATAGCGACCATGAATTAAGCCGGACGGATGCCGGAGAATTTAAAGTTGTTGTTCGGGATAACTATGGATGCACCGATTCTACGACTGTTTTGATCACCCGATACCCGGAGACAACATTTACTTTAAACAACGTCAGTATATGTGATAATAGTACTGCAACCTTGCAAAAGCCATCATCTGTGTTAGCGAACAGTTATGTGTGGCATAATTCAGATAATACGATATCGATTAGCAATGCCGATTTGGTTGTGAATGCAAAAGGTGTTTATACCCTAGATATCGTAGATCCAAATGCTTGTCATGCCAGTGCAACGCTGAACTTGACTCATCGTACCTCTCCAAAATTTGATTTGGGTGCAGAAGAGCAACATCGCTGTGCCGGAGAAGTTATTGAGGTGAAAGCATTAAGTCATTTTGGAAGTTATTATTGGAATGATGATTCATCCGAGGGACAACCCCATTCATATACAATCATCGGAAATGATCAGGTTCAGACGATCAAGCTGAGAATAGAATCGTCTATTAATGATTGTTATGCAGAAGAAGCTATTACCGTTCATGCACATTCTTTACCGGAAGTGAATTTGGGAGAGGATATCACCGTTTGTTCAGGGGTATTGACACCTTTGTCAGCACCCAGTGGAGTGTCATCGATACTTTGGTCTACGCCCGATGGAGAAACTGATGCTCCTAGTATTGTCGCTAAATCCGGCACATATAAATTATCGGTTACCAATGCCTATTCCTGTCAGAATAGTGATATCTTAAATATATTTTGGTTGCCTTTACCAGAAGTTGATTTAGGGCCAGATGAATTGGTGTGCCCCATTACAGATGTCGTTTTAAATGCTAGTTCCGGAGTTGTTTATCAATGGGAGCCATCCGGATCATCAGCCCAATCCATCGTCGCTCAAAAAGATACATTGATTACGTTGAGAGTTCAAGATGTCAATGGTTGTTTTGGGTGGGATACTAAGATGATATACACAAGAATAGCACCAGAATATTCATTGGTTTCTGAAGTTACTATTTGTGCCAATGATTCCATTGAGTTCAATGCTTATCCGGAGGAAATTTTTGAGAATTATCCGACATTTACTTGGTCGGACGGAGATACCGAACAATACAAATGGATGCAAGAAACAGGAGAATATTGGGTTGAAGTTACAGATGGCTGTTTTATCTTACGCGATACCACCAATTTATTGCATCATTCAATGCCCGTGATTGCACAATTGGATACGATGATTTATCAACAGATAGCCGTTTTGCCTTCGGGAGGTACCGAGCCTTATGTCTATGCCATTAATGATGATGAATTTCAGAAGGATAATGTGTTTCGAGATTTGCCCAATGGCGAGTATGTGTTGTGGGTCCGCGATGGCAACATGTGTTTGGATTCAGACACGGTAAGTATTTTTAATATATTGGATTTGAAAATTCCGAATCTCATAACACCCAATGGTGATGGCCATAATGATCGCTGGACGATTACCGGTTTGGAGAAATTTCCGGATTCGAACATACGTATATATGATCGTTATGGGAAGTTATTGCGGATATATAAACCGACAGACGCTGGATGGGATGGTTATTATTTGAATAAACCGATGCCAAGCGATGATTACTGGTATGTGGTAGAATTGAATCCCACGAGTAAAGTCATTAAAGGTCATATGACGCTTAAAAGATAATGTTGTTGAAATCTCTGTTATGATGTATCTTATGCCTATCCCTGTGGAATTTAATTTGATAAAAACAGTAGTACTTCGAGGTGTTTTGTTGTTTATGTTTTCAGCATTAATGACCGGCATTTCATTGCAAGCACAAAAACATTATATCACTAATCTGTATGTTTATGATTTGTATTTGATGAATCCTGCCGCTGCCGGGTTTTATAAGAACTGTTTTATAGCCAATGGGTATGTTCAAAAGCAATGGTTTGGGACGGATGATTCTCCCTCGACACAAATCCTGAGTGCACAGACAGCGTTGTCTGAGAGTTTGGGGTCGGGGACGTATATCTACAATGATAAAAATGGTTTTTTTAAGGAAATGGGCTTACAGCAATCATTTTCGTACGAAGTAATGATTGCGAAAAATAGTCGCACCAAGAGTTTTACCAAGTTGATGTTCGGGTTGTCGTTAAATCTGGAGCAAAGTTCGTTGTCGTACGATGGGTTGACGAATGATGAATTGATGGATCCAGTGGTGATGAACGGGAGTGATAATGGATGGGGACTGAATGCCAATACGGGGATGATTTTATTAAGTCGTAACTTTCACATGGGCGTTTCGGTCACGAATTTGTTTTCGCAGCCCAACTCAATGATGGAGTCTGATTTGGAGCCGAATGTCCCCAAGGATCTTCATTTGTATATGTCATCTGTGTTTAAATGGCCCGGTATAGATTTGTATATTGAGCCATTGCTTTACTATCGGCGGAATTCACAGGCCAATAGTCGAATGGATTTGAATGCGAAGCTGACGGTTCCGACAATGAATTCAGATTTGTCGTTTTGGGGTTTGTTGGCATACCGACGCACCATGGATAAGGATGCCGGAATCGATTTGGGTTCAGCAGTGACCGTTGGGACGATTTACAAGCGGATTAATTTTGGTCTTGAATATCAGTTGGGACACACTTCAGCACAGAGTCATTACGGTAGTTATTATCAGCTGATTTTGGGTTATCGTTTCTGTCACGATCGTTTTAATGGTGCCATTGATTGTCCCGGCAAGAAAAAGGGTAAGCGTGTGAATGATAAATACACAAGTTATTAAACATTGGTAAACAATCGATTATTTTAATCCAATCCCCGTCAGATGATTGTCTGTCGGGGATTGTTTTTTATCTTTGTACGTTTTGTTGTATTATGTCATTATTTGCTGCGTGAGTTATTTCGTATAGAAATAACAGAGATTAACACTGATTTCACGAGTAAGTCATTGTTCGGTCGCTCGTAAATAAATGTTGAGGATCGATTTTGATGAAAAGAAATTTTAGAATATTCCAATATTTAACGATCGGCATGAAAAGTGGATTGATTATCGTTTTGTTTTTACTTTCTTTTGATCTCGCTCATGCCGATCATCGAAAAGGGATTGACGGAGGAATTCCGATCAATGCCAATGATGACTTATTGTATATGTTCGAAAGCGATGAAGTATATTCACCTGTTTTGAGCAATGATTATGGATTAGAAGGGTCGCAAATAACACTCTCGATAGTCAAGGCACCACAAAATGGTGTATATGAGATAAAGGATGATTTAAAGATATATTACAAGCCAAATCGGAGTTATATTGGTAAGGATGAATTGACTTATCGTGTCTGTTCATCCAATGGAGAGTGCGACGAAGCAACGTTATATATTCAGGTGTCAGATTTTGATTTTAAACCGGAAGCAGTTAATGATACGATTCTGATGGAGAAGGGGATGCGAGAGACCCTAGATGTTTTGATGAACGATGCAGGGATGTATGATCTGCCGCTTCAGATGACCATTTCGCAAGAATTGCATCACGGTTATACACAGGTGAATGAGGATTATACGGTGACGGTGACGTTGGACACACATTACATTGGTTTAGATTCCCTTGAGTATCGGGTTTGTGATTTGGAGGGAGATTGTACCTCTGCATGGGTTTATTTTACCATCACCAATAGTAGTGAGTTGAATGTGTTTATTCCGGGCGGTATCTCACCCAATGGTGATGGGATGAACGATTTGTTTGTGGTTCCGGAGTTTGATTATTACCGACAGTTTCGCAATATCCGATTGAGCATTCTGAACCGATGGGGAGAGTTGGTTTACGAGACACCCACCTATCAGAACGACTGGGGTGGCACAGCCAACAGGGGCACCTATTCGGGGTCGTTGCTCCCCGCGGGAGTGTATTATTATCAATTTCGATTGGAAGGGAATTCCACGCCGCTGACCGGGTGTGTGTATATAAACCGATGAGGGAGCGGATGAGAGATATGAATGGATATACTCAAAAGATGATTTCAGTAGTGGTGTTTTCGCTGCTGTTGTTGTTGAGTATGCCTGTATATGCTCAGCAGGATCCGCTGTTTACGCAATATGTCAATTCGCCGTTGTCGATGAATGCTGCATATACGGGTAACCGTAATTCGTTGGCTTTAGATTTGGGCGTACGTCAGCAGTGGGTTGGCGTAGAAGGCGCCCCCAAGAGTTATTACCTGAGTGCGCATTCGCCCATCAATAAAAGCCGGGTGTCACTGGGTGGATATTTGTTGAGCGATGAGGCCGGTCCAGTTGTGTCGCGTCAAGTGCACGGCACCTACTCGTATTTGGTACGGATGTCGAACAAGATGTTTTTGTCGTTGGGAGCCTCGGGAGGAGTGCATCTTTATAACATCGGTCTCACGGGATTGAACCTTGGAGATGCGGCCGATCCATATTTTGGGTTTAATATCACCAATCGAGTGAAGCCGTCATTTGGCGTGGGTGCGGTTTTGTTTACACCCAATTATTATGTGGCATTGTCGTGCCCCCAGTTGTTGCTGAGTCGATTTTCGTACAGTGGTATAGATAGTGGTGTGTATGCTTCGGATCATCATTTTTACCTCAATGGCGGATACACGTATGTATTGAATAAGCACCAGTCGATGCGTTTCTCGTCATTGGTGCGATTGTTGCCATCGGGTGAGAACGTGATCGATTTAAACGTGATTTTGAATTACAACAAGTATCTGTGGGTTGGAGCCTCTTACCGTTTTGGTCAGGCATTGGCCGGGATGCTGAATTTTCAGTTGAACCGCAACTGGGGAATTTGTTATTCGTACGATTTTTACACCAACCGGACGTCCTATTTTAATTCGGGAGCTCATGAGATCACATTGAGTTACGATTGTTACAAGTTCTATAAGAAAAACAAGTATCGTAACTTTAAGCGCAAGAGTGCAGATAAGGAGGAAGAGATGCGATCTATCCGTTATTTCTGATTGGTATTTGCACGTATATTTCTCATCAGCCCAATATATTTGGTTCGTTTTACGGCTGATTTTTTAAAGATGATTCGGAATGAATCTTCCGATAATTCCTCCCAGTCGGATTTATTCATCTGTAAAAGTTGCGGTTGCGGGGAGAATGATGGTTCCTTGGAGGGAGGTGTTTTGCGGTTCCACGGGCAGACCTCCTGGCAGATGTCGCAACCAAAAATCCAGTTGTTAAGGTTTTGAGTGATGGAAGGGTCTATTTCGCCTTTGTGTTCGATGGTCCAATATGAGATGCATTTACGCGCATCGACGAAGCCGGGAGTGATGGCCTGAGTGGGGCAGGCATCGATGCAACGCGAGCAACTGCCGCAGTGGTTATTGACCAACGAAGAGTTGCCGGTTAAAGGCATGTTGATGATGAGCTCGCTGATGAAGACGTAAGAACCCAGTTTGGGGTGAATGAGACAGGTGTTTTTGCCCATCCAACCAAGCCCTGCACGAGCTGCCCAAGCCCGTTCGAGTACCGGAGCCGAGTCGACGAATGCACGCCCCTGCAAGTCGGGGTAGTGATGGTCGCGGATGTAGTTGAACAGCTCATTTAGTTTTTCGCGAATGACCTCGTGATAGTCGTGTCCCCAGGCATAACGCGCAATTTTAAAGTTGTCGGGATTATTTGATTCAACGGCAGGCTTGTAGCTTGAGAGCAGAGAAACAATGGTGCAAGCCCCATCGACCAAAAGTCGCGGGTCGACACGTTTTTCAAAATGGTTGGCCATGTAGGCCATTTCGGCATTTGCGCCGTTGAGGAGCCATTTCTGCAATCGGGGCTCATCGTCGTTAAGGCGTTGAGCCGTGGCAAAGCCAATGTCGTCAAAGCCCAAATCGAGTGCCTTGGCGCGGATTTGTTGCCGGTGGATGGCATCGGTGAGGTTGGGCGTTGAAGTCATTTATTCACAAATTGGACGAATTTCCAGCATTCCAAAGCAACAGTATTGATGAGTCTAGGTGTGTAGAGTTTTTAATGAGTATAACATAAGATAAAACGCAGGTGATTCAGCGTTAATTCATCTTCCTTCGCGTAATTAACTAAGAACTGACGCTGAGTTACAGTGAGAAAGGATGAGAACCGGTGAGGAGAAAAAAAACAGTTCAATTCAGCAATAGAGTCAAAATAAATGCAAAGGCGCGAAGGCGCTGAGTTATATTGTTACGCCTTGCGTTAAAATAACAAAGCAGATAACTCAACGAGTTATATAGTAGTTATAGAGAAGTTAAAATACGTCTGTGAAATTTAATCTGCTAAATTGAATTCGCAGGAACGTTTCAGAAATGGGATGTTTTAGACCGAACGTCAATCGTTTGTATTAAAGCAACCCAAGTTCAAGCAGCGCCTCGTCAGAGAGCATGTCTTTTGTCCATGGCGGGTCGAAGGTGAGGTTGAGTTCGCAACCTTTGACGCCCGGAACGGCCAACACTTTGTCGTAGACCTCTTCGGGGAGAGACTCGGCGACAGGGCAGTTGGGTGAGGTGAGTGTCATCACCACGCGCACGTTGCCATTGTCTTCGACGTGGATTTCGTATATCAGCCCCAGGTCGTAGATGTTGACCGGGATTTCGGGATCGTAGATGGTTTTTAATGCATCAACGATTTGTTGTTCCATTTGTAGATATTCGGTGCTCATGGCGGCAAATTTTTATTGAACGAAGTGTATTTTAGTAAATATTAAACGCAGAGACGCGAAGGGACAGAGTTAATTTGTAATGCCTTGCGGTTTCGAGCAATGTAGATTATTCATGGGAGTTAAAAATACACAACGGTTTTTACGAACGACAGTTTTCGGATTATCATTGAAAGACGGTTCTGATGTACTCTAGCACTTTTGCACTTTGTCCAATGATTGTGTCCTTCATTGTGACGTCAATAAGGTTCGTTTTCGAAATAGCGTCTTATTTGCCCGATAGTTGGGTTTTAAAAGCCAGCGCATATAGTTTCATCTGCTTGACCATGGCCACCAATCCGTTTGAGCGGGTGGGTGAGAGATGTTCCTTTAAGCCAATGGCATCGATGAAATATAGGTCGCAATCGAGGATGTCTTGAGGCGCTTGGTTTGTTAGCACGCGAATGAGCAAGGCTACGATTCCTTTGACGATGATAGCATCGCTGTCGCCGGTATAAACGACCTTCCCATCGGTCAATTGCGCGTGCAGCCATACGCGGCTCTGACATCCTTCAATGAGGTGTTGTTCGGTGCGGTGTTGTTCGTCAAAGTTGTCGAGCGCGTTTCCCAGTTCGATGAGATATGAGTACTTGTCCATCCAGTCGTCGAAAGCCGCAAATTCTTCGACCACATCATCTTGTATCCGGCGGATATCCATTGGTTGAAAGTTATGAGATTTGATATTTTAAATTTTCAGGCAAATAGTTGTTTGACTTTAAGGATTCCAGCTTTGAGCAGGTCGATTTCATTGTTGGTGTTGTAAAATGCGAATGAAGCTCTGACGGTGCCGGGGATTCCCAAGCGATCCATCACGGGTTGTGCGCAGTGGTGACCGGTACGAACGGCAATGCCCATTTTGTCGAGCATCATGCCCATGTCGTATGGGTGAATGTTATCGACCAAAAACGAAACGACGCCCGATTTATTTTTGGCTGTGCCAATAAATCTGAGCCCGGGGATTAGCGCTAATTGTTGGTGGGCATAATCCAGTAGTTGGTGCTCCTTTTCTTCGAGATTTTTCATGCCAATGTTTTCGATGAAATCGATGGCCGCAGCCAAAGCAATGGCGCCGGCATAGTTGGGTGTGCCGGCCTCGAATTTATAGGGGAGTTCGTTAAAGGTAGTTTTTGTAAAACTCACGTTTTGAATCATCTCACCGCCACCCTGATATGGGATCATTTGGTTAAGATATTTCTCTTTGCCGTATAATACGCCAATGCCGGTTGGGCCATATAGTTTGTGACCGGAAAAGGCATAGAAGTCGCAGTCGAGATCCTGCACGTCGACGGTGATGTGCTGAATGGCCTGTGCCCCATCGATCATCACCGCGATGTTGCGAGCGTGTGCCAGGTGTATGATGTCTTTCACCGGGTTGATGGTTCCCAGAGCATTAGAGACATGAGCCACCGAGATGAGTTTGGTTTTGGGGGTGATGAGAGCCGGGAGCAGCGATAAATCCAGTTCGCCCTCATTGGTGATGGGGATGACTTTGAGGACAATGCCTCTTGTTTGTTCCATCAATTGCCATGGGACAATGTTGGAATGGTGTTCGAGTTGCGACACAATCACCTCGTCGCCCGCTTGCATGAACGAGTGAGCGAATGAATAGGCCACCAGGTTGATGCTTTCGGTGGTTCCACGCGTGAGCAGCACCTCATGGTCGTGAGGTGCATGGATGAACCGGGCGATTGTTTTTCGAGCGTTTTCATAAGCCTCTGTGCAAAGATTGCTGAGGTGGTGAACGCCTCGATGAATGTTGCTGTTGATGGTTTGATATACCAACGCTTCTGCATCAATGACACACCGGGGTTTTTGGGTGGTGGCCGCATTGTCGAGGTATACTAAAGGTTTGTTGTATATCTGTCGGCTCAAAATGGGGAATTCAGCCCGTATGTTGTCAAAGTTGATCATGATGTTTTAAATACTAGTTGGCGAACCGTGCAGGGTTGAGTATGAAATGAACGCTGATGCGCTAATCGACATCCTGAAGGGGCGTAAGCTTACGCCCTTTGACTTCGTCGATTTTCAATTCAGGGCTCTATGATTGAATGTGTATTCATTGTAGTGCGAAGCCGACGCTAATGCTTATTGCCCTTTCAGGGTTTCATTTAATGATGTTGAATTTATAATAGTTATGGTTTGTGTAAAGATCTTGATTCGTGATAACCAATTGGGTCTTTGATTCAAAGATAGTAAAAATCACAAGTGCGTTAGGCTCACGGAATGAGGCGCGATTGAGCGAAGACTTTTATTTTGACGTGTCACATGCATCCGGCGGTACGCGCTTTGCTGTCGCAGAGAACGCAGGCATCGCATTTGTCGAGTTCGCCACGGAACCGTTTTTCGACCAGCGTACGGATTTGTTCTTTGAGGGGTTCGACCCGAATTTTTTCGACCACTTCGTAGGCAAAGGCATACATGAGTAAAATGCGGGCTTCCTCGGGGCTCAGTCCACGAGAGCGTAGGTAGAACATGGCATTTTCGTCAATTTGTCCGACAGTGGCCCCATGAGAGCATTTTACGTCATCGGCGTAAATCTCGAGCTGGGGTTTGGTGTTTACTTTGGCGTCGGATGTCAGCAGCAGGTTGTTGCACGACTGGTAGGCATTCGTTTTTTGTGCATCGCGCTGCACGAGTATTCTGCCGGTGAAAGCGGCCGACGCATAGTCGTCGATGACGCCCTTGAATAGCTCGCTGCTAAAGCAATTGGGCTTTGCATGATCCATGAATACGTAGTTGTCGACGTGTTGACTTTTATCGTTGAGGTAAAGTCCGTAAACGTGACTTTCGCAATGTTCGTCGTCCATGTGCACATGAATGTTATTTCGCGCCACCCCCGTGTGCAGGGTGATGTTGTTGCTCATCACGTTAGAGTTGGCTTTTTGACGGATGTAAGTTCCGGCAATTTGCGTGGTGAGGTTGTGCTGGTTTTGTAAGTTGTAGAGGTCGAAGATGGCACGTTGATCCACAAAAACCTCGGTGACAGTGTTGGCGACGAAACGGCTGGCACTAAGTGTGTGGTCGCATACCATGATGCGCACCTGAGCATCCTCTTCAACGACAATGAGGTTTCGTTGTATCACCAGGCGATCGGTGTCGCCGGTGAGAATGTTAACGATTTGCAGAGGTTCCTCAATGACAACCCCTTTGGGGATATAAATGGCATATCCATCGGATGCGAGCAGGGTGTTCAGCGCAACAATGCCGTCGTGATGCAATGGAGCTGCCTGGCCATAATATTGTTCGACGATTTGCGCGCGATGCGTTGCAAATTCTTTAAAGGAGCTGATTTCAACTCCTTTGGGTAAGTTGTTCTTGTTGCTGACCCCTGCAAAAGCGCCGTTGACCAGGAAGATGAGATGCGATTGCAAGTCTGGCACGTCGCATCTGAATGCTTCGGTGGTGATGTGCATGTCGGTATCGGCATGCGGGAAGAACTCGAAGTTTCCGGCAAACAGCGGTTGTAGGTTGGTGTATTTGTAATTTTCAACCTTGTTGTTAGGGATGCCCATTTTGACGAAAGCGGGCAGTGCAGATTCACGCAGGCGGTTCACCACAGCAGCGTGGTTTTCGGCCAGCGTTGCCGCATGTTGTTGATAAGTATTCACCAACGCTTCGGTCAGGCCGGAGAGTATTTCGGTTACGTTCATGATGGCAGAGCATTATCGGGTTTATCCCCGGTTTTAGTCTTCGAATTCCTTTTTAATCCAGTCGTATCCTTTTTCTTCCAGTTCGAGGGCAAGTTCCTTACCGGCCGACTTGACGATGCGACCTTTGTAAAGTACGTGCACGTGGTCGGGCACGATGTAATCGAGCAGACGCTGGTAGTGAGTGATGACGATGGTGGCATTTTCGGGCGACTTGAGTTTGGTGACGCCATTGGCCACGATGCGCAGGGCGTCGATGTCGAGGCCGGAATCAGTTTCATCGAGGATGGCCAGTTTGGGTTGCAGCATGGCCATTTGGAAAATTTCGTTTTTCTTTTTCTCACCACCGGAGAAACCTTCGTTGACGGCCCGATTGGTAAGGTTTGAGTCAATCTCGACCAGGTTTTTCTTGTCGCGCATGAGTTTGAGGAAGTCGCTGGCCGACATGGGCGCTTCGCCGCGGTATTTACGATGTTCGTTGAGGGCCGTGCGCATAAAGTTGACCATGCTAACGCCAGGGATCTCAACGGGGTACTGAAAGCTGAGGAACAGGCCTTCGCGGCTACGGTCTTCCGGCGCCATGTCGAGGAGGTTTTTGCCGTTAAATGTGACTTCACCTTCAGTGACTTCAAAGGCTTCGTTGCCAGCCAGGACAGCCGAAAGGGTGCTTTTGCCCGATCCGTTTGGTCCCATGATGGCATGTACTTCGCCGGGTTTAATATCCAGGTTGATTCCGCGCAGGATTTCCTTGTCGTCGATTTTAGCGTGTAAGTTTCGTATTTTAAGCATGGTGCATTTTTTTTTAGCGAACGTGGAATGTATGTTTTTTTTGAAGAACAGGAGCTGAGAGGGTTACCCCACGCTGCCTTCGAGGCTGATTTGCAGGAGTTTTTGAGCCTCCACGGCAAATTCCATCGGCAGTTGATTGATGACCTCTTTCACATAACCGTTGACGATAAGCGCGACGGCATCTTCGGTAGAGAGACCGCGCTGGTTGCAGTAAAATATCTGGTCTTCGCCGATTTTACTGGTGGTTGCTTCGTGTTCCACTTTGGCGGAGCTGTTGTTGATTTCCAGGTAAGGGAAAGTGTGAGCGCCGCATTGGTTGCCCAAGAGCAGCGAGTCGCATTGGGAGAAATTGCGGGCGTTATCAGCTTTTTTCGAGACTTTGACCAGTCCTCGGTAGCTGTTATTGCTTTTGCCGGCAGAGACACCTTTCGAGACGATGAGGCTGCGGGTGTTCTTGCCCAAGTGAATCATTTTGCTGCCAGTGTCGGCCTGCTGGTGGTTGTTGGTGACCGCCACGGAGTAAAACTCGCCCACGCTATGGTTGCCCATGAGCACGCAGCTTGGATATTTCCAAGTAATAGCCGATCCAGTTTCAACCTGAGTCCAGGATACTTTTGCGTAATCGCCTTTGCAGATGGCGCGTTTGGTTACAAAGTTGAAGATCCCACCTTTGCCATCCTTGTCGCCGGGATACCAGTTTTGAACGGTTGAATATTTGACTTCTGCGCGTTCCATGACCATGATTTCGACCACGGCAGCGTGGAGCTGGTTTTCGTCGCGCATAGGCGCGGTACAACCTTCGAGATAGCTGACGTAGCTGTCGTCGTCGGCCACGATGAGGGTTCGTTCAAACTGCCCGGTGTTGCTGGCGTTGATGCGGAAATAGGTGCTCAACTCCAAAGGGCAACGAACCCCTTTGGGGATGTAAACGAAAGATCCGTCGCTAAACACAGCCGAGTTTAGAGCGGCGTAGTAGTTGTCCTGATAGGGAACCACCGAGCCGAGGTATTTTTTGATGAGATCGGGATACTCGCGTATGGCCTCGCTGATGCTGCAAAAGATGATGCCTTTGTCGGCTAGGGTTTCTTTAAAAGTTGTTTTAACACTCACGCTGTCCATGACGGCATCCACGGCCACGCCAGCCAGAGCCAGTTGTTCATTGAGAGGAATGCCCAGCTTGTTGAACGTGTCAATCAGTTCAGGATCGACTTCGTCGATGCTGTTGTATTTGGGTTTCGTGCGGGGAGCCGCATAAAAAATAATCTCCTGAAGGTCGATGTTTGGGATGTTGAGGTGCGCCCATTCGGGCAGCGTCAAGGTTTGCCAATGGCGGAAAGCTTCGAGACGGAACTCGAGCATGAAATCGGGTTCCCCTTTTTTTTGAGAAATCAAACGCACCACATCTTCATTTAATCCCTTCGGAATGTATTCGGTTTCGATGTCGGTCACGAACCCGTATTTATATTCCCCCCCTGTCACCTCGTCCAGAATCGTATTTTGATCTGTAGCCATACGTGATGCTTTATTATGTCACAATTGGATGAATCGTCAAAGTCGGAAGAAAAGGCTGAAAAAAATATACACAAAGGCACAGAGACGCGAAGTCGTTTTTTATAATCTTATTCCTTTGCGCTTCATCAGGTTATGATGAGAGATTTTTTTAGCGCTTACTCAGTCGAGCTTCTTGAATAATATAACCGCAAAACTACTCAAAAAGTTTAGATTAGTTCTAATTAAGATTGTCAAAATAGGTTAAACGAGGAATGGGAATTGCGTAGAAAATGTTATAAAATGAAGGCTAATTGGAGAAAAAAGTGTTGTTTTGCAATTTAAAACCCCAAAAATGGTTAGTGAAATGATAAAAGTAAATGAATATTTCGACGGAAAGGTGAAATCGCTTGCCGCTAACAATGCGCAAGGAAAAGCCACAGCGGGAGTGATTGCACCGGGCAGTTATGAGTTTGGCACGGACACGATTGAGATCATGAACATCGTGTGGGGTGAATTGAAGGCACAATTGCCGGGTCAGGCCTGGAAAACGTATCAGCGAGGGGAGTCTTTCCGCGTAGAGAAGGGAGAGCGATTTAAGGTAGAGGCCACTGATTTTATGGCCTATGTGTGTGAATACCTTTGATGCAACATGTGATGAAGCGCTTAAGGCCAATGATTTGTCACGGGTCTTAAGCGCTTTTATTATTGATTTATAGGAAATTCGTGATATTTAGAGGATGTGGAGAGATTGAGGTTTTTGTCCACGAATTACACGAAAATTCCACGAATTTTTTCTTTGGTCATCGCACGAGGCGCTAGGCAAAGCAACGAAAGTGTGTTTGTTGATTCACACGAATTGGAAGTCAATGCTATTTGACCGGTTGGAAGGCGGTTATTTCCCTGCCACGCGTTGCCCCTCGACAGTTTGTCGTTCGCGGTATCCGCCGCCTTTGCTGTGATATTCGTCAAATTCAATTTCGATGTCGGGTTCGGTGAGGTTGGAGCCGTTATCGAGTTTAAATTTTAAATATTTGATGGCAATGTTTTTGGCAAGCCATTGCGATTCGTAGTGTGTTTTGAGGGCGAGAATTTCGTCGACGTAATCGGAGTGGTAAAGGTCGTTTTGGTCGGTGATCACTTCCATGTTGTTGATTCGCACCATTTCACGGGTGTAGGTGTATAGGAAGTTGCTGTCGGTTTTGAGGTGAATGATGCCCCCGGGTTTTAAAAACGAGGCATACATTTTCATGAACCAGGTGGAAGTTAGCCTTTTGGTGGCTTTTTTCATTTGCGGGTCGGGAAAGGTGAGCCAAATTTCATCGACTTCGTTGGGGCCGAAGAATGAGGTGATAAATTCGATGCGAGTGCGCAGGAAAGCCGCGTTGTTCATTCCCGCTTCATGAGCCATTTTGGCGCCTTTGTGCATTCGCGCGCCCTTGATGTCGATGCCGATGAAGTTTTTGTTGGGGAACATTCGTCCCAGCCCCACGGTATATTCGCCTTTTCCGCACCCCAATTCGAGGACGATGGGATGCTCGTTTTTAAAAAAATCACGTTTCCAGTTCGCTTTTCTGAAAAAATCTTTACGGAAGATGTCGTCAAAATCGGCTTCAATGACGTTGTTGAAAGTGGCCAGTTCGGCAAATTTCTTAAGTTTATTTTTTCCCACGGGTGAATTTATGAATGCAGAGCAGTTAGTTATTGAGATGATAGTGTCATTTCAGAGTCAAAATAAACGCAAAGGCGCTGAGTTCACTTGTAAAGCCTTGCGTTTAAATTAAAAAGCAGATCACTCAAAAGAGTAATATAGAAGAGATTGGATTGACGGCGAATCCTATCAGTCGTTGTTTTTTTCAAGACGCAGTCCCACTTCGGTGATGCCATTGAGCCACTCGGCTCGCATGCCTTGTTGGATGGAAATGTGGTAGTTGCCGTTTTCTGCGAACTTGAAAGCGGGTCTCCAGGGGAAGTGGATGTAATAATGTTTTCCCCATTGACGCCCCATCCATTTGCCCTCTTTGTCGGCCATCAGACACTCGATGGTGTCGTTGACCGTGAGTCCCGAAGGGGAAGTGGTTTCAATAAAGAGCCACAGGTTGCTGAATGGGTAATCGTTGGTATGGTTGAGTTTGACCAACAGGTTGTATGATTGATTCAAGTCGGGAGGAGCGATGCTGAAAACAGCTACTGAGTCGGAGTTCCATTGGTTTTGGGTGGTGGCATAGAAAGCCTCCGTCACTTTGTGACGGTCGCAGGCCACCGAAATCAAGAAGAAACCAATGCATCCCAACCCCCAACAGCGTTTAGTTTTCATGTGTTCATAATTTGTTTTTCATCGGTCATATGGAACTCGCCAGTAATCATCTTTCTGCGTGAGTAAGGCTTACTCATGGCTCGTTTCATTTGCCGGAGCATCGGGTGTTTTGTTATTGGGTTGATTTCCGCCACGAGGACGGTTTGAGGGACGGTTGCGATTCCCACGATGTTGCTGGTTCGTTCGCGTGGCATTGTTGTCGCGTTCGCGGCGGATCGGATTCCCATCGGAGCCGTTCTGAGCCTGGGGCTTGATGATGCGAGGCTGGCGGTTTTCACGGGGTTGCGAAGTCTGTCCTTCGGGGTTTTGCGACTGCATTGGAGTAGAGTCGTTAGCTTCGTCGCGCGCTGCATTGTTGCGCGGGTTATTTCCCGGACGTTGAGGGCGGTTTCGTTGGTTGTTTCCGCGTTTGTCACGATTTCGGCGGTTTTTATCGTCAAAGCGAGTGAGGCTTTCTTCGATGACCACGTTGTGGAATCCGATTTCTTTGGTGGCGGGTTTGGGTGCGTTTTCGATGAGTTTGTCCACTTCAATGCCTTTACGGTTCATGGCAATGATTTCTTTGACGCGGTCGACGGAAACTTCAAATAGGCCTGAGCTACCGTTGTTTTCGAGCGTGTACCACATGAGGCGTTTGAATACGTCGGTTTTGAAGTGCAGGAAGACGCCTTCGCGAGTCCGGAGGGGGATGTTTGTTCTCGGGAAGTCTTGCTGGGCGTCGATGTATGCATCTAACTCGTAGTTGAGGCAACATTTAAGTTTGCCGCATTGTCCGGCGAGTTTTTGGGGATTGAGTGATATCTCCTGGTATCGAGCCGAATTGGTGGTTACCGACACAAAGTTGGTCATCCAAGTGGAGCAGCATAGTTCGCGGCCGCAAGGGCCAATGCCCCCAATTCGCCCGGCTTCCTGTCGAGCGCCAATTTGTCTCATCTCGATTCGGATTTTGAATCGTTCGGCCAGCAGTTTGATGAGTTCGCGAAAGTCAACGCGTTCGTCGGCAATGTAGTAAAAGATGGCCTTGGTCCGGTCGCCCTGGTATTCGACGTCGCCGATTTTCATGTTGAGCTTGAGACGAGACGCGATACGGCGCGACTCGAGCATTGTTTCGTGTTCAAGTGCTTTGGCTTCTTCCCATTTCTCAATATCCACGGGTTTCACCTTTCGGTAAATGCGTTTGAAGTCGTACGAAGCAGGAGAAATGTTGTTTTTTTTCATCTGCATCAGCACCAGTTCGCCCGTGAGTGAGACTTCGCCAATGTCATGCCCCGGAGACGCTTCTACGGCAACCGCATCCCCTTTTTCGAGATGAATGGCATTGCTGTTGCGGTAATAACCTTTGCGAGTATTTTTGAATTGTATTTCAACGATGTCGTTGGCCGACACGCCTTGAGGCAAGTCGCTGAGCCAATCGAAGACTTCGAGTTTGTTGCAACGAGATGTGCAAGCGGTGCATTTATCGTGTGTTTCAAGTATCTCTTCTTGCATGTTATAAACGTTTTAAACGTGTTGCGATATATATTGAAAGTGCCCGGGAAAGCCATGGCACGAGTGTGCTATTCTTTGAGCAAGATAATCATTTTCAGCACCAAATCGGTGAAGATGATTTTCGCGTTTCCGTTTTGCTCCAGGTGAGCGATGGCGAGAGACATTTCTTCCATGATGGGCAAAGCGGTTCTGTCGTTGATAAAACGGGCGAATTTTTGAGAGAATTCGTTTTCCTCACTGTTGAGGTAAACAATGTCGGCCTGTCCAAAGTTCATCACGTAGTTTTCGCGAATCATGCGGATGGCATAGTCGAGAAAATTCTTTTGTTTCACTTTGTTTTGGCTTGCCAGGTCATCGACCCATTGGAGCAGTTCAAATATTTTTCGTTGATAAGCCCATCGCATCATCCAGATGAACCGGTCGAAGAAATATGCCTGGTCATCGCTCTGGGCAATGACTTCGCGAGCGGCCAGGTAGCTGCCATTGGCCAGTCGGGCGGCAAAGGAGGCCTGCTCGGCGGAAATGCCGTCGACGGAGGTTAGATGTTGCACCAGGTCTTTGTCGGCGAGACGAGGGAATCGAATCTGCTGACTACGCGAGAGGATAGTTCCCAGTACTTCGGCGGGCTGGTTGGAGACGAGCAGGAAGATGGTTTTAGCGGGAGGCTCTTCAATGAGTTTGAGGAGCTTGTTGGCTGCTTCGACGCGCATTTTTTCGGGCAACCAGATGATCATGGTTTTGTATTCGGCTTCGTAGGATTTCATGCTGAGTTTACGCACGATTTCGCCACTTTCTTTGGTGTATATGGTTCCGGGAGCCTTTTCGCTGCCAATGTCGGTCATCCATTGAGTGAGGTCGAAGTAGGGTGATTGTAATACTCTTTTTCGCCATTCGGGCAAAAAGTTGTCGCTGAGTTCGCGGTTATCGGCCTTGTGTACGGGGAAAACGAAATGGAGGTCGGGGTGGATGAGCTTGGCCATTTTTCGGCACGAAGGGCATTGGCCACAGGCGTCATCGTCATTTTTATTGGTGCAGTTGAGATATTGCGCCAGCGCCAGCGCCATGGCCAGTTTGCCGGTGCCCGGATTTCCTGCAAACAACAACGCATGGCTAACACGGTTCTCGTGAACCATTCGAATGAGCTGTTGCTTAATGGGCTGTTGACCAATGACCTGTTTGAATTGCATGCAAAGAGTCCGAAATGACAAAAATTTCCCAAAGATAGCAAAAACAGTAAAAAATCATCATGGGAGATTCAGGGGGTAAGCGGGTAAAAAAATTTGTCTCTATTCTGATTTGTGTGGGTAATCATAAGTATCAATTCACGCAACCCAATATTTCGTGCCCTCGAGCCGGGCAGGCTCTTACTTTTTATTCGGAAAGGGTTTGTTTTCATTTGCCCTCATGATTAAGCGTCGCTGAGCTCCGCTGAATTGGCTACAGCCCCAAAAAGTAAGCAAAAAAGGCCGCCGCTGACGTAAAATGGCTAAAAATCATAGGCCTTCGCTAAAATCTGCGAACTCGCAAGCTCAAACAGCGCATATTTTTTAACGCTCAGGCCTATGATTTTTTTAACGCCATTTTCATCTGTATATTATTTGTTTTCAATTGGTCAGATGGAACTCGCCAATAATCAGCTCCTGTGTATCGAAGTGTTAGACAGGGCTCGTTTCCGAAGGCGGCTTAGTTACCTTGTGTTGATTTCGTGCTTTCATGTTTTGTTTACTCACAATAATCGACATTGAGCCAAAAAATTTAACTTTGTCGGAAACCAATAGTTTTATGCCAACTTTTTTATTTGATCAGACCATCTTTGGGCCGGTGCGAAGCCGACGATTGGGTTTGTCGCTGGGAATCAATTTATTGCCCAATAGTCGCAAGGTTTGTTCGTTTGATTGCATTTATTGTGAATGCGGATTGAACGAGACGACATCCACCGGCGAGAAGTTACCCACGCGCGATCAGGTACGTGAGCTTTTAGAAGAAAAGTTAACCGCGATGAGCCGGTCGGGCGAGCTGCCCGATGTGATCACTTTTGCCGGCAACGGAGAGCCGACACTTCATCCCGACTTTGCCGGCGTGGTTGATGATGTGATTGTTTTACGGAATCAGTATTGTCCTCGAGCGCGAATTGCCGTGTTGTCGAATGCCACACGCATCCAACGATCCGATGTTTATCAGGCGTTGTTGAAGGTGGATGATAATATCCTTAAGCTGGATGGCGGGCGAGAAGCGACGATTTGTCAGCTCGATCGTCCGGTGGGCGCCTTTAGTCTGGAAGCACTTGTGAATCATTTGATGCATTTTCAGGGTCAATTGACCATTCAAACCATGTTTGTGAAGGGGAGATATGATGGGGCGATGGTCGATAACACCACGGCAGCCGATGTAGAGCCTTGGTTACAGTTGCTCAATCGCATTAAGCCTTCGCAAGTGATGATATATACCATTGAGCGAGATACGCCTTTTGATACGTTGCAGAAAGTATCGTTGGCAGAGTTGTCGGAGATAGCCGAAAAGGTGCGGATATTGGGGATTCCGGTGCAGGTGTCGGGTTGAATGATGATTATGGTTTAGCCCTTTCCAGTCCTCCCCAGGCGGAGGAGAATGAGAGCGAGGACGTTTTTAATGAACACGGATTCAGAAAAAAGCTGATGAGCAAAGACGCTGAGTTGAATTGCGTGTGGCTCATCTTAAGAAGAAATACAGCTCAAATAGTTCGTTGAATGAGCTATGAAAGCTGTCTTCATGAGCTAATTATTCAGAATGAATGATTCAAGAGAACAACAGATAATTGACTTTGATAAAGCAAAGAGGGGCCTGTTCTTCGAAGGAAGTCCACGATAATGTTGACATTTCTGTCAGTTATGCAACATTAAAAAGAGTTTTATCAAAGTTAATAACAGAAAGTTGTCTTGTAACAGTGGGACAAGGTAAAGGAATTCAATATACCATTTCGCCAACATTTGCAGGGACAAAATATCGTCCATTAGATAAAATCATATATTTACCTCATATAGAATTTGTTGGTTTAAAAAAGCCACCCATCTGAAAGTGTTCGATATGAAGTCAGGAGGTCCTATTCTGATTTGCCCCCTTGATTGGGGTTTGGGTCATGCCACCCGCATGATTCCGGTGATACGAGAGTTTGTACATCGTCGAGAGCGCGTGATCATTTGCGGTCATGGGGCATCGTTGTCGCTGCTTGCGCATTCGTTTCCCGAGTGTGAAGCGGTGTCATTGCCCGGCTATCGTGTGAGTTATTCGTCGGGGAATCAACAGGTGTGGGCGATGCTGGGGTTGATTCCATCGTTTTTGCGTACGAAAAGGAAGGAGCATCAACGCCTGGTCGAGTTGGTGTTGCAGTATCAGCCGTCGATGGTTATTTCTGACAACCGATATGGATTGTGGCATCGCGGGGTGAAGTCGGTGTTGGTGACGCATCAGTTGAAGGTTAGATTGCCGGGATTGTGGCGATTTTGTGAGCCACTGGTTCAGCGCGTGCTCCGGCGTTGGATTGAGCGTTTTGATGAATGCTGGGTTCCTGATCATCAAGGGAGTCGATCACTGGCAGGGATGTTGTCGCAAGTGACCCCCTTGCCTTGCAATGTTATTTACATTGGTTTTTTGTCGCGATTTTCATGCATGTCTGCGCCTAAGGTAAAGGAGGATTATGTGTTGGGCATCGTTTCGGGCCCTGAGCCGCATCGTTCCATGCTGGTAAAATTGATGATAGCCGAATTTTCAAAATTGTCGTGTCGCAGCATTGTCATCTGCGGTGAGCCTGATCGCCAAAACGAGTTGATGCAAGCAGATGGAGGGGTGATGGTTTATTCCCATTTACCTGATGAGAAGATGGAAGATTTGATATGCAGAGCGTCAGTGGTTGTTTGTCGTTCGGGTTATTCGTCGTTGATGGATTTGGTCAGGCTTCGCAAGGGAGCGTTGTTGATCCCCACGCCAGGTCAGCCAGAGCAGGAGTATTTGGCAAGTTATGTGTCGGGACGCATGGGGATGGCGTGTTGCCGTCAGGATGAATTGACGGCGCAGCGGGTGTTAGCTTATATGGCATCAGCAGATGCGACAATGAGAATTGAGCAATGAGGGCGGATTTTGAGTTAGTTTGTAACGCCTTGCGTATAAATAAGAAAGCAGATGATTCAAGGGCGTAACCGGGTGGTTTTCAATGAACGCTGCGGCGCAGGAGCACAGCGTTTTTTCAGATGATGATTTAATGTCGTTTAGTTAGTGATTTGCTATTATTTCTACCAATTCTCATGTCTCAAAATCTTATCGGACTTGTCTTATCGTTCGGTAGAAGAAGGTCAGCAAACCATCTTTCTCCCCAATTGGGGCGAGAGGAAAACAATTCCTCCCAATGCTACCGGTCTTTTCCCCTACGGGGGGTATTTTAATAAACCTCAGGAATCCCCTGGTCATGCCAGCTTCAAGATCTCTTTTGTCTTTCCTTGAGATGTTTTGTGTGCTTATTCTTAACCCATTTTGCAGCTATCCTAAAGCCAGCGCCTGTATTTCAATGAATTGTTCATTTTCGAGTTCGGATTTGTGTACTACAGATTTTCGCTTTGTAAAGGTAGCGTAATGACGCTAGCTCTCCACTAAACACGGTAATAACCGCTATAGATTCCCGTTTCGGGGTTGGTGCGCATGGATACTTTGAAATACATGCCCCAAAGTAAACATGTAAACCGCTGATATACAATACCCCCTTGTGTACTACAAATGATTTTTCGAAAATTCAGACACTGATTATCAATGTATTACAAAAGCAAATAGAGCAAAAGAG